>NZ_JABFAQ010000026.1:0-411 GCF_017168275.1 Rhodococcus sp. KRD175
CATTTAATGTCATTAACTTGAGTGCTTTGACATCTTTCATGAAGGTAGCCTCCCATATTTATGTAATCTATTTAATTCATATTTTACATGACTCATATAAATTAACATACCCTTATTTCTAACATTTTTTTAAACATATCAATCAGAATTTACAATTCTAAAAATGTTTTATAGTACAATATACTTTAACTTAACGTTAAGGAGAATGATATGATATCAATTCACGCAATTTCGACAGGAAAAATCCAAGATTTGCCTTATAGCTCGAAAAGACCGATGCGCTCTGCTTTAGATAAAACTAAGATTTCACAAACAACATGGTTATCTTCAACGGGTTTCACTGGTGATGAACAGGCTTATAAAGATCATGGTGGGCCGCATAAAGCAGTTTGTGGGTTTAGTAAACATAAC
>NZ_JABFAQ010000027.1:0-519 GCF_017168275.1 Rhodococcus sp. KRD175
TGCGAACACCAACCCCTCGTCGGGTGGTCCGTCCCATCCCAGACCGTGCCACTGGAGAAGGTCTCGCATTGCACCTGACCCGCAGTGCCCTCCCATCCGGTGGGGATAGTTCTCGATCAGAGTCGTGGGGGTCACTGTGGCTGCCTTTCGGGTGGTTGGTCGAGCGCGCGTGTCGGCATGCTCAGCTGTTCTGGATTCTGTCGAGATACGTTCGGCGAGCAGTCATGTCGACGTCCGCGAGGAACACCGAATCTGTGTTCAGGGCCGCACCCAGTCCGGTCGCCAGCCGCCGGGGGACGAATTTCACCGCCGCGACCATTGCGCCTGCGAGACGGGTGACGCGGACGAAGGGGCGTGGATTCTCGATCAGATCTGCTGTCGCGCGGGCGATTTCCTCCGGCTCGGCGTTGCGTAATCCCTTTGCGCCGGCGGTTCCGGCGACGAGTTCGGTGTTGGTGAACGTCGGGCGGACTGTGGACAGTCGAACCCCTGACTTGCGGTACTCCAGTCGTGCGGCCT
>NZ_JABFAQ010000028.1:0-1418 GCF_017168275.1 Rhodococcus sp. KRD175
GAGGAATGATCAAGACCTGTGGATCAGGGAGGGCGTGCCTTCCCGTAAATATGATCCTGGTAGTCACTTGATCAAGTCAGCGTTGCAGCGCTGGCGGAAAGGCACGCCTCGTGCTCACGGTAGTCAACTCCAACGAAGGTTCCAACCCGGCTGGCGAGGACCGCTCCATCCTCGATCAGATCGTCCGAGACGGTGCTCGGCAGATGCTCGCCGCGGCATTGCGCGCCGAGGTCGCCGCCTACATCGACCAGTTCACCGATCAGGTCGATGAGAACGGGCACCGTCTGGTGGTGCGTAACGGCTCCCACAACGAGCGGGAGGTGATGACCGCTGCGGGTGCGGTTGCGGTGAAGGCACCGCGGGTCAACGACAAGCGCGTCGACCCAGACACCGGTGAGCGGCAGAGGTTCTCGTCGAAGATTCTGCCGGCGTGGGCACGCAAAAGCCCGGAGATCTCCGCGGTCCTGCCGCTGCTGTACCTGCATGGACTGTCCACCGGCGATTTCGGGCCGGCACTCGAGCAGTTCCTCGGTTCCGGCGCTGGGTTGTCGGCGGCCACCATCAGCCGACTCACTGCCCAGTGGCAGAAAGAAGCCGCAGCCTTCGCCGACCGCGACATCACCGCCGACTATGTGTACGTGTGGGTCGACGGCATCCACCTCAAGGTGCGCCTGGAGCAGGAGAAGCTGTGTCTGTTGGTCATGATCGGCGTCCGCGCCGACGGCCGCAAGGAGTTGATCGCGCTCGCTGACGGCTACCGGGAATCGACCGAGTCGTGGGCCGATCTGCTGCGCAGCTGTAAACGCCGTGGCATGCCGTCCCCGACCCTGGCGGTCGGGGACGGCGCGCTCGGGTTCTGGGCCGGGGTCCGCGAGGTGTTCCCCGAGAGCCGGGAACAACGCTGCTGGTTTCATAAGCAAGCCAATGTGCTTGCGGCACTGCCGAAATCGGCACACCCCAACGCTATCAAAGCGATGCAGGAAATCTACAACGCCGAAGACGAACAGCATGCCCGTCAAGCCATCGCTGCATTCGAGAAGACCTACGGTGCCAAGTATCCGAAAGCCGTGGCCAAGATCGTCGACGACACCGACGTGCTCCTGGAGTTCTATCGGTATCCCGCTGAGCATTGGATTCATCTGCGGACCACCAATCCGATCGAGTCGACGTTCGCGACCGTGCGGCTACGGACCAAAGTCACCAAAGGCCCCGGATCCCGCGCGGCCGGCATCGCGATGGCCTACAAACTGATCGAGGCCGCGCAGTCGAAATGGCGGGCGGTCAACGCACCACATCTGGTGAAACTGGTCCGTGATGGCGCCACCTTCGAGAAAGGCAAACTCGTCGAACCCGACGCCACCTCAGGCACCCAGGAGGCCGCCTGAAAACCGCTCATCCACAGGTCTTGACAATATCTC
>NZ_JABFAQ010000029.1:0-8360 GCF_017168275.1 Rhodococcus sp. KRD175
CAGCCCCCACCCCCGTAATGCCACCCCCGGTTGGGATCAATGTGGGTTTCAGTCGGTCAGACTGCAACAAAGGCGCATTGATCCCAACCTGGGGGGGCGGGCAAAACAGGGTTAAGCCGAGACAGCCTCTCGACGAACAGGTCGCACTGCGCGGTCGGTGAGGAACGCGAATCCCAGTCCCAGAGCCAGCCACAGGGTTGCCTGCGTGGCCAGTGACGAGAGTCGGAATTCCCACAGCAGGGTCGCCGGGAAGTCCGAACCCACTTCGTTCACACCCGGTAGAAGTGCATAACCCACACCGACGATCACGAGGAACGCCACCGTCGGAGCACCGACGCGGACCGCCACCGACGACTGCGACGCCACCGCCTTCGCCACGTAGATCGCGACGCCCACGGCCAGCAGACCGAGAATCACCGAGGCCAACCACAGCCAGGTGCGCTGGGTGATCGTCTCCGGGTCCCCGACGGCCGGTGGGTTTGCCGGATACTTGAAGAACGGCACCGCTTCGATTGCCAGCCATCCGGCCCCGGCTCCGAGGAGCGCGAGGATCGAGCCCGGAAGCGAGCTGAACCGTCGGGCATAGTGCAGTACCGATGCGAAGATCGCGCCGAGTGCGAGTCCGGCGAGTCCGGTGGCGAGGAACAGTCCGACGCGTTGCCCGTCGCGACTGACGAGGGCGTCCTCGTCTCCGTGCGAGTGCGCAGCAGTCGCATCGGAGTCGGCGTGGTGTGCCTCGCCTGCTGCTTCTTCGATGGAGATGGCCGAATCGACGTGCGGCTCACCGATGACGAAGGCAACTCCGCCGGCGAGCAGTCCCGCGACGAGACCGGCGAGCAGACCTCGCACCAGCAACTGAACGAATGTCCCGGTCAGTGGCATGGCAGGCCCAGCAGGTGGCGGCCGTCGTGCATGAGTTCGTGCATGTACATGCCACTGCGCGAGATCGCGCCCTGGTCGAATCCGACGAGGTAGAGCACAACGAATGCGAGCAGTATCGTCGCAGCGACGATGACGGCGAGGGCCGCCGATTCCGTCGTGTTGCTGGGTGCATGAAGTATTGCCATGGGGGTGTCCTCCTGGGATTGTGCGTCCCGTAGTCCCTTCGGAGATGAAGGGACGGCCATGCGATGTACGAGTTTTCTGGCTCTCGAATTCGGACATCTGCCCGACGTCGATCACAGTGGCGCAACCGTTCCGGATTTTCACCGGATTACCTGCGTACATCGCGTCTTACCTGCGCACTGTGGCACCGCGTTCGACTCCGTGTCAATCACTGTCCTCGAAGAACATCGTCCGATGCCACAATGACGCGGTGACTGCCCCAGCGACCCGCCTGACGTTGGTGAGCCACGCCAGAACCGATGCGATGCGCTCGGGCCGCTTTCCTGCCGACGAGCCACTCGACGAGGCGGGTGTGCGCGCACTGGCCGAGGTGACCGACTTTCCGCGTGCCGACCGAGTGGTGTCCGGCCCGGAGCTGCGGTCCCGATCCACTGCCGACATCTTCGGCAGCGACGTCGCCGTCGAACCCGCGTTGGCCGACGTCGCGTACGGCCGGTGGTCCGGTCTCGAGATGACCGATCTGCCCGACGCCGACGCGATGGCCTGGCTCGGCGACCCGGCATTCACACCGCCGGGCGGTGAATCTCTGGAGGCGTTGTTCGCTCGCGTCCGGACGTGGCTCGACGAGGTCGGTTCGACGCCGGGCCGCACGCTGGCCGTGACCGCACCCGCAGTGATCAGGGCCGCGGTCGTGCTGGTGCTGGCGGCGCCGGTCCGCTCGTTCTGGCGGGTCGACGTCGCACCGTTGACGCGCACCTCGATCCATCGCCGAGGCTCGCTGTGGACGATGGATTCGGTGGCACAGAAGTCTCTCTGAATTCTTTCCGGCATCGATGGAACCGATCCGGGCACGGCGGCGTCCTACCTACCGACAGCCCAGTTCGTCGATCGCAGGGAGCGTGCTCATGACCGTCATCAAAGTCGATCCGGTGGCTCTGCAGCTCGCTGCCTCGGAACTCGATGCGGTCGCTGCCCGATTGCAGGCCGCCGTCACTGCGACGGCTCTTCCTGTTCGGCCGCTACCGCCGGGCACCGACGAGGTGTCGCTCTTGACCGATCGCTTCTTCGCCACCGCGGCCGATACCTTCGGCCCTGCTGCAGCACAAGGCATTTCGGAGCTACACCGGGCCGCCGAGGAACTGCGCAAACAGGCCGCGGACTACCTGGCGACCGACGACGACACCGCCGGAGGCCTGCCGGGGCTCGCCGGCATCTGACGCACTCATCGACCGGCAACGGTTTCGAAAACGACACGGGGGCTCGAACATCATGGGGGCTGGACAATGACGCTCGGTGTGACAGGTGTGGTGTGGCTACCACGAACTGCGACAGGAAATTCGACGCGACTGTTGGGGCCCGGCCCGGTGCCTCTACATGTCGCAGGCGGGGCCTGGGGTTCGGTGGCCGCGGCCTTCACCGAGGCCTCGGTGAGCATCGCCGCCATCACGACAGCCCTGACCGCAGGCTGGGAGGGTGAGTCGGCTCTCCTCGCGCAGGCCGCCCTCGCCCGGTTCGCCACGTGGACCGGAGCCACAGCACTGAAGGCAGCGGCACTGTCGATCGAAGCCCCCGCCGCGGGGACCTCGTACGGTGTCGCATTGGCCACGATGCCGTCGCTCGTGGAGATCGGTGCGGTGCAAGCTGCCAAGGTCACAGCTGCGTCGACCGGCGGTGCGCTCAACGGAAGTTACGAGGCGGCCGAGGTCGCAGATCGATTGCTCGACATCCGCGCAGCCATGGTCATGGAGGGATTCGAGCTGGTCTCCTCGCACCTGATCGCGAAGACGACGTTCGATCATGCACCCGCCATCGTGTCCGAGTCCGGCAGTGGTCTCGGCAAATTCGCCAACGGTGCGCTGATGACGTCACCTGTTCAGGCTGCGGTCGGCAGTTTGATGGCCGCGACGCAGAACCCCGGCGTCGCAGCCGCAGCCGGGCAGCTCGGCAGTGCCGCCACCTCGATCGCCGGAACGGGCGTGTCCACGGTGGCCACCGCGGCATCGAATCTGGTCTCGACGCCGCCGCCGAGTGGACCCGGATCCGGCATCGGCCACTCCTTCGCAGCCGGTGGTTCAGGACCTCTCGCCGTCGGGCCGGCATCCACCCGTCCGGTGGCGTACGGCGGACTGGGCGGAAGCAGCGGCAGCATCGGCGGCGGACCGGGAATGCCCGGTTCGGCGTCGAGTCCCCTCGGCGGTGGATCGGCGCTCACGGGTGCAGTACAGAGCAGTCCTGCTTCCACGGTCGGCGCACCGACCGCAGCCGAGGGTGGTCTCGCTCAGCGCGGAACCGGTGCCGGTGCTGCGCCCGCGTCGGGCACACGGGCGCAGGACGACGACGAACACGACACCCCGGAATACCTGAAACAGTTCGAGCACTTCGCCGACGGCCGCACGGTGGCACCGTCGGTCATCGGAGCGGACCCGGCCTTGCCCGACCCAGCCCTCGACAACCCAGTCCTCGACGACCCAGCCCTCGACAACATCAGTGAGAACGGCCGGTGATCGACTTGGGAACCGTGCCGGTGGGCCACACACTGCCGAGTGCCGCACTCGGTGTCGACGAGATGGATTTCCTGGTCGACGAGCTCTCGATAGCCGAACTACCCGTCGTGCTCGACGTCTTCCCACGCTTCGACGACGCGAAAGCCCGCGACCGTGCTGTCGACCGCGGCCGTCAGGCCCTCGCGGCGGCAGGACTGTGGGACGGCTCCGCGGTCCACGAGGACGTTCGCCACTGGCTGCGGGTCCTGGAACAACGCCGCTGGTACGTCTCGGCGCGACAATTCGAGGGCGACACCGTTCCCGTGACTCGGATCTGCATCGCATCCGACGACACCATCGCGGTGTCGGCGGTACGGCGAGAGAACATCGTCACCCTACGCGTCATCGCCGGGGATCCGGCTCGCGACCTCGTCTCGTCGCTGGGATCGGCACCGCCGTTCGATCCCGGCAGCATCAACGCGCCCACCGACCTACTGGCCGAAGCACTCGACGCGGCACCGTCCGACGTGGGCGGCACCGCTTCCCGTCTACGCAGCATCGGAATCGCAGACGACCGGGCCCGCACTCTGGCCTCGGCCATGGCCACGTGCGCGGGCAGGACCGAGATCACGGCCGTGACCCGCAGGCATGGGACTCGGCGCGGGGCCGGGCGGCCGGTGGCCCTGTTCGACACCCGCGCCGGACGGATCGTCGCCACCTCCGCTGTCGCCGCAGACGGTCGTTCGTGGAGCTCGTTGACCGGCGCGTCGGATCACCGGGTGACAGCGGCTCTGACCGAGCTGATCTCGTCGGCCAAGGACCCGTCGAGCGCCAACCCAGCAACCGGCAACCCCGCGATCGGCCATCCAGCGATCAGCTGATCGGGTTGTCTGCCTTGTCGCTGCCCTTGCCCTCGAAGGGAGGCAGGAACGTGCCCCACTTGGCGCATGCCCAGCCACCGTCGGGCAGCGGCAACAGCTCGACGGTCTGGGTGTTGTCGAGATGGTTGTCAGCGGCGAAGGTGCCGTCGACACCGGTGAGGGCCGCCGCGACCAATCGAATTGCGGCACCGTGGCTCACGACGACGACGTCTCCGGCGGTGTCGTCACCCAGGTACTGTCCACGCAGTTCGTCGAGCACCGGGACGTAGCGCGCCAATACTGCGCGCCCGCTTTCTCCGCCCGGCGCGGCCGCATCCAGATCTCCGGTATGCCACCGGTAGAAGATCTCGGTGAACAGTCGGTGCGCCTCGGGATCGTCTCGATCTTCCAGGTCTCCGGCGGACGTCTCCTGGATGCCGTCGGCCACGACGAGGGGCACTCCGGTCCCGCGCTCGACGTAGCCCGCAGTCTGCTTGGCGCGCAACGCAACCGATGAGACCAACACGGCGGGAGGATTACCCAGCCGTGTCTGCGCGTACGCCTCGGCTTGCCGGTGCCCGAGCTCGGTGAGTTCGGCTCCCGGCGGCGCTGTGTCCAGCTTCTTCGCGACGTTGGAGACGGTCTGCCCGTGCCGAACGAGAATGAGCTTGCCCATCACAGATCACCCCGACCGGAACGAATTTCGGACAACCACTGCACGTGCTCGTCGATCGGTTGCGGCACCGAACCTCCCGATGTCGTTGCCGTGGGCCATGATCCGAGGAAACGTAGCGGCATCTTCCGGTGGAACGCGGTCAGCGCCTCGGCGACGAGGGGATCGTCCACATGCCCGGCGCAATCGACGAAGAACATGTAGGTGCCCAATTGCGAACGGGTAGGCCGTGATTCGATGAACGTCAGATCGATGTTGCGAATTCCGAACTCCGCCAACGCTGCCGGCAGCGTACCCGGGTCGTTCGGCGGCTTCAGCACCACCGAGGTGCGGTCGGCACCGGTGCGGGCGGGCACCGGCTGCGGCGGAGTCACCAGCACGAAGCGGGTGCGCGCACCCTCGACGTCGATGATGCCGTCGGCCAGCGTCGGCAGAGACAATCGCTCCCCGGCCAACCGTGTCGAGACGGCGGCGTCGACCACGCCGGCGGCAACATCTTCTGCTGCACCGGCATTCGAGGTCGCAGACTGCACGACGGCGTCGGGCATCGTGGCCTGCAACCACTGCCGGACCTGGCTGAGGGCGATGGGGTACGCGCTGATCGTGCGGGCCGAGTCGAGCGTGACACCGGGCCCGCCGACGATGGTGAACGCGACCTCGATCTCCGTCTCGGCGACGATCTGCAATCGCCGTCCTTCGGACAATGCGTCGAGCGTCGGCGGCACGGCCCCCTCGATGGAACTTTCGATGGGAACCACTGCGGCGTCGGCGGCACCGGATCGAACGGCTTCGAGCGCCGCGGGCGGGCTCGCGGCCGACACCCTCTGGACGCCCCCACTCAGGCCGACCCCATCGAATGCGCCGAGCGTTTCGAATTGCGCCAGCGCCATCTCCGTGAACGTTCCCGATGGGCCGAAGTAAGCGATGCGAGGCACGTCTCGAGGTTACGTTGTCGACGTCCCCGAAGCGATCAAACCGACGTCGACCAGCCGGGCGCGGGCGGCGACGGCGTCGGCGATCTCGACCCCCAGCAGTACCTCCCGCACGGCCTCGGCGGCCTCGGGTATGAGCTTGCGCAGAGCGTCGACATTCGGCGCGGCCAGAGCCGACGCGATGTCGTCTCCGCGCAGCGATGCCACCGTCGCCGCGAGGATCGCGATCACCTCGCCTCCGGTGTCGGCGCGGGCGACCAGACCGACATCGGCATGCGAGACGACGGCGAGCACGTCGGCGATACGCCGCGCCGTGTCGCCGACACCGATGCCGGGGGTCCGATGAGCGGCAACGATGGTCTCCGCGGTCTCGGCCACGTCGATCGCGTCGAACACCGGGAAGACGACGAGGGGCGAGGGCAGCCGTAACCCGAGCGCGTCGGCGAGATGCTCGGGGACCGCGTCGACCTCGAATCGAACGGCTTCGTAGTTGCCTGCGCTCGAGGCCCGGAGCTCGTCCGGGTCGATGTCGAGTCGCACGACGATGCGCCCGAGGTTCTCGGTGGGCGGCAGCGTCAGCAGGGTCGAGGCCAGCACGACGGGCGGGCCGTACTCGGCGGCGCGTGGAGCGGCCTGCACGGCAGGGGCATCGGCGCAGAACGGCTGCAGCAGTCCGGCGACGAGCGCGTTCGGATCTGGTCGGTGCGGCACACCGAGGGTCAACGGAATCGGCACGTCTTCACGGTAGTCCCAGCTTGCCCTTGCGATACCCGCCACATCCGGCTAACTTAGGGGCACGTTACTTAGGTATGCCTCACCTACTGGCCATTCAACTGTACCGATCGCATCGGAGGAGCCCATGCTCGGCGCAACCACCACCACCGGACCGTCCACCGCCGAGCGCGTACGCAGCGCCTGCATGCGCGCCGAGGGTGCAGCTCTCGTGATCGACGGCAGCGACCCCGTCGTGACGTCCCTGCACCACCTGCGCCCCAACGGCGAGATGATTCTGGCGGTCCCCACCGATTCCCTCGACGACGCGATCAGGTGGCAGTCCTCCCGCGCCGGCGTTCCTGCCGTCGTCGAGCTCACCGATCACGCACCTCTCGCATTGCGCGAACCGGTGCGGTCACTGGTGTGGCTGCGCGGAGAATTGCGCCCGGTGCCGGAATCGCTGATGCGCCCGATGGCCGGCGCGGTGGCCGCCGAGCATCCCCACGCGGCACTGCTCGACGTCGGCCACACCACCTCCCTGGTGCGTCTGATCGTCGGCTCCGCAGTGGTGGCGGACAGCACCGGAGCCGAGCCGGTCGACGTCGACTCGCTGCTGGCAGCCGAGCCCGATCCGTTCTGGGAGATGGAAACGAGCTGGCTCGAGCACCTCGACTCCGATCATCCCGACCTCCTCGCGCAACTGTCCCGACGCCTCCCACCGTCGCTGCGGCAGGGACGCGTGCGTCCGCTGGGCATCGACCGCTACGGCATTCGTCTGCGTATCGAGGGCGAGTGCGGCGACAACGACGTCCGGTTGGGCTTCGCCGCGCCCGTCGACGACACGATCTCCCTGAGCCGGGCCCTCCGGGTCCTCGCCGGTTGCCCGTTCCTCAACGGTCTGCGCGCCCGGGGCTGACGCCGCCGCGAGGCACAACAGGGCACACTCGTGCCGTGATCGACTTCAGGAATTGGTTGACGCCACCGCCGCCGGAGAGCGCCGCTCCACCGCCCGATGCTCGCGAACGCACGACCATCAAGGTCGAGATCGCGATCGTGCTGCTGGTGACGTTCGGCCTCAGTGGCATGAGCAGCATTCTCTCGCTGGTCGAGGATGCCCTGCAGACCGCAGCGCTGTCCGATCAGACGGTCGCCCTGAACTCCTCGCGATCGAGCTTCAGCGTCATCGACCTGCTGTTCCAGCTGCTGAGCATCCTGCGCCTGTGCGCGTGGGGAGCATTGGGGCTGTACCTGCTGTGGCGAGCAGATCTGGCACCGCGTGCGATCGGACTGGCGAAACCGCGCCTGAAGATCGATCTCGGCCACGGCGTCGGGCTGGCGGCACTCATCGGGCTGCCGGGTCTCGCGCTCTACCTGGTCGGCAACGCCCTGGGATTCAATCTGAACGTCGTACCCAGCGCGCTCGACGACCACTGGTGGCGAGTGCCCGCCCTGATTCTGTATGCGCTGGCCAACTCCGGTGCCGAGGAGATCATCGTCGTCGCCTACCTGATCTCTCGACTGCGCCGACTCGGCTTGAGCGAGAACAAGTCCTTGCTGTGCTCCTCGCTGCTGCGCGGGAGCTACCACTTCTATCAGGGGGTGGGCGGCGGCGTCGGCAACTTCCTGATGGGCC
>NZ_JABFAQ010000003.1:0-42534 GCF_017168275.1 Rhodococcus sp. KRD175
CTCCGCTACAGCGGCAGCTCATGGTCCGAGCGTGATTCGGGCAGGTGTCGAACCCTCGTTGGTGATGGCCCGAAACAGCGGGATACTAATCGGATGCACAGTGGTCAGAGGCAAACCCCGTCTACAACACATTCACTTTCACTGACCTCGGTGGATCGACGATGCGGCGGGTGGGTGGCTCGAAGGTGGTGGGCCAGGAGTCGAAGATGCCGGCGGAGTTGTCGGTGGTCATTGCGCGGCCGCGAGTGGTCGGCGGCCGGCGAGTTCGTCGGCGGGTGCGGGTGTCCAGCGCAGGCCGTGCTCGCCGAAGCTCGGGGCGGTGAGGGTGTAGCGGCCGGTCCGCTGTTGGGTTCCGCGTCCATGGACGGTGGTCTCGAGAGTGATCGACTTGATGCGGCCCCTCCCCTGCTCGATGCCGCCGTAGCCGATGACGGTCGATGCGATCGTGAGGTCGATGCCGGGCATGCGTCCGTCCGTGATGGCCAGGATGCTGCTGTGTCGGCGGTTGCGCGCGAGCAAAGCCCTTGCACGCGTTGGTGGTATGTCTCGTCCGTGGACGGTGGTCACGACCAAATCCAACCCGTCGAGACAGATCGAGGCGGCGTCGAGCGGATCGCCTGCCCCGGGATCGACGAGATGAACCTTCGCGAGATCCCCGCCGTGTTCGTGGACGGAGAGCAGGCTCAACCTCGGTTGGCCGATGAGGGCGACGTGGTGGCCGGCGGCGGACGCTTCGGCGATGAGGGCGATGAGCATCGATCCGGCACCGGTGACGGTGACGGCGGTTCCACGGGCCAGAGCTCGACGTGGGAGCAGAGCGGCGAGTGGCGGAGGTACGGGCATGGTCCGGAGGGTTTTGCCGCGTACAGCGGCGGTGAGCGGTTCCGGGTCGTCGTCGATGACGGGCGTGATCCGGTCGAGGGGTTCGACCCGATCGGGCGGGGCGATGGTGGGCAAGTCGGCGGGTGCATGGTCGCGGCGGCCGCCGGGGACGGTGGCCATTCGGCGGCGAAGGACGTCGAGTTGGGTGGCTTTGTCGAGTCCGGTGAGGTCGGGGATGGCGTCGGCGGTGGCCATGTGGATCGACCTTTCGCCGTGCCGGTAGGAACTACAGCCAGAGTATCGAACGGGTGTTCGACTGTCGAATGCGCTGGTGAGACAGTTCAGCGGGGTAAACGGTGGCCGTCGAGGTCGGCCGCGGTGAAGGTCCACGCGAGGTGCCGGTACAAGATCAGGGTGCGTTCGACCTGGTCGAGAGCTGTGACGACGGCCGGGTGGTCGGGGTCGTGGCCTTCATCTCGGATGGCGGCTCGGTCGTCGTGGTCCATACCCACTTGGACGCAGCCGGGCTCGAGTTGGTTCCGGCAACAGTCATTCGTGTGAATGACTGGACGAGCGTGGAGGCCGACCAGATGGGGCGGGCGGTGGCCCCGCCCGGTGTGGGCGGGGCCGTCCGGCCTAGAGCTTGAGTGGCTCGATCGGTTCGTCGGTACGGTGTTTGCCGAGCAGGCATTCCCAGGTTCGGGTGTCGAGTTGCTCGGGTGCGACCCACTGGCCCCATATCGTGGCGTGGTGCACGTCCGCGTGCAGTCCGCCCAGGTTGTGGGTGGCCATCGTTGCGCCGCGGTTGTGAGCGGCGGATGCGATGGCGGAGAGGCGATCTGGAAGCATGGCGAGATCCTTTCGAGGTTCGGATGAGACGCAGCGATCGGACGTGACGAGGGTGGCCTGTCAACCCCGAAGAGGGAGCTTGCGACCGTGGGTTGACTGGTCGGGGTCCCCGGCATGTCAGACTCGGCGTCCTCGTACGACCCCCTTGGTGACCCGTATGGGGCGACGCCGGAGGCGGCGAGGTAATGCAGTGGACGTCCACTCCCCCGCGTGACCGTCCCCGACACCCGGGTCTTTCAGTTGTGGCGGCGGTCTTCCTCGAGGCCACGGAGTCGGTCGAGTTCGGCGCGCTGCAGAGAGATTTCTTCGCGTAGGTCTGCGGCGATCGTCTTCTGTTCGTCGATGCGTTCGGTGTAGTCGCGGCGCAGCTCGACCTCGCGTTTGGTGGCGTCGGTGCGCTGCTGGGCGAGTGTTGCTGCGTTACTGCGATTGTCGTCCTGGTGTGCGGAGCGTTCGGCGGCGAGATCGGCACGCAAGCTTTTCGCTTCGGCGCGCAGCTCGGCCAGCTCGGCCTCGAGGCGGCGATCCTTCTCATCGTACCGGTCGATCACCTCGCGGTGACTGGTGTTGAGCGAAGCCACGATGGAGTCGTGAGCGTCCTCCAGGGCGCCGATTTCGGCGCGTTGGCGCGCATCGAGCTCGTCGAGAGCGCGCCGGTGTGCGGCCTTCTGCTCCTCGAGGTCGGTACGGGCCTGCGCTACTGCCTGCTCCGCTGCTTCGGTCTGCTCCCATGCGTCGGCGGCATCGGAGCGGAGCTCGTCGTTCTCGACGTCGAGGGCGTCGGCGCGGACGGTCGCAGCATGCGCGGCCGCTTCGGCGGCCGCGGCGCGCTCTTCGGCGGCGGAGACGGTGCGTGCGGTTTCGGCGCGCATCAGCTCGAGACGCTGGTCGAGGGCTTTGGGGTCCGAGACGGTGCCGATCGCGGATTCGACCCGCTGGACCAGTGCGGTGATCTGTTCGGCCTGCGTGGCCAGGGCCGGCAGGACAGCGGCGAGGGAGGCGACGGCGAGTTCGGGAGTTGCGGTGTCGGCTTCGTCGACACCGGCAACTGCCGCGCCTTTGCCGGCCTTTTCTGCTGCTCTGGCTCGGTGTGCCCGCACCCGATCGGACGCGCTGGCGTGGATGCGGGGTCGGCCTGGCTTGCGGGGCGGCTCGGCTGCGGTCATGGCCGAACTCTACCATTTCATTTCATATCGTTACGTTTCATTTCATTACGTTGCGATAACGGAATGGGAGCCAAAAAATGGGGGTCCCGGCCCCATGGTGGGACCGGGACCCCCGTGGGGGGCTGGCTCAGTGGGTGCACCAGAAGGACCCGACCGGGATGGCTGCGCCCGGCTGCCCGGCGCACCACCGGCAGGTGGTGTCGTGCTCGATCCGTCCGAGCACTCCCTCGGCCTCCTCGATGAGCAGCTCCAGCTCCAGCACGCGCGCCAGCGCGAGCGCTTCGGTGGCCCACCGAACCGCGCGCGGATCTTCGGCGGGGAGCTGAGCGGCTTCGCCGATGAGGCCGGTGATGATCTGGTGATCGTTGAGCAATTCGCAGTTCTTCATGTCAGGGACACCTTCCAAAGGTTCGGATGAGACGTCCCCGATCGACATGACGAGGGTGGCCTGTCAACCCCGAAGAGGGAGCTTGCGACCGTGGGTTGACTGGTCGGGGTCCCCGGCATGTCAGACTCGGGCGACTCGTACGACCAAAAATGGTGACCCATATGGGGCGGCCCCGAAGGGGACGTGCGGACGCGTTCACGCGACCGAATACTGTTGCACTGCAAAGTCTGTGGCCGCTTCAATAGCTCACCAGTGGCCCAGCTGTATTACTTTCCCGCAGCCTGCATGTCCGTTTCCGGGAAATCGAATGCGGCTCGAATGACCGTGTCGATGAAGAATGCGGATATCGCCGCTGGTTATCCTCGAGAAGACGAATGCGGTTGCGCATTGCGAATGTGTCGATGAAAGGTTTTCCGGCTGTGGCCAAACGAGTGACAACCCAATTGGTGGACGATATCGACGGGTCGGTCATCGACGACGATTCCGGCGAGACGATCGAGTTCGCGATCAACGGCGTCGAGTACTCGATCGACCTGAAAGCTAAGAACGCGAACGAGTTTCACAAGAAACTCGACTACTACGTCGGGCATGCGACACGGGTCGGTGGCCGCAAGCGTAAGCCCTCCCCCGCTGCCGCGTCCGCGACAGTGGCCGGCGTATCGGTCAAACGTGATCCGGAGCAGACGCGCGCGATCCGGCAGTGGGCATTCGACCAGGGCTACGAGATCAGCGAACGTGGCCGGATTCCGGCCGATATCGAAGAGGCATACAACGCCGCACACTGACGGGCGGTGAGCCGCCTGCGTCGACGCGAGCGGGCCGGGGGGTGGTGCGCCGAGCGGGGGAGCTCGAGGGGCCGCCGCAGGCCCCCTCGACCCGGGCCGGGGACGTCGAGCCGCCGGTGGCGGGCACCGTAGAGGTACCCGCTACCGGTTCCGATTCCTAGTCGGTGATGCTCTCCTGGGTGGGGGCGGTCAAGGCGTCGTAGCCCTGCTCGGGGGTGAGCGTTCCGGCTGCGACCTGCTCGACCGGGGTCAGGTCGTAACCGTGCTCGACCAGTAGGTCCAGGTAGTTGTCCTGGTTCCCGTAGCCGCTACGCTTCCACCAATCCTTGCCGGTCCCGCTCATTCGTGCCTCGTAGGCGGCGAGGATCTGCGCGAGCAGGATCACCTGCGCGCGAGTGTCGCTGGCCTTGTCGATCACCGGTGCCAGAGCATCGCGTGCGGCGCGTTCTTTCCAGTCGCCCCACCGCTCGGACGCGGGCTTGTCGACTGTGACACCGAGCAGCTCAGCGAGGTGCTCGGAGGCTTTGTTCTGGGTGAGCAGTCCCGGCTCTTCGACGAGGGTGTCGGTGATCCACTTCGCGGCACCCTTCGGCAGGGTCTTGCTGGTGAAGAACTTCGACAGAAGCTCCTTGCGGACCACGGTCGCGGCGAGCGATGCGACGTTGAGCGCCTTGGTGCGCCGCCGCGCGGCCCTCTCGGCTTCCTTCGCTGCCGCCTCGGCGGCGAGCCGCTTCTGCTCGGCCGCCTGGGCGACTGCCTCGGCGTCGGCGGGGTCCACGTCACCGGCGGGTGCGGCCAACGCGGCCGCGAGGATCGGCCCTGGCTTCACACCAGCGGCGTCGGGGTCTGCGGTGAAGTATTCCGGCACCCAGACCTCTACGGTTCCGATGTCCTTGTGGTGGTGCAGTCCGGCCTCGGGCTCTGCTGACAGGTCGTCCTCGGTGTCCCAGTCGATGCTGTCCTCTTCGATAATTTCGCCTGTGGCGGTGAGGGTGTATCGCTCTTCCTTCGACAGCCACACCGCCCAGTGCCCCGCTGCGCCGTCGATCACGGCGTCGGTCACTGGGCCACCGTCGACAGTCACCAGATCGTCTGCGCGCAGGTACGGGTCGCCGTAGGCCGGTTCTTCCTCGAGGAGGGTGAACCCTCGTTCGGCGTAGTGGATGCCTGCTTCGGCGCGGGCTTTGCGCTCGGCACGGTCGTTGAGCAAACGCTGCGCGATCCACCGGAAGTCGTACCGCGCTCCCAGGAGCTTCTCGACGGCGGCGGTGTCGCCGTCGGCGTCGAACTCCGCGACGATCGCAGCCTGGTCGAGGGTGAGCTGCCCGGCGTCGAGGGCCGCGCGGGCGGTCTGCGAACGGCCCGCTGTACCTGCGGTTTTCGCGGTCTCCCGATTGTCGTAGTGCAACGCCTTGGCGATCTTGGTGACAGAGACACCGAGATCGAGCATGTCGGTCACGGCCTTGGCGCGTTGGCCGTCGGTAAGCGCGATGCGGCAGTCGTTGGTGTTCACCTGCTTGGTGAGACGTTCGATTTCTCGATCCTTGGCCTTGCTCGCGGCGGTCCGGATCAGTACCGGCACGCTCTCGACACCGGCTTCGATCGCGGCGAGGGTACGGACCTGTCCATCGATGACGACGACCAGGTCACCGTCGCGACGCGCGAGGATCGGCACCAGCACACCGAGCTCGATGATGGAGGCGACGACCGCACGGAACTTGGCCGACTCGGTGTCGACCTCGTCGCGGACGTTCGGTCCGACCTCGAGGGCAGTGGGGTGCAGGCGGGCGTACTCCTCGCCCGCCCCCACGACCGGCGTGGTGCCGGTCGTGGGGGCTTCGGTTGCGGCGGTGGTGGTTTCGATTCTTGCGGTCATGGTGGTGTCTCTCCCTGATAGATTCTTCGGTTGGAGACACCGGGCAGTTAGGAGCTGTCCGGTGTTTCTTGTTTTCCGGGGCGGGTGCGGGCCTCGGGGGTTACTGCCGGGCGGTGGCCACGTGGTGGTGGCCTGCGAGCCGTGCGGCGTGGATTTCGGCCTCACTGGCTCCGTGTTCGCGGGCGGTGCACGCCCAGAACGCGGCCCGCTCGAGGTGCGCGTCGACGGTGGTCGAGTTCGCGTCCGATGCGGCTCGGTTGACCTGCTCGGTGTAGGCCGTGATCTGCACGAGTGCGTGGGTCTTGACCTCCGCCGGTACCTGACCGATGGCGGTCATGATCGCGGTGCGCAGTCCCACCGTCCTCGGTCCTGTGATGGTGTCGTGCATGTCGCTACTTCCCTTCTCAACTGGTGGCCTGGCCCTTTGCCCTGCCACGTTTTTTCGCCGTTTCTGGCGTGAGGAGAGAAGTCAGCGCACGGGGCCGGAGTGTCAAGGGTCGGGCCGGAAAGTTTTCAGCCGGAGGCGCTTTGAAAAGTTTCCGGAGCCCTTGGGTCGGGAGCGCAGCGGACGCCGGCGGTTGATGCGGAGGTCACGGGTGATGAATGCTCGCCGGTAGCCAGAACCGAGTGAAAAAACGTTCTTTGCTCTTGTGAGTGCGGAGCGAAGCGGAGTTCAATTCGGTGGACACCGCAGGTGGCCGGCACCGCCGGCAGGCGGGATGCGGGACCGTTGATCGACGCCGGCGGCGTGGCCACCTCCCGCCCGTGGAGCTCGCGCGGTGACTGTGCGGGAGCGACGGAAGATGGCCACGCTCAGTGTCGCGGCAGCACCTGCCCTGTCAGGGCTTCGGTACGGGCGGCCACTCGTGTGGACGTACGGAATCTGGTTGCGGCAGAAGAGGCCCGAACACGCTGTGCGGGTGACGTTCCCAATCCACCCACACATTTACCCACGATCGCGGTTCCTCGAACAACGTGGTATCGCTGCTGAACGTCACGCCCGTGAACAAAGTGCGGTCGCCTCTGAACGAAGCACCGTTGAATGAAGTGAATCGGCTACTGAACGTCGCACCCTCAAACGAGCTGTACCGGCTGCCGAACGCCGCACGATCGAAGAGGATGTACGCGCTGCTGCTGAACGTCGCACCCTCGAACGAGGTGTGCCGAGTGCCGCTAAACCTTGCACCATTGAACGAGGTATACCGGCCGCTGAACGTCGAATCCTCGAACGAGGTGCGGTCGCCGTTGAACGTCGCATCCTCGAACGAGGTGCGGTCGCCGTTGAACGTCGCATCCTGGAACGAGGTGAACTCGCTGCTGCTGAACGTCGCATCCTGGAACGAGGTGAACTCGCTGCTGCTGAACGTCGCATCCTGGAACGAGGTGAACTCGCTGCTGCTGAACGTCGCACCCGAGAACGAGGTCAACTTGCCGTCACTGAACGTCGCACCAACGAACGAGGTGCCGTTGTCGCCACTGAATGTCGCCCCCGCAAACGATGTTGTCTCACCTGCGAATACCGCGTCGCTGAAGTTCGTGTTGCGCAGGTAGGCCCCGGACAGGTCATAGTCGAACTGCGACCATGAGTGGTCGTGGTCGGGTTGGAGGTGGGCGGCGATGGTACGGGTGATGGCGTGGCGGGTGTCGAGGTCGTCGTGGGGGTATTCGTGCGTGGTGTCGGTGTAGTCGTATTTCGTGCGGTGGGTTCGGCGGGTTTCTTTACGTAGGTGGGGGTTTCGGGCTTCGCTCTGGCCAAGCAATGGCGAGCGCTGGCCACCCGCTACGACAAACTCGCGATCACCTACCGCGCCGCCGTCACCCTCTGCGCAATTCTCACCTGGCTACGCCGATTGGGAGACACGCCCTAGATGGGGGGCGGATCTCTACTAACGCGTCTTCGGTGTGGTTTCTCGATTTTTGTAGAGCGGTGCCGGCCCACGGGGGCACCGAGGACAATTGGTCGCCGGCGGCCTCCGTAGCCCCCCGGGTGCGGCCCGACGTATCAATCATCGCTACATATGACTATCATCGCATTATGACGATCAAAGACATTGGCGGTTGCCCAACCGCGGTAAGCGCGGGGACCGAACTCGACGCCGCGGTGGCGCTGTTCCACAGCCTCTCCGACGGCACACGGCTCGCGATCGTGCGCCGTCTTGCCGACGGGGAGGCCCGAGTGGCGGACCTGGTGGGCGAACTCGGACTGGCCCAGTCCACGGTATCGGCGCACGTGGCGTGCCTGCGCGACTGCCACCTTGTCGAGGGCCGGCCGCAAGGGCGGCAGGTGTTCTACTCCCTCGCTCGCCCGGAGCTGATGGACCTGCTCGCCTCCGCCGAGACTCTGCTGGCCGCCACGGGGAACGCGGTCGCGCTATGCCTGAACTACGGCACCGATACCGGAGAGCAGTCGTGAGCGACGCCTGCGGCTGCGGCCCCGACGAACCCGGTGCCGACCAGGCGCAGGAGCCGGCGAGGTTCTGGCAGGTCACCGAGATCCGTGCCGCGGTGATCGCCGGGGTGCTGCTGGTGGCCGGGTACGCCGTCGCCTGGGCTGGCGGGCCGCCCGCGGCCGAGCTGACCCTGCAGGCCGCAGTGCTGCTGATCGCCGGCTACACCTTTGTCCCTTCGACACTCAGACGCCTGGCCAAGGGCAAGATCGGCGTCGGCACACTGATGACGATCGCTGCCGTCGGCGCGGTGCTGCTCGGCGCCGTCGGCGAGGCCGCGATGCTCGCGTTCCTGTTCACCATCAGCGAGGGCCTCGAGGAATATGCCGTCGCCCGCACCCGCCGCGGCCTGCGCGCCCTACTCTCCCTCGTCCCGGACACCGCCACCGTGCGGCGGGGCGGCCGCGAGCAGACCGTCGCCCCGGCGCAGCTGTGGCTTGGGGAAACGATGATCGTCAAGCCCGGCGAGCGACTCGCCACCGACGGCATCATCCGCAGCGGGCGCACTGCCCTGGACACCTCGGCGATCACAGGCGAGTCGATGCCTGTCGAGGCCGGGCCAGGGGCCGAGGTGTTCGCCGGATCGATCAACGGCACAGGTGCCCTAGAGGTTGAGGTCACGGCAGGTGCCGAGGACAACTCGTTGGCCAAGATCGTGCGGATCGTCGAGGCCGAGCAGTCTCGCAAGGGCGAGGCACAGCGCCTGGCCGACAAGATCGCGAAGCCGCTGGTCCCGGGCGTGATGATCGCTGCCGTGGTTATTGCCGCTGTTGGCAGCCTGTTTGGGGATCCGCTGGTGTGGATTGAGCGGGCACTGGTTGTGCTGGTCGCCGCGTCCCCGTGCGCGTTGGCGATCGCGATCCCGGTGACGGTGGTCGCCGCGATCGGTGCCGCCAGCAAGTTCGGTGTTCTGATCAAGGGCGGCGCGGCGCTGGAAGCCCTCGGCCGGATCCGCGGTGTCGCCGTGGACAAGACCGGCACCCTGACCCGTAATCGGCCCGAGGTCATCGAGGTCGCCGCCACCGGCGGTGCCACCGAAGCCGAGGTGCTGGCAGTTGCCGCCGCGCTGGAGGCGCGCAGCGAGCACCCCCTCGCTCGGGCGATCCTCGCCGCTGTCGACAACGTCGTTCCGGCGGAGGAGGTCGATGCTGTCGTCGGCGCGGGGCTGACTGGCCGCGTCGATGGTGTTGCAGCCCGGTTGGGCAGGCCCGGGTGGGTCGACCCCGGCCCCCTGGCAGGGGATATCGAGCGGATGCAGCATGCCGGTGCCACCGCGGTGCTGATCGAACGCGGCGGCGTGGTGATCGGGGCGGTCGCGGTGCGCGATGAGCTGCGCCCGGAGGCCCGCGAGGTCGTGGCCGAGCTGCAAAGGAGCGGCTACACCGTCGCGATGCTCACCGGCGACAACGAACGCACCGCCCGCGCCCTGGCCGCAGAGGTCGGCATCGACGAGGTGCACGCGGACTTGCGGCCCGAGGACAAGGCCCGCATCGTCGCTGCTCTACGCGCGGATCGGCCGACAGCGATGGTCGGGGACGGCGTCAACGACGCCCCGGCGCTGGCCACCGCGGATCTGGGGATCGCGATGGGCGCGATGGGTGCCGACGTCGCGATCGAGACCGCGGATATCGCATTGATGGGCGAGGATCTGCGCCACCTGCCCCAGGCCCTGGGGCATGCACGCCGCTCGCGTCGGATCATGCTGCAGAACGTCGGCCTGTCCTTGGCGATCATCACGGTGCTGATGCCGCTCGCGTTGTTCGGGGTTCTGGGGCTGGCGGCGGTAGTGCTCGTCCATGAGGTCGCCGAGATCGTCGTCATCGCCAACGGTGTCCGGGCGGGCCGCGCGCGAAAAATCTTGGCCATGCCCACAACCCCTCGGGTGCTTGAACCGGTCGGCGGAGCCCGGTCATGATTGATGCCGAAAGCATGAAGCCGCCGTCAGCGGCCGTGCCCCGGCGGGGCACGGGCCGACGTTGGCTCCTGGTCGTCGCCAGCCTCTTGGTTACGGCGGCGCTCATTGTTGATCCGATGGCCCGCTCCGGCCTCGCTGGCGGGCGAACCATCGGGCTTGGGGTGCTGGACCTGCGGCTGGCTTATAACAGCGGGGTCGCGTTCAGTCTCGGCGCGCAGCTCCCCACCATCGTGATCGTGGCGGTGACCGCCGCTGTGACCGCTGGTATCGGTGTGTTCGCCTGGCGCACCGCACCCGGCAGCCCGAGGCTCCAGAGCGTCGGGCTCGCCGCGATCGTCTCCGGTGCCGCCGCCAACGTCATCGACCGGATCCTCGATGGCAAGGTCACCGACTATTTCCACACAGGCTGGTGGCCCACCTTCAATCTCGCCGACGTCTACATCACCGGCGGCGTCCTGCTCGTGATCTGCGCACTATTCCTCGACACCACCACCAGCAAGGAGCCCACGCCATGAGCGGAATGCCCGAGCATCTGCGCCAGGCTTACACCGCGGAGATGGTCGCCGCCCGCGATACCGGCGAGGCCGACGAACGGTGGCATCACCTCGAACGCGCCCACATCATCTCCCAGCCCTACCTGTGGCCGCACACCCGCAATCACATCGCCATGCTCGGACTCGCCCTGCACCAACGTGACCGCCGCGAGGCGCTCGGCCAGATCGTTCGCATCGTCGTCGCCGCACCCGGCTCGGCCCTCGGCCGCTACCCCGAGGGCAACACCGGCCGTACCCGTGCCGGGCTCATGACGACGATGCCCCTCTCGGCCGAGATGGCAGTGATCCTGGCGCAGTCGCCCTAGCGGGTATCTTCACGGGAACCGTCGCCCGCCAAGGCAGGGGGCTCTCACACTCTGCGAGCTAGATTCGGCTCCGCAGGACCTGGGCCAGCTGCTCGACGGTGGGCGATCCGGCCAGTCCGGTCCCCGTCGGGTAGACGCGGCACGCGAACTCGGTCACCGCCGGCGCCCCAGCGAATGCGTCCGTGCCATCGATCAGGATCGTTGGGGAACCGGCGAACGGCAGCGCCGCAGCCTCCTCCTCTGTCTCGATCCGCCGATAGCCGATCGTCACATCGGACAACCCGACCGTGTCAGCCGCCGCCTGGACCCGGTCGGCCGCGTCCTGCCAGTTCGGGCAGCCATCGAAATACAGAATCTCCACCTTCATACCTAGATCCTGCCCCTTGCTATGTGCGCTGACAATCGGGCCGTCCTGCGGCACCCGTTATGGGTAGCGGCACTTTTCAGGTGGTACGAATGTGCCCGATTCGGTGGGCGACCTGGCTTCAAACCGCCGCGTCGAAGTGAACCAACAGCGTATCTGGCGACGTCGGCGTCTGCCAGCGCTGCGAGCACGATGCCGACCTGGTCGCCGTGTAGGTCAGCCGATTCGGCCCATGATGCGGCGGCGATGCTGTTTCCGGTGCCGCCAGGCGGCAGCCAGAACATCGTCTCGAATAGGGCAACGTCGTTGCCGGAGCCCATAGCAGTCGCCTGGCCGCAGGCCAGGAACTATCAGCGGGAGCTACGGCGGCAGAGGCGAGTCCCATCACCTGCTTGCTGCAGTATTTCGCGTGGCCCTGCTCGTGTCGAGTGCGGGACGAACCCGAGACGCCCGCGCGAATGAACTGCACCGGGTGTCGGGAACCTGGCGCTAAGTTCCATCCCTGCCACGTAAGGGGCGTAAATGGCGGTCGGGTAGCTGCTCCAGCCGGAGAAGTGCGGCGGCGAGTTGGGTGCTCAATATGCCGTTGAGCTCCCTCTCTGCAGCCAGATCTTGGCGAAGTTTTGCGACAGCGGAGGTCTCCTCTGTCTGCTGAGCTGCGGACACTGGAGCGATCTGCTTCGAGATCTGGGCGACCAGATCACGAATGTCGGTGTGCTTGTGTGTGAGGGAAGTTCTCGCCAGACCCGCTTCCTCCGCAAGGGCCTTGGCGCTGAGCTTTCCCGAACTGTTCTTCGCTTGGCCATCGAGCAGTCGTCCGAGCGCAGCGATCAGTGCGTCCCGTTCAGCTGCGTCATCCCCGCGTCGGGTCACGTGGCTTCCCCCTCCCTCCCAGGGTGTCTGCCGATCTGGCGCGTCAGGAGTTCTGCCCGTTGTCGATTGCGCATGGCAAGTGGCTCGGGCAGAGACTCGGCCTCAGCGAGCAGGTCATCGCGCTCTCTTGCCTTCGCTGAGACGTGCTGATCGAGCATGGCGATGTTGGGGCAGTTGCTTTGACAATTTGTCAGATCGGGCGTTTGCGTGGCGTCATCCTTGGGCGGGCGATCGACCTGGCACGCAGCCGTGCTCGGGTTGTAGATGCAGACGACGTGCGCGTTCGGGTTGTCGTAGATCAAGTGCAGACGGCTGTTTCGGAACCGCTTGAGTTCGGCTTCGCTGCGAACCTGTCCGGCAAACTGTTCCTGGAAGCTGCTGAGCCCGTCGGCAAGGCGGTCTGCGGCGGGGCCGCTGATCTGCTCGTCATGGCTCCATGCCTCCGTCAGGTCTTGAAGGCGGTCCCAGTTGGACATCAGCCGATCGAATTCGACCTCGTCCGGGAAGTCTGATTCGGCACGTCCTGCGTAGCCCAGTGATGTGACGGAGCTAAGGTGGCCGTACTGGATGCCGAGGGCGATTTCACCACCGGGTTGGTTTGCGATATGCCAGGCCAGGGTGCGGCGAAGCCTGCTCAATGAGACGACTTCATCGTTCTCGATGTCGTCGAATACCAAGGAAGAGCCTCTATTCACGGCTCCTTCGCTACTCGCCTTCAATCGGATGGGCAAGCGGTCGCCACGGTGGGCGTGCTGGTTCCACTTCGTGATCAACCTCTTGATTCCAGCAGAGGCCATGGTCGTCGAAATCAGAGCGCCGCGTCGTGATCTCTCACAGTCTGGTGTTCGCTTGACCACCGCGAATAGGTACTCGCTGTTGGGGTTTGATCAGTTGTAGTGCTTCGATAGCGCGGGCGGCCGGCTCGATGGTGATCCAGGGCTGTTGTCTCCGCCGACCGGCGGTGGCAGCCTGCCCGTCCTCATCGAGCACATTCTTGAAGGTGCGTCCCCAGATTCGGTATCTGCTGGCGGTGCTCGACAGGTCGTCTTCGAGGGGGCCCGTGCTTTCCAGGCAGTCGTGTCCGAGGTGCAATAACTCGCTGGGGCGCATGCCGGTCAGATAGCCGACAATGAGCATCGCAGATGTGCGCACGTCGCCGATGTCGAACGCCCGCACATAATTGGTAGCTTGCTTGAAGGCCGCGAATTGCTCCGGAGTAACGGCCTGTCCCTTGCCAGCGGGGACGGACAGGTCGTTGTCCTGCGCCCAACGTCGGGCCTTCCATCGGGCAGATTGGCTTCCCAAGTCGAGGGCCCCACTGAGGTACTCATCGACGAGAGCCATGCTCGCGTGCAGGAGATCGGCCATCACGTCCGGCGGGATGGGCTCGGTTCGGTTCTCGTATTGGCCTCGGGTGTCGCCTATCCAGTTTGTGAGATCGCGGTCGAACCACGGTGGTTGGACCAGGTGGAGCGGGCCGGGATGGTCTATGTTGTGCACCCAGATGCGGCACAGGAAGCTGAGGATGGCGCCCTTGAAACTGCGGCCGGAAGACGAGTCTGCGATCTCCGCCGCGTACTCCTCCCAGGTTTCCGTGGTGATCTCGGCGAACTGCTCGTACCCGCGTGCCGACAGCCATTGGGTGAGAGCGCAGAGCCGGTAGTAGGCAGCCTGCACTGATCCTGGCGAAATCATCCGCCGGCGAATCTTGGCGCTAGCGCGGAGCATGGGGGTATTGAGGATGTTGAAGATATATATCTTCGTGGCGTTCCTGAACGGCTCGGGAACCGTATTGAAGTTGAGATTCATCGATGCCAGGTGGTCCGCGTGATCGATGTGGTGCAGCGGCCACACATCGTCCGCGAATACGGTTATCGGCTGGTCTGTAACGTCGCTGCGGCGTTCGTGGGTGGCAAACACGCGGGCGGAGGAGGACGGCACGACCGCGCGTGAGCCGCGGTCGGGGAAGGTCGCAGACGGATTGTTCGACAGGCCGGTGGTCATCGCGTTTCTCTGAGTCATCGAGTGTCCCACTCTCGTCTCATTAGTCGTTCGACGGCGTTCCGGTCACCCGCGGTGACCGTGTCGCGTGCCCGCTTGAGATCGTCTGGGGAGAAGTAGGGTCCGGGGCTGGTCAGGCTTCGTATTCTGGCGTAGTGAGCCTGATAGCGGGTTGACCATGTGTGCTCATCCGTCGTCGCACGGAGGAGCTCGAAATGATCGAGCAGAGCCACGACCCGAGGGAGGTGGCGCCGGAGTATGACTGCATTTTTGCAGGCGAAGCAGGTGAGAAACGACGCCTCACATGGCGATCCCGTCGCCGGGTTCGATGTGGGGTCCTGGCAGGCTGCCGCGACGGTGTCCCGATGGCCGGCATTGAGGGCATCGAGCACACCGAGGTTGGCGGCGATCGGGGCTTCGGCGGCGGTGGCGAAGTCTCGGGACGTGACACGTGCCTGCACGTCATCGAGTGCGGCCTCGAGCCCGGCGGCGATAGCTTCCTGTGCGTCTTGACGGACTCGGGGGTCCTGCAGGGCATATTCGGTGTTGGTCGCGGCGGTGTGGCCTTGCGGATGGACCTGGGTCACGAAATAGTGGCGGAGTGCCCTTGCTGTGGCGAAGTCAAGTTCAGGGTGGTCCTTGCGCCAGCCGGCAAGATGGGCCAAAACGGTTCGCAAATGTACGTCAGCGAGGGTGAATAGTGGGATGCCGGATGGTGTCTGCCGTCCTGAGTTGAGGCCGCCAGATAAGACCACTAGAACCGCATCGGTCGGGTGCCCCACGGAGGCCAAGGTGCGCCGTGCGCCTTCGGTCGCCTCGAGCAGCATCATGATCATTCTCGCCTTAGACCGGGCGCCGTTGTCGAAGTAGGTCTCGGACCAAGTGCTCACGGCACCGCGGCGGGGTTTTGTGAGGGTGACGCGGAGATGCACCGGCTCGCTGCCATCACGGGCGTCGACTCGACTGATGTCGGATGTGGTGAGATTCAGGGCCACGCTGAGGTTCCATCCACAGGTGATCGTCAAGCCCATGACCGCGGCGGCACCCTCGCCTGCGGTGAGATACAGCGCTTTGTAGGCCAGGTACGGCGTTCGTTTGGTGGCGCTGCCATTCAGCCGCTTGAGCACAGTCGGTGGAATCACACGAAGACTAGGCGACGAAGGGTAGCGGCGGGCAATATCGCCGGTCCGGGCGATCTCGTCGAGAGTCTGGGCGTAAAGGTAGTCATCTGAATCCGGTGTGATGCGTCCGGCACGGAAGTCGTCGACGAGCATCCATGACGCGGTAACACGGGCCTTGGCCGCCCGCAGGGTTTCGAAGCAGGTGGCGCGCAGAGTCTCGATCTGGGCGTCGCTGAGAACGATACCGCTGACCTCAGCAGGAGATCTTCCGACGTATCCTGTTTCGATGGCGTGGAGGGCGCTCTCGGTGATGCCCGGAAGAACTCGGAGGACGGCCTTCACCGACTGCCCGTAGGCTGAACGCACCGACGGACTCATAGACAGAAGAAATGAGTTCCACTGGGAAGCCTGCAGATCCGATGGCCGGTCGAGGGGGACCGTGCGTAGGAGCGCCTTGACAGCGCGGAACCCAAGTTCGACGGTTGCCTTAGAGTTCCAAGTGCCATCGCCAGAGACGAGTTCGCTGAAACGCACGGCCAACACTCGCTGGAACTCAGGACCGCAATCCAGGGTGTCGAAGCGCAGCACGAAATCGTGGGTTGGCCGGCGGTATTCGGCAAGGCGCAAGGTGAGCGGGCCATCGAATGAACAGATCAACTGCCGACTCCGATCGGGCTGTCGATGACGCGCTCATCTGATTGAGCGATAAGCGCTAGGGCCTCGTCCAGTTGAGTGGGGGCTTGCTCCGTCGCCGCGAGGAACCAGTCCCATTCAAGAGCCAGTACTGGTGCTAAGTAGTGGTCTCTGGTCACCTGTAGGTTCTTGTGCCCGAGGAGGTTCTGCACGCGCAGCCAGATATTGCCTTCCTCGATGAGGCTCCGGAGGCCCGCCTGACTCACTCGATCTTGCTGCCGCAACGACATCATCGCGGACAGCGCGAAGACGTGAAGCGCGAAGGAATGTCGCAGCATGTGTGGATGGACGTAGATCGAGTCGTCATCGTCGATCTGCAGGGAACCGTGCGACACCCGGGACGAGGCCGCCATCCGGTCGGATGCCTCACTGAAGACGTCATTCCACGACGTGGGCTGGAGCGGACGGCCGTGCTGTCCGAGCCACAGTGCCAGCGGACGTCGACGCCCCTCCGAATCGAGACCGAACGTCCGAGCCCGATGCGACCAATCCAACTCATCGAGGTTGAATTGGACGGTCTCGCCGCTCTCGGTGTCGTCCACGGTGACTTTGGTCGCGAGCCCATTCCGGCGGGATACCCTCTGCACGATCAGCGCATTGGGGACCTCCTCGTAGACGCCGGACGCCAGGCCAGCGGCCTCGTCCAATACGCGCATCTGGGACACGTACTCGTTGATTGTCGCCAGCACTTCTCGGCCGAGGTAGAAGATCCGGCCACGCTCGGGGCTGTTCTTCGAAAGGGCTCCGGGGACCCGCCCCTTGAAGAGACGACTCGTGATCTGCGCTGTGGGAACTTCAACGAGGAGCAATCCCGCCGCTTCGGAGCGACGCATCCCGCTGCTGTAGAGAAGGTCCGCGTAGGCGGCATTGCGGTCCCTCATGACCATGCTCTCGGCCCGGGCGGCACCCACCCCGAGCAGTGCCTCGCTTCGCCAGCGCTGGTACGCACGTCGCGTAAGCCAATTCACGTCAGCCAGTACCTGGCCACGCGTCACGTTGATGTTGCCGGTCGGGACCGGGTTCGACGACACCGCATCGTGATCGGCGGCGTAACCGTAGAGGGACATGAGCGCCGCGCGGTTGCGCACGATGGTGCTCGCCGACACTCCTCGCTGTATCGCCCCCCGCCGAATTACTGTGGCGTCCGTGCGCCGCCACTGGAAGTATGCAGTCACGTCTCCGCGCCTGACGTCCAGCCACGAGAGTCCGTCCCGCTGGTCGCCAAGGTATCCGAAGTATGCCGCCACATCACTTGCGTAGTTCATGGCGGTGTGCTCGTTGTGAAAGTGGTGAGCCCAGGAGACCACGACGGGGTCCATGTGGCCATCTGCAGTCAAGGGGATGTGCAGGGGTGTGCCGCGTCGCGTCCACTGGCGGTTTGCCTGGACCGCCTCGCTGAGCCAGGGCGCTGGATTTTGGCTGGCGCCGAGGAGCCTGAGATCTACCTGCATTACTCGGGCATGGTTGCTCACTCGGACTCGCACCTCCACCGGTCGGGCATGGCTCAGATCTTAGCACCCAACAGTCGGCGATCCGATATAAGCGACACGATGTGGTCGATCTGGACGTCGCTCGAGGTGTCGGAACCACGGACGAAGCTGATGGAGGCGGCGGTGTAGACATCGGCCAGGGTGCCGGACTGCACCGTGCACCCGTTGGAACCCGGCTTGAGGGTGATGTCGATGAGGTCGCGACGTAGAAGATCGTTCCTAGTGTCGCAGCCGTTGCGGCCACCGTCGACGTCGACGTCGTCGGTCCAGGCTTGGCCAAACATGTCTCGGTCGTACCCGGTTTTCGGGGCGCGTCCCTTGATCGGCAGGGTGGCCAGCATGCGCAGCGCCGCAGTGACGGTGTCCGTGTTATCTAGTGTCGGCCCGGGTGTCGTCGGGTCGGAACTCGCGGCTGCCGGCGGCGCGTAGCTGCTGGTGGAGACGATCGAGGTGCCGGTCGTTGTTGCGGAGGTCACCACTGCGGCCTGCGCAGCGCTGTCCGTGGTCCCCGTCTGATCGACGCAACCGACGATCAGCAAGACGGACAGCACTGCGCCGGTAACCCACGGCAACTTCCGTCGGCCCTTCGGTACGTGCGGTGCGGTCGGCGGATATTCGAGATCGGACACAGCGGTACTCTCCTATGGGTAAAACGTGGACGCGCGAGGTCCATCGACAACGTATCGGGCACAACTGGCGGCTGGCTACTTGCGCAAAATCCGCGCCGCGCTTCAGCTGATGGCGTAGCCGAGCTACTGGGCGGCGGTGGAAGTGTCACCGACTCCGTCTGCCAATACCCAATTAGCGGCCTGATCACGTGGGCGGCTTGCTCAATCGCTTTGGCGGTGGCCAGATAAGTAGTCCGGCCGAAAAGCGACCGATTTCCGGGGCACTTGCGGCATATACGGCGACTTCAGCTGGTGGCCGCGATCTGGCGTGTGTTCGGATCGCGTGGTCCGGGGTCTTGAAAGCGGTATCGATAGTGCTGTTGTTACGGAAACGCCGTCCGGGGCTGGGTCGCGCG
Organism: Rhodococcus sp. KRD175; assembly: GCF_017168275.1. Taxonomy (NCBI): domain Bacteria; kingdom Bacillati; phylum Actinomycetota; class Actinomycetes; order Mycobacteriales; family Nocardiaceae; genus Rhodococcus; species Rhodococcus sp. KRD175. The sequence goes on from NZ_JABFAQ010000003.1 coordinate 18,674, forward strand.
AGAACATTGCCGATAGCTACGTGCCCCGCATCCTCATTACGTCTTTGACTTTACTGAGGTGGGATTCTCGCTGGGTGTGAGCACCACGCTCGTCAGCCTGTACGCGTCACGGCCAGAGCCCTGGCGGTCAATTGAACAAGGAACTCTGAATCGTCAGGGTGTGGAGCCGTCCGGGGCGATCTAACGCTAATTCTGAACGTACGAATTGTATTCGGGGCAGTATGCGGTGACCGCGATTCCAACGAAGTCGTTTGCGTCCGCCCGCGTGTAGCCACCGGTCTGCTGGGCGATTTCCGATGCCGCGACGATTGCGCCGCCGGGATCAGGCGAATCGCCAATAACACGGCACGTCGTTTTCGCAGTCGACACCGCCTGGGAGAAGGACGAGAAGCTTATGTCGTAATCGATGAGTGTCTGCACGAATGCACCATCCAAAGACGATCCAGATCCTGACGAAGCACGAGGGACCGCGGTCGACGGTGCTGTGTAAGTGGGAGCCGTAGGTGCAGGCCGCCGAGCCGACGATTCGGCCGCCGCTGCGGCATAATCCGCCATGTTCTTCGCGATTTCGGAAGAGCTGGCAGCCAACTCGGACGAACTCGGGTGGTCATCGAAGATAGGTTTGATCGATTGCCAGTTCGAGCCGACGATCAAGACTACCGCGATGGTCACGAGAAATAGCCCACCCAGGACCATTTCACGCTTGAGAGAGTCGTTCGTTGCCTTGCTCAAAATTCTCCGTCCGAGAGGATGCCGACCCGACCTGTTTGATCGACTTCCGGCTGCACGTCGTTACCTTGGCGGAAGCGGAGTGCAGTCGTTCCCCGAGGTCGATCTCGCGGCATCGCCAGTCGCGTGACCCCTCGCCCGACCGCGTCGGCTGCTCAAACGCTCATCAGGGCAGATCGCGGTCTTATTCCCTGTGGCCGACTGCGCATCTGCACTGGGTAGGTGAGCCATCGATCCTCGCGCGTCGCGGCGCTGAACAGTCGTCGATCGCACACCGAAGTCCACCTCCGTTACTTCGCTGCGTTGTCACTCCCGATGAACGCGTGGTTGCTAACGAGAATTCTGTTTCCCGCAGCGTCTACGCGAAAAGGCCACCTCAGCACGCACATCTCATACGAGAACACTCGGTAGCTTCGATCTTTCGACGCGCTGAGTGCTGCCTGCCGATTCAAGCCTGTGGGTCCGAGGCTGGGTTTCGTCTTCTACATGGCGACGTCGGTGTTTGAAGGGGTACGCGTGCCGGGGCCTCTCGTTTGTGGTCGAAGGCAAATGACGGCGCTCATGAGAAGTGCCCACAGCGGCCGGGTGCTGTTTCAGATACTGGTGGGGGGACACGTTCAACACGCTGTCAAGAAGGCCGTGTGCGACGGGAGCGTCCACATATCGAAACATCCTTGGATCAAGGTTCGTGGCTTGATGGGGCTAAATCTCGGCCCGGGCACCGCGTGCCTTTGTGTTAGCTCTCAGCGCGGTCGACGAGTTGACGCAAAGCGAGCGTGGCGTACACCGTTCGGTTCTCAAGCGATGTGTCATCCGGTCGCAAGTCGGCTTGTGTGACGATGGGGAGCTCATCAGTCTTCCAGAGGTCGCGTGGAATGAGCTTCGCGAAATCATTGGACTCGAAGCGGTGGTGTACGACCTTGAGGTTGCCGTCGCTGTCGATTCGTTCGGACATGGAGACGAATCGCGCGCCCAGACTGGCGAGGGACACGGAGACGTCGCCATTGTGTAGTAGCGCTTGCGCCTGCTCGCTGAGCTGTTGCCACAGATCGTCGTCTAGGTAGTGGATGAAGCTGAGAATTGAGTGCGTTCCGCGTTGGTCTCTCGGGATGGCAGTCGTCAAATCCGTCATGCATCTTTCGAGCACCTGCTGGCGGATCTCTGACGTCGCGGCTAGCACCTTGGCTTGGTTGATGCCCAAAAGTTCGATCGGCCGCGCGAGTACATCGGCAGTGGTGGACAGGCCGAATTCGTTGCGGTAGCCGCTAATCAGGTCTCGTGCCGCGTCAGGCTCTGCTCTCGACATTGCGTGTCCTGTCAGTGCGTACAGAACCTCGGACCACCTGCTGAACACGAGATCAGCACCATCCGTGGGGATCTCTCGCGTAAGCAGATGGGCGGCACTGAAACACATCTGTGGACTGGCGTCAGCGATGACATCGAGTTGTTGCATGATCTTGCCGCGAACCAGCCGTCTGCGCTCTTGGATCGGCAAGGCTTCTCGAATGATAGAGGTCGAGGACCAGTCACCGGTATCGGTCAGGCGCTCGAAGTCGGTGCGAACGTCGCTGTCGCGGATGTCTTGTGCCGGTAGGCCGAAAGCGAAATAGCGGGCGAAGTAGTTGGCGTCGCGAATCTGACAGTGCGCGTGCCGTGTGGGTGTGTAGGAACCTTTGGGCCGGGGAAGCGCGTCAGGGAAGAGGCTGACCAGCAGGACGTACACGCTCTTGTTCTCGAAGTCGTCTTTTGTATCTGTGTACCTAGCGACCTCAGCCTGCTTCTCCTCGGCAGTGACCTCCTTCTTTCCAATCGTCGGTGTTCCCGAACCGAGCAGTTCTGTCCGCCAACGGGGGATCTGCTTGTATAACGCGGGATAGTGAAGTCGAATGAACGTAATGACGGTCGCGTCGAAGAAGTCCAGCTCGCTGTTGCCACCGACCAGGGTCAGCATGATGTCGACCTGAGTGCAGAGTCGATAGATGCTGCGGAGCGTAAGCAGCTCGGTCGGTAGCACTCCCAACAGAAGGTCGGGGATGCTCTCGCGGTTCATATTGTCTTCGTCTTCGTCTTCGTCTTCGTCGGTGAGGGTGACGCTGTTCGTAGCAGGAATGACGCTATGCGCCTTGATGATCGCGTTGAGGTGCTCACGAAATTCTGTTGCCAGATGCACCTGCTGGATGGGTGGTAACGCGAAGGGATACTGGATGATTTTTTCGAGATACCTTCTAGCCCGGGATCTGTTGTTCGAGGCCAGGTCGGTCTTTTCCAGCACGTCGAGCACAGTTTCTTCGTCGTACGAGAGTAGGTAGTGGACTCGGTCGAATCGCCCCAGGAGCCGGACAGACTTCATGACCGACAAAAGCTCGTCGGCATGCAACCGGTCGATGTCATCAACGATGACAAGGACGTTCTTTCCTGCTGCTTGGATAGCGTCGGAGACTGCCCTGAAGCGTTCGGAAAATGGGTTCGGCTCAATGGCGGCGGTGAAGTCGCCTACCTTCTCCGCAAACGCATCCTTCCCAGCCAGTAATGCGTCCTGAACGCCTCCCTCGCCGATCCACTTCTCGATTGCCGATGTTCCAACGGCTTTGATGATTGCGCTGCCCACCGGTGCAGCGGCCGCCAATGCTCGCCTCACACGTTTGCCTTCGGTACTGGTGGGCATCGCCCCTGCGATGACCTGGTAGAACTCCTCGACCAGAGTCAAACTGTCACCGGCCGACCATGGTGTGAAAGCGACGACGGACCAACTGTCCGCATTTTCTGTGGTGATCACCTCGGTGATCATGTTGAGGACCGAAGTTTTGCCAGTTCCCCATGGGCCAGCAAGCCCGAAGACGACACTCGACCCGGTCCCAGCTTGTTGAATTCGTTGCGCAACGCGTCGAGCGTACTGCTTGCGATCGAGACGGTCATGGACCATCAGCTTGATCTCAGTATCGAGATTGATCTTCACTTCACCGGGACCGGCCGACGACTCGGGTGCGTTCATCACCCGATGATCGCAGACCCGAATATCGAGCTTCTGCCGCAACAGGCAACCCCGGCGTGATGAACCACAAGGATGGAACGCCAGGGCCTGCTTGATGGTTTTCCGTCGTCAGAGTGGTGGTGGGTCGTGTGAACAGCGCGGAGTGTGCCTTCGCAGTAGAGCACGCTCGATGATCGCTGGTTCGGCACGATGTGCCTACCGCCGGTCGCTGTGGACGGCCGATGGACCGTCTGAGAGGTCCTCGCGCGATTTGGACTTGGCCGCCGATTGCGGAGATGAGTCCGGTATTGATCCGGCGTGATTGAGCGGGCGTTGTTCGGCAGATAACGATCTGCGATCGTTCCGGGTCCCTTCGCGTCATAGCTCGCCGAGGTTGTACACGTGATGCAAAACTTGATGAGTCGGCGAGTGCGACGCTCTGACCGAGGCTTCTCGGCTCTCGCTGGGACGAACAGCACCCGATGAGCGCCGTCAAAGCTCCCTCGTCAGTTCTGGCCGGATGTCCACTACGGCGAAGGGACGCCGCCCGCGCTACACACGAAATCACCGTCACCGACGAAGAGCTTTGAGGATTGCACGTCTTACGAGAACCCGTGCACGTACGCTGTACCCGGAAATGATCGGCCCGGGGAGCCGGTGGCATGACACAGTCCGTCGATCTCGTTACCATTTGTCGTAGATGGACTTTCGGTCATCGGCCGGGTTGTTGTCTACATGACGCGTCTGCCGTTCGGTGACTATTCGATCCACAATTCTGGCGACCCGATAGTCCTCGGTCAGTTCCCGCCGGATTTCCGCCGCGGCTGCTTCCACGTCGGCCAATGCTGCGCTGTGGATTAGGACGATCGCGGCGGAGGCTTTACCTGGACTTGCCTGCGAGAACCATTGGGAAACAACCATATCGGTGATGCGGCCGTCGATAGAGACTTCGATCGTCACGTCGCCGTCACTAGATATCGCCCTGCCTCGTAGCTGCACCAGGGATTGGTGAACACGAGCGGCCTTGACCGTGAGCTGTTCGACCTCAGCCTGGGGACGGTAGGTCATCGCTGCTCGATCACCGGAGGAGCAACTGCGCGCGGAGGGGTCTGCCCGGTCTCGATTGCGAAGCACGGCGACACCCCCGTTACGCTCAGATACTCGGGTGTGCCCAGCTCGGCTGCTATTCGATACCCATCCGGTGTCGTTGCTCTCGCCGTCTTACCACCGTCCTTGCTGTCGTCTTCGATCGTCCAGCCCCATTCGCCCCAGCTGGCCACCAGCACTTCGAGGTTGCCTCGATGCGCCCCATCGCTGACCACCCAATAACCGGCACTGAATTGATGCGGCCCGTAGTCGATGGTGTTGTCGTCGTAGCAGGGTCCGAATCCACCCCTGGAAAGATCCGACTGCGGATATGTCGGATTCTCGACGTCGAGCCGTGTCCCGGTCGGCAATACCGAGAGAGAGCGACCCAGCACTTCGACCGTTCGATTCTGGGCTTGCTCTTGCGACAGTGCGCTATCCACGTCATTTGCTCCGTTCTGAGTGCACCCGACTGTGAGAAGGACACCAGTCAGTGCGATCGCGAGGGATGTTCTGGGCTTGACCTGGACGGTTCGATCAGTCATTCGGTGTTCCCGTGTTCGTGATGATCTGTGCCATCGATCGCAGCGACGGTGTGCCTGGCTCGAAGTAGCTGCTGTGCGAGTCGGGGTCGAACCCGACATCACCCAGCACAGGTATGTGGATCGAGTCGTTGCCCGGTGCGCTCTCGAAGACAGTCGCTTCGAACGCATCGCCGGTCGGGTCTGCGCCGTGAGCTACTGCGGGCGCTATTTCCCCGATCCACGTCACCGGGTCGGCCGGGGCAGCGGTAGCGAACACGTGATCGGTCATCCGTTCCGAAGCGACCCCGTCGAGCGCCAGCTCATCGACCCTGTTTACCCCCACCCCGGGACTACCCGCGAACACGACATTGTCGACATCGAGTGAGCCACCGTCGCTCATAGCATGCCCGACGACAGTGCTGCCGTAGCTGTGACCGATGACAGTGTTGTGCGAGGGAGGGCCGTCGTGCGCGGCACGCAACCCGTCCTGAAAACTGTCCAACCGCGGAGCTCCGGCGTCGGCAAATGCTGTCCGCGCGGCGTCGGACAAGCCGGGCGGAGAGTCGTAGCCCATCCACATGATCACCGAGTTTTCGCTTCCCGGTGACAGTTTGTTGGCCTCGTCCAGTAAGTGGTCGGCCCGCGTCATGTCCCCGCCTATCTTCGACAATTCGGTACCTGTCCCCGGAACGTACGTCGCGACGTTGTGAGCGGTGTCCGGGTTGTTCAGCGCAATCACGCCTCGGCCCTGATCGTCGATAGTCATCAGGAATCTGGGAACTCTGTCGTCGCTATCGAGTTGGTTGCGTACTTCGTGAAAACCCGCCACCGCACTGGTCGCCTGCTCGCGTTCGTCGGTCCAGTCCAACCAGTCCTTGTGACGGGCCTGCTGGTTTTCGGTAATTAGCCCATCGCTCGGCGGTAAGTTCTCGCCTCTGGCCCAATCCGGATGACGGGCTTCGATCGCGGCGAGATTGCTTTCCGCTGCTGCCGTGATCGGTACCAGTAAGTCGTCGTTCAAGCGGGTCTTGTCCACGGCCGGCAGTCCGTCCCGGTTGCCGATAGTGGGGTCCCAGGCCGCGAGACCGTCTTTCTCGGCCGGCGTCAAGCCGTCCCAGAACTGAGCGAGCTCGTGGGGACTATCCGGCAGAAATGCGTTGCCGTCGACTATGTTTCGGACGCCGTCGCTGTAGTGGTCCGGCGTACCGGGTGACTCGGAGATCTCTGCGATGGCATCGATCGCGCGCTGCAGCGAGGCAGCACACTGTCGGTCGACGTCGGCTGCGGCGTTCAACAGAGAACGCACTGCGGCCTCGCGGACACGCGCTTGCTCCTCGAAACTGCTCTGCACCAACAGGTCTGCGACGATGTCGCCGGTCGAGCAGATGGGGGCGGTGACCGAACCTGCATCGGCGACGGTGAATCCGCCGGCAACTGCAGCATCGACTGCGGCAAGCGTCGATGTCCGCACCTCGGTCAGTCGACCTGCCGCTGTAACGAATTCGGTTGCTTCACTGTCGACGGCGGTGACGAGGTGGGTCGCGGCCAGCCGATCAGCCAAAGCTCGAGCAGATGCCGCTGTTGCCGCGTCACCTTCCCACTGGCTCAGCCCATCCTTCGTGGCGCGGCCGACGTCGCTGACCAAGTCGTCGAATTCTGCGTTCACCGCTGCAAGATCGGAGGCAAGATCGACGAGTGCAATCGGATTCCAGCCGCGAACCTGGGAGACCGTTACGCTCATCGACGATCGCCGTTCAGACGCTCGAGCTGATCACGAAAAGCTCGGTCGGTGTCTTCGTAACTGTCCGCTGAGGCCAACGATAAAGACGACATGTCTCGAATACGTACCGACACTCCGCGGTAGGCGGCGAGCGTCGGAATCGCAGCTGACCGGGCAACAGCGCCGAACGCCGAATTGGGCATTGCATCGGCCGCAGCCGTAATGGGAGCAACCGGATCCAACGACCCCACCGAAGCAGCGGTAGCTGAGAGAGACCTCCCCAATGCCCGCAGTGCCTCAAGATCGACCTTCAACATCGGAATTCCCCCCGGTAAGTCCCGTCGCGCCCTCCCCGGCGCCGCGTCAGCGTAGCAGTGGGAACGCTCTCGTATGGGGTATCGGTACGGAGCTGCGTAGCCAGCGGCTATCGCTCCGTGACGTGCAAGACGCTCCTGCGGTTGTGGGTCACGGACGTTCCTGATCTCTGCGTGGTCCGAGAGACTTGGCGAAGGCGTGAAGGTCTGTCACCGTCTGCTCGATGTCTGCAAAATGCAGCCTTTGGTCGAGCTCGAGGTAGAACTAGTCTTCCGAATTGAGTTCTCGTTGGCCGTATTAACGAAGCCGCCGGAGATCTTCCACCGGGATCAGTGCCGCCACGGGCCGGTTCTCCAGACTCCCGGTGGGAGTTACATCAGGGCATCGAACTTGGAATCTGATTCAGCCTGTTTCGGTTCCGTATTTTTCGATCAACCTGCGGCATTCGTCGCTGCTGACGTTGAAAACGACGCATTGAAAGTGGCTAGAGTACTCGCCGTAGGACTCGAACTCGTCGCAACCGTTGTAGGCACACGGGCCAGGGCTGTCCTGCTGCTCAGGTGAGCTACCGGGCTGCTGCGGAACCGTTCCGCGGGTGGTGGGCCGAAGGCTTGTCGTTGCCGGGGCTCCGACAGACGGGGTGCCACCTCGGTACTCCACGAACGGCGACTGAGTAAGGATCGAATTACCCGAACTGACCGTCAATTGGGTTGCGCTCACCTGATGTCGCACAGTGGAATTGGTGGCCACATAGTCCCGGCCGACCACTCCCACCTGCTCGATCGTGATGGGACTGGCATCGGCAAGCCAGACGCCTCGGTAGACCAAGCCGGCTTGGCCCGAGCACACCACCACGAGGGAGTCGACCGTTCGGGCCGTCACGACCGCGCTCTCGGGAGCTCCGCAGCGAGCCGACGAGCCCTGCCATCCCGCCGCGTCCATTACGTAGGCAGTCGGCACGGGCTGGAAAGCGGGAGGCGGCGTTGCCGACGGCGATGGCTCGGATGTGAGAGCCGGCGTTGCCGACGGCGCGGGCGTGGTGGCTGATGCGGTCTCGTTGGACTCGTCCGATTTGGTGGCCACCAAGGCGGTGGTGACGCCGACCAGAGCGATGGTCAGGACAACGATGATCGCGACGCCGATCCACATCCACCTCGACATGCCTGCATTTCGGGTCGGAGGCTGATACTGCGTCTGGTCATTGAAGTTCGAGTGATCATCGGACACCGGCAATCCTTGGGGACGGGAATTGAATTACTCAATTATCTAGGTCTCACCCACGACTGTTACGGACGCGATGATCTAAGTCGGTCGACTCTGGTGTGACAGAAACAACCGTTTTGGCACACTGGTCTCAACCTTTCGCAGCCCGAATGACCACTGATGGCCATTGCACGCCACCTAGAGCTCCACACCTCCGGTTGGATCTGTGCTTCGTCCACGACGATCGGCGATCGCCTGCCTTATGCCTCCGCAGTCGGCATGGCACACCGGGTCCTTGGACCGCGTCGCGTACCTTCTGTTGGCATGTCTTTCTGACCGCGATCAGTCCATCCAGAACCTTGAGAGGAACCGATGCGCGAGGGTAAAAGTGTTCGGCTCTTTCTGGCCGAAGGCTCGATGGGCGGTCTGGTCACCGCAGAAATCATGAACTGGACCGGACATCTTCTCGCTGTTCAGCGCTCCGGGCTGCGCGAACTGCTCAAGCGGCCCGAATCCTCCCGTACCGGCGTCTACGTGCTAATTGGAGAAAGCCCCGAGAGCCTGGGCGGCCAGCAGGTGTACGTCGGCGAGGGCGACGACGTCTCCCGTCGTCTGAAAGACCACGAAGGGAAAAAGGACTTTTGGGACCGGGTGGTCGTTCTTACCAGTAAGGACTCAAACCTCACTAAAGCTCATGTTCGCTACCTCGAAGCCCGGTTGATAGCGATGGCCCGCCAGACGAAACGCTCCGAGGTCACCAACGGCAACAGCGGAACAAACAGCGACAACCTTTTGCCCGAGGCCGACCGCTCCGACATGGAGCACTACCTCGCCCAAGCCTCGATCGTGCTTCCCGTTCTACAGGTGAATGTATTCCGCTCCTCTTCCCAGGTGCATCTAGCTAACGCTGACACCTCGACCCTTGAGGACACCGCCCAAACGGTGTTCGTCACCGGCCTCAAAGGCGAGACGTGGGCGCGAGCCCATGAGGTCGACGGCGAGTTCACCGTCCTTGAAGGGTCTCGTGCTAAGCCTTGGTCAGGGACAGCGCACTCCTACGCCGGCCTGCAAAACAAGCTGTTCAATGACGGCACACTGGTACCCACCGCGGACGGAAGCTGGTACACCTTCACACACAATCAGGTGTTCTCGAGTGCAAGCGCGGCATCAGCAGCTGTCCTCGGACGAAACTCTAATGGGAAGCTCGAATGGAAGCTTGAAGCGACGTCCTCGACATACGCGCAATGGCTCGAACAGCGGGCTAAACGGGTAGTCGCCGCTGTTTACGCCGGCGTTGCCAGCGCTGAGGCCGCACCGAGCTGACGACTTCGTTCGCTGTGCCCCCGATCTGCCGGTGTCCGTAAGCCGGTGGCCAAGCGGACAGTCATGATGTATCAGTCCAGACGTCGAACTCCCAGCTTGGGGATTTTACGTTCGACGAGGACCCGCTCCGCCGTCCGGACCGGCCACGGTCCGCAGGTGATGGCCACGGTCCGCAACACCATCGTTGGCGTCCTCCGCTTGGCCGGCCACGACAACGTCACTGCGGCGCTGCGGCATCACAGCCGCAACCCGCACCGGCCGGTTGGCCTGCTTCATGAGGCTTGACGCGCGACTATGCGACTTTTTCTGGCCTCGCCCCCGGCCGAAGTACACACGTCCCTACCGATCGCGTCAGACGGCTGGGATAGGTTTCCGGACATGGCGAAGCATCCGAGAATTCGGCAACAGAACATCGCAGTCTTTGGTGAGTCAGGGTCGGGCAAGACCGTGCTGGTGTCATCGTTCTACGGCCGCACCCAGGAGGGCTCCCATAAGAACGACCTATGGGATCTCGTCGCCGACAAGGGTGGGCAAGGAAATCGCCTGTACCAGAACTACCTCGGTATGCGAGACAGCGCAAAGACGCCCATGACAAACCACTTTCTGAACACCACATACGACTTCTCGGTCAAGCTCAAGGCAGGGGAAGGCGATGAGGAAAAGTCCCGTCCATTCGACGAGTTGCGCCTGGCATGGCATGACTACCCGGGTGAGTGGTTCCAGGACGATCCCAGCAGCGAGGAAGAGAACCTGCACCGGATCGACACATTCAGGACTCTGCTCAGTTCGGACGTTGCCCTCCTCCTCGTGGATGGACAGAAACTCCTTGACCACCGCGGCGAGGAAGAGCGATACCTCAAGTCCGTCTTCCACAACTTTCGCCAGGCTTGGTCCGAGTCAAGGGCCCTCTCCTTAGCGAAGACGGTCCGCTGATCGAGTTCCCTCGAATCTGGATCCTGTCGCTATCCAAGGCCGATCTGTTCCCCGACTGGGACGTAAATACGTTCCGTGATCTGGTCATCCTGAAGGCTGCTGACGATATCGAGCATCTTCGCTCGACAATCGCGGGCATGATCGTCACGCCGGACGCGCTGTCCATCGGCGAGGATTTCATGCTCCTCTCGTCTGCCAAGTTCGCACTCAAGGCGGACAGCGCGGAGCCGGTCGAGATCGACCTGAAACAGCGCATCGGACTAGACCTGATACTCCCCATCGCATCGCTTCTGCCGCTGGAGCGCCGTGTCCTGTGGGAGGAGAGGATGAAGCTCCCGTGGAAGGTGGCTGACACGCTCGCTGACGGGGCGGACGTGATTGCAGCAGCCATGGCTGGTGTCAAGTTCACAGGGTTCGAGAAGCTCCTGCGAAGGGTCACCAAGAACGATGCGCAGGCCGCGTTCGTGGCCAAAGTTCTCCCTGCGGCTTTCGCTGCTGCGATAAAGATTGTCGGCCCGAAACTCAAGGAGATGAACGAGGACGCGCGCGCGAAGCATCTGTACCTGCGGGCAATGCTCACGCAGTTCAAGATTGACCTCGACCAAGCTGTGACCGAGAACGTTTTCAGGAAGCAGAAGTGACTGTGAGAGGTGTGACTCGGTCACACCTCATCTGGGCGACTCGAGGCCGGAACTGGGGTTTTCGATTCTTGCTCGATGCAGGCAAGGGCGATCCGCTTCCATTATACGAGCGTGCATTCGCCGAACTCGGGGACGAACCCGCGGCGTGGCACCGAAGCGGACAAGTGGTCGCAGTGCGATTCCCGGACCCGGGGGGGCGACGAGACGCAGCGGGACGAGTCATCCCTCACGAGTTCGTGGTCTTGGGTGACGGGGCTGACGTCGTGAACTCCGTGTACGACGGCGAACAGCACCTGTGGCCACTAGTCGAACAATCCTTCGAACATGTGTGGGACGCCGATACGCCGCCATCCGACGCCGATCTACGCTTCGAATAAGCCGCCTCAGCTGATTTGTAGGAAAGTTCGTCAAGTGGGCATGGTGAAGTGCTGCGGTGGCGGATGCCGTGGCTCATAAGAGTCGAGTTGAACTTAGCGCGGCAGCACTAAGCGGAGCCGCCGTCGCTCCGCGACGTGCAGATGACGCTCATGTTTTGCCCGTCATGGAGATTTCCGATCTCTGCTCGGCCCGAAAAACTTTTCGAAGGTGTGAAAGGTCTGTCACCGTCTGCTCGGTGTCTGCTAAATGCAGCCTTCGGTCGAGCTCGAAGTAGAACGAGTCCTCCGGATCGAGAGCTTGCTGGTCGTACTCGCGCAGCCGTAACAAGTCCTCTATCGGGATCAAGGCCGCCACCGGCCGCCCGTTCTCACCGATAACGATTGGTTCGGATAGCCCCTTTGACGAGGCTCAGCGAAATTCCCCAACCGCGCTCACCGAAATTCCCCACTCGTGAGCGGTCTTCACTGTAGTGGTTGGCGGGTTCCGGTGGTGGCTTTGCGGAGCTTCTCCGATCTGGCGTTGTGGTCCCGTAACCGGTAGGAATCGCCGTCGAGGTTGAGCACGACGGAGCGATGCAGGAGCCGGTCGAGCATGGCTGCGGCGACGGTGTTGTCACCGAGCACTTCACCCCAGGATCCGACACCGCGGTTGGTGGTCATCACGATCGATGTCTTCATATACCGTTGCGAGACAACCTGAAACAGCGCCGACGCTGCCTCACCGGGTAGCGGTAGGTAGCCGAGCTCGTCGATCACCAGCAGCGTCGGGCCGGCGTAGAAACGCATTGTGGTCGCCCACCGCCCCTCCAGTGCTGCCCGGTGGCAGCGGGCAGCGAGATCGGCAGCGGTGGTGAAATACGTCCGATACCCGGCATGCGCAGCAGCCCTCGCGAGCCCGACCGACAGATGCGTCTTGCCGACCCCGGGAGGGCCGATGAGCAGCACATTCGTCGCCGTCTCCAAGTAGCGGCAGGTCGCGAGCTCGTCGATGAGCTTGCGGTCGATACCGGCCGCGGCGTCGTAGTCGAAGTCCTCGAGCGATGCCGGCGTCGGCAAACACGCGAACCGCAACCTGCCGGTCAAACGCCGTGCCTCGGTGGCCTCGACTTCGATCGAAAGCAACCGATCCAACGCCGCGGTCATCGACAGCTCCTCGGCCGCTGCTTGGTCGAGGACCGAAGGCAACGCTTCGGCGGCGTCGTGCAATTTCAGGACCGCCAGATGCCCACGCAGGCGTTGATAGAGACTCGCCGCTTCGGTCGTGTTCGGTGCCGGCATCCGGTCACCTGTTTTCTTGTCGACCATCAGAGGGTGTTCCTTCCGTGTGCGGCTCGTTCGTAGACCGACAGGTCGTAGATGACCGCGCCGGTGCCAGTGGATTCAGTTGCATGACTGCCGATTTCGCGCTGACCATCCCCGGAGGACAGTGTCGATTCGGCCGACGCTCGGAGCTTCTCGGCAGCAGCGAGAGCGTCGGGTCCGGGTGGGATCCGTTCTTTCCGGCGGTGCGGGCGGCCGGTGTTCGCACCCGACATCGCTGCTTGTTCGAGGGCGTAGACATGTCCGTGATCGCGGACCATCGCCCCAGTCCCATCGGCAGCGAGATGGTGCCGGGCAATGGTGATGCCCGATGTGGTGACGATGTCGATGACATCGGCGCCCAGAACATGCGTCACTGTCACAGCGGCACAGGCGAGTTCGGGTGGCACCGAATACCGGTTACCGCGATAGGACACCAACGCTTGGCGCGAGACGACCCGGTCGGTGCTCATGATCGCCGGATACGCAGCCGCCGGCAACGGATGCAACCCCTCGGTGGTGGCGATCGTCCCCACCGACGCCCTCCCGTCCTTCGTCGGTCGCAGCCGGGTGTCACCGCGCAGGCTGCAGAACCGGTCGAGGCTTGCTTGGGCTTGTTCGACGGTCAGATCGTCGGCGACTGTGCGCCACCACCGTTGCGCTGCAGTGTGATTGGACTTCTCCACCGCGCCTTTGCGGTTGCCTCGGCGGGGTGGGCAGATGGCGACGGAGACACCGTAATATTTGGCGACGCCGGCGAAGCTGGCCGTGATGCGGCCGGAGTCGGGGTGGCAGACTGTCGCCATCCGATCGAACCGCCACACGCGGCTGACGCCGCCGAGGCCTCGGCAGATGCGGTCGAGTCCGTCGACGACATGGGGTTGGGTCATGTCCGGGGCGAGGATCCCGCGCCATTTGCCCGAGCAGGCCAGCGTTCCGACGAACAGATGTGCCATCGAGCCCCATCCCCAGGAGTCGGGTGGGTTCGGTAGATCGACCCAATCCCATTGTGTCTCTTCACCGGGCGGGTGATCGATGACTGCGTTGGGTCTTTCGGTTGCGGTGAGGCAGGCTTTGCAGATCGGGCGAAGTTTCAGTTCTCGGATCTTGCGGTGCAGCGTTTGATACGACATCGAATATCCGAGGTCTTCGAGCTCGTCGCAGAGGGTGCGGACCCACAGGTGTGGGTCTTCGGACAGGCGTGCGGTGACGTAGGCGAGGAACACCTCGAAGGGGTCCGGGAAGCTGCGTTTACGCACTCCGGGTGTGGTGGTCCCGTTGAGGTAGGACCGGATGGTCTTGCGGTCGCGGCCGGTGTGCCGTGCGATGTCGGCGATCTTCCAGCCTCGTTGATGCAGGGCGTGTATTTCCACGTCTTCCTCCCGTGTAAGCATGAGGAGCGGGTCTCCTTCGGGTAGCTGGTGTGTGGTCAGAGACCATCAGCATCCGGGGAGACCCGCCCTCGTTGGCGGTGCCACACGGGTGGGGAATTTCAGTGAGCGTCAGTGGGGAATTTCGATGAGCGCCGTCACCTTGGCGAAGCGGGCAATCATCTGCACAACCAAGCGGGGAGCCTGGTCCAGTGGAACGAGGCCGGCATTGTCTACGTGTTCACCGTCAAGGTTGTTTAAGTCGGGCATGGTGGTCGCTTCCGGTGATGTGTCACTGCTGCGCGCTCGGTCGCGGGTTTGCTGGGCATCTCTCTGCCGGGTCTCGTTGATGGGAAGCGTAGGCCAGGTGGCGTCCGACAATCTTCAGGTCGTTGTTGACAGCCGGACCAGTACGCTGAGGTGCGAATGGAGCGGAGGGTGCCGTGAGCGCGCCGTATGTGTCAATCAAACGCCTGATCGATAACTCGCTTGCCGCCATGCTCGCGGCAGTCGAGGTCTACAACAAGCCGCAGATGACCTATCGTGACGAGGTCACTGTCATGCTGGTGGTAAATGCATGGGAGCTTGCCCTCAAAGCTGTACTGCGACAGCAAAGGCAGTCGATCTTCTACCCGAAAAAGCTCGGTCAGCGGTATTTGTCGGTGTCGATCGACGATGCGCTGGGCCGCGTCAACGCGGGCAACCTTTGGCCGGAAGAGGTAGACGGTGTTGCGACGACCGTGAACATCAAAGCCCTTACAGAATACCGAGATCGTGCGATCCACCTGTACAACGCTCAGGGGCTCGGAGCGGTGATCCACCCGTTCCTGCAGCAGAACGTGCTCAATTACCGTGACTTCGTGTTGGCCAAGTTCAAAAAAGATCTCGCCGATTCGATGACCTGGCAACTGCTGCCGCTTGGTGCGACCGCCCCCGCCGACGCGGTTCAATTCATGAGAGCCGATAAAAGTTCGACGATGGTCGCCGAGGTCGAGGAGTTCATCAAAGAGCTGCGTAACTTGATGGACAACGCCGAGGCAAAAGGGGCCGATATGGGTCGGCTGGCGGTCGTCTATGACATTCACCTGCAATCTCAGAAGAAGATGACGAGCGCTGACCTCGTTGTCGCAGTGTCGTCGACGGCAGACGGGCAAGTCGCCATCCAGAAGACCGATCCAAACCTGACTCATCCTTACAGCGCCACGGAGCTAATAGAGCGCGTGAACAAGAAGCGTTCGGGGCGGAAGTTGAATAGCTACGATCTTCAGACAATCTGTTGGAAAGAGTCGCTGCGCGATAACCAGAAATATGCTTGGAAACACAGCAACGCGACCACCCATGTCTGGTCTGGAGCGGCAGTTTCCCACATCTCCTCAATCACTGACCAGCGTTTTGACAGGTTACGAGATGAGTACCGCGGGTACCAGAAGAAGATGCGGGCGCGGGCCGAACAATCACGGTCGAATAGCGCATAAGGCGTCAGCGGCAAGAACGAGCTTGTTCCGACACGGACACACCCCTGTCGCGGCGTCGACCAGAACCATGTGAGCGTTTCCCGGTTACGCGGGCATGCCGATGGGCAGCGGGATGACGGCCCTACTGCGTCGCCTCGATCTTGATCGCCAGCCCAACCGCCGCAGTCACCTTCGCGAGGGTACCGACCGATGCGTCGTCGCCGCGTTCGATGCGAGCAATTGTCGGCCGAGACACCCCGGCCTCCTCGCCTAGTTTCGTCTGCGACCAGCCTCGCTCACGTCGGGCGGTCCGCACGGCGTCACCTACGGACGCGAGACTCACGGGCTCGGTCATCGCTGTTCCACGGGCTCCACGGGGCGGAACTTCCAGCCTCTGTCCTGCGCCTGCGCGACCATAGTCTTGGCAACCAGCAGACACAGACCTCTGTTGTCGGCTGGAACCTCGTTGAAGTCGATGTGCCCGTGGTAGTTGGAGCGATTGCGGTTCATCGAGTCGTCCCATACCGTAAGCGGCGTTCGGCTTCCCTCCGATGACTTGACCTCTGCAGACTCGACCTCGTCCACGGTCACCGCCAAAACACCGGCTGGAGGCTTGTGGCTTTTCCCCTTCGCTTTGAACCGAGCCTGAATGACGGCTGCTCGATCCGCGTACGCCTGCTCGGGGGTTATTGCGTCACCGCGCGCGATGGACAGACGATTGAGGTCCGTCCTGTCGGCCGTGCTGAGGTCGAACGCCGCCGGATCGACGATACCGGCGGCATTGACCCAGGAGCTATTGACAGTGCGCAGGAGTTCGATGTCACCGACGTCCATCCGCACACGTTTCGGCGCTGTTGCGTCGTCACTCATGGTTACCCTCCTGGACCAACCACGTTGAAAGTCGCTCTCCAAGGTCAGCGTCCTTGGGCACCGTCTCGTCCTGGAACGTTCCCGCTGCCACGTCGGCGGTATGGATGTACAGCGCGCCCGAGGGCTCGACCTCGATCGTCAGTTGATTTCCGGCGTGCGGCCAGTAAAAACGCACACCGCCCTGCTCGGTTGGGAAAACCGATCCCGGGACGTTGCCGAGGTCCGCCATCACGTCTATGACTTGGCTACTTCGACTGATCACCTCTCTGGAGATAATCTCCCCGGCATCACCGTCGACCCAGCCCTCCTCAAGGAAGGCCAGCGCGCCAAGAGCCAAATGGGCCGCTCGCGCATCCTCGGACTGGACGGGGTCTCTTGGCACGCGTGGAGGTCTGCGGTACTGCGTGTGGATGGCGTTTGCGGCAATGTCGGTGATTGCCTGGAGAAAGGCCGGATCAGTCATGTACGACTGAATCTCTTGCGCCTCGCTGACCGTTTTTAGCACCGCCAGACCCACAGCACCGCTGAATCCCTCAGAAGCTTTGAGCTGCGAGACCGTGTTGTTCTTCGCCATCGCCACGGCTTCTTCGTTCGCGTCGAGGAACCCCCAAAAGGTCGTGATGAACCCAGACACACTCTCCGGGCTCACGTCGACACCCTTGGCCTGGAACATTTCGTTCACCTTGTCGATGGCCTCGTCGAGCGGGCCCCGCTGCGGTGTCGCCCCGCCATTGTTTTGCTCCGCATCAAAGGTGGGCAGCTTGATTCCTTCACTGCTGCCTTCGCGCAGCGAGTGGTCCTCACCGATAGCGGCTGGTACGAGTTTCACGCCCGAGAGCTGAACGCCCTCCAAATAGCTGTCGTCGTAGTCCTCGCCGTCAGAGTGAAGATTGCGGGCGAGCAATGTCGCGAGGATTGCACGTCTTGCCAGATCCAAGTCTTCGTAGTCGACGATCTGGCTGAGGAACTGCCAGGCGTTTCGGTAACTGATCACGTCAGCACGGAATTGCTCAAGTTCCTCTCGCTTTGCTTTGTCCTTGCTCAGCACGGCCTGTCGCATCTGACCGTTCCAGCGGTTCTTTATCGGGGCGAGGACCTTGGCGATTGTCTCTCCACCCGAGTCGGCGAGGAAGGCGTCGGCGACGGCACCCATCTCGTCAGGCGTGTACATGTCAGCGGTGTCCAGGCGCTCTCCGAGCGTGTACAGCGCGTTGGGGTCTACATCTCCCTCGACGTAGGCATCGGAGTAGTAGAGCCTGAAGTCCTTCTGGATGCTGGCTGGCGAGTTCCGGAAGTCAACAACCATCGGGGCGGTCTTGCCTGGGTAGGTGCGGTTGAGTCTTGAGAGCGTCTGGACAGTGGCGACACCGGTGAGCTTCTTGTCGACGTACATTGCCATGAGCCGCGGCTCGTCGAACCCCGTCTGGAATTTGTTGGCAACGATCAGCACCCGGCTATCGTCTTCCTCGCGGAACGCACGGGCGACGTCGCTGCGATTGTTGAGCGAGACCTCAGTGACGGACTCGCGGGTATCTTCATCGACGATCGAACCAGAGAAGGCGACCAAGGTCTTCATGTCGGTGAAGCCCTGCTCTGCAAGGTAAGAGTTCATTTTTTTCGACCAACTCAGCGCCTCCATGCGGGAGCTAGTTACAACCATTGCTCTTGCCTCACCGCCGAGCACGTCCATTACATTCCGTCGGAAGTGCTCGATTACAACACGCACTTTTTGCGCTATCGCCGTCGGGTGCAGCCGCGCGAACCGGACAATATTGGTGACCGCCTGCCCGGTGATGACCCGAATCTCGTTTTCCCCTTCGAGTGTGTTCCTCACCCGCAGGAACATGTCATAGGTCGAGTAGTTGGTGAGCACGTCGAGGATGAAGCCCTCCTCGATCGCCTGCGCCATCGTGTACGTGTCGAAGGCCTCCCATCGGCCGTCACGCTCGGTGCCGAAAAGTCGCAGCGTCTTTGCTTTCGGGGTGGCGGTGAGAGCCACAAACGTGATGTTGCTGGATGCGGCTATGGCCGAGTCCTTGGCCAGCAGCAGGTCGTCAGCGCTGATGTCTTCGTGGTCTGAGCCGAGCTCGACGTCGACCAGCAATTCCTTGAGCTTCTTCGCTGCGGAACCCGACTGAGAGGAGTGCGCCTCGTCGGCAACCACCGCCCACCGCCGGCCGCGCAGCTCATTCGTGTCCTCGATCAGCTTCATGACTTCGGGAAAGGTCTGCAGGGTGCAGGTAATGATGTGGTCGCCCTCGACGAGTGCCCTCTTCAGCTGGGGCGACTTCGCCCCGGACTGTTCTCCAACGCTGACGACCAAGCCCTTACTAGACTGGACCAGGTTCATGTCGTGGCGGATGTTCTCATCGAGCACGTTGCGGTCAGTGACGACGATGACTGAGTCGAAAGTCGATTTTGAGTCTTCGGTCATGTGCCGAATCAGCCGGTGACAAAGCCACGCGATCGTCTTCGTCTTTCCAGAGCCAGCCGAGTGCCAGATCAGATAGCGCCCGCCCGTACCGTTCACCGCGATGTCACCAACGACACGCTCGACCGCGCGGAGCTGGTGGAAGCGCGGGAACACCAGCCGCCCGTCCTTCTTGCCAGACTTGCTCGGCTCGAACAACGCGAAATCCTTGAGGACGCGCATGAAGGTCGCGCGGGCGAGGATCTCCCGCCATAGGTAGTTGGTCGACGAGCCGGTACCCGACGGAGGATTGCCTTCGTGACCTTCGTTGCCCTGATTGAAGGGCAAGAACACGGTGTCCTCGCCTTCCAGCTTCGTGGTCATGTACACAAGGTCGTTCGACACGGCGAAGTGCACCAAGGCGCGACCAGGCGCGAGAAGTGCCCGGTTTCTTCCGGGCCGGCGGTCCTCCTTGTACTGGCGGATCGCGTGGTTGACCGACTGCGTGTTGTCGGTCTTTAGCTCCATCGTCACGACGGGAAGACCGTTGACCGTGAGGACCACGTCGATCGTCTCGTTGGTCGCCGTGTCAAAACGCACCTGCCTCAAGATGCGCAGCCGCACCGAGTCGGCGGCCTCTACCACCTCGGTGAGGTTGGGGTTCGCAGGCGGGAACTCCATCATCGGTCCGAACTTCGCTGCTGGGCGACCGACCTGGGCATAGTTGAAGCCCTTGCGCAGTACGCCGAGCAGACCGCCGACAGGATGACCAGTGGTAGAGTCCATCTTCGTCTGCTTGGCAAGCTCTTTAACTATGTGCTGCAACAGCTTTCGCTGGGCTGCGGTCTTCTGTTCGCTTACAAGGTCCGCGGGTATGGCCTTCTCATACTCGTCGGCATGATGGGTTGCGAGCCAGTGCAGTACGTCAGCGGGGACCATCGCCAGGCCGATGTCCCAACCGGTGGTCTTGCCCTCGTTTTCGTACAACCACCCGCGCTCCGATAGCTCTGCGCAGAGGTTGAGCTCGAACTCCGACTCCATGAGCTGTGCATCGCCCATCACGCGACCTCTTTCCCACCGGTGACAACATCGGTGATGAGCGCCGAGCGCCGTTCCAGGAGCAAGGCCTTGAGGTCGGCGACTTTCGTCAGCATGGCGTCGACGTGCGTGGTGGCTTTGTCGAGCCGGTTTGCGATCTGAACCTGCTCGTGAAGAGGTGGGAGCGGCACCGGTGTTGCGTCCAGCACGGTCTTTGTCACCCTCTGAGCGTTAGGACGCACGCCGTTTGCGATGGCGGCGAAGTAGTCGATGTAGCGTGAACTCCGGAATAGGTGGTGAACGTAGCGCGACTCGAACCGGTCTGAGATCCAGAACGCCTTGTAGTCGGGGCTGATGTACCCGGTAAGAGACGACACCCCGAGCCCGCCGTGGTTGAGCCACATCATGTTAGCTGCGAGCTGCCCCGGCCGCACTACCCTGTATTTCGAGACGTCGAGCGAAGCTTGTTGACCTTCGGTACGAGTGTTTAACTCGACACCCCTGTACTCGGAGATCGAGAGGAGGGGCCCGGGCGGGTCCCCGCCGTTGCGTTCCATGCTCTCAGCGAAGTCGTAGCCGAACTTGGTGCGCCGCCAGCGATCCGGGATACCGTCCAGCACGGACTGCGTATGGAGGCTCTGACGACCCTCATGGCGCTTGAGCCCGAACACGAGGTGCGTGGCCACCTGTGAAAGGCGATGCCGCAATTGCCGCGTCAGTTGGTCGAGGCTGGCAATCATCCTGTCTATTTTTCCGGTCTCGTAATCAAGATATGCTGCGATCTCGCGCTGAGTTTGTAGTGCCAGGATGGGTACTTGTAGCCGCCCGAGGGTCGAGCTCGTCATGCTAGGAAGCGCGGTGTCCGTCGAGTACAGACTGAACGGGATAGTAGTCGCCCAGTAATAAAGCCACCGCCCGAAAACGGCGGGGCTCAGTTCTGTATAGAACATCGTGTCAACGGTCCAGAACTTGCCGTTTACGTGCAGAGGGCGATCGATCGTTCCTTTCCGACCAAACAGGACCGACTCGCCGTCGTAAAGATGTGCGGAGGCTGCCGCGAACGGCCCACCAGAACCGATTACCGGGATCTCACCTGCGTCGTCAGCAACGTGCTTATAATCTTGACCGCTTCGAAGCCTGACGAGGTATTGCAGACCGATGGTGGGTGTGTCAGTCATCCGACCGCACCTCTAGGAACATCCGACTCAGTTCTGTCATGAGCTCCTCCACGTCCGCGTCGATCTCTGCCAACGGCCTCGGCTGCTCTGGCACGTAGAAGATCCGAGTGAAGGGGATGTCGGTTCCGTACCTAGCCTTGCCCTCGTCCCATCGAGCACCCGGTTCGTACGGCAGCACCTCACGCGCCATGTGCTCGTCCAGATCTTCACTTAAAGGCACACGTTCAGTGATCTTCCAGCCCGGGACGATGACGGGGTTGCCTTTGCGATCGACGGCGAGCGGGGCGGAGTCATCCTGCACCGCCATTGCCTTCATCGCAGCGTCTATGAAGCCCGCTGTGGCCTTCAATCCAGCCGATTTTGCGGCGAGGGGGAGCGCGGTCGGGAGTTCGTTCCAAGGCGTGCCGTGAAGTGAACGCAGGATTGCGTCATGACCGTCGGTGAAGTCGCGGAGGCCACGCAACGACTCAGCAACTGCGTCGTCGAAATGAGTGCCGAAGCGTGCCTGCTTGTACACAGGCACGTCCCGGAACATGAAGTCTTTCGGTGTCAATACGCGAGATATCGCGGGGTCAGCCTGCTCGAATGCTTTGTAAGCCTCCACCAGGCTATCCCGATGAGCCTTCCCCATTTCGCGACGCTTCTCACCCATCGGCTTCCGTAGCGAGTCCCACTGGCCGGAACCGTCGATGAGCTGGATCTTGCCCTTACGGTCGGGATCCTTATTGGTGTCGAGGACCCAGACATATGTTGCGATGCCGGTGCCGTAAAACATGTTGGTGGGCAAAGCGATAATCGTGTCGATCAGGTCGTCCTCCAGGAGCCACTGGCGGATCGAATTCGGCCCGTTGTCGCTGTTGAACAGCGGCGATTGGTTCGAGACAACAGCGGCGCGGCCACCCTGACCGTTCTTGGCTGCGGGACTGAGCTTCGACGCGCAGTGAGCGAGGAACAACATCTGACCGTCACTGGCACCAGGAAGACCGTGGCTGAAGCGCGATCCGTCAACTTCGGCCTGCTTCCTGACCTCCTTCTCGACTGCCTCCCAGTCCATGCCGAACGGAGGATTGGAGAGCACGTAGTCGAAGGTCTGATCCCCGTATAAGTCCTCGACAAGGGTGTCACCCCGCTTGATCGCATCCGGTCGGCCACCCTGAATAAGCAGGTCGGCCTTGCCGAGGGCAAACGCAGACGCCATTAGCTCCTGCCCATACAACGTGACGTCGATCTTCTCGTTCATCCGCTTGAGCGCGTCCTGCGCGACGAGCAGCATCCCGCCGGAGCCGGCGGTCGGGTCGTAGATGGAGCGCAGCGCGCTCTCACCCGCCAGACCGTCGTCATCGTTGGTGATCAGAATGTCAACCATGAGCTTGATCGCGTCGCGCGGCGTGTAAAAGTTACCTGCGGCCTTCCCCTTCTTGTTGAAGGCCCGGTACATCACGTCCTCGAAGACATCGCCCATGGCCGTGTTGGCAAGTTGGCCTGGTGACAGGTCGAGCTTCGAGAAGTGCTTCACCACGGCCAGAAGGCGGTTGGCGTCAGCGAGCACCTTTACGCGACGGTTGAAGTCAAAAGAAGTCCAGATGTCGGCGATGTTGTTCGAGAATCCGTCGATGTAGCTCTGCAGCGACTTGTCCACGTTGTCGTCAACCGACGCAATCGTGACGAGGTCGAGCGGCGAGACGTTGTAGAAGCTCAACCGGAACTTGTCCTTCACCGCGATGTCAATGAGATGCGGCGGCATGCCTGCGAGCGAAGCGACAAACGCTGTCACCTCCTCCTTCGAGTCGGCAAGCATGCATTCCAGTCGACGAAGCACAGTGAACGGGAGGATGTAGTCGCCGTAGTCCTCCTCGTCGACGATGTTCCGCAGGTACTTGTCAGCCGTGTCCCACACGATGCGTGCGGTGGTCCTGCTGTTCGCTGCCTCAGTCAATGCGTTGCCCTCGATCGGTCCCGGTCCCAATAAGAATGTATCGCGGACGTTACATCAGCACCTTGTATTGCTTCAGCGAAGGTTGCGCAGTAGGTCCACGACGAGCAGCACGAAGGGGTCGCCATCGTATCGACGGGCGCGGAGGAATGCATATGCGAACCTACGGGACGAGTTCGGTGATACGTGCGCTCGGAGCCTCGCATTGGGGGACATCGGGCGGGTACCGCGCGGTGGTTGCTGCCCCTGAGATTTTTCTGGTCGGGCGGGTGTCGCGACAGGGGCTTAAAGCGAGGACTCGTCGCGTAGCCGAGTTTCGTACTTGGGCCTAGGAGGCATCGATGTGACACGTAGATGACACACGGGACTGCCCCAGCTTTGGTTGACATCTGATCTGTGAGGATCGCTCCTCACGGTGGAAGGATGTTCACCATGCCGAAAGCATTTCCCGAGGAGTTCCGCCGCGACGTCATCGCCGTCGCACGCG
>NZ_JABFAQ010000003.1:42634-80595 GCF_017168275.1 Rhodococcus sp. KRD175
GGCTAGGGCTAGGGCGGGTGGCTAGATCAGCACCGCACCGTTCGATGCCGAACCGACCAGCTTCGAGTATTTGGCCAGTACTCCGCGGGTGTAGCGCGGAGGAAGCGGTGCCCAACCCTCCTGGCGTGCTTGCATTTCGGCTGCGTCGACGAGAACGTCGAGGGTGCCCTTGCCGACGTCGAGTCGGATCTGGTCGCCGTCGCGGACGAAGGCGATGGGTCCGCCGTCGACTGCCTCGGGTGCCACGTGTCCGACGCAGAGGCCGGTGGTTCCGCCGGAGAATCGGCCGTCGGTGAGCAGCAGGACGTCCTTGCCCAGGCCCGCGCCCTTGATGGCTCCGGTGATCGCGAGCATTTCGCGCATTCCGGGTCCGCCCTTGGGTCCCTCGTACCGGATGACCACGACGTCGCCTGCCGCGATGGTGCCGTCTTCGAGAGCATCCATGGCCGCGCGTTCGCGCTCGAAAACTCGTGCGGTACCGACGAATACGTCGGAATCGAAACCGGCGGACTTGACGACGGCTCCGCCCGGGGCGAGTGATCCTTCGAGAATGGTGATGCCGCCGGTCGGGTGGATCGGCTTGTCCAGTGCGCGCAGCACTTTGCCGTCGGGGTCCGGGGGAGCGATGTGTGCGAGGTTCTCCGCCACGGTCTTTCCGGTGACGGTCATGCAGTCGCCGTGCATGAGGCCGGCGTCGAGCAGCGCCTTCATGACCACGGGGACACCGCCGATGGCGTCGACGTCGGTCATGACGTGCTTGCCGAAGGGCTTGACGTCGGCGAGGTGTGGAACCTTCGCTCCGACGCGGGTGAAGTCGGCGAGGGTCAGTTCGACCTGAGCTTCGTGCGCGATGGCCAGCAGGTGCAGCACGGCGTTGGTTGATCCGCCGAAAGCCATGACGACGGCGATCGCGTTCTCGAAGGCTTCCTTGGTGAGGATGTCGCTGGTGCGGATGCCGCGTCGCAGCAATTCGACGACGGCCTCGCCGCTGGCGTGTGCGAAGCCGTCCCGGCGACGGTCCGGTGCCGGCGGAGAAGCGCTGCCGGGCAACGACATTCCCATGGCCTCGGCGGCGCTGGCCATGGTGTTCGCGGTGTACATGCCGCCGCAGGCACCTTCGCCGGGGCAGATGGCGCGTTCGATGGTGTCGACGTCGGCGCGCGACATCAGTCCACGGGAGCAGGCACCGACGGCCTCGAAGGCGTCGATGATCGTCACCTGGTGCTCGCTGCCGTCGGACAGGGTGGCGAATCCGGGCAGCGTGGATCCGGCGTAGAGGAAGACGCTGGCGAGGTCGAGACGCGCGGCAGCCATCAACATTCCGGGCAGCGACTTGTCGCAGCCGGCGAGCAGCACGGAGCCGTCGAGACGTTCGGCGCTGATGACGGTTTCGACGCTGTCGGCGATGACCTCACGCGAGACCAACGAGAAGTGCATGCCCTCGTGGCCCATCGAGATGCCGTCGGACACCGAGATGGTGCCGAATTCCAACGGATACCCGCCGGCCGCGTGGACGCCCTTCTTGACTTCCTTCGCCAGTCGTTCGAGCGAGAGGTTGCAGGGAGTGATCTCGTTCCACGACGACGCGACGCCGATCTGGGACTTGACCCAGTCGTCGTCGCCCATCCCGACGGCGCGGAGCATGCCGCGGGCGGCAGTCTTCTCCAGCCCGTCGGTGACGTCCCGGCTACGTGGCTTGACGTCGACTTCGGGTGGATTGTGCGGGGTCGTCATGACACTCCTGAACGGTCGGCGATGGTGGCTCCTCGGTCGCGTCCTCAGGTTCCGCCCCGAGTCGCATTCACCGTCAACACTAAACCTGTGGCGCTGCGCTCTTTCGGCATGCACCGGAATGCCCTCCATCGAGTGACGAACGGCCCTGTCGAGCACCGCGACCTCGGGGCGACAGTGGGGGCGGATCCACCGCATCGCGGTGGGAGGTCGAGGAGAGACGATGAACGATCAGCCGGATACGGCCGTGGTGGAAATGCTGGTGGAGCTCGCGTGTCGCGCGCCGTCGGTGCACAACAGCCAGCCGTGGAGGTGGACCTACTCCGAACACGGACTCGATTTGTACACCGACACCTCCCGCGTGCTGGGGGTGATCGACCCGACCGAACGGCAGATGGTGATGAGCTGCGGGGCTGCGTTGGACCATCTCGAGAAGGCTGCCGCGGCGTTTAGGTGGAAGACCGAGATCGACCTGTTGCCCGCCCCGGGCACGCCGGATCATCTTGCGCGTATCCGCCTCGTGCACGACGCGCATCCTCGGTCGCGTGAGTTCGACATGTTGAGTGCGATCAATCGTCGGCACTCGGATCGGCGGGCGTTCGGACCGGTGCCGACCGACCGCGTTCTGACGCGATATCTCGGTCGGCAGCACTACGGCACCGAGATGACCGTCTTGTCGGCAGAGTCGAAACAGACGTTGGCGAGGGCCTCGACGCTGAGCGCGGGCATCCGGAAGTTCGACGCGACGTACCAGGCCGAGATCAGATGGTGGGCCGGGCACTCGTTCCGTTCCGGCGGAATTCCGCCCGAGGCGCTGACGAACCGCGCGGATGCGTCGAGGGTCCAGGTGGGACGAGCATTCCCCGAACCGCACCGCGTCGGCACGGTGGTTCCGCGCGAGCCGGTCGAAGACGAGTCCACGGTGGTGCTGCTCGGCACACCGTCGGACGAACGACTGGATTGGCTGAACTGTGGCCGTGCCATGTCGACGTTTCTGCTGGCAGCGACCGCGGACGGCTTGGCGACGTGCCCGCTGACTCACATGACGGAACAGGCCGGCAGCAGGCGACTCGTCCAGTCGTTGGCACCGCACATCGGCATGGCACAGGTGCTGATTCGAGTCGGTACACCGATGATCGGCGCCCCGGCGCCTCGAACGCCACGACATGCGGTGGCCTCGGTGCTGTCTGCTCCCGCACGCGCAACGAACAGGAGACGATCGTGATTCTCGCAGCACATCAGAAAATCGTGGTGGGGGTGGATGGTTCGGCCGGCAGTATCGGCGCTGCGCTCTGGGCGGCGACACTGGCAGAAAGGGTGGACTCTCCCCTGCTCATCGCCACTGCAGTACAGCAGCCTGTGATCTACATGGGCGAGCCCGCAGCGGTCGTGCCGAAGGAGGTGTGGGACGAGCAGCGCCGAGCTTCCGAACACATGGTGACCGACGTCGCTGCCGCAGTGCTGGCCCGTCATCCCGACCTTGCCGTCTCCACCTCGGTGGAGGAGGCGACGGCGTGCACGATGATGGCCGAACTCTCCTCCACCGCGCGGATGCTCGTCGTCGGCAATTCGGGTTCCGGGCCGATCGTGTCCGCATTGTTCGGCAGTACGGCGCAGGAGACCTCGAACGCGGCCCTGTGCCCGGTGATCGTGTGGCGGGAGGGCGACGCCGGCTTCGACGCGCCGGTCCTCGTCGGTATCGACGGCAGTGCAACGAGTGAGGCGGCCGTCGAGCAGGCCTTCGATCTGGCCTCGTTGTTCGGTGTATCGATGATCGCCGCGCTCGCCTGGAACTCGTGGTCCCACGGTGCGGCGCTCTCCCCGCCGGGGCCGCATGACAGCATCGAGATCGAGCGTGAGCAGCAGATGCTGCTCTCCGAATGTCTGGCCGGGTGGGCCGAGAAATATCCGGATGTCAGTGTCGAACATGTGGTGCGACAGGGTAACCCGGCGCATCTCCTTGTCGATCTGTCCAGGCGAGCCGGCCTCGTGGTGGTCGGCAGTCACGGGCGAGGAGTGGTTGCCCGAGCACTGTTCGGATCGACCAGTAGCAACCTCACCCGCCACGCCCACTGCCCGGTGATGATCTGCAGAGACCTATGACCAACCGCACCGTACCGAATCGTGTGCGCGGGAGTGAGGATCGACGACGAGTTCTGGACTCCAACAACGCTCATCGGCTTGCGCGACGGGCGACCGTCGCACGGCTGATCGGCCACGACCACTTCGGGCCCACCATCGACCCGGTCTCCATCGTGTGGAGCGGTAGTCGGGTGTATTTCTACGCCGAGGGGCGGTCGCGGTTGGGGTGGAGCGCGCTGGATTCCTCGGTCGTCCTGGAAGTGGACGCCGAGGACGACGCTCACCTGACCGTATCGACTGTCGTGATTCACGGAATCGCCCGTGCGGTTGTGGATGCTCGACTCGAAGTCCTCGAACAGCTACTGCCCCGGCCGCATTCGGACGGCCCGCCGATGCACCGACTCGTCGAAGTGACCCCGACGTCGGTGTCGGGGGTCGAGCTGATGCGTGGACCGACTGCGGGCGAGACGAATTCACGAGGGTGAAGGCCGGGCCTCATGGCGGCAGGATCGGGACTTTCGACCCTGCCGTCGGCATCGAGAATTCGGCAATGTCGGTTCTACCGATTCGTCGACTTCGAGGAGTTCGAGATGAAGCAGCAAGTACACGACGGACACGACGGGCAGGCCGTGTTGGCCGAGGCCGAAAATGTCCTCGCCGAAGTGCTACTGGTGTGTGCCGTCGCCGCGGTAGGTCTTTTCTTGACGTTGCTCGCGTCCGGTGTGACCGGCTGGGCTGCGGTCTGCGGAGGTGCGGCAGCAGCGATGTTCGTGATGGCCGCAGTGAGCCTTCGTGCAGGGCAGCACGCCGCGCAAAGGTCGCATGCGCCTTCGGGTTCCGATTCTGTGGCGGGGTCGATGTGACGCCGACTTCTGGCGGACGTGAGCCCGCCAGAGCAGGAACGACGAGTAGGACCGACAGTGAAAGGCCGCAGGTGACGGGCTCGATGCGGGTCGATTCCGACTCCGTAGTCGTCGAGATTCCGACGCAATCGGTACCGATGGTGTTTCCGGTGACCACTGCATCGATCGACGGTGTCGTCCATTCGGTGGTGATCGCCGAGTACGGGCCTCTCAGCGGGGTCTCGCCCGACGGACACATCCTCAGAACAGCCGTGCTCGAACGGTGGCCGGACGCTCGAGTGTTCGAGCGGCGCAGCACGGGTGAGCGCGGTGCGGACCCGCGTGGCTACGAGAGTTTCTACGTCGAATTGGAGCCGAGCGGTTGCCGAACCGACATCGATCTCGACGAGGTGTCCGCGCTCTTCGGACGCTGACCGGACGCGAACACGGACTGCCGATTCGACTGCACTGCAAATCATCACGTCATGGCGACTGTGCCGTGGCCGTCGATATCGAGACAGGAAGATCACATGAGTAATTCCACCGCCCGCACACTTCCCATCGTCGTGGGTATCGACGGATCGGCCGAGGCCGAGGCTACAGCCCGATGGGCCGGCACCTACGCGGACAAGGTCCACGCGACCGTACGTCTCGTTCATGCAGTCCCGGTAGGGGATTGGTACGGGTCGGCAGCATTCGTCGACGGTGGCGCGCTGGAGAGGGATCTTCGCGCCATGGGCCGCAAACACCTCGTCCGAGCAGAGGGCGAGGTACACGCCGCCGCACCCGGGGTATCCGTGGACACCGTCAGTGTGGACGGCACCATAGCGTCGTACGTGGCCGACGTGGGAGCAGACATGGTGGTGCTGGGATCCAGGAAGTCGAGCGCGATCCGCGACCTCACCCTCGGTAGCAACACGCTGCGCGTCATGACGCACGCGCAGTGTCCGGTGTTGTTGCTCCGCAACGAAAACGACAAGGCCGACGTGGGCCGCCCGATCGTGGTCGGGATCGACGGCAGCGAACAGTCCGATCGAGCGCTGGGTGCCGCGCTCGAGATGGCCGACAACCTGGGCGCACCCGTGATCGCAGTCAACTACTGGGGGTTCGCGGCTCAGGCCGGCATCGGGATGAGCGCCGGCTACATCGACTGGCAGGCGGTGCAGGAAGACGAGAAGCGTTGGCTGGAAACGCATGTGGAGAAGATGCACGAGAAGTATCCGGCTGTGCAGCTCACGACCGTCAGTGCCCAATCGAGCCCGACGCGAGGCTTGCGAGCGCTGTCTGCGTCTGCATCGATGCTCGTGGTCGGGTGCCGAGGTAGAGGTGCCCTCCGCGGTGCGATCCTGGGGTCGGTCAGTCAGAACCTCGTGCACCATGCCGAATGCTCGGTGTTGATCGTGCGGTGAGCAGTCAGTCGACGCTGCGTCTGTCGACCAGGGGTGCGCCCAGATCGCAGTGCGGTGGGCAGTCGGAGGTGTCGCCAGTGCTCTTGATCAGCGCCGCCGCGATGACGGCACCGAGTACCAAGAGCCCGGCGCACATCAGCATCGCCGAGTGGAATCCGGCCGAGAACACCTGCGGCGCAGAGTAATCGGACCCGGCAATGCCTGCCAATGCGGGCAGCGCGGCAACGGCGAGCAGTTGACTGGTTCTGGCGACAGCATTGTTGACGCCCGATGCGATTCCGGCGCGGTCGTCCGGTGCCGCGCTCAGGACGGCTCCGGTCAACGGGGCCACCAGAGCGGACAGGCCGAGGCCGAACACGACGACGGCGGGGAGAACATCGGCGACATAGGTGGATCCGGGCCCGATGCGCAGCATCAGCAGCAGCCCCGCCGCCGACAGCAGCGGCCCGACCGTCATCGGAATGCGCGGGCCGATGCGCCCCGCGAGCCGGCCCGCGCGGGCCGACAGTACGAGCATCAGCACGGTGATCGGGATGGTGGCCAATCCGGCTGCGACAGGGGAGAACCCGACCGCGAACTGCAGCTGTAACACCAGGAGGAAGAACACCCCGCCGAGCGCGGCGTACACGGCGAAGGTCACGAGATTGGCTGCCAGGAACACGCGCGAGGCGAACAGTGACGGCGGTACCAGCGGATCGTGGGTGCGGCGCTCGATCACCACGAACATTCCGACCGCGACGATCCCCAACGCGAGCGCAAGAACGTGGGACTCGATCAGACCGTACGTCAGCAGCCCGAGGGCAGCGGCGACCGTCACCGCGCCGGGGACGTCGAGGCGACCGGCAGCGTGCGGATCACGGCTCTCCGGAACATGTTTCATCGCCACCCACACGACCACCACGGCCAGTGGAACATTGATCAGGAACACCGCGCGCCAGCCGACGGCGTCGACGAGCCAGCCGCCGAGCAGTGGACCGATCGCCGATGCCACTCCGCCCAACCCCGACCACAGCCCGATTGCGGCTCCGCGATCGTCGGATCTGATGGACGCCGAGATCAGCGCGAGCGAACCCGGGGTCAGCAATGCCGCGCCGATGCCTTGGAGCAGCCGGGCGGCGATCAACACCTCGATGCTGGGGGCAAGACCGCACAGGACCGAGGCCGCCGTGAACCAGACGGTGCCCCAGACGAACACCCGCCTGCGTCCGAGCCGGTCACCGAGCGAGCCGCCGAGCAGGATCAGCGACGCCAGCGCCAACGTGTAACCGCTGAGCGTCCACTGCAGCCCGGTGACACCCGATCCCAGATCCCGACCGATCGCCGGCAGCGCGATGTTGACCACGGTGGCGTCGAGCATCGCCAGAGACGACCCGAGCACGGTGGCCGCGACGATCCATCGGCCCCGCGCACTGGACAGGGAAATGGTTACATCGTGCCGCTCTGCAGGCTGCTCGGTCACAACTTCTCGACGCAGACGACGAAGTTGCGGGAGTCCTTCTCGAATCCGTACAACGCGGGGTCGGGGCAGTCGTCGACCGACGTGGTGCCCTGCAGGATGGTCACCACCCGGCGGGTGTCGGCACCCGGGGTGGCGCAGTCGACGCGTTGCGCGAACTCGCCCACCAGGTCCATGCAGCCACCGACGATCCAGTCGATGTCGAGGCACAGGGCCCCTTGCTCGATGTCGAAGTACGTCTCGTAGTAGTACTGGTCGGCGTCGGGCGGGCATTCGGCCGAGGTCGGAGTCTTGGCGAACACGACGTAGTTGGACTGTGGGGATCCGCAGGTCGCATTGGCGACGGTGGCGTTCTCGACCGTCCCACCGAGTTCGACGCATTGGCCGATCTCGACGTCGATGTCGACGCTGCCGCCCTCGTCGATGTCGGGGGTCGGGGAACCGGTGGTGGTGCGTGGCGGCGTCGTGGTGGTGGGAATGCTGGCACCGGAGATGGCGACGGCGGTCCCGGATACCTCCGAGGCGCATCCGCTCAGTAGCACCGCCGCGCAGGCGGACAGAGCGACGACGAAAGCGCGGACCGAACGAGTGGGTGACGCCATGGTGAGTCCTGCTCTCGACGAAAGAAGCGTGCTGGGTGCATCGACCGTATGTGTGTAGAAAATATCGGACTCGGTTGTCGGCCGCATGAGGCAGGATGAAGTGCGTGGATCTTCCTCTCGCCGTTCCGGTTGCGCCGATGCTCGCCAAAGCCGCGAAAGTGGTGCCTCCTCAGCCCGAGAACGGGCCGCCGGTGTGGTCGTACGAGCCCAAATGGGACGGTTTTCGCGCCATCGTGTTCCGCGACGGCGACGAGGTGGTGCTGGGATCGCGCGGCGGCAAGGACCTGGCTCGGTACTTTCCCGAGCTCGTCGAGGCCGTCAAGGCCGAACTACCCGAGAAGATCGTGATCGACGGAGAGATCGTGGTGCCGCGCGAGAAGAACGGTTCCACGCGCCTGGACTGGGAGTCGTTGTCCGAGCGCATCCATCCCGCGGCGAGCCGAGTGACGATGCTGGCGGAGAAGACACCGGCGCAGTTCATCGGCTTCGATCTGTTGGCCGTCGGCGACGAGGATCTGACGGGTGAGCCGTTCTCGACGCGGCGGGCGCGATTGCTCGACGCGGTGGGCACGGGCGGGCCGAGTTGCTTCGTCACCTCGGCCACCGACGATGCGGCCGTGGCCGAGGACTGGTTCGAGCGGTTCGAGGGAGCAGGCCTCGACGGCGTCGTAGCGAAGAAGCTCGACGGGCCGTACCTGCCCAACAAGCGCGAGATGATCAAGATCAAGCATGCCCGTACCGCCGACTGCGTGTTGATCGGCTATCGAATTCACAAGTCCGGCAACGGCATAGGATCACTGCTGCTCGGCCTGTACGACGGCGAGGATCTGCGCATGATCGGCGGAGCGTCGGCGTTCACCGACAAGCGGCGGCTGGACTTGCTCGAAGAACTCGAACCGCTCCGGCTCGGTGACGACGTCACCTACGACGGCGAGGCGACCCGTTGGAATTCGTCCAACGATCGCAATTGGATTCCGGTGCGCATCGAGCGAGTCATCGAAGTCGCCTACGACCAGATGGAAGGCGCGCGGCTGCGGCACGTGGCCAGGTTCCTGCGCTGGCGACCGGATCGCGATCCGCGCTCGTGCGCCTACGACCAGCTCGAAGTGCCGGTGCGCTACGACGTCGCCGATGTGATTGCTGGAGGGCGATAGACATGGCCGCGAAAACACCACCGGCGTTCGTGCAGGCGGGCGAGCGCGAAGTGCGAGTGTCGAGTCCCGACCGAGTGATCTACGAAGCGACCGAACGCACCCCGGAGATCACCAAACTCCAGGTGTGCGAATACTTCGCCGCGGTGGGCGAACCGCTGATGCGGGCGATCGGCGACCGCCCGACCGCGATGGAGCGGTGGCCCGACGGCTACCGCGAGGGAATGCGATTGGCGCTCGGCCCGCAGGACAAGGAGGGCGACGGTTTCTATCAGAAGCGGCTGCCCAAGGGTGCGCCCGAGTGGATCGAGACCGTGAAGATCGCGTTCCCGAGCAAGCGCACTGCCGAAGAACTGTGTCCCTCCGAAACTGCGTCTCTGGTGTGGGCAGCCCAGATGGGCACGCTGACATTCCATCCGTGGCCGGTACGACGACCGGACGTCGACCATCCCGACGAGCTGCGTCTCGATCTCGATCCGCAGCCCGGGACGACATTCGCCGACGCGCTTCGCGTCGCCGACGTGACACGAGAGTTGTTGGAGGAGTTGGGCTTACGCGGCTACCCCAAGACCAGCGGCAATCGCGGCATTCACATCTACGTGCGCATCGAGCCCGAGTACACGTTCGAGCAGGTGCGGCATGCGGCCATCGGCCTGGGCCGAGAACTCGAACGTCGCGACGACGGGGTGACCACCAACTGGTGGAAAGAAGAACGCGGAGAACGCATCTTCATCGATTACAACCAGAACAATCGTGACCGCACCATAGCCAGCGCGTGGAGTCTGCGAGCCCGGCCCGGAGCGACGGTGAGTACACCGATGACGTGGTCGCAGTTGGCGGACGTCACCGATCCGCGTGACTTCAACCTCGTCACCGTGCCGGACCTGGTCCAGGACGGCGACCCGTGGGCCGACATGGACACGAAGGCCTATTCACTGGAACCGCTTCTGCACCTGTGGGAAACACTGCCGGGTGGTGAGCTGAATTTCCCGCCCGACTACCCCAAGATGCCGGGCGAACCGCCCCGAGTGCAGCCGTCGAAGAAAGTCGCCGAGCACTGGGATGCGGAAGGAAATCGCACCGACAGCTAGTTCCGCTCGGCCTGGGCAGGGTTGCACACTACGTAGCGTTGTCGACGGGATCCGGTCGATCGAGCCGTGTTCCGTGCAACCCGGCCCACCCTCACATGGATTCGAGTTCCCGGATCAGCGTCGCCGCGTCGTACGGCCCCACGTGGCGGGTGAGGTTCTTGTCACCGCGACCCAGGTAGAACGTCGGAGTGCCGCCCACATCGGAGGACGTGGCGTCGAGTTCGTCGTCCTCGACGCGCACCACGTAGTCGCCGGTGCGGATGTCGTCCTCGAATCTGTCCATGTCGAGGCCGAGTTCGCGTGCGTACCCGTCGATGTCGTCGGGTTCGAGGGCGTCGCTGTTGCGGAACAACACGTCGGCCATCTCCCAGAACTTGCCTTGCGCCGCGGCGGCTTCGCTGGCGTATGCCGCGTAGCGGGCATGGGGGTGGTAGTCGTCCAGCGGCAGGTGTCGGTAGACGTACCGGAGGTCGTCACCGAAGTGCTTGCGTACCTCGGCGACGCTGCCGGTTGCCTTGCTGCAGAACGGGCATTCGAAATCGGCGTATTCGACGATCGTCAGCGGAGCGTCGACGGGCCCGCGGATGTGATCGCGCTTGGGGCTGACCGGACGCAGAATACGCAGCGACGCTTCGGCTTTCGGCGGGTGGATCTTCGCGTCGATGCGGAAGAGGATCCAGCCGAGCAGGGCAGCGATGACCGAGGCTGCCAGCACACCGACGCGGGCCTCGTCGGCCAGCAGCGGATCGTCGAGCGCGAGGTCGATGATGAACAGCGAGATCGTGAACCCGATTCCGGACATCGCCGCACCACCCGCGATGTGCGACATGGTCAGTCCGGGAGCCAGAGCCGAGGGTCGCAACTTCGCGAAAATGGCCGAGGCCCCGGTGATTCCGACGAGCTTGCCGAGCACCAGGCCGGCGATGATGCCCCAGGTGAGCGTCGACGTGGAGGCGGCCTTCAGGGTGTCCGAGCTGAGCACCACTCCCGCATTGGCGAGCGCGAAGATCGGCACGATGATGAACGCGGTGTACGGCTGATACAGGCGCATCAGTCTCTCGTTGACCGAGACGGCTTGATCCAGGCCGAGTCTCGCTGCTCGGGCGTATTCGGGATTCGGCGATTGGCGGAAGGCGCGGGTGAGGTCCGATGCTCGTTCCACCTCGGAGCGACGCGGCGGGTACACCGGAAGAATCAGCGCGATCATCACGCCGGCGAGCGTGGGGTGAACGCCCGACTCGTACATCGCGACCCACGTGAACAGTGCGACGACGAAGTACCCGACACCGCGCCACACCTCGAGCCGACGCAACAGGAAGATCAGTCCGAGCCCGATGAACGCCAACACCAGCGGAACCACGTCGAGATCGTCTGTGTAGAAGAACGCGATGATTGCCAGCGCGCCCACGTCGTCGGCCACGGCCAGCGTCAACAAGAAGATCCGCAGCCGCGCGGCCTTCTTCGGGCCGAGAACCGCCAGGGCACCGAGCAGGAACGCGGTGTCGGTGGAGATGACCACGCCCCAGGCCTGGGCGGCCGGGCCGGAGGGGTTGAAGGCGAGGAACAGCAGCGCGGGTGCGGCCAGACCGGCGAGTGCAGCCACGATGGGAATCGCTGCGCGCGATCTGTCGGTGAGCTCACCCATCGCGAACTCGCGTTTGACCTCGAGACCGACGACGAAGAAGAACAGCGCCATCAGCCCGTCGTTGACCCAGTGGGCGAGGTCGAGGGAGATGCCGTGTTCACCCACGGTGATGGACAGCTCGGTGTGCCAGAACGACTGATAGGTGTCACCGAGTGGGGAGTTCGCCCAGATCAGGGCGATCAACGTGGCCGCCAGCAGGAAGCCCGCGGCCAAGGTTTCACTGTTCTTCTCGCCGCGAGCCCGCGAGATCCGTTCGACGAATCGTGCCATCGGCCGGTCCGTCGGCGTGATCTGATCTGCCATCTGCAGCCCGGGTCCTTCCTCGGAGGTGTTGTGAAGCAGTCTGTACCAACACGGCGGTGGACGCTTTACTTCCACGCAGGTCAGTAGCCTGGATGGTTCTCTTGCCGGGAAGCGTTGTCGAAGAGATGTGCACGACATATTCGGCGAACGGCATTAGTCCGCCGAGAATCGGGAATACGAGCCCGACTCACCCCTGCCACTATGTCAGTTTCAAAAGACGGCTGCACTCTTTGCAGGCGTTTTGAGGATGAGTGCACGTGTCTTCTGACATTCTGATGTCGGAAGTGCGGTGCACGGTCGCGCGTTCAGCTCTCGGTGACAGGGAGGCTTGTGATGGACCCCGACAAGCTCGACGTCGTGGAGACCGGTGTGCTGACGGCGTCGGGGGAGCGGTGGGCGCAGGCAGAGACCCGATTCGCTGTCTTGGCTCCCTTGCTGGAGATGCATCCGGTGCGTTTGGCAGCGGTCGATGATGCGGCCGAACGACTGGGGTTGTCGCGCCGTCGGGTCTATGCGTTGCTTGGCAAACTCAGGGACGGGACAGGTACGGTCACCGATCTTCTGACGAAGGTCTCGCCGGGTGGGCGTGGCCGCAGCCGAGTAGCGGCTGAGGTCGAAGAGGTGATCGGCGATCATCTCACCCGATATTTTCTTCACCGCCAGAAGCTGAGTGTCGCTGCGCTGCATCGACGTATCGCGTTGGCGTGTCACCGCGCGGGTCTGCCAGTGCCGGCCAGAAACACCGTCACCGCACGAATCGCCGCGCTCCATCCGGCATCGGTGGCCAGGTCACGCGGAGGACCCGATGCCGCCCGCCCACGTCAGTCCGCCGGCGACGATCCACCGACAGTTGCGGGGATTCTCGATCAGGTCCAGATCGACCACACCGTCGTCGATCTGATGGTCGTCGACGAGTACGAGCGTCAACCGATCGGTCGCCCCTACCTGACGATCGCCATCGATGTCCTCAGCCGTTCCGTACTCGGGTTCGTCGTCACTTTGGAGCCGCCGTCGTCGATATCGGTCGGGTTGTGCCTGGGCCGCGTGTGCTGCGAGAAGCAGACATGGCTGGAGGCATGCGAGCTCGCGGAACAGGTGCAGTGGCCGATGGCAGGGAAACCGAAACAGTTGTATCTCGACAACGCCTCCGAGTTCAAAAGCGAAGCGCTGCGCCGCGGATGCGCCCAGCACGCCATCACACTCGAATACCGTCCTCCGGGCCGACCGCACTACGGCGGGATCGTCGAACGCATCATCGGAACGGCGATGACGGCGGTGCACGAGCTGCCTGGGACCACCTTCTCGAACCCAGCGGACCGAGGAAGTTACGACTCGGACAAGCATGCGGCGTTGACATTGCGTGAGTTGGAACGCTGGCTGGTCCTGGCCATAGCCTCGTATCACGCGAGCGTTCACGCAGGGATCGGGAACACTCCGGCCGCGGTGTGGGCCGGCGGGGTCGCCGCAGTTGGTCATGCCCCTCGTGTGGTGCTCGGCGAAACCGCGTTCCTGGTGGACTTTCTTCCCGTCATCCGGCGACGTCTGACGCGCACGGGCTTCGTCCTCGATCACGTGCACTACTTCTCGAACGCGCTCAAACCGTGGGTTGCGCGGCGAGAGGATCTGGGGCGGTTCGTGATACGACGTGACCCACGCGATTTGAGCAGAATCTGGGTCCTCGAACCAGACGGTGCCGGCTATGTCGAGGTGCCGTACCGGACGATGTCACATCCCGCGGTGACACTGTGGGAGCACAGAGCTGCTATCACCCGTCTCCGCGAACAAGGTCGGTCGAACGTCGATGAGGGCGCACTGTTTTCGATGATCGAGCAGATGCGCGAGGTCACCGACCGCTCGCAGAAAGCCACCCGCAAAGCCCGGCGCAACCGTGCCCGCCGCATGCATCTCACCGGCGCCGCGTCTGCGCCGATCCCGGCGATCCACCCGCCGGTGGAGCCTCGAGCGGACGGCGGCACCGCAACGCCGGTCTTCAGCGATATCGAGGAATGGTGAGCCGATGACCGCATCGACAGGAAGCAGCGACGAAGCCACCGAGTCGTCCGGTGAGGATTTGGGGCACCTGCGGGAGTCGGTTCGTCCGCTCGCCGCACTCGACGACGCGGACAAGATCCGGTTGATCCGGTCGGAGAGGTGGATTGGGTATCCGCAGGCCCGTACGGTCATCGACCATCTGGAGACGTTGTTGTCGTGGCCGGACCGACAGCGTATGCCGAACCTACTGTTGCTCGGTCCGACGAACAACGGCAAGTCGATGATCATCGAAAAGTTCCGGCGCACTCATCCGCCGATCAGCTTGTCCGATCGCGAGCAGATACCGGTGTTGTGCATGCAGATGCCCCCGGACCCGTCACCCGGCCGGTTCTACCTCGCACTGCTCACAGCGTTGGGAACACCGACCAGGCCCCGCAATCGGGTCCACGAACTCGAACAGCAAGCATTGATGCTGCTCCGCGTCACCGGCGTACGGATGTTGATCATCGACGAGCTCCACAATGTTCTCGCCGGCCGCGACAACGTGCGCCGCGAATTCTTGAACGTGCTGCGGTTTTTGGGCAACGAACTACGCATTCCTCTCGTCGCTGTCGGCACCCGTGATGCTTACCTCGCCATCCGGACCGATCCGCAGCTGGAGAATCGATTCCACCCCATCACTTTGCCGGTCTGGACCAACACAGCCGACACCAGATCACTGCTGGCCAGTTTCACCACGAGCTTCCCCCTCCGCAAACCCTCTCACGTGACATCACTGGAGATGACCGACTACCTTCTCACTCGCTCCGAGGGCACCATCGGTGAACTGGCAACGTTGCTCACTGCCGCAGCAGTGACCGCCGTCGACAGCGGAGAGGAAGCGATCACCTCATCGGTGCTCACGCGCACTCCGTACGTTGGCCCCACGGAGCGACGTCGCCAGTTCGAGCGCCACCTCGCATGAACGCGCGGCTCGCACCGATGCCCGATGATGCGTACGTTCGCCCGTGGCCGCTGCACCCGCAGCCACTGCCAGGCGAGGCCCTCTCGTCCTGGTTGGCCCGGATATGCGAGCTGTATCCGCACATCAGGCCCTCTGACCTGCTTGCAGACCTCGAAATCGATTGTGCTGTCGAGGATCTCGACCGCTACACACCGGAGCCGATACTTATCGAGCTGGCCGGTCGCGGCGCAGTCCCGGTAGAGAGGGTGCGGATGATGACGTTGGCGGGGTGGACACCGTGGCTGCTCGACAGCACCGACCCCGCCGACTGCGACTTCGACACCTACGTCCACCAATTCTCGATCCTGCTACCGGCCGACCTCGCGAGGCAGGATCGACGACGCCGCACACCCACGAGCGAAGCATGGTTGCCGTGGGCGAGCACTCCGCGCAGTCGGGCATGCCCGGCATGTATCGACAGCCTCGAATCCACTGCTGATATCAACATGACTCTGCTGCATCAATATCCGGTGCTGAGCAGCTGCCTCGACCACCGTTGTCGACTCGAACCCTGCTCTGCTTTCCCTGGTCATGCAATTTTCTGGGATCAGGTCCGGTTCGGTTCGGACGAACGGGTCTCGCCCGTTCCGGTTCCCTCAGCGGTCACGGACCTCGATCGGCGCAGCACCGAGGCTCTGACGACGGGATGGGTGGAACTCGGCCCAGGCCGGGTACATGCCGCAGTGTGGTTCCGGCTTCTGCGCACCGTCGTCGACGAAGTGTCCTCGCCGCTGGTTCGCACCGGACGGTGGGCGACGAGGCTCGTTGCGATCTGGAGGGCCGCCGGTCGTTCTCGCCCGTTGCGGACAGCGTGGGTTCCGTTCGAGGACCTGCACTGGGACGAGCAGGCGACAGTCCTCGAGGCTGCAGCGATCGGCATTGCGATGGTCGAGAGCGGTGAGATCGATGCCGGCGGTGCGCACGCATCTCTGCTGCGCCCACGACCCTACGAGCCGGTCGATCCCGGGACAGCTCCGACGCGCTCGTCTTATCCCGCACCGTGCGGGGTGTTCCTGGGAGGGCGCGCCGGGGAAGATGCCGTCGCCCTGCTTGCGGGTGGGATCGGAGTAGAGCATTCCCATCGCAACCCGTGCTGGCGGGATCGGGCCTTGGCCTGCGCCGATCAGCCGGAGCAGCTCCGAGGCAACTCCTGCGCCCTGCGAGTACCCCAGCAGACCGAACTTGGTGTTCGGGCAGCGGGCGGCTTCGTCGGCGATGATCTTCGAGGCGTTCTCGACTCCGCGTGCGGCCGAGTCCTTGTACGAGGTTCCGGTGAAGCCGTAGTCGGCCGGGTACGGCACGTAGGTGCGGTCGAACTTGTCCGAGCTGGTTCCGCCGAACTTGGCCAGGACCGGCAGAATCGCTGCTGACAGCGTGCCCGAGTCCTGCTTCGGCATGGACCCTTCGGTGGACTCGGTGGTGCCCTGCGTGACGACGACGTGCAACAGCGCGCACGGTGCAGTGCTCGAATCGGCTGCTGCGGGAGTGGTGTCGGGGGGCGTGGTGGTCGGTTGCGCTGCAGCCTGGGTGCCTGCGCTCACTGTGATCGCAGCGGACCCCAGTACGGCCATGGCGGCGTAGGTGAGTCGGTTGGCCTTCATCAGTTCTCCGTTTCGG
This sequence comes from Rhodococcus sp. KRD175, assembly GCF_017168275.1. Lineage (NCBI taxonomy): Bacteria > Bacillati > Actinomycetota > Actinomycetes > Mycobacteriales > Nocardiaceae > Rhodococcus > Rhodococcus sp. KRD175. The sequence continues at coordinate 59,559 of NZ_JABFAQ010000003.1, forward strand.
TGATGTCGACGATCGAGGTGATGAGGGTCCGATCACCGTCGGTTCGTGTTCGTACGATCTGGGTCCACGTCACCGGCTCTGCCCCCGGTACGGCATGGGTGAGGTAGACGGTGTATTCGTCGGGGCCTCTCGGGGTGATGCGCAGGCAGTGCGTGGTCTCGGACGGGAAGGTGTCGATTCCCGCGCTCTGCAACAGTTCTGGGCTGCCGACTGCGGCGTCTGGGGTGGTGAATGCGCGCGCTGCGGCTCCGCTGCGCGTGACGTAGTAGGCGTAGTCGAATCCGAGGATCGCGTCTGGGCCTGACCCGAACCCGCCTGGCCCGGCACCGGTGACTTCGCCACTGGTCCTGGACTCGACACACGCCGGTGGCGCGGCGAGGGCTGGGGTGGTGGACGCGGGCTGCTCGGTTGTGGTCGCGGGTGCCTCCGGTGTGGTGAGCATCGACGACATTCCGGCCGCGAACGATTCCTGGTCGGTGTTGTCTGGGGACAACGCCAACGACACGGCACCGATGGCCGCACCTGCGACCAGACTGGCCGCTGCGAGTGAGCCCCAGATCGCCAGCCGCGAGCGCCGTCCGCGCTTGTTCTGTGGGATCGGGCGAGGCACAGGTTTCGGCACCGGCTTCGGTGAGAGGCCGGCGACCGCGGCCTCCCGGCCGGTGTGTACGGGTGGGACCTCGCTCGCCGGCCGCGCAGCAGCGGCCGGGGTGCGCGGGTGAGGCGTGCTCGGTGTGTCGGTCAGTGTGGTCCGCTCCCACGGTTTGCTTCCGGGACGGGAGGTGCCGGGACTGCGATCAGACAGCGATGCCATAGCTGCTGCTCACTCCTTCTGGTCGATGAAACGCTGGAACACCGAGCACGCCTGCTCCTCTAGACGGGCTGGCTGGTGGTCAGGGCCTGCCACGCCGCATTGGCCTGCTCGAGGGCCGGTCCTGCAGCGGCCACCGCGTCCGCGACGGCAGGCTGTTCGACGACCGTCGAGGCGAAGCCCGCCGCCGCGGTAGCGGCCGGTGCGACCCACGTGCCTGCGTCGCTGACAGCCTTTTCGACGACCGGAGCAGCATTCTGAACGGCCGTGTTCGCCTGAGCGAGGAGGTCCGGTCCCGCCGCCGTCGCCAGTGGTGCCGGGGTGACCGGAACCGGGCTGGTGGTCGGCGCTGCGGGTGCCGCAGAGGCTGCGGGGGCGGGCGCGGGTGCCGGCTCCTCGATCGTCGCTGCTTCGCCGCCGGCGGCCGCGCCGCCGATCAGAGCACCGGCCGCCGCGCCGACCGCGGTGGTCGCAGCGACGATCGGTGCCGAAACCGCCGCTCCGACACCGGCTCCAGCGAGTGCCGCTGCGCCGGGGACGAAGACGTAGCCGACCGGGCCGGCCCAGACGATCGCCGGAGTCAGGACTGGGGTTGCGGCCACGCCGAGTCCGGCACCGATGGCCGCGCCGCCTGCGGTGATCGCTGCGCCGGGGACGAGGCCGACACCGAGTCCGACCAGGCCACCCGTCACCGCACCGGCAGCGGTACCGGCGGCGATACGGTCGGCTCGCGGGGCAGTCGCGAGGCCGTTGTCTACGAGAAGGTTTCCGCCGTCTGCCTGGATGGCCTGGAAGGTGTTCGAGACCTGGCGGGCGAAGACACGGTCGACGCCGTCGGGAATTCGATACGGGGTTGCGCCGATCAGGACGGAGTCATCATCGACCTCGATAGGCACGATTGTCGGCCGCTTGACCGTCGGCACCGGTGCTGGTGCCGGTGCTGGTGTGGGAGCGACGGTTTCGGGGCTATCGCTGATGCCAGGGCCCTGGATCGGTGCCGGGTTGCTCTCGTAGACGACCGGTTCGGAGTAGTAGGTGGTGTCGTAGGAGGGCCGCTGACGACCTGCGTTGTAGTCGTCGACGGTGCGAGTCTCGGAGTAGTCGTAGATCGGGGTGTAACCGGCGATGTACGAGTCCTCGGGAGCGGGCGGGGCGGGTGCCGGAGCTGGCTGGGTCACACCAGGCTGCTGGCCTGGCGCGACAGACACACCCGGCTGACCCGGTGCAGCCTGCGCAACACCGGCGCACGCGATGCACAGTGCAATGGGGATGGCGCACGCAGCAGCGATCCGCGTCGTGGTGCGTCGGTGCCGACCCCCACTACCAGTCGATCTGAACATTTCTTCACCTTTCATTGACGAACAATGCGTTTGGGTTACAGCGGGTAGATCCAAGAAGGGAGCTGGTGCTCTCGGCCCGTCCTCGATTGGTTGTCAACCAATCATGCTGAACAGCAGTGTGATTCAGGTTCTAACCTCGTAGCTCCGCCGACGTGCGATTGGGAGTGCGGGTGATGCCGAAGGTTTGCGGGTCCGATCACCCGCACCCACCAAGTGCACTTGGCTTATGTGAACAAAGACGAGAGGGAGTTCACGAAGAGAATCCACTGAAGGAAGAACGGCACCTGTCTAAATCCTTTCTCTGAGAGGGAGTTACGGGGTTCTGTCGATGTCCCGGCGGGGCCGCGTAGGTCGGCACACGATGAGGTCGAAGCGTCACCATGCGGCCCTCGCGCCGGTCCATCTGATGAGACGGAGGCGACAACCCTCAAGTCAGGCAATCGCCGGGTTCCCGTCTCACGACTTTTCAACGGTGGCGGGGAGTCCGATCTGCACGTGAGGTCCAGTTCGGGTTCCCCGCCACTCGCTGTGAACGTGATTGGCCTGCCCTGGGCGTTAGGGCGAGCTTTCACGTCCTGAGACCGACATCTGTTGGGCAGTTGTCGATTTCAAGCGTTGGCCTCTTTAGGCGACGTGCTGGAGGTCGGGGCTGTTGGCCGGCTGGGAGTCGCTCGACGGTGTCAGCCACTCGGTGAGGACCTGGCCTGTCGAGTCGTCCATCTCTTGGTGAGGCCGATCGTTCTCGTGCCCGGCATCGAGTGAGCACGAAACGAGGCCGATGCCGACGACCGTGGTGAGGGAGGCGCACGGAGTCGAATCCGTGTAGCCGTGACGGGGCGTGGAAGCGGGTCGAAACCGTAACGGTTGAGGTTTCAGCAGCGATGTCATAGGTGCTCCAGTCGTGTGGACTGCGCTGTGCACCTAGGCTGGTAGGCCTGTGGGTGCGGTGCGTTCAGGCGCAGTTGTCATTCGCAGACACAGGACCCCGGGGCGTTCGGACGCCAATCACTTGCGCACCCGGGGTTTCTCTTACTTTGCTTCTGCCCCTCCTTCGATTAGGGGCATCGCCACCTCCACGTTCGGGACTGTGGAGAGCAACTGCCTGTCCTCCAGGTCAATAAAACGGTTCGACCTATCACGACATTTGCATCGTTTAAGGTCATGCACAGATTAGACCTTAGTGGAGGTGCGGCATGGTGTCTAGCAATGAACGGAATGCGACAGTGAGTCGACGCGTCTTGCGGGGGTTCGACCCGGCACGGCTGACGTCGCTGCGTGAAAGTAGAGGCATGAGCCGCGCGGATCTCGCGCGAAAGTCCGGGCTCGGAGGTGCCACCGTCCAGCAATGGGAAGCCGGCACCCGGAGTCCTCAGGTCGATACCTTGGCCCTCGTTGCGAAGACCCTGGGCTTGCCCATCAGTGAGCTTGTCGACGTCCCCCTGGATCAGCGGTTCCCCGGAGATTGGCGCGTCCTTCTCGGGCTCACGCAGCCGCAGCTGGGCCAGCAGGTGGGCATCAGTACGTCGATGATTGCTCGCATCGAGCGCGGCGAGGTGAAGCTGACCGATGAGAATGCTCGCCGCCTGGCGGCGGCACTTGAGATTGGTGTCGACGAGCTCGTTCGCAGTTACGAGCGGGCGCGAGACCGGCCGGCGGGCGTTCAGGCGTGACAAGGGTCGCCAGTTCCTGAATGGGCCTCGTCGTTGGGTCGACGTCGTGGACCGCAGCGACGGTGGGTGTAGCGCGGCGAGCGACGGCATGAGTGCAGTATGTACCGGCGATTGAAAACAGAGCAACTTAGAAGCAAAATTTTTGCAAATCAGGCCGAGGTGTAACGACACCGCTGTAGTTCTGAGCTGCATGTACGCGAATCCGGTACATTGACCCAGAAATTGCGATTTTTTTGCTTATCGGACATAGGATGCAGCAATGCAGGAAACAGACGACCTGGCCCGTTTTGGCAAGGTGGTGGCAGCGCGGCGGGCGAGGCTTGCGTTGACCAGGTTCGAGGTCCGTGATGCTGGTGGACCGTCGGACACCACACTTGGCAACATCGAAAACGACACTCTCGGTCGGGCACCTAGTCCGGCTGTGCTCAGGAAACTCGACCAAGGTCTGCGGTGGAGCAAAGGGAGTGCAGCTACCGTTCTCGCCGGTGGCGATCCTCTCCCTCTGGAGAACCTGTCGAACAGAAACTCCAGATCGGGCGGTGCCGCCGCCGAGCCGGATGCGATTGTGCTTCCTCTGGACGAAATCAACAATCTGTTCGGGCTGCACCGGCAGCTCAATGCCGCGCACGAGAGCTGTCGTGGCGCGGATCCTCCTCTAGAAGAATTCGACCAGGTCGTCGGAGGATTCAACGCCTTCGTTTCCCGCGTAGCCGGGCGGTATGCCACCGCAGTCTTGGAACGAAGTGGGGGCCCTGGAAGAACCCTCCCTCCGATGGCGGAGATGGCCTTCGGCCCGCTCCTTGATAGACCCGCTGACGACTACGACCCGGTCGAGCGCGAAGAACAGCTCTACCGCCGCTGGCTGGCCGGACGGCACGACGACATTGACGACGAGCTGGACGCCAGGTTCCAGGAGCGATGGGCGGAGCGCGAGTGAAGCAGTTGAAGTTGCGCAAAAAATGGGCAAGGGTGCTTGCTCGAGACCAAGCCTCTCGTAGTGCTCCGCGGGGAGAGAACGTTCGGAAGGAACAAACCACAATGGACAGCCAGCTACCGCTACACAATCGAATCAGCAGGCTATTCGGAGGCTTCCGACATCTGGGAGCACCCGATGATCTGGACCCGCAGGTCGCGGCGCATGTGAGCAAGAGCGTCGGTCGCCACGTCACTGCCGAGGAAGTGAAAGTGCTCCGCAGTCAGGCGGTCGATACCCCCGAGCGAGACGTCCTTGAGGCGATAGCCACCTTCTTCGAGTCGCCGGTTACCTATCTGGTCGGCACCACCGCCGAGCAGATGGACTACAACGCGCAGCTCGACTACTTCGACAATGTCCGGAACTCGCAGGCCACGGTATTTGCTCTACGAACTCGCGTACCGCAACTGACACCGGCAATCGCTGAGCGTCTGAGCGAGCTGGTCCGGGACACGCACGGACGTTTCGAGAAGCAGAATCGGCACGAACCGGCCGAGGCCGGCGAATCGACATAATGAGCTCGGTCCGAGACGCTGCCGCTGCAGCGAGAACTATCGACGACCCCGAGCTACGTGCCAGATCTTTCCTCGACACGCTGCAACTGCAGTTTGCGAGACCCTGGTCGATCGACCGATTTGTCGCCGAGGTCGGGTTCAAGATCGGCCGTGTCATTGTGATCCTCGATCTACCTGACGATCTGAGTGAAAGCGGCGAGGTCTCGGGCTTTTGGGTACGAACTGCCCCGGTCGATGTCATCTACGTCCGTGCGGACGTAGATCCGCTCTTCCGTGAACAATGCATCCTCCACGAAGTCGCACACATACTTCTCGGTCACGATGCCGATGTCGTTGTCACCGAGGACATTCTGGTCGAATCGTTCATGAGAATGGCTCCCGCCATTCCCAGAACAATGATCAGCGCACTTGCCGAGGAACAACGGGCGAAGGTGTGCTTCACACGAGTCCCGGATTTCCTTCAGCCCATCGAAGCAGAGGCCGAATGGCTCGGCACACTCATGCTTGCCCGCGCCGATTCCCTACGCAAGCCGTTCTACCCGGAGAATATCGACTCGAAAGACAAGGAGACCCTGCGCCGGGTGGCCACTATCTTTGGGTGGCAAATGTGAGCACGTTCTTCGAGGCAATACTGCCAATAGTGTTGCTGGTGTTCGGTCTTCAACGCCTACCCTTGTACAGGCGGAGGCCGCAAACTCGCCCCATGACGGTGCTACTGCTCACCCTCAGTGTTGCGCAGATGTTCAGAATTCACGCGCTGGCAGACGACAAGCTCGACCCTGTCATACACGACGTAACGGGCCTGTGGAACATATCTGTCCTGATAGCTCAGGCCTTGGCGATTTGCGCCGCAACACAATGGGTCGGGGTGGTGGCTCACTCGACCCAACGTAGTTTTCCACGTCGCTATCGCTACGCAGTCACCACGGCGTTGGTCGGCGGTCTGGTCATCTCATTTCTGCTCTCCCCCGCGCCGTCGAGACCGACTTACTACCTCAGTCAGACCTTTGCAGCCGAAGGCTGGATGCTGGTCTACTGGGTCATCTTTCTCGGAAGCCTGTCGTTGTGCGTGGTAGTGCCGTTCTACCTGTTGGTCCGCATGGCCTTGATCGTGAAGACCGGAGAATTGGCGCGCGTCCTCACCGCTGCTGCGGTGGCGTGCGGGATGATCCTGCTCTACGCAGTTCACAAGATCGTGTACCTAGTGACGTTCGCCCGCGGGATAGAGAACTGGTACACCGACCATACCGTTCAGATATCGCTCTTTCTCATTATGTCGCCGCTGCTTGTCGCCGGATACGTTGCGTGGGTATATATCTGGACGACACTGCTTCCTCGCGTCCAGCGGTACCGACGCATCGTTGCGTACATGGATGAGTGGCAGGCCCTGGCGACTCGAAGCAACGCCATCCTTGCGGACACTCTGATCCCGAGCTCCAAGCGGGCTGCCTGGCGTGCCAGCAGAAATTCCGTCGCGTCTACCCGTCTCATGGTCGAGATGGTCGACGGCGAAGACGGTAAGGCAACCTCCGCGGGGGCGACTAGAAGATGAACGGGATCAAGCGCTTAGAGCGCGTCATGTATTCGGCGTACCCCTCTCCTATCCCCTCGAGCATCGCGGCTTCTTCCGACGGAATCCGGTGGACGTATCCACCTGCCAGAAATGACACCATCACGGGGGAAAGCCAGTTCCCGTACGCGATGGAGAATCCCAGCGCGCAGATCAATGCCCCCGTGTACGAGGGGTGTCGGATCAACCGGTACGGGCCCGTCTGCACCACCAGTTGCTCTGGATGCGTGTGGACCTTGAATGTGAAGGACTCTCCGAGCTTCCGCGCCGAAGCCAGCCGGAGGGCCTGCCCGAGGGCAGCGGTGGTCAATCCCGCGACGAAGATCGTTCGCGGGTGCCGACTAACGACGGTTGCCGGCGAGGCGACGCTGAGCACGAGGCCTCCGCCGTACGCCAGTGCAAGGCCACGGCCAACTGCTCTACCGGACCCGTTGTCCCGATTCACAGAACCCGCTCGCGGCCTCCGCTTGCCCATCCTGTACTCCGACAACGCAAATCCCGCGAAAGCGGCGGCCAAAACCGCAGCGGCCGGTCGACTGGTCACGAACAAGGGCAGCCTCTTGACGATCATGCGACACAGCTTCTCAGACTCAGTAGCCGCTCCGAGACGAGCAGGGTACCGACCAACTTCAAGGACTAACGCATGACGACGGCGACCCGACCGATCAAAGGCCTGGCGCTGGTTGGGGTCGGTGCGTTTCTCGCCGCATCCTCGGCAACAATGTCTCTCTACATGGCTCCACAGCTAGTGAAGACGCCTCTCGACGTCGACTCCGCAACGGTCGCAACGGGTACCGCGACCTTGCTCGACACCGAAGCGCTCATTCAGGGCGTCTCGAAAGTCGATCGCGACGTCCCCATTCGCGTCTTGCAGCAGGTCACTGTCGAAGAACCGTCCGACAGCAACAAGATCACGATGCAATCCGCTGTGTTGCTGCAACGAGACGATAGACCTGGTGAACGAGGAACGGTCAACGCAACCGTCGACAGATTCACCGCCGACCGCAGAACTGCGATGCCGATGGACGATCCGATCGGGTCGATCCAGAAGTACAACGATCAACCCGCCGACGAAGTCACGCACGACGGGCTCTCGCTTAAGTTTCCGTTCGACGTCGAAAAGAGGTCCTATCCGTACTTCGATACGACCGCTCGCCGCAGCCAGGAGATCCAGTTCGACGGCCAGACCACCATCAACGGCCTGGACGTCTACCGGTTCGTTCAGGACATCGTGCCGCTCGACACTGGCGGCAAGCTCAGCCTCCCTGCGTCGTACTGGGGTATCGACGGGGACGAAGAAATTCTGATGCACCGGTTCTACAAAGCACGCCGTGAGCTGCTCGTCGAGCCCACGACAGGTGCAATCGTCTTCGGGAAACAAGCGGTCCACCAGTACTACGGCCGCACGGCTGACGACCCCTCGGCGGTGACCATCGTGGAAATGTCGCCGGAGCTCGACGCCGCCACTGTCGACGAGCAGGTGCAGCGGGCAGTCGAGTCCAAACGACTCATCGATTGGGCCGAGATCTACGGTCCGCTGACGGCCGGTGGTCTGGGCGTTGTATGCCTCGTTTTGGGGGCTGTAGTGATTCGTCGCCATTCACGCACTTCAGAGCCGCTGGCGGAGAAGCCCCAGGCCCTGGCTGATGCCCCCCGCTGATGGCTGCCAGACAGTCAATGCGACAGAAGCCTGGCCCAGTTTCGGCGTGTCTGCGGACGATGCCACGACACTCGAGACAGGATTGGTGGACGCGGGGATGACGGTCCCTCGTCGAGACCGGAGGAGACCACCAGTGCCTCAAAACAGCAAGGGCAAGCGCAAGGCTCTGAGAGCTCGTGCGCCGGAGGAGATCATTCCGACAATCGAGCGCATGGCGCGAGAGGCCGGCTGCAGTTCGGTCAGTCAGTACCTCTCCGACATGTTGTGCCTGGTGGCCGAACGACCCGATCTCGTTCGAGAGCTGAACCAGGAGGTGTTGCCGCTCTCCGCATGACGTGACGCAAGGCCTCTCAGCTCGAATACGGAAGGGCGTTCCGTAGGGCTAGCTGGAGGAAAATACAGCGACACACGCCAGACCCGAGACACGAAAAACCCCCCGGCTCTTGTTGGGCAAGAAACGAGGGGCATTCGAGTTTGGTGAGAAGCGAGCTACCAACTCGATTCTCGGTGTTGCGCTTCCCCACGAAAGGGACTGTCTTGGTGGACAGGTCTCAGGGTACATCGCGCCCTGATGAAGATTCAAGATTTGGTGCTCGTGTCGGGTCGACGATGTCGACACCCGACAACACTTGGGGACGTCTGTCTCCGTTGATGGCCGCGCGTCGGTCTATGCGGGTCTGGAGTGCCGACAGTGGCAAGTTCGATACCTCACGGAGTCTGACGAAGCGCCTGCCGGCCGTGCCGGCCGCAGTGCCGATCTATGCGCGCGGCCGTACGAGCCTGTTAGCGCTGGACTTCGACGCCAAACATCACAGTCCTGAGCAGGTCGACGCCGACGTCGATCGCGCACTCGAATGGCTCCATGAATGCGGCGCGCGCACAATCACCGACCGCTCGACGAGCGGCGGCCGCCACGTTCTGGTCCCCATGGCCACCGATATGCCTCTGCGCGTCGACGACATCAAAATGGTCATGCAGCTACTTGGTGCCCGGTTGGTCACCCTGGACGCCACACCGATGCTCAACGCAGACTGGGGATGCATCACTCCCCCTGGCTCACCATGCCGAGAGGGCGGCTACCGACTCCTCGACGGCACCCTCGACGACGCAATAGACGCCTTCACCGTCCGCTCCGACCGCGGTGTCATCGCGCGTCTGATCGCTTTGCTGGGGGGCGCGACCACTCCCCGCCACCGAACCCCAGTGGCCGCAGTTGCAGCCTCCCTCACCCAGGACGAACGCCTCGTCGGCGTCGGACGCGATCGACGCCTGGACCCGCGCTTCCACCGCACCACACCTGTCCCCCATGCCGTCGAGACGTACGCGGCCACAGGCAAGTTCACCAAGGCTCACAAAGCCCTCTGGACATCTCCGTCAGAAGCACGCCAGTCCGTCATCAGCCACGCCGTCCTCCGCGGTGCCAGCACTGCGGACATCGAGAAGTCACTCGCCACCTCCGAGTGGGCCGGGCTGCGTCACGCCTACATCGACAAGTACGGGTCTCATTCAGCCGCAGCCTTGCAACGGGACGTGGAAAAGGCCCTGACCTGGGCCGCAACGATTGTGCGTCCATTCCACCAACTCACGCACAAGAAAAAATACACAGGGGGGGATGGTTCCTTCCTGAAAGATCGAGTTCGTCAGCAATGGCTGGCGCACGCGAAGATGTGGATCGACTCAGAATTCCTCGGTACTCGCCAACGCCCCGTCCTACTAGCGGTGGTGCAGGCGCTCGCTTACACATCTGCGTTGGCGGGGGAATTGGTGGAGGGAGTCCCAGTGGTCGCAGTTGGTGGTCGAAGCCTGTCGCATGCAGCGGGGCTGATGTCGGAATCGACTGTGTGGAGTGGCCTGAGACTGCTTAGAGAGACCCCAGGTTCTCCCCTGCTACTGGTGTCGCGCGGGGCAGGTCGAGAAGCGGACCGCTACGCCCTGACCACTCCAGCCACGATCCAGAGTCCAGGAGCAGCGCATATCGAGCGAGCGCGGGTCGAGCCCGTGCATCCGGCATGGAGCGTGCTTGGTCTACGTGGTCGGGCGGTGTACGAGCTGCTCAAGGCCGGCCTGGCCACCGACGTCGAGGACATCTTTGCCGCTGCAAAGCTCCGACCGTCCAACGGATACGCGATCCTCGCGGACCTAACAACTGCTGGGCTCATCGAGCGAAACAATGCAACCTTGACCCTAGGACGCCGCACGCTGGACGACGTAGCGGCCGCTCACGGTGTGGAAATGGTCGTGGCCGACCGCATTGTTCGGCACCGAGCCGAACGGCTCTTGTGGCAGGTGTGGCTTGAGAACCGGTTCTCCGCTCCATCCCGTGACTCCGCTACGCGCGACCAGACAATTCTCCCGCCTGCCGAGGCCGCTCCCCTGCCTGGCGACGCAGATTCGGAGGCTCTTTGGGCAGCACTCATGAAGGCTGGTCCACCGCCAAGAGATCCGGTGTTAGAGGCAGTCGAGATACTCGGTGACCTTCTAGGGGCGGTCATTGTGGATACGTCGTAGCCGCTTCGGAAACGGGGCTTGAGGTCGGTCGCCGGCCCCACTTATCTGTCAGCTGTGCTCCGTACCACCCATCGGCTATCCGCATCCTGAGGTTCACCCCGAAAAGTGGACAGTGGCTACGCGGCCATAATCGGCGCGTTCAGTGACTGTTCGTAATTGTGGGGGCTGAGCATTCCGATCGTGGAGTGCCTACGTCGAGTGTTGTAGAAGTTCATCCAGTTGTCAACTGCAGCAACCAATTCGGTCCTGTACGCGAACGTATGTCGGTAGTAGTACTCGTGCTTGAACGTCGACCATAAACTCTCCGCGCCGGCGTTGTCCCAGCATATGCCGGTCGCGCCCATCGAGCGCCGCAACCCGTACCGTTCGCATGCCTGCTTCATGATCTCGGCGGTGTATTGACTTCCCCTGTCCGAGTGAAGGATTGTGCCCGCGACGTCGCCGCCACGTCCGGCAACTGCCATGTCCAGAGCGTCGAGGACGAGCTCGGTGCGCATGTGATCGGCGACGGCCCACCCGAGGACCTTTTTCGAGTGCTCGTCCTTGATGGCGCACAGGTACATATCGCCCTCGCCGCAGGTCAGGTACGTGATGTCCGAGGTCCACACCGCATCGACGTGCCCCTGATCGAACCGGCGCTGCACCAGATCCTCGGGGAACGAGGCCAACGGGTCGACCACGGTGGTGCGGATCTTGAACGTACGTGGGCTGATCCCCACGACGCCGAGGGAGCGCATGATCGTGGCGACGGTCTTCTCGGTGATCACCTCGCCTCGATCGTGAAGTTCGGCGGTGATGCGCGGTGCTCCGTAGACGCCTTTCGACTCCTGGTGGATCGCGAGGATCTTGATCTCCAGATCGGCTCTACGTTGCTGCCGCTGCGCCAATCTGGTTGTCACACTGCGTCCTTGGTGTTTGTAGAAACCGGATGTCGACACTTCGAGCAGGCGTGCCATCCGGTGGACTGCGGAGTTCGCGTACTCCGCGGCCATCAACGTGTAGAGCTCTACTTTTGTTGATTGGCTGCGAAGTACGCGGACGCTTTTTTCAGGAACGCGATGTCTTTCTCCTGCTCGGAGACCTGCCGGCGTAACCGGGCCAGCTCGGTGCGTTCGGCGGCCGTGAGCGGCTGGTCACCGGATGCTGCGGCGGCTTCGATCCGGCGGCGTTCGTCGGCGACCCAGCGGCCGAGCAGTCCTTCGTTGATGCCCAGTTCGCGGGCGACCTCGGCGATGGTGCGGCCGGAATCGATCACCCTACGGGCGGCCTCGACCTTGTATTCGGTCGTGAACGACCTGCGTTTGCGGGACATGCGGACATCCTTCCAGCGGAACCATCGGTCCCGCTATCTCGGTGTCCACCATCCGGGGTGAACCTCATCCGAGGACGGTCCGACGCTAGCGTGGTGCGGCGATGCTTGAGCAAACCTATAGAGAGGCGGGTTATGACCGACTGGGTTGTAGCGGCGGAAGAATTACGCGCCGAGCTGTTGGCCCCGGACGCGAATGATGTCGACTGCTCGGGGGTGATACCGGCCTCGCATTTCGACGCGCTGCGCAGCAGAGGTTTCTACGGACTTGCGTTCAAGTCGCAGGATCCGATCCGGACACTTGCGGACACCGGCGAAGTGCTGGTCAGCGGCTGCCTCGCCACAGCATTCGTATGGGCGCAACACCACGGCACGCTGCTACGCCTGGCCACATCGAGCAACGAGGGCCTGAAAGCTAAGTATCTGACGGCACTGCAGACGGGCGACATGCGCGCAGGTGTTTCCGGCAGTGGCTATGCCAGCCCACGGAAGCCGCTGGTCAAAGCAGTTCGAGTAGCTGGCGGCTACTCGATTACAGGGACCTCGCCCTTCGTAACGGGATGGAACGGTCTCACCGAGGTCATCGGTGTGACCGCGTACGACGAGGCAGCGGGACAGCAAGTTACGTTCCTTGCCCACGCCGAGGACGTCTCAGGCTTGGTAAGCGATCGCCTAGAACTGACGGCCGCGCACGCCTCACATACGGTCAGACTCACCTTCGACAGGCTTCATGTACCCGACGACATGGTCATGAGTGTGTCATCGGCGTCAAAGAAGGACGGTTCGGAACTGAGTGACATGGATCGGGCTGTGACCCGCTTGAACGGCTCCCTCGCTCTCGGAACGGCGAAGGCATCCCTCTTGGAGTTGGCTGCAATGGGCCGGTCCAACGACATCCTCGATGCGAGACACAACGAGATCAGAGCCACGCTCACTCGCGCGATCACCGAGCGGCAGATTGACATCTTCGGAGTGCGCGCTGCCGCAAGCCGATTCAGTGTGGACGTTGCGAACCATTTGGCGAGCGAGGCTGGAAGTGGAGCGATATTGCGAGGCGCGACACCTGAACGGCTTCTCCGTGAAGCTGCTTTCAGTCTTGTATGTACAACGACGCCGGAGATGAAGGCGCACTTGCTACGTGAGGCGGCACATCGGTACGACCTCTCGGTTGCGTAAGACGGAGGCCGCAAACCCGCGTGCTGACTGTTGCCTCAACTGATCAACTGGATCTGGGACGCGCAACGGTGGCTGCCCCAGTCCCCCGGTTGGGGCAGTCGTGCCCCGTCTGTGGAAGATGTTTCGGCCTCCCCTAGTGGCTATGGCCGCCTATATGGGCGATCGGGATGTCGCGCCGCTTCCCTGGTGAGCGGTGGTGAACGCCGGAGTTGCAGGCTGTTGCGGGCCGTTGCGCTTGGGCGCAATAGCCTCCGTCTGCCCATATGGGCAGTTATATAACATTATATGTGCTTACAGTACCTAGCCTAGATACGCTAGATACTGTAAGCTAACATTACTCAATATCCGGTATTATTTGCTTTGCTCTTCTTTAATAGTGAAAGCGTATATACGCTGGGCTTACGTACTATTCGCTAAGCATTACCCAGTTCCACTTCGGTCCATATGTCCCCGTAAGTGCACCCCCATCTGCTTTGTTCCTCGGCTCTCCCTCTGACACGGGGGAGGGGGGTGGTCGCATCAACGAACGAGAGGGAGAAGAAACACCGCTATGACAATTACTGCGATCGCGAACCTGAAGGGTGGCGTCGGCAAGACCACCATCGTGAACGGTCTAGCCCACGCAGCGGCCAGCGTGCAGCAAACCTGCTTGGTCGTTGACGCTGACTCTCAGGGGAATTCGACCAAGCATCTCACCAGTCACACTGTCGAAGATCCGCCTGAAGCGAGTCTCGCGGATGTGCTCGACCGAGATGTCGACTGTTCGACCGAGCAAGCCATCATTCAGGCGCGGCGTCCAGGCATAGATGTTCTGCCGAGCGGGTTCAGTGACCTTCAAGCAGTCATGGACACGCTGGTGGGGAAGACCGGCGGCGAGATGGCCGTCGACAGGGCGCTGAAAACGGTTTCAAACAAGTACGAGCACATCCTCATCGACTGCCGTCCCGCGATCGACCTTGTGTCCCGTGGAGCGCTGTTCGCCGCCGATAACGTTCTGATCGTCGTGAACCCCGAATCGGACGCAATCGACGGGTTCGACGCTATTCGCCAGTCGATCGAGGACCTTGAGCAGTACATGGGCAAGGTACTGCCTATTGCAGGCGTAGTCGTCAACAAGATCGACGGTCGCCGTGCCGATCATGCGAAGACGCTGGAGTACCTCAAGGAGTACGTGCAAGAGGCTGATATCCGAATCGTGGGGGAGCCGATACCGATGCTGACCGACATCAGCAAACTCACCAACGTGGGAATGGGCCTCGATGAACACCCCCGGCCCACGGGGCGGATCCGCAACCTTCACGAAAACTTCGTAAAGATTCTCAACGCAACAGGAGGGAAGGCATAGTGAGTAAAGAGATTCCGGCACCGCAGCTACCCGCCGCGCGCGCGCCTCGGCGCAACACGTTCGCGCAGGCGGCGGCACCGGCGCAACGCGAAGCTGAGGCCGCGACACCGCCGGTAGCGTCACCGTCTCGGCCGCCGTCTCAGCCGGCGAGCACGCCAGAAGTTGAGGTTGGCGCGAAGGAGAGATCCAAGCGGATGGAAGGAACGAAGGACATTCTGCTCTCGATGCCCTCGTCTCAGAAAGAACGGATGGAGGCCACCATCGCCCACACGCAGGCATACACCGGTGTCAAGCATCAGCAGGTCTTCATCAGGACTGCAGTCGAGCGGTTGTGTGAACAGCTGGAACGGCAGTACAACAACGGCCAGCGATACAAGTTGCCCCCGGCCGCACCTTCCCTATAGCGCCCCTATGGGCGCTATAGGGGGTATGGGCGAGTCGTTCCGCATCGCCCACATCCCCGCAGCGTCTTAGGCGTTGCGTTCGTGTCAAAGCCCACGCCGACCCCGAAAGGCCCCGATAGTGCGCTCACACCACCGGGGCCGGTCGATCACAGATTGGACCTGCGATCAATGAACAACGCTAGTGCCTCTATCGAACCGGTCGAAGACCACGTCGACCACACCAGCGTCGACCTCGCCGGCACGGTATTCATCCACCCTCGAGTGCTGATCGGCGCACTGGCCACTGCCATTGTGCTGACGGTCGGTATCGCCGCTGCATCCTTCTGGCTGTCCTTCGGAGCGCTCCGGGATCTCGCCACAATGGCCGGCACCGAGCCTGGCCGAGCCTGGGTGATACCCGTAGTCCTCGACGGCGCAATTGTGGCCACCACCGTTACCGCGATTGCACTGTCACACCACACGGACCCGCGGACGGTACGAGGACGGCGATTCGTCCTCTGCGTTCTTGCTGTTGCAGCCGGCGCATCCATAGCCGGAAACGCGTACCACGCAACGTTGACCTCGACCGTAATGCCGGCTTTCGTCGCCGCGGGCATCGCGACCATCGCTCCGGTCTTCCTGCTCGCCATGACCGAAGTCCTCGCTGTCATCCTCCGAGCTCCACGCGCCAGTCGCGCCGCAGCAATGCCTTTGTCACAGAACGTGATCGAGAGCGTGCCGAGTCCACACAGCCCGGGGGAGGTGCAGAGCGCGCCTAAAAGCGACAACAGCGCTCAGCAGCTCAGTGATCTACTCGATGAACATGGAGCACTCAACGACGACGTCTGGGAAACTGTCTACCTCTATCACAAGCATCCCGAGGTGCAGGGCAACTTCTCCGCCGTCTCCCGGATGCTCGAGGTGACCACCTC
Source organism: Rhodococcus sp. KRD175 (assembly GCF_017168275.1). Classification (NCBI taxonomy): domain Bacteria; kingdom Bacillati; phylum Actinomycetota; class Actinomycetes; order Mycobacteriales; family Nocardiaceae; genus Rhodococcus; species Rhodococcus sp. KRD175. The sequence goes on from NZ_JABFAQ010000003.1 coordinate 75,751, forward strand.
CACAGTCACACGGCGCTACGACAAGCTTGTCCAGCTCCTGATGGAAGTCGCGGAGACGAAAGCGCCGAACCGTGCTACAGCACCCCGCGCCGACTCGCAGGACGAACTCGGACCGATTGAGCCGGCGATCGAAGTCGACGAGCCGCACGTCGGGGGATACGCGGAGGCGACACGATGACACAGCGACGGGCAAAAAGGTTCTGCTTCCTGGTGCTCGCCGCTGAAACGTAGCTAAATGAGCCCGGGACCAACGATCGCGTGACTGCCCCGTTCTGCGGCTCGATATGTTGGGGACCGGGGGTTTACGATGAATCGACGAAAGGTCTTAACACGGCCATGGTGCGTGTGTATGAAATCGACAAGCTCGTTGCCGCCGCGCGTCAAAATGGATGGGCCAGCGCAGTATGCCCGGCAGTGCGGCTAGAGGCTGAAATCCCTTGGAGTACTTACACAGTAGTTCCCGGTCGGTCGCAAACTGGCGGCTTCGAGGACCTCAAACCTGCCGCCCCCGACAAGGCAAGACCGAGATCGCTCAGCGCGATCTTCGGGCACCAGCGACAACCACTTCATACCGACGGAGCGCACCTCGCAATACCTCCCGACATCGTGGTCCTCGCAGTCGATTCACCGAGCTCTGTTTCGACACTCCTATGGCGACAGACGACCCGTGGATTCGCTGACATCGGCGACGACCTCCAACACGGCTTATTTGCAGTTGACGATGGGCAGACAAGCTTTCTTGCCCCTGCCTGCGTTGGATGGCCCACTCTGGGCGGCGGCAGGGTCAGATTCGATCCTGGTTGCATGACGCCGGTCGATTCGCGGGCGCGTCGGGTCGTGGGGCACTTCTCAAAAGCGATCGATTCGGCGACGCAGTTTGCGTGGACAGAGCCCAACCAGGTGCTAGTGATCGACAACCGAAACGTGCTTCATGCACGCGATAACGTGGTGGACGAACCCGATAGGCTGATGCGCAGATTGATGCTCCGCGCTGATAGTGAGAATCAAATATGAGCGCACCGTACGATCACGAAGCTTTATGGCTGAAGGCTAAACTTTTTCTCAATCACGCGATGGATGATCCTGAAGTTCGATCTTTCGATGAACGTGCCTTGTGGTCTTCACTGGCTTTAGAGGCGCTCGCTAAAGCAGCCCTCTCTCGGCAGTCCCCATTGTTGATCGCGGTGCCCACGGAGGAGGGGACTAATGTTCTGATCGCACTGGGCCTTATCGGCGGCAATGCGCGATTCGAGTCCATACCCGCGAAATCTGTATATTCCAGGTGCGAGAAAGCATTCAGACCATTCAGTATGAGTGAAGCTCAAAAGACTTCCTGGGCGCGCAACGACTACATTCACGGTGCCTCTGCGTCGTTTACCAGACTGCCTGAAGCTGCGTGGTGGCCCAAGTATTGGGCGCAAGCCCACATTCTGGTGTCCGCTTGCGAAAAAGACCTAGACGCCTTGGTCGGACCGGATCGCGCAGAAATAGTTGAAAAGTATCTCGAGCAGAACAAAAAACACATTGAGCATAGGTGTGAAACCTTGATAGCGCGTGCCAAGCAACGGCGTGCGCAATATGAGTCAGGGACGCTGCCCGCTAAGGTCGCTAAAGAATGGCAGCCGGGCTCTGCACCCTCATCTGGTTTGAGCTATTCAAGTCCCCACCTCTGTCCCGCGTGTGAAAATATGGGTGAGTTAGAGGGTGACTCAAGAGTCGATTTTTCAACTGAATATCATGGGTCCTCGGACGGGGACTACGATATTTTTGTCACGCTGGTTGTCACTTCGGACTACTTCTCCTGCGGTCACTGTGGTCTTGTCCTTGACCAGTATGAGCTGATTTCACAGGCAGGCATTGAAGACACTTTCGAGACGGAAGGCGACATCGATGATATCGATCCGGGGGAAGATTACGGCAACGATTGAAAACCAGGTTGCATCGGATTCTGAGCGGGGTGTGACCGCGGGCAAGCACTAGGTCGAGGATCGGGTTACCTGCTAGGGGACTAACCCTTGTCGTATGTACCGACGCGACTGGGGTCGACCCACCGCACAACGATTTTTAGCAGGGTTCCGGTGGTGCGTCCTTCCATGGCTCCAAGGACACCGTTTGAGTGCTGCCCTCAGGCCCAGGCACCGCACCGCCCGACTGTTCCAGGTAGGTGCGCCAAGCCACGAGTGTTCTGACACCTATCTCGTCGCGCGCCTGTTCAGCGCTGAGCTGTTCGATAAGCAGTCGGCCGATGTCACTCATGACGGCAACCTCTTCTGATGGTGTTGAAGCATGAGAGCAGTGCGACAACGCACGCCCGGCTTGGCGATGACCGGATCGAACATCGGACCCTTCCTCAGTGGCCTCCTGCGGGTTTGAGTGTGCGTTTTGACCATCGTCATACCGGACGATCGTAAACGGCCACTGAGTGTCAAGTCACTGTCAGTTTCAGAAGACGGCTGCACTCTTTGCAGGCGTTTCGAGGGTGAGTGCACGTGTCTTCTGACATTCTGATGTCAGAAGTGCGGTGCACGGTCGCATGTTCGGCTCTCGGTGACAGGGAGGCTTGTGATGGACCCCGACAAGCTCGATGTCGTGGAGACCGGTGTGCTGACAGCGTCGGGGGAGCGGTGGTCCCAGGCCGAGGCCCGTTTCGCTGTCCTGGCTCCCTTGCTGGAGATGCATCCGGTGCGTTCGGAAGCGGTCGACGAGGCCGCGCAGCGGTTGGAATTGTCCAGGCGACAGGTCTACACGTTGGTCGGCAGGCTCAGGAACGGGACGGGGACAGTCACCGATCTTCTGACGAAGGTCTCGTCGGGAGGGCGTGGCCGCAGCCGAGTAACGGCTGAGGTCGAGGACGTGATCGGCGATCATCTCACCCGATATTTTCTTCACCGTCAGAAGCTGAGTGTCGCTGCGCTGCATCGACGTATCGCGTTGGCGTGCCACCGCGCGGGCCTACCAGCGCCGGCCAGAAATACCGTCACTGCGCGTATCGCAGCGCTCCATCCGGCATCGGTGGCCAGGTCCCGCGGAGGACCCGATGCCGCCCGCCCGCGTCAGTCCGCCGGCGACAGTCCACCGACGGTTTCGGGGATTCTCGATCAGGTCCAGATCGACCACACCGTCGTCGATCTGATGGTCGTTGACGAGTACGAGCGGCAACAGATCGGTCGCCCTTACCTGACTATCGCCATCGATGTCTTCAGTCGTTCCGTACTCGGGTTCGTCGTCACTCTGGAGCCGCCATCAGCGGTATCGGTCGGGTTGTGCCTGGGCCGGGTGTGCTGCGAGAAGCAGACATGGCTGGAGGCATGCGAGCTCGCGGAGCAGGTGCAGTGGCCGATGGCAGGGAAGCCGAAACAGTTGTATCTCGACAACGCCTCCGAGTTCAAAAGCGAAGCGCTGCGCCGCGGATGCGCCCAGCACGCCATCACACTCGAATACCGTCCTCCGGGCCGACCGCACTACGGCGGGATCGTCGAACGCATCATCGGAACGGCGATGACGGCGGTGCACGAGCTGCCTGGGACCACCTTCTCGAACCCAGCGGACCGAGGAAGTTACGACTCGGACAAGCACGCGGCGTTGACATTGCGTGAGTTGGAGCGCTGGCTGGTCCTGGCCATAGCCTCGTATCACGCGAGCGTTCACACAGGGATCGGGAACACTCCGGCCGCCGTGTGGGCCGGCGGGGTCGCCGCAGCTGGTCATGCCCCTCGTGTGGTGCTCGGCGAAACCGCGTTCCTGGTGGACTTTCTTCCCGTCATCCGGCGACGTTTGACGCGTACGGGCTTCGTTCTGGATCACGTGCACTACTTCTCGAACGCGCTCAAACCGTGGGTTGCGCGGCGAGAGGATTTGGGGCGGTTCGTGATACGACGTGATCCACGCGATTTGAGCAGAATCTGGGTCCTCGAGCCAGACGGTGTCGGCTATGTCGAGGTGCCGTACCGGACGATGTCACATCCCGCGGTGACACTGTGGGAGCACAGAGCTGCCATCACTCGTCTCCGCGAACAAGGTCGGTCGAACGTCGATGAGAGCGCACTGTTTTCGATGATCGAGCAGATGCGCGAGGTCACCGACCGCTCGCAGAAAGCCACCCGCAAAGCCCGGCGCAACCGTGCCCGCCCGGAGATGACCGACTACCTCCTCACTCGCTCCGAGGGCACCATCGGTGAACTGACAACGCTGCTCACTGCCGCCGCAGTGACCGCCGTCGACAGCGGAGAGGAAGCGATCACCTCATCGGTGCTCACACGCACTCCGTACGTCGGTCCCACGGAGCGACGCCGCCAGTTCGAGCGCCACCTCGCGTGAACGCGCGGCTCGCTGCGATGCCCGATGATGCGTACGTTCGCCCGTGGCCGCTGCACCCGCCGCCACTGCCAGGGGAGGTCCTCTCGTCCTGGTTGGCCCGGATATGCGAGCTGTATCCGCACATCAAGCCTTCTGACCTGCTTGCAGACCTCGATATCGATTGTGCTGTCGAGGATCTCGACCGCTACACACCGGAGCCGATACTTATCGAGCTGGCCGGTCGCGGCGCAGTCCCGGTGGAGAGGGTGCGGATGATGACGTTGGCGGGGTGGACACCGTGGTTGCTCGACAGCACCGACCCCGCCGACTGCGACTTCGACACCTACGTCCACCAATTCTCGATCCTGCTACCGGCCGACCTCGCGAGGCAGGATCGACGACGTCGCACACCCACGAGCGAGGCATGGTTGCCGTGGGCGAGCACTCCGCGCAGTCGGGCATGCCCGGCATGTATCGACAGCCTCGAATCCACTGCTGATATCAACATGACTCTGCTGCATCAATATCCGGTGCTGAGCAGCTGCCTCG
>NZ_JABFAQ010000003.1:80695-82340 GCF_017168275.1 Rhodococcus sp. KRD175
CGTCTCCGCGAACAAGGTCGGTCGAACGTCGATGAGAGCGCACTGTTTTCGATGATCGAGCAGATGCGCGAGGTCACCGACCGCTCGCAGAAAGCCACCCGCAAAGCCCGGCGCAACCGTGCCCGCCGCACGCATCTCACCGGCGCCGCCGCGTGTGCACCGATCCCGGCGATCCACCCGCCGGTGGAGCCTCGAGCGGACGGCAGCACCGCAACGCCGGTCTTCAGCGACATCGAGGAATGGTGACGCGATGACCTCATCGACAGGAAGCAGCGACGAACCCACCGAGTCGTCCAGCGAGGATTTGGGGCACCTGCGGGAGTCGGTTCGACCGCTCACCGCACTCGACGACGCGGACCGGATCCGGTCGATCCGGTCGGAGAGGTGGATCGGGTATCCGCAGGCCCGTACGGTCATCGACCATCTGGAGTCGTTGCTGTCGTGGCCGGACCGACAGCGTATGCCGAACTTACTGTTGCTCGGTCCGACGAACAACGGCAAGTCGATGATCATCGAAAAGTTCCGGCGCACTCATCCGCCGATCAGCTTGTCCGACCGCGAGCAGATACCGGTGTTGTGCATGCAGATGCCCCCGGACCCGTCACCCGGCCGGTTCTACCTCGCACTGCTCACAGCGTTGGGAACACCGACCCGACCACGCAATCGGGTCCACGAACTCGAACAGCAAGCATTGATGCTGCTCCGCGCCACCGGCGTTCGGATGTTGATCATCGACGAGCTCCACAATGTTCTCGCCGGCCGCGACAACGTCCGCCGCGAATTCTTGAACGTGCTGCGGTTCCTGGGCAACGAACTACGCATTCCTCTTGTCGCTGTCGGAACCCGCGACGCCTACCTCGCCATCCGGACCGATCCCCAGCTGGAGAACCGATTCCATCCCATGACTTTGCCTGTCTGGACCAACACTGCCGACACCAGATCACTGCTGGCCAGCTTCACCACGAGCTTCCCCCTCCGTAAACCCTCGCACCTGACGTCGCCGGAGATGACCGACTACCTCCTCACTCGCTCCGAGGGCACCATCGGTGAACTGACAACGCTGCTCACTGCCGCCGCAGTGACCGCCGTCGACAGCGGAGAGGAAGCGATCACCTCATCGGTGCTCACTCGGCATTGCGATGGTCGAGAGCGGTGAGATCGATGCCGGCGGTGCGCACGCATCTCTGCTGCGCCCACGACCCTACGAGCCGGTCGATCCCGGGACAGCTCCGACGCGCTCGTCTTATCCCGCACCCGAGGGCGATCTGTGGGCTGACGCGCACGCTGCGGCCGAGGCCGCCATCGCGGCGGCGCGCGTCGATCCTGCATCCGCCAGTTCGTTGTACAACTTCCTGCGCTGGGGGTGGTGCCGCACCGCGGCGGAGCTGGATGAGACGGTGCAACTGTTCCTCGACCACGGGATCCCGCTGCGCCATCCGCCGACGTAGTTCTCGCCCGATGGAGGGGGGTCGTCCGCGATGCACGCGCGGCGACAGCCGAGAAGCGCCGTTTTCGCGGCGGGGTCATAGTCACCAACGTTATTTGTGCGGTGACCGACGAGAATTTTCCTTCCCGCACCGTCTCCGCGGAAACGCCTGCTCAGCGTGCTTTCGGCCTGAGAAGTCTGTCGGGAGGGCCCGCTACA
>NZ_JABFAQ010000003.1:82440-83791 GCF_017168275.1 Rhodococcus sp. KRD175
TCGGCATTGCGATGGTCGAGAGCGGTGAGATCGATGCCGGCGGTGCGCACGCATCTCTGCTGCGCCCACGACCCTACGAGCCGGTCGATCCCGGGACAGCTCCGACGCGCTCGTCTTATCCCGCACCTGAGCGCGATCTGTGGGCTGACGCGCACGCTGCGGCCGAGGCCGCCATCGCGGCAGCGCGCGTCGATCCCGCATCCGCCAGTTCGTTGTACAACTTCCTGCTCCGGGGGTGCCGCACCGCAGCGGAGCTGGATGAGACGGTGCAACTGTTCCTCGACCACGGGATCCCGCTGCACCATCCGCCGACGTAGCTCTCGCCCGATGGAGCGGGGTCGTCCGCGATGCACGCGCGGCGATAGCCGAAGAGCCCTTTTTCGCGCCGGGGTCATAGTCACCAACGTTATTTGTGCGGTGACCGACGAGAATTTTCCTTCCCGCACCGTCTCCGCGGAAACGCCTGCTCAGCGTGCTTTCGGCCTGAGAAGTCTGTCGGGAGGGCCCGCTACACGGGCTGGGCGTCGGAGGTCCTCGAACGCCGCGACACCGCGCTACTGCTGATGGGCTACACCGGCGCATTCCGCCGCAGCGAACTCGTAGCGCTCGAATGCCGCGATGTCCACCGCGACCGCCTCGATGGTGCGCATGTACGTATCCGGAAGTCGAAGACCGACCAGGACGGCACCGGAACCGTGAAAGCACTCCCGTTCACCGCCCGCCACGAGTCATGCCCGGTCTGCGCGTGGGTGCGATGGCTGCAGATCGTCGCAGCGTTCGACACCGGCGGCAGAGTTGCCGTCATCCGAATACTCTCCCGCGCAGTGGAATTCGACTCCCATATTTGTCGCGGCACCCTTCCTGTGGTCGAGAAACGGTCGCCGCTGTTTCGGTCCGTCCGCAAGAACGGCAACCTCTCCGACACTGTGTTGTCCGGGGCAGCGGTCCATGCGGCGATCCGCCGCCGCGCTACTCGAGCTGGATACGACCCCGTCACCGTCGCTCAGCTCGGCGGGCATTCCCTCCGTTCCGGCTTCGTCATGCAAGCCTTCCGCAACGGAGCTGACGCGCACGCCATCATGCGCCAAACCGGGCACACCACACCCGCAATGGTCGAAACATACGCTCACGAGAATGCGCCACTGATCGGCAACGCCGTCACCGAGCTCGGCTTATGACCAGGCACCCGACCGAGCCAGTGACCGGCGACGGGACGACCGGGGCAGATGCTGACCACGACGACCGCCCTTGTCCGATACGACCAGCGGACATCACGAACACGTCGATACCGAGGCGGGATCGGCACACGTGGTCACTGTTCGAGGACTGGTGCACCGCCCATGGCGAACCC
>NZ_JABFAQ010000003.1:83891-106165 GCF_017168275.1 Rhodococcus sp. KRD175
CGGGCTGGGCGTCGGAGGTCCTCGAACGCCGCGACACCGCGCTACTGCTGATGGGCTACACCGGCGCATTCCGCCGCAGCGAACTCGTAGCGCTCGAATGCCGCGATGTCCACCGCGACCGCCTCGACGGTGCGCATGTACGGATCCGAAGATCGAAGACCGACCAGGACGGCACCGGAACCGTGAAAGCACTCCCGTTCACCGCCCGCCACGAATCCTGCCCGGTCTGCGCGTGGGTGCGATGGCTGCAGATCGTCGCAGCGTTCGACACCGGCGGCAGAGTTGCCGTCATCCGAATACTCTCCCGCGCAGTGGAATTCGACTCCCATCTCTGTCGCGGCACCCTTCCTGTGGTCGAGAAACGGTCGCCGCTGTTCCGGTCTGTCCGCAAGAACGGCAACCTCTCCGACACTGTGTTGTCCGGGGCAGCGGTCCATGCGGCGATCCGCCGCCGCGCAGCTCACGCTGGATACGACCCCGAGACTGTCATGCAGCTCGGCGGGCATTCCCTCCGTTCCGGCTTCGTCACCCAAGCCTTCCGTAACGGTGCCGATGCACATGCGATCATGCGCCAAACCGGGCACACCACACCCGCAATGGTCGAGACATATGCCCGCGAGCACGCCCCTCTGGTCGGCAACGCGGTCACCGAACTCGGTCTATGACCGGGCGTGTGACTTCACCCGTGAACGCCGATAGGGCGACCGGGGTAGATGCTGACCACGACGACCGCCCTTGTCCGATACGACCAGCGGACATCACGAACACGTCGATACCGAGGCGGGATCGGCACACGTGGTCACTGTTCGAGGACTGGTGCACCGCCCATGGCGAACCCTCACTGGCGGCCTCTCCGGAGTCGCTTGCTCGGTTTCTTCACGCGCACCCCGCCGCGCCGACGACCCAACGCCGTCGGATCGCGGTGATCGACATCGCTCATCATCGGCATCTATTACCTCCTCCGGGGTGTGCTGAGATCGTTCGGGCTGCGCTGGACGTGGCGCGTACGGCGCGCCTGCACGAGCTGGCAGCCGTGATCGGCGGCGTCATCGCGCGCCTCCCCGAATCCGGTTGGCCGTCCGAACTGTTCGCGCGGCGAGACGCCCTCGTCCTGGTCTTTGCCTCGACCGGTCTGCCGTACACCCAGATCGCGGCCCTGCGGCCCTGCGACGTCACCGCCGATCCGAGGATCGATGCCCTTCGTATCGACACAGGCCGCGGCGTTCGCACCGTCACTCCTCTCGCACTGATGGAGACGGGTATCTCGCCGCGGACGGTGTTCCAGCGCTGGTTGGAGGTGCTGGGCCATCACACGCGGTACCCGAACACTCGAATGCTCGCCGACGCTCTCGATGCCGTGGGCGGTACCGGGCTCAGCGGATTCGACCGGTACGTCGATCCGGCCGGTCGACAGCCGCTGTCGACCGCAATCGACCGGTGGGGTCACACCCCGCTGACTGCGACTGCACTTACCGCCCATGCGGTCGCCGACATCGTTCGAGCGCACCTGGACGGACGAGCACCTGTGCACCGACACCATTCGGTGCAGGCACGGCAGCCGAGCACAGATCTCGTACCCAAGCCCGCCTCGGCTTCGCTACTCGACCCCGGCTACTACGAACACGGGACTCGGGCACGCCGAGACGCACACCAGCTACTCGGTGGCGTCGATTCGACGCTCGACGACGTCGAAGAGCGTGCGGATTCACTGTTGAAGCGGCTTCTCGAATTCGTCGAGGCAGAAGTGCCGCCGTGAGGTCGGCCGTTCGTGCCGCGAAGATGGTCCCTGCACCCGTTCAGGCCGCTTCTGTGGCGTGGAGACGCTCGACGAGACCGGGGTGAACCGATCGATCAGATCTCCGCTTGCGTGAACTCGACTGTGTCGCCCTCCGGTGCACCGACATTCCGGGAGCAATCGCCGGAGGGAACTTCGGTTCGGGTGAACCCCTCAGGCTCGGTGTGCGTACACCACAGTGAAGCCCACCGCTGGCGTGGGCACGAGGACAGGACACGTGATGAGCACTTCAAGGTTCCGTATGGCAACGTCGCTGCTCGCGTCGGCGGCGGTGATCGCCCTCGCCGGGTGCGGTTCCACCGAACCCACCGGTTCGGTGGCGGTGTCGAGCACTCCGGTGTCCACGTCGGCGGACGCGAAGGCTGCGACACCCGATGTGGCACCGTCCGAACCCGGACTGGTGGTGTACGCCAGTAACTACTCTGTGAGTGACACGGTCTCTCGGGTACAGCGCGCGCTGGAGACGGCGGGAGCTGTGGCAGCCACTGTGGATTTCGAGAAGTTGGCACAGGGAGCAGGTGAGACGATCCGCCCGACCACCGTGGTGATCGGGGGGAATCCGAAAGCGGCGTCGCCGTTGATCGCCGCGGACCAACGGGCCGCGATCGACCTTCCACAGAAGTACCTGGTCTGGCAGGCCGCCAACGGAACGGTGTTTCTGGCATACAACTCCGCCGAGTACATCGCGACGCTCGCAGGCATCCCGGTCTCGTCCGACGCCCTCGACGGACTCCGGGCCGGCTCGGCATCGACCGCGTCCGATGCGACGGGATCCTCGGCGGCCGCCGCAGAGGGCACCGATGTGTCCGCAGCGCCGGGATACCTGGTCGAGAAGACCAGTGATGCATCGGTTGCAGCGTCCATTGCCCGATACGAGGCAGCGTTCGCGGCCAAGAATCAGCCCACAGTCGCAACCGTCGATCTCGCGTCCGCCGCTGCCGAGACACCTCTGAGGCCCACCATGGTCACCTACGTCGGTAATCCTGCGGTCTCGACTGCGCTGGTCGGAGCGCAGCAGACCATGGGGATCGACCTCCCCGCCCGATACGTGGCGTGGCAGGATGCCGAAGGGATCGTTCACGTGGCTCACCCCGATATCCGTGTACTCGCCGCTCGGCATTCGATCTCGCCGACCAATCCTGTTCTCGACATGGTCGCCGCCGCCACGACCGGTTTCACCGATGCCGCTTCCGGCTCGGGCAGTTAGGTGGACGGTGTCGAATCCGGCTCACAGCACAACCACCAGCTCGTCGATGCGTCCGAAGTCGCCATGTCGGCGCTCTTCCGCGAGCACCAGCACGCAGTGACTCGATTCGTCAGCCGCTACACCCAGACCCGCGAGCAGTGTGAGGACATCGTCCAGGAGACGATGTTGCGCGCGTGGCGCGGGATCGACCGCATCGATGTGACGGCAGCATCGACGCGGTCCTATCTCATGACCATCGCGCGAAACGTACTCACCGATCAGTGGCGGGCGAGCACGAGCAGGCCGACTCTCGTCCACGATCAGATCGCACTCGCCGCCGAGTGCATCGACGACGAATTGGGCGGGGTCCTCGACGGGTGGCTCATAGACGAGTCGCTGCGTCGGTTGTCCGAGGAGCATCGAGCAGTCATCGTGCTCATCTACTACGAGGGTCGAACCGTCTCCGAAGTGGCCGCGCACCTCGATATCGCGGTCGGCACGGTCAAGTCCCGCTCCTATTACGCTGTGCGTGCCCTACGCCGGATCTTCGACGAGTTGGGATTGATTCCATGAGCTCAGCGCACGACGAGATCCGACCACTGCTCGGGGCGTACGTACTCGACGGACTCGAGCGCGACGACCGAGCAGCGGTACGACGACACCTCGACGACTGCCTTGCCTGCCGAACCGAAATCGACGTCCTGGCACCCGTCGCAGGAGTGCTTCGACGTCGCAGGCAGCCAGCAGATCTCTCACCGGTGCACTCGACGGCCGGTGCAGACCAGCGACTCGACCACCTGCTGAGCGCGATGAGGCATCAACGGACCTCCGAGAAGAGGCGGCGGCGAGTGTGGACTGCGGTGTCGGCGACCCTCGTTCTGGGAGTCGCTGCGGCGATCGTCCCGCTCAGTACCCTCGCCCGCTCCGACGATTCGACAACGGTGAACGATGCGGGTGCCCGCCCGCTCGTTCTGTCGAGCACCGTCGGGGCCACAGGTGACCTCGAGCTCACCACGAAAGCCTGGGGCACATCGATCGACGTCGACGTTCAACAACTCCCCGGCGCAGGCATCCTCACTCTGCAAGTGGTCGGCAACGACGGGACTCGACAACAAGCAGCTCAATGGTCGGTCACCGCGAGCCGAGCAGCAGCGGTGACCGGCGCAACGTCCCTTTCTGTCGAGGACATCCACTCGATCGTGATCGACGATCCGGCGGGCAACACGATCGCGCGGGCCTCTCGCTGAGACCGAGTCGTCACGGACACGGGCAGGTTTCGATGCGGTGCCTCGGACAGCGTGTCGGTCGCGTGGCCGCCCGAACGGCTGGACCGCGGTCGAGTGAGATCGGGACGCTGACGACGTACCCCGGATCGACATCCGAGTCCGAACGCGCTGGCTCTGCGTTCGCCGCACCGCATCGGTCCGTCGCTCGTTTTCCGGACTCATTCCAGAAAAGTCGTGCATACTGGTCGATGTGAGCTCATCGTCGAACTACCCGGAGATGCTGCGTAGTGCTGCGCTCCGAGTCACCCGCCCCCGTCTGGCGGTGCTCGACGTGGTGCACGAACATCCGCACGTCGACACCGACACCGTCCACAGAGCCGTTCGGGCCACCCTGCCCGATGTCTCCCGCCAGGCCGTGTACGACGTGCTCCGCGCTCTGACCACCGCGGGACTGGTCCGGCGAATTCAGCCGTCCGGTTCGGTCTCCCGGTACGAGAGCAGGATCGGCGACAATCACCACCATCTCGTGTGCCGCAAGTGCGGCGCGATCGCCGATGTGGAGTGCGCCGTCGGTGAGGCTCCGTGCCTCACTCCGTCGGAGGCCCCTGGTTTCGTCGTCGACGAGGCAGAGGTCATCTACTGGGGCCTGTGCGAGAACTGCTCCACCAGCGTCAGCCCCTGATGTCGCGGCGCGGGAGCGCCGCGGGAATCAGATCATTCACCATCTTCTGGAGGGAAAACTCGTGTCCGAGGACCACACAACACGCGAAAAAGAAATGAACCAGGACCAGCCACAGGAGTCGGGTGGCAAGTGTCCGGTCATGCACGACTCGATGCCGGCACCCGTCGAAGGCGGAAGCAACCGCGAGTGGTGGCCCAAGTCCCTGAATCTGAAGATCCTCAAGAAGAACCCGGCAGTCGGCGACCCCATGGGCCCGGACTTCGACTACGCAGCCGAGTTCAACTCTCTCGATCTCGCCGAGGTCAAGCGCGACATCGAAGCCCTGATGACGAACTCGCAGCCCTGGTGGCCCGCGGACTTCGGTCACTACGGCCCGTTCTTCATTCGCATGGCGTGGCACGCAGCGGGCACGTACCGCAAGCAGGACGGACGCGGCGGTGCCGGAGCGGGCATGCAGCGCTTCGCGCCGCTGAACAGCTGGCCCGACAACGCGAGCCTGGACAAGGCCCGCAGGCTGATCTGGCCGATCAAGCAGAAATACGGCCGCAAGCTCTCCTGGGCCGACCTGATCGTGCTCACCGGCAACGTCGCCATCGAGTCCATGGGCCTGCCGACCTACGGCTACGCCGGCGGACGCGTCGACGCCTGGGAGCCGGACGAGGACATCTACTGGGGCCCGGAGCAGACCTGGTTGGGCGACGAGCGCTACTACGGTGACCGCACCAGCCTCGAGGGCCCGCTGGCCGCAGTGCAGATGGGTCTGATCTACGTCAATCCCGAAGGCCCGAACGGTAACCCGGATCCGGTGCAGTCCGCACTGGACATTCGCGAGACCTTCGGCCGCATGGCCATGAACGACATCGAGACCGCCGCGTTGGCCATCGGCGGACACACCTTCGGCAAGACGCACGGCGCTGCCGATCCCGAGGTGCACATCGGTGCCGAGCCGGAAGGCGCTCCCCTCGAACAGATGGGCCTCGGCTGGAAGAACAGCTACCAGAGCGGCGTCGGCGCGGACGCGATCACCAGTGGCCTCGAGGTCATCTGGACCCCCACGCCCACCCAGTGGGACAACTCGTTCCTCGAGACCCTGTACGGGTTCGAGTGGGAGCTCTACAAGAGCCCAGCCGGTGCACACCAGTGGCGCCCGAAGAACGGCGAGGGCGCGGACCTCGTTCCCGACCCCGCCGATCCCTCCAAGCGTCGCCACCCGTCGATGCTCACCTCCGACATCGCGATGCGCGTCGACCCGATCTACGAGCAGATCACCCGGCGGTGGCTCGACCATCCAGAGGAGCTCGCAGAGGAATTCCAGAAGGCATGGTTCAAGCTCACCCACCGCGACATGGGACCGGTCACGCGCTACCTCGGCCCCGAGATCCCGGCGGAGCCCCTGCTCTGGCAGGACCCGATCCCGGCCGTCGATCACGAGCTGATCGGTGACGCACAGATCGCCGAGCTCAAGCAGGCCATCCTCGGATCCGAATTGACTCAGGAGCAGTTGATCTCGGCTGCGTGGGCGGCGGCGTCGTCGTTCCGCGTCAGTGACAAGCGCGGCGGTGCCAACGGTGGCCGTCTGCGTCTGCAGCCGCAGGCAGGCTGGGAGGTCAACGAGCCCGACGAGCTCGCACAGGTCATCCGCGTTCTCGAAGGAATCCAGCAGTCGTTCTCCGGAACTGTGTCCTTCGCCGACCTCGTGGTACTCGGTGGCGTCGCAGCCGTCGAGCAGGCCGCCAAGAACGCCGGCGTCGACATCACGGTCCCGTTCACTCCGGGCCGTATGGATGCCACGCAGGAGAAGACGGACGTCGACTCGTTCTCCGATCTGGAGCCCAAGGTGGACGGTTTCCGTAACTTCCTGGGCAAGGGCCAGAAGCTGCCGGCCGAGTTCAACCTGGTCGACCGCGCGAACCTGCTCTCGCTCAGTGCACCCGAGATGACCGTGCTCGTCGGTGGTCTGCGTGTACTCGGCGCGAACTACAAGGGGTCGACGCACGGCGTTCTGACCGACAAGGTCGGCACTCTGACCAACGACTTCTTCGTCAACCTCCTCGACATGGGCACCGAATGGGTTCCCGCCGCCGAGGAGGGCATCTACGAGGCCAAGGATGCCGCTACCGGTGAGAAGAAGTGGACCGGAACTCGCAACGATCTGGTCTTCGGCTCGAACTCCGAGTTGCGCGCCATCGCAGAGGTGTACGCCTGCGACGACGCCAAGGACAAGTTCGTCCGCGACTTCGTCGCGGCCTGGGACAAGGTCATGATGCTCGATCGCTACGATCTGGCCTGATTTCTCCATCGAACCCCATCTTCACCCCCGTACCGACTCTCGGTGCGGGGGTGAAATGGGTTCAGCGTCGGAGCCTCGGCGTCGTTGCGAAGTCTCGGTGGGCTGATCTCGTCGCCCCTACATCCTGGGTTGTTCGCCGTGGGTGCGCGACAAGTGTGGGTGGATGGCAGAGAAGCAACTTCTCGAGTTCGTCGAGACCGAGATAGCCGGGCGTGGCCGGTAGTTCGTGCCGCGAGGATGGTGGTCCTTGCTCCCGTTCAGGCCACTTTCGTGGCGTGAAGACGCTCGACGAGACCGAGAGTGAACCGGTCGATGTCCTCGATGGAGAAGCTCTCGTCACCGGTGATCACGAGCGAGGGCCGGCGCAGAAAGTGCTCGCCGCCGATCGGGACGCTCACCAGTTCCAGGGCGCGTTGGATCCATCGAACCGGCCGGATCGACGAGGCGACGTGATCGGCGAGGAGCAACGTTCCACCCGGACGCAGCACCCGCGACATTTCCGCGAGCGCGATGTCCGTGGCGGGGATGGCGCAGAGTGAGAACGTGCACACCACGGTGTCGAAGGATGCATCGGGAAAGTCGAGAGCATGAGCGTCCCCGAGCGTCAGGTGCGCATCCGGTCTGACGTCGGCGGCGCGAAAGTGTGCCTGCGCGAGCATGTCCGGACTCAGCTCGATTCCGGTCAACGATGTCCCCGCCGGGTAGTGCTCGAGATTGAGTCCCGTTCCCACTGCGACCTCGAGAACCTGGCCTCGGGCGCGACTGCAGATCCAGGATCTGGTGTCGCGGAAAAGGACTCGGTCGAGGAAGGTCATGTGCTTGTCGTAACCGGCCGCTTGCTTGTCCCAGAATCGTTGCCATCGGGCGAGACGGTGCGTCGAATCGCCGACCATCGCTCAGTGCTCCCGGCCGGGAGCGATGGGTGCCGCGGCGGTGCGTGAGGCCTCGGACTCGGGGTGCGCCGCCAGATAACGCTTCTTGACCAGCTCCGATTCCTGCGCTTTACGGGAGTTCGTGAGATCGCGGGGCAGCATGTGTCGCACGAGGCGGCGTTGCCGATTCTCTTCCATGTACGAGGCGGTGAAGAACAGCGAGAGCAGGACCGCCAGAAGCACCATGGAGCCACTCAACCACAGTTCACCCGGAAAGAACATGAACACGGCGTAGATGGGAAGAAACGGAACCTGGCCGCGGATCAGGTGCCGAACCACGGCGTGATTGCCCGTCAGATCGTTGGCCACCCAGTCCGTCATGGTCGAGGGCAGAGTGCGGCCGAAGGCGTAGCCGACCCACTGCCACGGCAAAGGGCGGGTCCTGTTGCGGTTCACCGGGTCGGGGTCGCTGTGCTCTGACGCATCCCCAGCCGCTTCATCAACAGGCTGGCCGGGCACCATCCGACTGCGGAATACAGCAGCAGATTCCCGCCGACGAATGCTGTCAGGACATGCCAGCGGCGGTCGTGAAGGGAACCGGCGGCGAGGCTGGCAAGGACCATGGTGCCCGCCAGCGCGGGGACTGCGCGTTCGATACTCGGTCCGCCGGGGCCGGTGAGGGTGTCGGTGCATGACATGCGGTAGATCCTCGCTTCTCTGCGTGTGGTGCGGTCGTCCGTGCATACCCTAGGGGGTAGATACGATGATACCAGCATACCCCTGGGGGTACTGTGTTACGGTTCCTCCATCTTCCCGACCAGTAAGGACACGATGTGAGTTCCACCGACGTTCGAACCGACGAGAGTTCTGCAGACAACTCGCCGCCAGGAATCACCGGCGGGCCGTTGGCGCGCTTCGGTGCGCGCATGGCAGGCAACTTCAAGTGGGTGGTCACCGCGTGGCTCGTGGTCATCATCGGATTGGGAGCGTTCGCCCCGTCGGTGTTCGGATCCCTCGCCGGTGCCGGGTGGCAATCCAACGGATCGGAGTCGGTCCAGGTTCGCGAACTCGCACAGGAGCACTTCGGCGGGAACTCCTCGGCCGCGATCCAGGTGGTCGTGCATTCGGACACCGAGCAGGTGACCGATCCCGCTGTCGCGGCGGTCATTTCCGAGGTCACCGACATTCTGGCCGCCGATTCGCGGATTTCCGAGGTGATCCCCCCGCAACCGGGAATGTCGATCAGCCCCGACGGACACACCGGGATCCTCATCGGTGGAGCGAACGGGACCACCGACGAGATGGTGAAGGCCGTCGACGATCTCAAAGGTGAGCTGACCGCAGCCTCCACGGACTCGATCGAGGTCTACCCGACCGGAGCATCGGCACTGTGGAGTGACTTCAACAAGGCCAACCACGACGCGATGATCAAGGCCGAAATCATCTCCTGGCCCGTCACATTGGCGATCATGGTGCTCGCGTTCGGATCGCTCGTCGCGGCAGGTCTGCCCTTGCTGTTGACTCTGGCCGGCCTCGTCGCATCCGCGGGTGGTCTGGTTCTGCTCAACGAAATCACACCGATCTCGGTGTGGGCGATGAACTTTGCGATGATGTTCGCGCTGGCGCTCGGTATCGACTACGCGCTCTTCCTCGTCGTCCGATTCCGGGATGCGCTCCGCAAGACCATCGACGCCGGACGGATCGACCCCCAGCGTGCAGTGGCAGAAACGATGGACACGGCAGGCAAAGCAGTCCTGCTGTCCGGCCTGACCGTGCTGATCAGCCTGTCCGCCGTGCTTCTGGTACCTGCACCTGCGGTACGCACGATGGCCGTGGGCATCATGCTCGCGGTGGTGTTCGTTCTCGCGGCCACCCTCACACTGCTCCCCGCAGTTCTGGGCAAGCTCGGACCGAAGGTCAATGCCGGCTCCCTCCCGTACGCGAAGCGACAGGTGCACCGCTCGCCGAAATTCGCGACCTGGGGTCAGTTGCTGCACAAGCATCCGTGGCCGTTCGCCATCGGCTCCCTGCTGATTCTGGTGGCGCTGTCGATTCCGGCACTGGGTCTCAAGGTCGCCATGCCGTCCATTTCGGTTGTCCCCGAGGACGCTCCGGTCCGCCAAGGCTACGAACTGGTGCAGGCACAGATGGGCGAAGGCGCACCAGGCATGCTGCAGATCATCGCCCCCACAGCGGAGGCAGAGCAGACCGCACAGATCGCAGCGAGCGTCGACGGCGTATCGATGGTGACGCCGCCCATGCCCGCCATGGACGGATCCGATTACGTCATGCTGCAGGCCATCCCGAACGTGGACCCGTCGGACCCCGCACTCGAGACCACACTCGACGCCTTGCGCGCCGAGCTGCCCGAGGGAGCGATCGTCGGCGGTGCACCCGCGGAGAACCTGGACCTACAGACCGCGTTGAACGAGTACCTGCCGATCGTGGTGTCGGTGATCCTCGTGCTCGGATTCCTGCTGCTGCTGATCGCGCTCCAGGCACCGCTGATCGCCCTGCTGGGGACCGTGGTCAGCCTGCTGTCCACCGGCGCAGCATTCGGTGTGGCGAAGCTGATCTTCCAAGACGGTCACGGGGCGTCGCTGCTCGGATTCACCCCGCAGGGATTCCTGAACGGTTGGGGCCCGGTGTTCTTCTTCGCGATGATCTTCGCAATCGCGATGGACTACACGGTGTTTCTGCTGTCGAGCGTCAAGGAACACTACGAGAACACCGGTGATCCGCACGGTTCTCAGGTCGACGGAATGGCGCATTCGGGTCGGGTGATCTTCGCGGCGGCAGCGGTGATGATCGCGGTGTTCTTCTCGTTCGCGCTCGCCGAACCACTGCCACCCAAGGAGATGGGCATCATCCTCGGCGTCGCCGTACTGCTCGATGCCGTACTCATTCGACTGGTCCTGCTACCGGTGCTGCTGCGCCTGACCGGCCACGCCGCATGGTGGTCACCGACGTGGCTGCGAGCGGCACTACCCAAGATCGGCTTCTCGCACAGCTGAGACGCTCGCACCGTCGAAATGCTCAGCATAGTGGTGGCCGACACCGTCCGGCGTCGGCCACCACGACCATCGTTACCCCTAGGGGTAACCTGGAGTTTCATCGAACGAAGGACTGAACGACATGACCGGTGACGCCGAAAGCATCGCGTTGGTATTGAACCGTCTGCGGCGTGCGCAGGGTCAGCTCGCCGGGGTTATCTCGATGATCGAGAGCGGCCGTGACTGCAAGGACGTCGTCACCCAGCTGGCCGCGGTGTCGAAGGCTCTCGACCGGGCAGGCTTCAAGATCGTCGCCACCGGACTCCGTGAGTGCATCACCGGGGCGGAAACAGGGGAGAAGATGAGCGAAGCGGAGCTCGAGAAGCTCTTTCTCGCCCTCGCCTGACAACGGTCCGATCACCCCCGCATCGATGCACGGGGGTGATCGGACCGAGGCAGGACAGCCGGTTCGAGATGGGGTGCTCGGGCCCGCGACGTGTCAGCTCCTGCGCGCTGGACCGGGATGCTCGGGTGGGCGGGTGAACACCACACGAGCCCAGAGAACGGTGGACAGCAGGGCTGCCACCGCCCCCAGATACAGGCCGATCGATGGACCCGCCACCGTCGCGGTCGGTGCCAGTGACTGCCGAGCCCAGATCGCGAGCACACCGAACACCGTGGTGACACCGTTGCCCGCCAAAGCCAGAGCGGCCCACCGAAAACGCCGAACCAGACGCGCGATCGAGGCCGCTACGACGGTGAACGTGAGAGTGAATGCGGTGAACAGTGTCGCCAACACACCCGCTGATTCCGCGTCGGCGCTTTCGGTGCGCAGAAGAACGTCGTACCCGTGTGCGCCGCCGGTGTGCGGAAGCACCACTCCGAGCACGGCCGCCGACACCAGAACGAGCAGATACGGGGTGACCCGGGTGATCACCACCTCCGGTATCACGCGTCGTTCGATGGCCTCGAACACCGACCGATAGTGGCTCAGGTCGCCCTCGCGGTCGTAACTGTGCGGCGGTCGACCGTTCACGCTCGGCCGGTGAGAATGGCATTCCAGTACAACGCCGGCAGTCCGCGTCTCTTGAGGAACCACATGTCGCGGCGTTCGCGGGTGGTGTCGATCAGCGGTATCGAGGGAGCCGGCTGCATCGTGTAGTCGAACTCGGCCAGAAGCATCGTCTTACGAGAGGTGGTCAAGGGGCAGGAGGCGTACCCGCCGTACTGTGCGGTCAGTGGACGGCCGGCGATGCTCGCCTGCAGGTTCTCGGCGACCACGGGTGCTTGCTTGCGGATGGCGGCACCGGTCTTGGAATTCGGTGACGATCCGGCGTCACCGAGGGCGAAGACGTTGTCGAATCTGTTGTGACGCAGTGTGTTCTTGTCGATCTGGACGTATCCGGCTGGATTCTCGGGGTCCGCTATGGGGCTGGCCTTGATCCAGTCCGGTGCAGATTGGCGCGGTACGACGTGGAGCAGATCGTAGGGTAGCTCGTCGGTGGTACCTGCACTGTTGTCGGTGATCGTCACCGACCGGCCGTCCGGATCGACAGCGGTGACTTCGCTGTTCTTGCGCACCTCGATGCCGTAACGCGCCACGACTCGTTCGAGCTCCTCGGCGAACACCGGTACCCCGAACATTCCGGGTGTGGGCAGGACGAGGACAACTCGGATGGCATCGAGCACGCCCTGCTCGCGCCAGTAGTCGGCCGCGAGGTACGCGATCTTCTGCGGGGCACCCGCGCATTTGATGGGGCCGGAGGGCATCGTGAACACGGCGGTGCCCGACCGCATCTTTTGAATCATCTGCCACGTCTTGGGTGCGAGATCGTAGCGGTAATTGCTCGAGACCTGCGGGGTGTCGATCGATTCGGCCATGCCGGACACCGAATCCCAGTCGAGCTGGATGCCGGGGCACACCACCAGGTGGTCGTAATGGATCGTAGTTCCCGAGGAGGTGCTGACCGTCTGGGCATCGGGGTCGACCCCCTCGGCGCGATCCTTGATCCAGCCGACGCCCTGGGGCATCACCGACGCCTCGCTGCGCGCACTCTCCGAGGCCGGGGCGCGGCCTCCACCGACGAGCGTCCACAAAGGTTGGTAATAGTGGGTCTCTGCCGGCTCGATGATGCCGATGTCGGTCATTCCTGCTCGCCGCAAACGTGCCGCGAGCGAAATACCGGCGTTGCCTCCGCCGATGATCGCGACTTTGTGGTCGATGGTGTGCGCGGACATGTGGTCCTCCTGTTCGAGACACGAGCTCGGTGAGCGCTGTCTCGATTTCGGTTGATGCCGGGTGGTTCAGCTCGACGTCGGTGTGGGCGCGAGCCGTGTGGTCACAACATTGGTGGTCATTGAAGCCAGGTGCACTGCATCCACAGCAGTCGTGCTGGAAGGTCATTCCGGCGTTCGAGCAGGTGGTGCAAGGACACGTGCCGAGGTGTACGTCGCCCTCTCCTTGATTGATCGTACGGATGTACGTACATTATGGAAGAGGTTAGTCGCCAATACCGACAAACGCCACACTCGGGACGAATGAAATTTCCTCGTCCGCCCCGAGTCGGCGAGTGCCGGACGGCTGAGGAGGACGTGATGATCGGCAACCACTGCGATGTCGCTGTGAGTCGTTGCGCCTCGCTGGATCGGCCGGTTCCCGCGCCCCTGGGTGTGCGTCGGTATTTCGACCCACTCCACCTCCGCCCCGTGAGATCGGTTCCGTGCGCCGCGGCGCACAGAACCTCCTGAAAATACCCCACGGGGTACCATGAATTTTGAGACCTGTACGGACGCCACCACGATCGACAAGGAGATTTCGATGCTTCTCGAACGCATCTACGACGAAGACCTCGCCCAAGCCGGATACTTCATCGGCTGCCAGGCCAAGGGAGAGGCAGTGGTGGTCGACGCCCGCCGCGACATCGGTGTGTATCTGGACCTGGCCGATCGGCATGGCATGACCATCACCGCCGTGACCGAGACCCACATCCATGCCGACTACCTGTCCGGCACTCGCGAGCTGGCCAAGGCCACCGGCGCGACCACCTACGTCTCAGGAGAGGGCGGCGACGACTGGCAGTACGGCTTCGAGGCCGAACGCCTCCACGATGGCGACACGCTGGCCCTGGGGAACATCACCGTGCAAGCTGTTCACACGCCCGGTCATACCCCGGAGCACCTCTCGTTCCTGGTGACCGACGGTGCTTTCGCCGATGCTCCGGGATACATGTTGACGGGCGACTTCGTCTTCGCCGGCGATCTCGGCCGCCCGGACCTACTCGACGAAGCTGCAGACGGTGTCGACACCCGTTTCGAGGGTGCCAAGCAGATCTTCCGCAGTCTGAAGCGGTCGTTCGTCACGCAGCCGGATCATGTCCAGGTCTTTCCGGGTCACGGTTCGGGCAGTGCCTGCGGAAAAGCTCTCGGCGCGTTGCCGTCGACCAGCGTCGGCTACGAACGCCGTTTCGCTTGGTGGGCCGGGTATGTCGAGCGCGACGACGAGCAGGGCTTCGTCGATGAGATGCTCGACGGTCAACCGGATGCACACGCCTACTTCGGCCGGATGAAGCGTCAGAACAAGCAGGGCCCGGTCGTTCTCGGGCCGCTGTCTTCCTTGCGCGAGTACGACTCCGCAGAATTGGCACGCGCCCTTGACTCCGACGAGGTCGTCCTCCTCGACACCCGCGGCCAAGATGAGGTGCACGCCGGCGCTGTCCCCGGAGCGCTCAACATCCCCGGCATCGGCAAGGCAGCCTCGTTCGGTGCCTGGGTCTACGACCCCGAACGAGAGGACACTCCACTGGTGGTGCTCGCCGAGGACCACGCCGTCGCCGACGAGCTACGTGATCACCTGCTGCGGGTCGGCATCGATACGGTGACCGGGTACGTCACGAGTCTACGAGGGCTCCCCATGACGACACCCGAGACGATCGGTGCGGACGAGCTGGATTCGTTCGACCCGGCAATGGTGCTGGACGTGCGCAACAAAACCGAACACGCCGACGGCCACATACCTGGCTCCGAACAGCTCAGCGGTGGCCGATTGCTGTGGAACCTCGACGGACTGCCCACTGGCGGTCCGATCGTGACCTACTGCCAGAGCGGCGTCCGTAACGCGGTCGCAGCCAGCGCCCTGCGCCGCGCCGGCTACCGAGTTGTCGAACTCGAGGGCAGCTACGCCGCCTGGGCCGCGCGCAACCTCGAAACAGTCTGATCGAACACGCCCGAATCGGAGGCGGTGGTGCAGTCCGCCCCCGATTCGGCCCTGCGCTCGCCCTGTCGGCTCGCCGCGCCACCGACGGTAGAGCAAACCCCGGGGGGAGCAGACCCGGGCGACAGGTCTGACTCCCACAGGAGCTCGTTCGTGCTCGGCAACGACTTTCTCGATGCGAGGGTCGTCTCGTTGCGTGCCGACGATGCCGACGGATGGTCCGTCGGGGACGGGAGAGCTGACGGCCCCGAGATCCTCGGTTGACATCGCTTCGACGCGGAGAGAGCATCACTCCCGTCTGTACGGATGTACGTACATTTGTTGTACAGTAGCCCCAAGGGTCAGCAGCCGGCGGCTCGAATTCGGATTCCGACACAGATCGACAGGAGGGCCTCTGATGGTTGAACCCGATCGTAGTGCCGTGCTCGACCGTTCCAGTGCGATGCCGCTGTGGGCGCAACTGCATGCCGATCTGGTCCGCCGAATCGGCGACGACGAATTCGCCGGATCCGAGTTCCCGGGTGAGCATGCGTTGACGACGAGCTACGGAGTGAGCCGTCACACCACCCGCGAGGCCCTGCGGCACCTGCGGAACGAAGGAATCTTGATTGCAGAGCGTGGCCGGCCCTCTCGGTTGGCGGCTCCGCCGGTGATCGAGCAGCCACTCGGTGCGCTCTACAGTCTTTTCGCTGCCGTGGAAGCCACGGGTGTTGCCCAGCACAGCGTGGTGCGTGCACTCGAACTGCGGACCGACCCCGCGGTGGCCGCTACCTTGCAGGTCGGTCCCAAGGCTCCGCTGCTCTACCTGGAGCGCATCCGTATGGCAGGGACCGTGCCGTTGGCGCTCGACCATGCCTGGTTGCCGGGGGATCTGGCACGCGACCTCCTGGATGCGGACTTCACTCACACGGCTCTCTACATCGAGCTCGAGAAACGCTGCGGCATCCGCCTGACCGGTGGCCGCGAGGACGTCACTGCCGTCGTCCCGGATCCGGAGGCTGCGGCAGCACTCGAACTCGACTCGAAGACCGCCGCGCTGTCGATCCGCCGCTTGGGTTGCATGAATTCCCGGCCGGTGGAGTTGCGGCACACAGTGATTCGAGGAGATCGGTTCACCGTCTCGGCCACGTTCTCACCGAGCGACGGCTATCGCTTCGTGCCGGCCACGCCGCTGCACGCCCTGTAAGCACCCACTGATCGAAGGAGCGTTCTTCATGACTGAAGCACCACCGGAAGCCGATCCGGCCGCCGCACACGCACTGATCGCCGAATCGGGAGCCATCCTGATCGATGTCCGCGAGGACGACGAATGGGCAGCCGGCCACGCCCCGGACGCCGTCCACGTACGCCTCGGCGATCTCGATCCTGCTGCCTACCCTCCTGAGCAGAAATTGGTCGTGGTGTGCCGCTCGGGCGCTCGGTCGAGCAAAGCTGTCGCAGCCCTCACCGATGCCGGTCGCGCAGCGCACAATCTGTCGGGCGGAATGAAGGCGTGGCACGAAGACGGTCGCCCTGTGGTCCGTGATGACGGCACCCCCGGCGCAGTGATCTGACATGGTCGCCACCCTGGCGATCGCAGTTGCCGCAGGGATTCTCATCGGGCTTTCCCTCGGCGCGCTCGGCGGTGGGGGATCGATACTGACTGTTCCTGCCCTGGTGTATCTCCTGGCAGTCGAACCGCAATCGGCAACGAGCGCCTCGCTGATCATCGTCGGAATCACCTCGATCATCGCGGCCATCAGCCATGCGCGAGCACGGCACGTTCGGTGGCGGGCAGCGGTAGTGTTCGGAATTCTGGGCTCGGTCACCGCCTTCGGTGGATCGATTCTCAACCGATCGGTCGACCCGCAGATCTTGTTGCTCGCGTTCGCGGCACTGATGATCGTCGCCGCCGGTGCGATGTTGCGCCGCACCCGGCGCGGACACGATGCCGACCTACCGAACCCGGCCGAGGCCGCGGGAACACGCCCGGGTGCCGTCGCGGTCGCCACCAAGCCCACGAAAGTAAAGATCACCACTTCGCAGGTAGTCAAGCTGGTTGCCTCCGCGCTCGTCGTCGGCTTCCTCACCGGGTTTCTGGGAGTGGGCGGCGGATTCCTCATCGTCCCCGCCCTGGTTCTGGCACTGGGCTACGCGATGCCCGTCGCGGTCGGAACGTCACTGGTGATCATCTCCATCACCAGCGCGGGAGCCTTCACCGAACGCCTCGGTACGGGTGCCACCATCCCGTGGGAGATCGTCGTACCGTTCACCCTCGCGGCGATTGCAGGCTCGTTCGCCGGGAAAGTGGTCAGCGACAAGATATCGGCGACCGCACTGACCCGAAGCTTCGCAGTTCTGTTGTTGGTCGTGGCCGTCTACGTTACCGTTCAAGCATCGCTTGCGCTCTAGCTCTGGGTGCGTCCCGCAGCCGTCGGCGAATCCTCATAGACATGGCCTGTCCAGCCGGCCGCAGCACAGATCTCGAGGTATCACCTCGCTCATCATCATCGCTTTCACTACGCTATCGGGAGTTCATCGATGACCGCATTGATCCCACGTACCGACGCCGCCCGGCCGTATCCCGCACGCCGAGAACCCAAGGGCTCGACGCTGTTTCAGTTGGTGACCACCACCGATCACAAGACGATCGGGAAGATGTATCTGGTCACCTCGTTCGGATTGTTCCTCATCGGCGGGTTGATGGCGCTGCTCATGCGCACCGAACTCGCCGTACCGGGGTTGCAGTTCCTGTCCAACGAGCAGTACAACCAGCTGTTCACCATGCACGGCACGATCATGCTGTTGCTCTACGCCGTCCCGGTGGCGTACGGATTCGCCAATTACATTCTGCCGCTTCAGATCGGGGCACCCGACGTCGCGTTCCCACGGCTCAACGCGTTCGCGTACTGGCTGTATGTGTTCGGATCGCTGATCGTGCTCGCCGGGTTCATCACCCCGGGAGGTGCCGCGGACTTCGGATGGACCGCCTACACCCCACTGACGAGCGCACTGCATTCCCCCGGTGTCGGTGCCGACCTGTGGGTACTGGGCCTGATTCTGTCGGGCTTGGGCACGATCTTGGGTGCGGTCAACTTCATCACCACCGTGGTGTGTCTGCGCGCACCCGGCATGACGATGTTCCGGATGCCGGTCTTCACCTGGAACATGCTCGTGACCTCGGTGCTGGTGCTGCTGGCGTTTCCGACCTTCGCGGCCGCGTTGGCCGGGCTGGCCTTCGATCGACACTTCGGTGGTCACGTGTTCGACCCGGCGACCGGGGGAGCGGTGCTCTGGCAGCACCTGTTCTGGTTCTTCGGCCATCCCGAGGTCTACATCGTCGCGCTCCCGTTCTTCGGCATCGTCTCCGAAATCTTTCCGGTCTTCAGCCGCAAACCCATCTTCGGCTACAAGGGTCTGATCTTCGCTACCCTCGGCATCGCAGCGCTCTCGATCACGGTGTGGGCGCACCACATGTACGCCACCGGAGCTGTTCTGCTGCCGTTCTTTTCGTTCATGTCCTTCCTCATCGCCGTGCCGACCGGGGTGAAGTTGTTCAACTGGATCGGCACCATGTGGCGAGGACAGGTCACCCTGGAAACCCCGATGCTGTTCAGCATCGGATTTCTGATCACATTCCTGTTCGGCGGACTGACCGGTGTGCTGCTGGCCAGCCCCCCGATCGATTTCCACGTCACCGACACCTACTTCGTGGTGGCGCACTTCCACTACGTACTGTTCGGGACCATTGTTTTCGCCACCTACGCCGGGGTGTACTTCTGGTTTCCCAAGATCACCGGACGCATGCTCGACGAACGCCTCGGCAAGTGGCACTTCTGGACGACGTTCGTCGGGTTCCACATGACGTTCCTGGTGCAGCACTGGCTCGGCAACGAAGGGATGCCGCGCCGCTACGCCGACTACCTGCCCTCGGACGGATTCACCACCTTGAACCTGATCTCCTCGATCGGAGCGTTCATTCTCGGGCTGTCCACGCTGCCGTTCGTGTGGAATGTGTTCAAGTCCTACCGATACGGCGAGGTCGCCACCGTCGACGATCCGTGGGGCTACGGCAACTCTCTCGAATGGGCCACCACCTGCCCACCGCCCCGCCACAATTTCACCGAAATACCTCGTATCCGTTCCGAGCGGCCGGCGTTCGAGCTGCACTACCCTCATATGGTCGAACGCATGCGCACCGAAGCCCACGTCGGGTTGACGGGCCACACCGCCGCTGTGCGGGCACCCTCCGAAGTGATCGCCGACGGCGTCGAAGAGGGCACCGCCAGCGGGACCTCAGGGGAGAGACGGTGACGAGCGCGCGGAGACGGCGCTCGACAGGTGCCGCTGTCCTGGTACCGGGACGGGTGTCGTACGCGATCGCGGTCGCCATGGGGTTCTACGTGCTCGCGCTGATCGTGCTGTTCACCTTCCTCGTCCCTCGACTCTCACCCGGGTCGGCGACCGCTGTCACCGCTGCCGTGGTGGCCGGCTTCGCCGTGCTGCTGATGGCGGCGATGATGTTCGCAGCCCGCACACCGCTGCATCCTGCAGCGGTATCCGTGGTCCGGGACGCCGCGGCGGACCGGGAGGACGACATCGTCGAAGGGTGGGCGGTGGTCCTGGGCACCGACATCGATTCACGGCGGGTGGAACTGGAAGTGACGGTGCCCGGGTCCGGAACGTACCGGTGCGATGTGCGTGCAGAACGGTCGACCGTCCGCGCACTGGTGATCGGTGCCACCATTTCGGTGTGGGTCGATCCGCATCATCGCCGGTCGTTGACCTTGGTCGGGGTCGGGGTCGGTCCGAGCATCGACGACGACACGTACGGGAACGGGCGTCGCTGATCGAGCTACCTCGCCTGCACCCCGCGGCGGCGAAAGCCGCTCCAGGGTTGCAGACGTCGATCACAACTACCCTCGACTGCCCGCTGGACGGGTGGCTGTGTCGGTGACCGACGTGAGTGTGCCTGCGCGACATCGATTTTCCCGTGACGGAGTCCCCGCTTGCTGGCGATGGCAAGTGTGGTCGTGGTGTTGCACCTGGCCGGGTGGGGACTGTGCGTTCACTACGATGCGGGTCTGCGCATGCGCGGTCTGTGCCGCGACGTGCGAGACCACGAAGACCGGGACCGCGAGGTGCGAGACCACGAAGAAAGACGACTCGGGTCGCAGCCCTGGCAGGATCAGGGCTGCGGACCGCGATCTACTTCTTGGAGAACATGCGGGAGAACAATCCCGGTGACTTCGGATCGGCGGCGTGCCCCTTGCAGCGATTGGACGCCGGAACGCCCCGCATCACCTGATCGACGTGTTGACCGCATCCCGCCCACGTCGTTTTTCCGCACTTCTTGCACGTGACAGCCCTGCACATGAGTCTCTCCTTCGGTCGATGAATCACTGACCAATATACCCTATGGGGTATCAGATTTGGGGTGTCGGGGATGATCGGTCATCGCCCCGGTCGGGGGTCCGCCCAAGTGGGCGACGTCGTAGACGAACTGTTCGGGTACCGCGCTGGTCCACGGCCGCAGGCCGAGTGCGGTCTTGATACCGATCAGGGCCTGTGCGATGGGTGGGCAGCGGCGACACTGCCGCAGGTGCGTATCGATGCGGGCCGAGGCGTCGACATCGAGACGCCCGTCCAGGTAGTCCGATGCCGCGGCGAGTGTGCGCCGGCATGCCTGGGAGTCGTTTTGCGGATGTGTGGGACCGTCGTCGAGGGCGCGCAGCAGCTTGACCCGTGCGCGGTGGATGCGCTTGTACACCGCTGCGGTGGTGAGCGCGCCGACCGCGCCGATCTGTGTCGCTGTCCAGCCCTCGCCGTCGTGCAATGCCAGGACCATTCGATCCTCGACGGTCAACGTCGCCAGCGCCGCTCGCACCGTGGATCGATCGCTGAGCGCCTGCACGACCGTCTCGGGGTGCTCGAGGTTGCTGATCGGTACATCGATGTCGCCCGTGCCCGATGGTTCTGTGCGCTGAGTCTCCGCGCGTGCGGCCACATCGCGGGCACGGTTGATCGTGATCCGGTAGAGCCACGTCGTGAGAGCCGATTCGGATCGAAATGTTCTCCGGTTGCGCCACGCGCGTTCGAGGACGTCCTGCACCAGATCGTCGGTATCGGCCGGTGATCGTGTCATCGCGGCTGCGAAGCGACGAAGAGTCGTGCCCTGGTCGATCAGATCGCGCGCGAAGCGCTCGTCGTATGCCGCGCTGTCGGGATCGGGGTCGGAGTCGAGGTCGAGGTCGGGGCTGGGCTGTTCGCGCGATGATCCACCGATTGGTCCACTTCGGCGTTCTCGCCCGTCCAACAGTGAAAGTCCCTCTACAGAACTGGAATCATCATGTCGTTCGTCGAATTCATGCGCAGTACTGCCGGACGCGCACTGCGCATCGTGGTGGGAGTCGCTCTGATCGTGGTCGCCGTCGTGCTCGGCGGTGTCGGGGGCATCGTGGTGGGAGTGATCGGCGGTGTGTTCGTGCTGACCGGGGTGATCAACGTGTGTCTGCTCGGCCCGTTGTTCTCCGTCGATCTTCGAGGTCGGCCCAAGACGTCCTGAACGGGGTGCGCGGGCGGGCAGCTCAGAAATGGGGGATCACCTTGAACGCGGTGTACCCGTCGCTGCTCTGGGCCAATGCGACACCGTTCGAGGTCACTGCTGTCGGTGCGGCACTCGGTGATGTGCCGGTGACGCGGCCGGAGGTGGCATCGATGGCAGTCACTCCCGAGTCCGACGCGCCGTAGACGATGCCGCCGACCAGAGCGAAGCGGTCGGCACCGGGAAATTGATCGGCGGTGAAACCTCGGGTGCCGTACTGCTCGAACAGGACAGCGATTCCGTCGTCGGTGAGGTCTGCGGTGGTGATCATCGTCGCCCCGCTACTGCTGTCGGCGGTCACCACCATCGGACTGCGGCTACCGCTGATCCATCGGAGCTCGGCATCGGAGAGTCGATAGACCGCCTGGATCGGTTCGGGACGGGTCGGGATCGTCCATGCCACGACCACTGCATTGCCCTGTCTCTTATACACATCT
>NZ_JABFAQ010000003.1:106265-181380 GCF_017168275.1 Rhodococcus sp. KRD175
CGGGGTCATAGTCACCAACGTTATTTGTGCGGTGACCGACGAGAATTTTCCTTCCCGCACCGTCTCCGCGGAAACGCCTGCTCAGCGTGCTTTCGGCCTGAGAAGTCTGTCGGGAGGGCCCGCTACAGTCCAGCCATGACAGATCGCCAGCTCGTAGACGGCCCGACCACGATCCCGGCTGTCGTGTCGGGTGGCGCTGCGGTGTTTCCCGATCTACCGCCCGAGGTTGCCGCTCGGATCGAGCGTTCCATGGCCGCGTCCCGCTCGACCGGTACCCGCCGGGCCTACACCTCGGCGTGGCGACGCTTCGAAACCTGGTGCACTCTCCACGGGCACTACGCGTTGCCGGCGCATCCCGCAACGGTGGCGGCCTATCTCGTCGCCGCGGCCGACACGCTCACCGTCGACGGGACGCGAGCGTACGCACCGGCGACGCTGAGCAAATGGATCGCGGCGATCGCCGACCGCCACCGCGCTACTGGACACGACAACCCGTGCGGGCACGAGATGGTCCGCGCCACCCTCGCCGGTATCCGGCGGGACTACGCGTCGGCGGGGGAGCGGCCCCGCAGACCCCGTGCCCCGCTCCTCACCGCTGACATCACCACGATCGTCGACCACGCCCGACGCACTGCAGCGGGCTGGGCGTCGGAGGTCCTCGAACGCCGCGACACCGCGCTACTGCTGATGGGCTACACCGGCGCATTCCGCCGCAGCGAACTCGTAGCGCTCGAATGCCGCGATGTCCACCGCGACCGCCTCGAGCACCCCGCCGCGCCGACGACCCAACGCCGTCGGATCGCGGTGATCGACATCGCTCATCATCGGCATCTATTACCTCCTCCGGGGTGTGCTGAGATCGTTCGGGCTGCGCTGGACGTGGCGCGTACGTCGCGCCTGCAAGAGGTGGCAGCCGTGATCGGCGGAATCATCGCGCGGCTTCCCGAATACGGTTGGCCGTCAGCGTTGTTCGCACGCAGAGACGTACTGATCCTCACGCTCGCTACGACAGGTCTGCCGTACACGCAGATCGCGGCCCTGCGGGCATGCGATGTCACCGCCGATGCCTGTCTGGACGCCCTTCGCGTCGAGGCAGGCCGCGGCGTCCGCACTGTCACTTCCCTCGCGCTGGCGGGGACGGGCATTTCTCCGCGCACGGTGTACCAGCGCTGGTGTGAGGTACTCGGCCATCGGACCCGGTATCCGAGCACCCGAATGCTCGCCGACGCTCTCGATGCCGTGGACGGCACCGGGCTCGGCGGATACGACCGGTATTTCGACCCGGCCGGGAAACAGCCGCTGTCGATTCCTATCGACCGGTGGGGCCACACCCCGTTGGCTGCGACCCCGCTGACCGCCCGTGCGGTCGCGGGCATCGTGCGAATGCACCTGGACGGACGGGCACCCACCCACCTGCAGCCCACTGCGCGGTCACAACATCCGGAGCAGATCGCGGCACCGGATCCAGTACCGCGGGTCCTGCTCGACCCCGGCTACTACGAACGCGGAACGCTTGCGCGTAGACACGCCCACGGTCTTCTCGACGGCGTGGACTCCGTCCTCGCCGATGTCGAAACCCGCGCGGACAGCCTGTTGGAAGCACTCGTCGACTTTCTCGAATCGGAGACCGCACGCGTACCGGCCGACACCGTCGAGTGACAAGTGGTTCGTACTCGGGTCTGCACACACTCTTCTTCTCACGGCAGGGAGGCGGTGACGTCTCCGAAATCTCCGAGACGAAGATCGACCAGGCCGCGAACGAACGATGCATCGATCTGACCCCGTCTGTGTGGTCTACGTCGAATCCGGGTCGTCCGAGAGTCGTGGGTTTCGGAAATCTCTCGGAGAGCGCCCGGTCCAGCGTTTGAAGGCATGAGAGAAGTTGGCGAGGTCGCTGTATCCGAGTTCAGAAGCGATCTCGCTGACCGAAACCGAGCGATCGAGGAGCCGTAGCATCGCGCGTTCGTACAGCAGCGATTGGCGCACCTTTCTGTAGGTGGTTCCTTCTTCGGCAAGCCGCCGTTTCAACGTGCTGCTGGACATCGACAATGCTTGTGCAACATCATGGTTGGTTCGCTGTCCGAGGTCCTTTTCCAACAGTTGCCTCACCTTCTCGGCGGATGACATGGACCCACTCCGATGGGCGAGTGTCCGCTGCAGATCAGCGATAGCGAGACGATATGCGAGAGGGTCCGAGAACCGACAAGCCTTGTTTAGTGTGTCCTCGGGTACGTGGACGAAGGAAATCGGAGCGTCGAAGAACCGGCGATTCGCCGGACCTTTGTCGTGGCTCACCTCGGTCGGCTCCGGCCAGCTCAGATGGAGTGTCACCGGCGATATGTCACCGGCGAGCATGTCCAGCAGTCGTAACAACGCCGACCCGCCGTAGGTGATGACCAAGCAGTCCAGTGCGGAATCGCCTGTGTGCGCAGTGAGCCCGACGATCAGACCGTAGTCGCCAGTGTGGAACTGCGATTTCAACGCCGTGGAGATCAATGGCAGGTATGTCAGGAGATCGACGATCTCGGCGACCGAACCAGCGCTGATCAAAGGTGAACTCAGGGGCCCGAACGATGTCAACTGGGCCTGCTCGGCAAACGCAAATCCGAGTCGAGTGGCCTGGGCGATATCGAGTTCGGGATAGACCTCCCGAAACCACCGTATCGGCGCCTGGACGTCATGCTGAATGAGCGTCGCTTCACTGGTTCCTTCGCGGTGCATGATCGCGCGAAGGCGCGCGGCGGCGTCAGGGTCGAGTGCGCGGCGTTCGAGCAGCTGCACGAACGCAAGCGGTGGCACGCCCTCATCGCTCAGCTTCACGGTGATTCCTTTGACCCGAATTCACAAGTTTATGACTCCACCGAACATAGCCGTCACCCGCGTTTGCGACGACACTTTCGTCAATCACGCCGGAAAACGAGGTGGTGGCAAGCTGGACGGATTCTTGTCCGGAAGTTCGTTTGTCTTGAGAATGGGAATATTGCGTGACACCGACGCTAGCGGCGCTACACCGACGCTAGCGGCGCTACACCGCTGTCGCTACGGTCGACCGAATCGAGTCGTCTTGCTCAACTCTGGATTGGCTTGAAAATCTTGGAACCCCTCGATGTACGGAGCGAGTAGGTCTGCGATATCGGTGGCGGTCTGGGCTGCGTCAGTCGGGGGCCGTGAGACATACGCCAAGGCCATCTGAACGATGGACGTGCTCAGGATATCGGCTTGGCGTTTCGGGGCTTGCACCCAGCATCGCTGAAATGTGGCAGAGAGGTGATCTGCGGCTCGCTCGACAAGCTGGGTGCTGTGAACAGTAATGAGCCGCAGGAGGTCTGCGGATGCGTCTTCTTCTCGTAGCGATCTGACCAATGGGTCACGTTCGGAGACGGCGAAAAACGCAGCCAAACCTCGGCCGAGCGCCAATCTGATATCACCAACGCAAGTGTAGAGTCCATCGTCCACCACACTGACCAGCTGATCGGTCAGTCGTATCGCGTAGCTCTCCGCCACACCGCGCCGGGACCCGAACTCGTTATAGATGGTCTGTCGAGACAAACCGGCTTCCTTCGCGACCTCGGACATGGTCACGGACTTCCAGCTCTGCCGCAGCAGGAGAGCGCTCAATGCGTCTAACGCGGTCGCACGAAGGAGAGTGCTTGCCGCTGTCCGGTAGCCACCATCAGGGCGCGCAGTGTGGACGGAACTCATGAATAGAAGTCTAGGCGCGTTCGGACATTGGTGGTGGGGGATGATGTCGCTGTCGCCAGCGCGTCGATGCTGCCAGAGATGCGACCAGTGGCGTTATCGGCGGGCGAACGAACCAGGCGCAGCGGTGAGCCGAACACCTACGAAGAACTCATCTGTTCTTTCGGTAGGTTTCCCGAGCGGCGTACAGCGAACGCAGAGCATGCAACTCGGCACAACTGCCGGCGTGTGGCGTCAGAAAAGCTCTCCATTGCAGAGGTCGGCTACGCACACCCCTCGTCTGCGTAGCTCGACCTACATCTGGCTGGTTTTCACGTCGCGAATATTTCGGCGTTCGATCAGACTCGCGCACCCATGGTAAGTCAACGAAATCCACGCGGGTGCCAACATGAACAGTAGGAGCGGTGTCAATGTGAAGAATACAAAATCCAGCACGATACCTCGATTCCCACTGCATTCATGGAGGCCTGAAGAAGCCGTCGTCGTGGTGTCGATCGTACTGGATCGGCACCGTTCTGTGATATGTCCAAGTTGGCCAAAGTCGCAAGGAGTCCTTGTTCTTTATGCACAACTCATCCTTCCCTCTTTGACACATGAGGAATGGCTATCGTACAACTAGGTCGTATCGAGTTCGCTCCCGTACTTAAAGGAATCAACCTTGAATCGAGCATTGGACCGTCTCGCAGTTCGTGGTCGGGTGCTGGTCACACCCTGCCAGGGGGAGCCCGAACTGTGGGACTACGAATCCGATCCACCCTACGAGACGGTTGCTCAGCGAGCTGCGCGTCATAAAACTGCAGCGGACTCTTGCATGAAATGTCATATACTGACCGACTGCGAGCAGTATCTTGCTACTGATCCTTCGCCAGTCGGAGTGTGGGCCGGTCGAATCTTGGAGACGTCCGAAGGATCTGTCGAATCAAATGCGGCGAACATTGCGACAAGTGAAGGAATCGAGGGCAAAGAAATGGATATCAATGACCGAATCAAGTCGCTTTCACCGAATGCGGCATTCGATATTCTGATAGCAACAATCGTGAATCAGCATGGCAATGGAGTCTGACGAACGTGGCGCTGGAAACCTGGAAGGTTTGAGCCGGGTCGCAGCCACCCTGCTCAAACCGTCAACCGTGCGTCTACTGAGCCGAGCGGTATGGGTAATTTGAGTACTGTGCTGGGTGTCCACCACGCGGCATCCAGCGCAATCCTGAGGTTCATGAGGATGCTGGCATCGTCCAGCTTGCAACCGCACTCTTTCGCTGCTTGTCGGATGCGGTATTTGACCGTGTTGCGATGGATCGTCATGTCGTGAGCGGTCGCGGTAACGCTACAGTTGTTTGCCAGGTAGACTCGCAAGGTCTCGCGGAGCCAGCGGTTCCGCGCACTGTCCAGAAGCAAGCCTCCGAGTGAGTCTTCCGCTAGATCCCTTAGGCTTTCCGGATCTTCGAGCAGAAGAGTGATGGCTGCAACTTCCTCGAAAGTTACCACCGGACTGATATCGACCTTGCCGTCCGAAACCACGCGGGCCGCGCGCTCTGCCTGCCTGGCTGTCTTCCGAAAACCATTTTCACCACTCTGCACGGTTCCAATTGCTGCTCGAATTCGGCCGTACTTCTGAAGAACGTCTGTAACGCTTTCAAGGCAAATCCTTCCGGCGTGAATTATCGGAAACCAAACCAGGGATCGGGCATCGCCTTTACTGTTGACTTGCGGTCGACCGATCGTACCGAGTCTGACGTTAACGGTATCTACGAGCTGGTGCCAGGACTTGCTCGGGAATGGTTCCCGGTCATTCGTCCAAAACTCAATGGCAATATGGTTTCCTGTGAGATTGTAATATGAATCGATTTTGTATGCGTCCAAAGGATCTGTGCATGATGGCGACATTGCGCGTTCGAGTTCCGTGTTTACAGAACTATTTTCTTCACGTATCTTCGATTTCTCCGCTTCGTATTCTGAACATGCGTCCTGACACACGCGGTCTATGAAGACGGCAGACCTGCTGACCAGATGCGCAAGTTGATTCGCGGCCAACGTGTGCGTAGCTCGCGAGAGCGAGAACAGGACATGCTCAAGAAATCTCGATTGGCCCAGGTGATAAGCGCGGGCGAGCGCCGTCAGCGGGACATGCGTGTGTGCGAGAACGCGAGCATGGCACAGGGCGGCATGCGGAGCTCGCAAGTTGTCGTGCTCAGTCCTGTCGGCCAGGAAGTCGATAGCCGCATTGATGTTGGCTTTCACGCTGGTGTGTAGAAGTCCGGTTGCGTCTGCATTGCCGTTCATTTCATGGATTGATGCACTTATGAATGAAGAGATATTCTCGGTCAACTCTGCCTTCCTGTCCTCCATCTCGTCCACAAGTGTTTCCATCAAATGAGTCGATACCATTTTAGTGTCATACCTACCCTGGTAGTTCAATTCTGGAGCGGCACGCCATTTCGGTGACGATCGCTGCGGATCTAGCTTGTCGATCTCGGGGCTTGCCCCGCCGCCTGTGCACCTCGGCTTCTCGTCAGAGCCCTCCTTGCTGGCTTCTGACGCACCGGCTCCTTTCGGTTCGGCTCGCCGGTGACGGAAGCGTCAGCGGCTTGTGGTTGATGAGCTGCATCACTAGTATCTGTACACGCAGGCTGCATCTGTCAATTAATTGGACAAAAAGCCATCGTCTGTATAGTAGTGTGCCTGTGTAGGCAGGCGGTCGGCTTTGGTCTCACCGTCGAGGGGGCGCACTCTTGCGCTGGGGTCCAGGCCCCTGGGGCGAGGAGCAGTTATCCGGTTTGAAGAACCAGAAGGAGACGCCATGGCGACGCCACCGAGCAGTTCAATCGATTACGACGTTCTGATCGTCGGTTCGGGCTTCGGCGGAAGTGTCACCGCGCTGAGGCTGGTGGAGAAGGGGTACCGCGTTGGGATCCTGGAAGCCGGGCAACGCTTCGAGGACAAGGACTTCGCGAAGAACAGTTGGGATCTCAAGCGTTTCCTGTGGGCACCGAAACTCGGTCTGTACGGCATCCAGCGCGTACACCTGCTGCGCGATTGCCTCATCCTCGCCGGTGCCGGAGTGGGCGGTGGATCGCTGAACTACGCGAACACCCTCTACAAGCCGCAGACACCGTTCTTCGAGGACAAGCAGTGGGCGCACATCACCGACTGGAGCAGTGAGCTCTCGCCGTTCTACGACCAGGCCACCCGCATGCTGGGCGTGGTGCGCAATCCGCACATGACCCCTGCCGACGAGGTGATGAAGTCGGTCGCCGAGGACATGGGCGTCGCCGACACTTTCATTCAGACACCGGTGGGCGTGTTTTTCGGTGACGAGCCCGGCAAGACCGTCCCGGACCCGTACTTCGGCGGCGCAGGCCCCGAGCGCACCGGTTGCATCGAATGTGGTGAGTGCATGACCGGTTGCCGCCACGGAGCCAAGAACACCCTGCTCAAGAACTACCTCGGTCTCGCCGAGCGCGCAGGAGCCGAGATCGTGCCGATGACGACGGTGTCCGGCCTGCGCCCCCGATCCGACGGCACCTGGGATGTCGACACCGAGCGCACCGGCGCTCGGCTCCGCAAGGGCAAGAAGACGTACAGCGCGGCAAATGTCGTTCTGGCAGCCGGTACCTGGGGCACCCAGAATCTGCTGCACAAGATGAAAGACACGGGCGCTCTGCCCAAGCTGTCGGACACACTCGGCGAACTGACGCGTACCAACTCCGAGTCGATCGTCGGAGCGACCAAATACGAGGTGGACCCGTCGATGAATCTCACGCGTGGCGTTGCCATCACGTCCTCGTTCCACCCCAGTCCCAACACCCACATCGAGCCGTGCCGCTACGGCAAGGGTTCGAACGCGATGGGCATGCTGCAGGCCCTGATGACCGACGGCGGAGGAAAGATTCCGCGTTGGCTCAAATTCGTGTTCGCGATGATCGCGCATCCGATTCAGTTCGTCCGCGTCGTCAATGTCCGGCACTGGAGCGAGCGCACCATCATCGCGCTGGTGATGCAGAACCTGGACAACTCGATCACCACGTTCACCAAGCGTGGGCCGTTCGGCCGCACGATCTCCAGCAGGCAGGGCCACGGGGAGCCGAATCCGACGTGGATCCCCGAAGGCAACGACGCCACCCGGCGGATCGCCAAGAAGATCGGCGGCCTCGCGGCCGGTACCTGGGGAGAGCTGTTCAACATTCCGCTCACCGCCCACTTCCTCGGCGGCTGCGCCATCGCCTCGGATTCGGCGCACGGCGTCATCGATCCGTACCACCGCGTCCACGGCTACCCGACGCTGAGCGTGGTGGACGGGGCGGCCGTGTCGGCAAACCTCGGGGTCAATCCGTCGCTGACCATCAGTGCGCAGGCCGAGCGGTCCGCCGCACTGTGGCCGAACAAGGGCGAGCTGGATCTTCGTCCGGCACAGGGGCTTCCGTATCAGCGGCTCGATCCCATCGCCCCCAACTCGCCCGTTGTTCCGGTGGACGCTCCGGGTGGACTGAGATTGCCTATCGTCGAGATCCGAAATGGCCATCTGGTCGCCGGTGAGACGGCTTCGCGGTGAAAGAAGTACTTGGTGAGCGCGCATTTCGAAACAGGAGCCCATCCGCTCGATGCCTTCGTGCGGAGCGCAGAGTTGTCGCACTCCACATCTGGAGTGGACTCAGGTCGGATCTCTGGGGCGAACCGTCTGACCCGAATTCACAAGTTTTTGACTCTACGTAACATGGCCGCCATTCACGTTTGCGGCGACACTGTTATCAATCGCGAAGAAAATTGAGGAGTTGACATGGCAGTTGTAACTTTCGTCGCCCACGATGGTGGGAAGCACGAGGCGGGCTTGGTCGAAGGTCGATCGTTGATGCAGATTGCAACCGACAATGCTGTGCCGGGGATCGATGGAGACTGTGGGGGCGAAACGGCCTGTGGCACCTGCCATGTGATCGTCGACCCGCAGTGGTCAGGAGAGGTGGGTCTGTCCGGTGCCAACGAGGAGGAGATGCTGGCTATGAACCCCGAGCGTGAACCCACGTCTCGGTTGTCGTGCCAGATGGTGGCCTCGGAAGCGTGGGATGGCCTGATCGTTCGAACACCTGAATTCCAATTGTGATGTGTGAAAGGCAGGCACGACAGCATGAAAGTTTCTGAGTCGATCACCGACAAGGTCCAGTCGACCATCCCTATAGGGCTGCAGATCCAGGGCGCTCATCTGTACGACAAGACCCGACGGTGGGTGACTGGCACGAATGGCAAGAAGATCTTCGTCGAAAGTCCCATTCCACCGGTCGAGGATGTCGAGCTCGCCGACATCGACCTCAGTAACCCCTTTCTTTACAGACAAGGGCGGTGGCAGTCGTACTTCGAGCGCGTGCGGAACGAGGCACCGGTTCATTACCAACCCAACAGTCCGTTCGGCCCGTTCTGGTCGGTCACGCGCCATGCCGATATCGTGGCCGTCGACAAGAACCACGCTGTGTTCTCGGCCGAACCGTTCATCGTCATCGGCGTCCCGCCCCGGTTTCTCGATATCGAGATGTTCATCGCGATGGACCCGCCACGCCACGACAAGCAGCGCGCTGCCGTCCAGGGGGTTGTCGCACCGAAGAACCTCCGGGAGATGGAGGGACTGATCCGATCGCGGGTACGGGAGGTATTGGACGACCTCCCCCTGAACGAGCCGTTCGACTGGGTGCAGAATGTCTCGATCGAGTTGACAGCTCGGATGCTCGCAACTCTTCTGGATTTCCCCTACGAACAACGCCGCAAACTCGTCTACTGGTCCGATTTGGCAACCTCTGAACGAGCCGTTCGACTGGGTGCAGAATGTCTCGATCGAGTTGACAGCTCGGATGCTCGCAACTCTTCTGGATTTCCCCTACGAACAACGCCGCAAACTCGTCTACTGGTCCGATTTGGCAACCTCGATGGAGCAAGCCAACGGTGGGCCCTCGGACAACGACGAGGTGTTCGAAGGCATGCGTGACATGGCCCGTGGCCTCAGCGCTCTCTGGCATGACAAAGCAGCCAGGAGGTCTGCAGGGGAAGAGTCCGGTTTCGATCTGATCACCATGTTGCAGAGCAACGAGGACACCAAGGATCTGATCGATCGTCCGATGGAATTTCTGGGCAACCTCGTCCTGCTGATCGTCGGTGGCAACGACACCACGCGAAACTCGATGAGCGGTGGCGTTCTTGCGTTGAACCAATTCCCCGACCAGTTCGAGAAATTGAAGGCCAATCCCGATTTGATCCCCAACATGAACTCGGAAATCATCCGATGGCAAACACCCTTGGCGTACATGCGCCGAATCGCCAAAGCCGACACCGTTCTGAACGGACAATTCATCCGCAAGGGTGACAAATTGGTGATGTGGTATGCCTCGGGTAACCGCGACGAACGCGTTTTCGAGAATCCTGATGATTTCATCATCGATCGTGCCAATGCGCGCAATCACATCGCGTTCGGATTCGGTGTGCACCGGTGTATGGGCAATCGGCTGGCCGAAATGCAGCTGCGGATTCTGTGGGAGGAGTTGCTTCCCCGCTTCGAGAACATCGAGGTCGTCGGCGACCCCGAGTATGTTCAGTCGAATTTCGTGCGGGGCATCAGCAAGATGATGGTGCGCCTGACGCCTACTTCCAGCGTATGACATCGCAACGGGCGATCATCGTCGGCGCAAGCCATGCTGGGGCACAACTGGCAGCTAGTTTGCGCCAAGAAGGTTGGACAGGCGACATCGTCCTCATCGGTAACGAGTCTGCCGCTCCCTATCAACGCCCCCCGCTGTCGAAGGCATACCTGGCGGGCAAATGCGTACTCGACGATATCGCCATTCGCAGCACGGACTTCTACTCCAAGCAAGGTATTCAGCTCCTGAACGCGCAGGTGGAGACCATCGTTCGGTCGGAAGGCAACGTCGTTCTCGACACCGGGGAGAAGCTGGCCTACGACAAGCTCGCGCTGTGCACGGGAGCCCGCCCTCGTCGGCTCACCGTTCCCGGGGCCGATCTCCACGGGGTCTACTACCTGCGCACCGCAGCGGACGTCGAGAGGATACGTATGGCCACCGGCCCTGGCCAGCGGGTGGTGATCGTCGGAGGCGGCTACATCGGACTCGAGACAGCGGCATCGCTGCGCGCACTGGGCGTACAGGTCACAGTCCTCGAGGCAACTGGGCGTGTGCTCGAGCGGGTCACTGCTCCCGAGGTATCGACGTTCTTCGAGCGGATACATCGCGAACAGGGAGTCGACATCAGAACGAACGCGATGGTTCAGGGCCTGTCCGGTGACCGTGAGGTTCGTGAAATCACCTTGGCCAGCGGAGAATCGATCCCCGCAGATCTGGTCATCGTCGGTGTCGGCGTCGAGCCGAACACCGACCTCGCCGCCGATGCGGGTCTTGTCATCGACAACGGCATCGTGATCGACGATCACACTCGGACCAACGACCCCGACATCATGGCGGCGGGGGACTGCGCGAGCCACGACATGGCCCGTTACGGCCGTCGACTACGGTTGGAGTCCGTCTCGAGCGCAGGAGAGCAGGCCAAAGTCGCTGCGTCGACCGCCTGCGGGAAGTCCAGAAAAATCGAAGCGTTGCCGTGGTTCTGGTCGGATCAGTATCACTTCAAGCTGCAGATCGCCGGCCTCAACACTGGATACGACGAAGTGGTTCTCAGCGGTGACCCCACCCGCGACAGTGATTTCAGTTGCTTCTATCTCCAGGCCGGTGAGCTCATTGCCGCCGACTGCATAGGTCGCCCGCGCGAGTTCATGTACAGCAAACGGGTGATCGCCCAGCGACTCCCCGTCCAACGCGAAGACCTGATGCTCGGCGGACTCGCGCGCAACTGACCGATCCTTCG
Organism: Rhodococcus sp. KRD175; assembly: GCF_017168275.1. NCBI lineage: Bacteria > Bacillati > Actinomycetota > Actinomycetes > Mycobacteriales > Nocardiaceae > Rhodococcus > Rhodococcus sp. KRD175. Next base: position 117,819 of record NZ_JABFAQ010000003.1, read on the forward strand.
GTCGTTGTGCACACAACAGCAACCGGTTTGCTCAGAACATCTGGTGAAACTGGTCCGTGATGGCGCCACCTTCGAGAAAGGCAAACTCGTCGAACCCGACGCCACCTCAGGCACCCAGGAGGCCGCCTGAAAACCGCTCATCCACAGGTCTTGACAATATCTCATTGGACACGGCGGCGAGACGAAGGCTCCGTGTCAAGGCTTTGGCGATGATCAGCGCAGTCGATGCTGGTACAGCGGGACAGCACCCATGCGTCCGCTCTACTGCCTCACGCTTGCAAACCTGCTCAGGAGCGGTTGGGAATTCCCATTTCGCTCGGGCGACGGTGGGTGAATTCGGCGAACGAAGAGGCGATGAGGGTATCTATCTTGGTTCGCCAGGAATGGCCCGGAGAAGCCGCGTCCAGCAGGTGAGAGACGACGCAAATCGTGCCGTATGCACGTTCGATCTGAACCTGATCCTGAGGGAGATCCGCGAAGACGGGCAGGTGACGAATGCGAGCGGACGTACCGATTGGCGTGAGCTGACGGTTCCAGAGTCGTCCGTGATGTGCGCAGATGTTTCGGACCACAGTCAAGTGTTCGAGCCAGTTGGCCAAAGGCGGATTCTTGGCCCATTTTTGGCGGCGGCTCTTGGAGGCGTCCGATGGCAGTGTTACGGCGAACCAGTCGGCAATGGACTTCTGGTCGGAGGCTCGCATGCCGGCGTAAAGCTTCGAGAGGTCGGAGAAGTCCAAGACGTCGGTCAGAACCCAAATCGGAAGGGTTCCAGCATAATTGACGTAATGGTGATCGACGAAGTCATCGCGGTTCCTTGCACGACGTATTCGACCTTGGGCGGTGTTCCACCAATCGGAGTGGGCGAAGGTTGGACGGAAACTGGTCGCAGTGGCATGAGATACCGGGCCATATCGTCCGAGTAGATAGCCAATTTGACTTCGGAACGCGACCTCGACGCGTTCTAAGCCGTCTTGAAGTTGAGTCTTGAGGTGTCGGTCGAACTCGTAGAGTTTTACCACCTCGTGGAAGGTCGTATCCGGCACGAAATGGCTAGATCTCCTGGGCGTGGCACCTGAGGCGTCCAGCTGGCGGAACGGGTACCAGTAGCCACTGAGTCGGTAGTAGCCGACTGCGGAGAGCCATTGCCGGGCTTCCGCAGGGTCTGCTATCGACATCCCGCGGCTGCTCAAGAGTGCAATCTGGTCATCGATCGACAACCATTGCTTCAGTGGTCGGCTCATGCAGGGACTGTAGCTATAGAAAGAAATCCGGCCCGCTCCCGGGAATGACTTCACGGTGCGGGCCGAACGATTGAAGCGATAGTAACGCATATTGCAGCTGTTGGGCAATGCTCTGCCCGACTCGCGTTTGTTGGAGGGGTAGTGCAGGCGCGGTCACCGGTAGGCGGCTGCCGAGTCGACCTTGAGCCACCGATTGGCCCGGGCGACACTGAGAAGTGGACGCAGCGTCGTTTGATCGCGGTACTTGAGCCGGTCCTGTCGGTCGGCGAGTGTTTCCGGCACCCGGATCCGATTGAGCGCCGCCAAGTCAGCATCTTCGGTGTCGCCGCCGATCGGGCGGTTCTGCAGCCAACCGAAGCGTGCAATCTGCTCCGCTGCGCGGAGGACTGTGCGCCGCCGGCCTGTCGGTAGCTGACCGAGGACCTCCGTAAGTTCTGGCAGCATGTCGGATACGACGGGGCCCGAGGCGACGGACCACAGAGCCAGTGTCCACTCTGCTCGGCCGAGGTCGTCGCCCTCGTCGATGGTTTCCAGCTGCTCGCTCCACCAGTCGGCGTTGCGTGAGTGGACGACGATTTGACCGAGTAGTTCGGAAGGGTGACTCGTACTTCCGAACGCCGTTGCCTCGGCGCGCCTGCTGTACGCGAGCCCGAATGGTGAAGCGGCACCGATGATTGCAATTTCTGAGGCAATCCAGCAACGACCGACATGCTCGAAGACTGCAGTGGCGGTGTTCGACCACGGAAAAGTATTTCCTTTGTGACCGGCCTTAAAGGCGCGCGTCTTACCTATTTGCTCCCATGGGGAGTGGGCTTTCCTCAGCTGGTTGATTGCTTCGGACCTGCGCCGTTTCGCCCTATCGTTGCCGGATTTGAACCCGACCTTCGAACTGGTCAAATATTCCCCAGGCGTCAGGACTGCCGCGATCTGGGCTGGCATCGAGCGCGTTGAGCTGACACGGGGGCACTCACCGTCTAGCACCGCGGTGATCAGCGCCGCCTCGAACGCGCTTCCGGGTTCCGCGACGAGCCCTGTGCTGAGGAAGAGCTCGGCGGCACCGTCGGATACGTCCATCGCTTCGATCGACGCAGTGACGCCGGCACCGGCTTCGCAACAGGCACCGATCGTCAGCCACGCGTTCTGTCGGGTTGTTCCGATCGCTTCGAGGAGCTGCTGATACCACCAGGCAGTGAACTCGCTGCGTTGGTTGAGTAGTTCCCTCAGAACGCGTACACGCTGAGGGTTTTCGCTGTCACTCGGGTTCTTCTCGATCAGCGCAGTCAGGCGCAACCAGGTCGGATCGGAACCGTCTTCTGCGGGGAGATGGGGTGATTCCGGGAGCGGGACGATATCGCGACGATCGAGTGCCGACAGCAAGATGGTGGTCCCCGCGTCCGCGCAGAGCGCAGTCATTACCTTGCGGGCCTCTCGTGGGCGGCGCAGGAAGACGCCATCGGTGAGCAGTGCCCAAGCGGCGAGGTACGACGCAGGGGTCGAGGTCTGCGAAAGTTCCTGCTCGATCCCGGCGGTCAGCGTGTAGACGTCGCTACCTTTTGCGTTGCCTCCATAGAACCTCGCAGTGTTGAGCCAGTATGGGCGCCGCAGCAACTCTCGGAGAACTGCCGTGCTGTCGAAGTCTGCGTTGTCTTCGCCCGCGTTCCGATACAAAAAACGTGCAGCGAAGTATTCGCGCAGCGAGAGCACTTCGAACTCATAGGTGCCGTCCACTTTGCTGGTCAGCGCCCACAGGCGGTCGCTTGCGCCTTCGAAGAGTTGATCGACGATGGACTCGCGGTTTCCGTACGTGCGTTGGAAATGAAACATCGCGGCCTTTAGCTCGTCGATGCTCATGCGACCGTTGATTTGCGACTCTTCGGTGTGGGCATGCAGGTACCACCCCAGGAATGGGATGATCTCTAGAAGTTCCTCCTTGTGGTCTCGGACGGCCTTGGGGTGCTTATTGGCCTCTCGGGCAAGGAGAAGCTCGACGTACTTGTCGTAGAGGTCGGTTCGCTGTGTCGGAGTGGCAGCCCCCTGTTGGTGGAGGAGGTCCAACAGGATTGTCAACTGCATTGGGTTGCCGGCAAGTTCGTGGATGTACGGCTCGCGGCTCTTTTCCTGAAAGCTCTTCCGCAGCGTGCGACCGTCCCTACTTTTTATGCCCCGGACCGCACACCATTTACGCAGGTAATCTGCCCTCTGCTCACTTGTGAGTTGGTTGAGCGTGATGATCTCGAACATGTCCGACGACGGCTCCGGGAGCTCACCGGCACTGGGCCGCGTGGTGACGACTACTTTGAGCGGCTCCGTGTAGGTCCTCGCTCTGCCAGCGAACAAGTTGATCTCTTTGACCACCGTGCGGCGGACGCCGGCGCTACCGACCTCGTCCAGTCCGTCGAGTACAACGAGGCTGGGAACCCGTTCGAAGATGTCCTGAACTGTTGCTGCAGTGGCCGTGATGCCGCCACTCTCGTGCGTCATCAGATCGGCGAGGAAACACTCGATCGTTGCCTGCTCGCCCTTGCGGGACTTTGCCTTCGACTGCTTGCGCGTGTCGGAGTGGTCCCATACGTCCTTGCCGGAAAGCCAAAGTGCATAGTCGCTCAAGTCCAACCGGATTGGGAACCGGGGATTCTCCAACGGAGTCAGCGTTTCTGGCCGCTCCGACTCCGGCATGAACGCGCTGCGGTGCACCTGGCAGATGTATTGACTGAGGGTCGATTTGCCCTGACCTGGAGCGCCGCGGACCAGCGTGAAGGGTGTAGGTGCGCGCAGTAGGTGAGCGGCCGCCCCTCCGAGGATGATGGTCGAGCGTGACCGCGATTCAATGCTGGCCGGGGAGTGGATGCGGTCGGCGGTGACATCGACGAAAAGGTCAATCACCCTTTCGCGGTCCACGTCGGCCTGACTGAACTTGACTCGCTGGTCGTCGTCCCACTGGGCCGCAGCAACCTTTCGGATCAACTTGCGATCAGCCTTGTTCTTGGTTGTGTCAGCCTGTTCAGTGATCAAGTACCGGATGAGATCCCATCCGGCGAGCATGTCGGCGTACGCCCACTTGGTCGAGTCGGGGGCATTGTCAACCCAAGGGTTGAGCGCTTCACGCCAGATGCATGTCAGCTGGTCAAAGCCAAGGTCCTTCGCGTACCCCTTCAGGATCTCCTCGAGCCGGGCGAAAGTTCCGGTCTCAGGCTTGGCGGTGCTCGGTACGTTGGTCACCAGAACGTAGTTGCGTACGCCTTTTCCCGCGAGACGCCGTAGGTTGTTTAGCTCTTCCCTCACGACGCCGCCCAGCCAGGTCACCGGGTTCTTGTTCGTGCCGCTGGCGGACCACTTAACCTGATATATCAGTAACGTATTGGGGTCGATGTTGCGAAGACCGTCGATGCCGCCGTCGGATTGACGGAGCGCCATGGGGAGGTAGTCGGGGAACTGACTTGCAAGCAGAGCGCTGACAAGCTGCTGGAAGTCGTTGTCGCCGAGTCGCTCGTACAGGTAGCGGTGTCGACTCTCGGGCAACGGTTCCTCCTTCACTTCACCCCGAATATGCTGGAAGGCGTCGGGGAATTCGAGTACTAGTGCCTATTCAACCCGGAAGCACCGACCCATCGGGCAGATTGCTGGTGGCGTTGCCGAGGTCGACGTCAACATTGATCGCTGCCACCTGAGAGTGCCTCCAGCGCGCTGCCGGTCTCCAGGTGGCGGAAACAACTTGCTTCGTCGAGCTGAGGCGACGGCAATGCTCGGCTCGCCAAGCAGCCGGGGGACCGCTTTGGTGGACTTCGCAGCGTCACGACCGACTGATAGAGGGTATGCGTATGTGGCAAAGTGTGGTCATGAGCGAACCTCTCACCAACTGGAAATGCGACAGTTGCGGGGACGCAATCGTCGAGCCGGCCAAGGCGTTGGTCGTGGCGCGGTATGACCGCGATCGGCATCCGTTCGGATGGTTGATTGTGCACAAAGGCGACTGTGACCCGGCTGGATACATGTTCAACGTGGAGCTGACGAGTTTCCTCGGCGCGGAGGGGCTGGCCCATCTCCTCGCATTCTTGTCCGCTGGCCCCCTCAAGGGCGGTGGTGCTTCCCGGATCGCCGACTTCGACGGGTTCGTAGACCTCGTACGTCGGGTCCAAACGCCTTACTACGAGGAAGCGCGGCCACGATTCGACGACGAGGACGTGCACGACCGCTACGACGATGCAAATGAGTACTTCCCGTACCTTCCGAAGCAGCTCCAAAAGATCGCAGCAAAGTAGTCCATCTTTCCAACTTCGAGGAATGGTGGACAACGCCCTGGATGGTGAGATGCTCGCGTTTCTGGATGGTGGCAATTAGCCGTAGTTGTGTGACCCTGAACGAACTCGACCCGTGACGCTGTGGCGGGTCGAGTTAGTTCGAACGGTGCAATGGGCGGTCTCACAGTCCCCGAACATCGCGTGTCCCATCGGCGGCCGAGCGGGGCGTCAGTCCCTCCACGACTGTGATGGCCAACAGGACGCCTTCAGGGGTGGTGTTCGGGTAGTACAGGCGACCGTGCGCGTCACTCATCTTGAAATTGGCTTGCGAGCTCCCGGGCAGTACATGGGCTTTGCATTCCACTGCGATGTCGCAGAGTTCACCGGGTGCCGTATCCGGGATCGGCGTGAGACTGGGGGTCGCGACCTGGCTGGAACCACCGAGAGGGCCCATCCGCTTGATGTAGCGGCCCTTCCAGTGGACCGATCCACCGTTGCGGACGCGCCAGATCTTCGTGAAACGTTCGCCGGGAGCCATCAGTGTCCCGTCCGGAATCGTGATGTCGGCGACCCACACAGACACATCCCCGGGCTCGAGGTGCAGATCCGCGGGCGTCGGTTCGGTCGACAGCGCTCCAGTCTTCGGGTCGTGGGAGCGGCCGATGCGGTCAGCGGTCTTCCGGTCCTTTTCCTCCTGGGCATCACGAAACAGAGACAGCAGCAAGCCATTCCAGCCGAGAGCCTGATCGAGAGCCGTGGCCAACGCGGGGCTCGGACGCAGGATGCCGCGTTCGATCTGGCTGAGGGTTCCTGGTGTACACCCCAACCGCTCCGCGAGCTCGGTCTGCTTCAAGCCCGCGATCGCACGTCCCGATCGCACGTGATTCGCGAAGCGTCCGAGCGCATCGGTGGGTGGATCGAGCTTCTTCGGTGGCCGACCCCGCCCACGCCTGCTCTTACCCTCGTCCATGACGGTGCTCCCCCCTGGCATCGCGCGAGTGCGCGAAGCGACGCATTAATTTAGCGGGTGCGTCATAAATATGTGCGGGTGCAGTCTTGTCCCACGGGATCGGAAACGGTGAAAAACCTTTTACCGACAGTGTTCTCGGGATGAGGAGAGTCCAGTGAAGCTCAAGAGGAACATCGCAGCCCTGGCCATGGCAGGAGCTGCAGCCGGAGCCCTGACCGTCGGCGCGGCTGGTACGGCGCAGGCAGCCCCGAGCGGAGATCCGCTCTCGACCGGGTGCGCGAACGGTGCTCAGACGATCTGGCAGAACACATATTTCGGATCGGGCACAGTCGAGGTCCGCTACAGCCCCAGTTGCGGTACGAATTGGGTCCGCGTCACGGGTGCCGCCGGTCGGCAGAGCGAAGCCGGTATTGCCTCGCAGGCTTCGGGTTGGCAGTGGTCGCCCTCGTACGGCAACAGCCCGAACAGCTACTGGACGCCGATGGTGTACGCCCCGGGCAGTGCGTGTGTGACCTTCCGCGTGAAGATCGGCAACGCCAACGGCATCGGTCTGATGGACACCGGTAACAAGCAGCTCTGCTAGTCGTCCCAGTTCGCCGGCGAGCCCCACCACACTCAGTGTGGTGGGGCTCGTTCGGTGTGCAAGCCAGGGAAGAACGTTGGGTCTAGTTCTAGCGCAGCACGAACTGTTGGGAGAGGAACCAGAACGGTAGCAGTGCCGAGATGGTGTACCGGACTTCCAAGAGAACAGGTCCGGGGCCAGCGCCATGTGCATATTCGGTGGTGAAGGTGCTCCCTGGGTGAAATTTTCCAGGCGGCACGGATACCCAGGAATTTGTGTACAAGGCGTCGGCGGGGATTGTGATGTGCTCGATGGTTCGGTAGGAGAACCGCCGAATGGGACGGGTGCCAACGACGTTGAATGTGAATGTCCTGATGGTTATATCTTCGAGTGTCACCGATTCGCCGAGTGACTTCGATAGCAGGGGCATCGCAGAGACTTTACGTTGTACGGCCTTGACGCTGTGGGATGAGAGACCAGTGCCAGTCCGGACGTCCGCCGGACCGCGACTCGACACCCCTTGTTCCGGAATCGATCTCAAGGGGCAGGTTTGTAGGTCTCAGTGGCTTCGTCGTACTCCCACCGTGCGTCGTCGATGATGACGGCGGTGAAATCGTCGGCGGGATCTTCTGCGACAGCACGGTCGGTGTCGATCAGGTCGATGACCTGCTCCATCGTCAGTTCCGATGGGGTCGCGGCGGGGGCATCGGCGTCCGGGGTCGGCTCGATCGGTGCGTCGTCGCGCTCGTCGATGTCGGTGGCGATGAATTCGGCGAAGTCGCCGGCGACGGCCGGCGTCGGCGGGGTGAACCCGCACGCGTGGGGAGTGCACTGCTCGAAGTCGGTGATCGACTTCATCCTGTGCACCATCGGCCAGAGAACTTGGTAGTGCCACGCTGCTGGCCCACCGTGATAGGCGTTCTTGCCCTGTTGGTACGCCTCACGGCGGGCGAACATCGCTGCGGTCAGCTCTTCGACCACTGGGCCGTGTTTGAACCAGCACGGGGGAATGGTGCGGCCGAGCTCGTAGCGGTCGCGTAGCCATTCCACCCAGGTACCGAGCTCTACCCACAGTCGGGCGGCGCTGTCCTTGTCGAGGTACGGCCAGTCGATCGAGCCTGGGGTATACGCCGGGAGTGCCATGACGTCAGTTCTCCTGGTGCGCGGTAGCGCAGTACTCGTCGAACGCCTTCTGATTGGCCTTCACTCGGGCGGCGAGCACGGGAACGTCCCAGACGGAGGGAACGTGCAGCTTGATCGGTTTGGCCTCCCGGTAGCGCAGTAGGGCTTGATCGGCGGGCATCCGGGCGATGTCGCTGCCGGCCATCACCGGGACCGACCGCGGCCCGGCCATCCGGGATGCGCTCATGTATTCGTCACGCATTCCCAGGCCCTTCGAGATCGTCGCCAGCTCGTCGGCGTCGCCGAGACCGGTCAGATACAGGCGAGTCGGGGAGTCGTTGGACAGCAGCTGCCCGGCGACGTGGCCCCATCGCTGTTCGTTCTGCAGGCGGGAATGCACCCCGGCCCAGATCTGGATTCCGCGGCCACCGGAGTCGGTGATGAGCGAGGGCATGTTCGGGATCGCAGCGACGTTGTTCATCTCGTCGAGCACCATCCGTAGAGGTGGGTCGATCTTGTCGTCGGGCTGGGTCAGGCCGTGCGTCTTCGCCACGTGATAGAGCTCGGCCGACAGCACGGTCGTCATCGCGGCCGCCGACGCACTGCCACCCTCGGAAATGAGATAGACGGTGTTGCGGCCTTCGGTGATCAAAAAACGCAGATCCGCCGATTCGCTGAGCGGGACATTGAGCGAGCGCATCAGCTTCGGCGACGCCAACGGCTCGAGCAGGCGTGTGCAGGCACCGATCATGTCGTCGGAGGAATCGGCTTTCGATTCCAGCGCCTGACTCAGGTCGGCGTCCCAATCCGGTAGATCCCTCGACAGAACCTCGTGCACCGGCTTGACGTTGCGCGAGGCAGCCCAGACCCGCAGTGTGACCAGATCCTTGTCTAATACCGCTGCGGCATAGAGATATCCGCGCATGAGCATGGCGGCTTTACCGTTCCAGTAGCTCGAATTCGAGGTGCCGTCCATCGGCATGGCCTGCACCAACGCCGCGGCGCGGCGCATTGCCACCTCGGGGTCGTCGCAGCCGTCCAGGATCGACCACTGCATCTTGTTCGGATACACCGTCAGTCCGTCCGGATCGAACACCTCGACCCTGCCCACAGCCGCGCGCTCGGCCCACGTCGCGCGCAGAAGGTCACCGCGGGTCGAGGTGGCCACCACCGCCCCGATCGCCTCGACGACCGCTTTGTAGAACATGCGCCAGGTCTTACCGGATCCGGTGGGGCCTTCGACCAGCACGCCGTCTCGGTACTGCAGAAACACCCCTTGTTTCTTGTCGTCGTACAGCGTGCCGATGCGGGTGGTCTCCGCTGCTGCCTCGATCCGGCGGACCGGGACGTCGGAGAGGGAGAGCCGGGTGGCCTTGGCTTTCTTCACCGCGCTCTTCTCGTCGATCCCGACCGTTGCGAGCGCGTCACGGTCGGCGAAGCCGTTCGCACGCACCCGCCGAGCTGCTTTGCGGGCCATGTTCTTCGCCGACACGACCGCTCCGAGCAGGATGCACGCGGATGCGAGGACGCCGATGCACAGCCACGTCAGGACCGGGCCGCCCGGCTGCGCACCTACCGGCCACGCCGACGCCGGGGCGGAGGGGTTGGTGAACAGGCCTGCCACCACCGGGATCACCCCGTAGATGCCGGCTGGCAGTGCGGGGCCGGTGCCGGCGACGAGACCGGACAGGTAGCCGCCGCCGACCACAGAGGCGAGTGCGCCGGCGACGAATCCGACAGCGGGGCCGGTGCCGTATGGCAGAACCGGCGGGGTGGGGCGAGGTTCGGGTGTGGCCATGACGGTCAGTCCTTCGTGGTGTCGAGCAGTGTGGGTGGTGTGTTGAGGTATCTGCGGATCAGATCGGTGCCGGAGATCAGGGCGGCCGACGGTGTCGTTCGGCGCTGCACTGTGGCCCCGTTCAGCGCGTCCAGCTCGTCGGTGAGGCGAGCAGTCGTCTCGGCGTCCCGCAGCGCGTCGAGAGCGGTGATGTTGGCGCGGAGCTCGGTGATCCGGGTGTACCGCTCGATCGCGTCGCGGTCGCTGTCGCCGAGATCGGCGGGGTGGTGGATCTGTATGCGGCCCTGTGATGGTGCCGGCGAGATGTCGCCGCCGAGACGGTATGCAAGTACACCCGCAACCCGCTCGGCGTCCTCAGCGGCGTAGATGCCCACCAGTGAACGCGCGTCCGGCAGGGGAACCGGTCGCATCGTGCATACCTGCACCTCCACCGCCCCGGCGTCGTTCTCCCGCGAGGGATGGACCGGCGACGCCACGGCAGCCGCCAGCGTGGAGATCTCCGCCGACAGGGCCGCGGGCAGAGGGAACTGTGCGCGGCGGACACCGATCTCGTAGTCGGCGAGCGAAGCCAGGGCACAAGCCAACTCGGCCACCGACCCCGTCACCGACACCTCGTCGATCGACCGGAACGTGTTCGCATCGGCCGAGGAGACCGCGAAGGAGGAGAAGTCGAGCGAGAACAGCGCGTCGCCGCATGCAGCGGCTTGTGTCAGAGCGAACGCTGCTGCGGCCTGACGGGAGCGAAACAGTCGACGCGATGCTGTGCTGCCCGACCCATTGAGGGCAGTGAAGTCCAGTCCGACCAACGTCGGTGAGTGCAGAGTCATCACGACGTCCGTTCCGAAACAGTCAGTGAGGCATGGGTATCGACGTCACCGCGGTGTCGTTCGATCGCGGGGACCACGAGGAGGACGAGCAGAACGACGAACGCGGCCGCTGCGACGGCCGTGAACATCAAGGGCCACCCGTGCACCAGCGAGGCGAGCCACTCCCAATCCGATACCGGACCGCACACGCAGTCCAGCGCCCGGTCGCCAAGAGGTTCGATGACAGTTCGATCGATCATGCGGCTGCTCCCTTGATCACTTCGTCGGTGTCGGTGAGTTCGATCTCCAGATCCGAGCGCACGTGCTCCATCAGGATCGGATCGGCGTTGCCGTACTTGACCAGGCAGTGGCCCTTGGCGAGGGACATGATGATCTCGGTCGACCCGGGGGGAAGGTGATACATGCGGGCGGTTTCTTCGGCGTCCTCGACTCGGTCCTGCCCGTAGAGGAACACGATCCCGGCTTCTTTCATCAACGCTCGCGCCGGGGACTCGACCGGTAGGTCGGAGATGTGGTGGAACGCTGACACGGTCGACAGGCCGAGTCCGCGAGAGAGTTTCATGTTCTCGCGGAACACTTTTCCGGTCGAGCCGTCGGCGACGTGCCAGCCTTCCTCGACGAGGAGCAGGGTCTGCATGTGCCGGGCAGAGCGGGAGGCGAGCACGTTCGCGAGCCAGGTGTTGATCACTGTCATGATCACGCGCAACGCCGGTCCCTTGTTCGGCAGCGCGGACACGTCGAAGTGCACGAACGGATGGTCGAGTGCTTGGCGGACCTCCGGTGAGGTTGCGCCGTCGACGAGCCCTTTGAGGTCGCCCAGGCAGAGTTCGCGTAGTGCCAGACCGGGATTGAGACCCCACCGGCGCGATTCCTCCGACCACAGTTGACCGAACGTCGCTCCCGCGCCCTCCGTAGGGCCCAGCAGCTCTTCGGCGAGCTCCATCAGGATCGGTTCACGGTCCTCGTGCGCGGCGCGAGCGTTGACCACCTGCAGAGCCAACCCGAGGGCCGCTTTCTCGGTCTCGATGAGCGTGCGACCCATGGTGTCCTCGATGACCGCGCCGACGAGCGCTTCCTGGCCGGCCGGTGCGACACCGTCGGTGCGCTCGACTCCGGTGGCGATTGCGGGGTCGAGCAGGTTGATGCGCATTCCTGTTGTCCCGGTGCGGAATCGGATGGATTGAGCGCCCATTGCGTCGGCGATGCCGCTGTACTCGCCTCCCTTGCTGCCCTGGCGCTTCTTGTCGATGACTACGACCTGTCGATTCGGGAGGGCGAGCTGGCGAACACACATCGCGGTTTTGATCAGCGAGGACTTCGCCTTGCCGATGTCGCCGATGATGGCGATGTTGATGTTCTCGATCTCCGAGCCGTAGAGGGCGAACGGGTCGGTGATCACTCCGGACTGGCTGATCTTGTTCAGTCCCGTCAGCAGGCCCTCGTGACGCACGGAGCGGCGCATCGTCGCCAAGTTCAGCGCCTCACCTTGTCGGGTGGAGGTCCAGGCACCTTCGGTGCGCAGTTCGTACCAGCCCCACCGGTCGAGCCACTTCTTCCGGGTCGGTGGGTGCCGGCGGGCGGTGATCAACCCGGCCGCTTCGGCTGCGCCGAGCGCAGCAGCGGTGTCGGCTTGCGCTTGCAGGTCCACTGCGGTGCGTTTGGCGCGCAGTGTCAGGTGGAACAGTCGCCGCTTGCGAGGGCTGGCGGCATGACCACGCCGCCGGTCCGTCTTGTGTTGAGTGCTGGTCATTTCTCTCTCGCCTCGATCGTCTCTGGGTCCGGCTCAGCGGACGCGGGTCCATTTGGTGGCTGCGAGTCCGCGGCCGAGGGGCAGGGTGACGAACGCGGCGACGTCGTGGCGGTTGTCCTGCCACTCGATCTCTCCGATGCCGCTGTCGTCGGCTGCTTGTGCGACGCGGGTGCAGGCGCGCAATGCGTCGTCTTCGTCGCGGCCGGTCACCGACACTGCGAGGGTGTAGATCATGCCGTGGTGCTGACTGCCGGGCTTGAGGTCTGCGCGGCGACGTCCGGATTCACTGAGCTCAACCTCAGAGGTGCCGTCGGTGGTCTTGCCTTTGCGCTCCTCCGCGATCTGCTTGGCTTCGTCCTGGGTGACGTCCTTCTTCGCGGCCTCGCGGGCCTTGGGGGCGTCGACGAAGTCCATTCGTGCGATCACGGTCCGGATCGTGGGTGCGGCGGGGATTTCGTCGTCGCCGGCGTCGGGTTCGACACCGGTGAGCAGTGTCGCCAGCCACAGCGGGCCGAGTTCGACAGGTTCGATCGAGGACGGGGGGATGACTCCGACGCGGGTGTGCCATTGGCCGGCGATCTCCACCGAGTCATCGCGCCCGATGTAGGAGGGCCAGCAGTTCTCCCACCGCACGCCCTTGTGCGCGTCGAGGGGGTAGCTGGGGTCCTGGAACGCCCGTAGAACCGCGCACGCGCGCTGTTCGCCGTAGACCTCCACCCGGCCCATTCCCGCGCGCTCCAGAGCGCTGACGGCCCGCGCGGTCTCGTCGCGGATGACCTGTGCGATCCCGCCGACCAGCGCGGCGTCCTTACGGCGTGCGATCCGGCCGGCTTCGGTGAGGAACGTGGTCGACTTCGGGAAGATCAGTACTGCGTAGGACCGGTGTTCCTCCGAGTAGGGGCTCATGCAGTCGATGAGTTGCCCGTAGGAGCGGACTGCGGGAATCAGGGCCAGGTCGGGGTCACCGGCCGCGATCTGGTCGCTCACCCAGTTCTCGTGCGGCACCATGTCGGCCGGGACACTGCGGTGCAGCAGCTCCAGACCGCGGATGAACGACGAGCGTTTGGCGAAACCGGCGAGAACTCGCCCGAACGCGGACGAGGTCACTGCCCACGCGGCGTCCCCGCGCAGGCCTTCGGCGAGGCCTTGCATGGCGATGAGCACCGAGTAGTAGTTGTTGTCGCCCGGGGTGCGGTGTTCGACGATGAACATGTCGTCGAGTCCGGTTCCCGTCAGATCGACCGGTTCGGCGCGGTAGAGCGGAACCGGGATCGTCCACCCTGGGTCATGATCGGGGTTGCCGTATCGCGGGTCGGTGGGCGAGACCCACACGTGTTCACCGGCTTTGCGGCGTCGACGGTTGCGAATGGTCTTGACCTTGCGTGCCGCGTAGGACTCGCGGAGCCCGAAATCGAGTGTCGCGCACAGGACCGCGACGATCAGGACCACGTCGATCGCCAACGTCCACAGACTCTGGCCGACGACGAAGACCAGGAACAACGCCAGAATCAGCGTTGCCGTCCATGCCATCACCACCGGTTCGGGAAACGGAAGGATGCCCTTGCGGGCGAGCTGGCGGCCCAGTACTGCGGTGCGTTGCTCACTCATCTGCGGTCCTTGTCGTCGCGATAGGTCATCAGTTGTCGCTGTCTGCGTGCTCGGGGGCGCTCTGTGCGGCCGAGCCGGCCTTGTTCATCGCAGCGCCTGCCGCCGAGAGCGCGATCGGTGCAACGACAGTGGCCGCTCCTGCCGCCGCGCCCGCGGTCTTTCCCGCGGCCGCGAGCAATTTCGATTCCGATCCGCCGGCCTTCGCGCCGCCGTGCCCGCCGCCCCCGCCGCGGCCGCTGCTGATCCCTCCGGACCGCGACGCGGTCTGACCGCCTTGGCCGGCGTGCGTCGACGACGCCGAGGATCCGCGACCGGACCCGGTCCCTCCTGAACCGTGTGATCCGTCGCTGCCGGACGTACCGCCCGAATCTCTGCCCGGTGCCCCTGCTGCTCCGGCGTTCTTCGAGGCGACACTGCTTCCGCCGCCTGCTCGCTGCTGGTACATCCCGGCGCTCGACCCGATTGCCTGACCGGTGGCAGATCCGCTCGACCCGAAATCGGCGGAGTCCGCGGACGTCGGCAGGATCGGGGAGTACTTGAGCAACGCGAACGGGGCCAACCCGATCATCACGAAGCACACGGCGATCAGACCGAGATCACCCAACGATTCGAGCTCGCCGTCGTCGGCGACCGCCCCCGCGGCGGCGACGTTGATCACCGAGAAGATCGCGGCCAGGATGACGAACATCAGCGGCTTGGACAACACGATGCCCAGGAACATCATCACCGGCCGCAGCGCTTTCTTCCGCCACGTCGGGTGGACCCACATACCGAAGGCGATACCGCACACCACCGCCAGCACCGGAAGTGCTGCAGCGTGCATGAGGAACCCGAAGAACATCGCCAGCGCACCGAGGAACAGCAGCAGGAACCCGGCGATCGCCGCGATCGCCCCACCGACGAGTGTGGCATCGGTCAGCGGGCCTAGAACGGAAGAGACGTTGTCGATCACCTCGTCGGTGGTGGTGCCGAGGACCGCGATCAGCGACACCGACAATTCGTGGGCCAAGGAGATGATCAGCTGTGCCATCGATGGAGCGAAGAGCATCATCATGATTCCGGCCGGGGCGTAGCCGAACAGATCCTTGGCCAACTCGGTTCCGGGTCTGCTCCCATCCGATGATTTGTGGATGGCGAGCATCGTCATCAAGACGAGCACCAGAATGCCCAGACCGGTCGACATCGCGTACACAGCAACGAATTCCGGCTGTCCGGGGTCGAACTCTCCGATCCCGGCAAGTCCGTGCAGCACCGATGTGGTGATGGCTATCGCGGAACTCTTGAGCTTGTTCGCCCACGAGTCGATGACGTCGGAGGGGTCCTTGACGAAGTCGACGATGCCGGAGATGGTGCCGACTGTGTTGTCCCAGACCCAAGAGAAACCGTTGACGTACATTTTCCCGACCTTGTACTGCGGGGTTGCGTTGAACGCCGATTCGAGGGTCTCGCTGAGGCGGTCACTGAACCCGGTGTTTTGGTCGATCCAGTTCATGGTGCCGCCGAACAACTTTCCGATGCGGACATTCCATTGACCGCACGTGATTTGATCTTGTCCAGGTGTGGATTTGTCGCAGTTGACGTACATCGCGTGCATGCACAACGAGCCCGGCACACCCTCGGCGCAGGCGTCGGTCCAGGCCTGGTCGGGAACCTGGTCGGCGTTCGGCTGGGCTTTCATCTCGGCGAGCGACGCCGCATCGGGAGTCGAGGCCCAGTCGAAGCCCCAGGTGCTCGAGGTCTTTGTCGTCCACCGCGCAAGGTCTTCGCTGCAGGTCGGTGCCGGCGGCTGCATCGACGAGTCACCCGCCGGGTAGACCGGCGGGTAGAACGCTTCGAGAATTGACTCGTCGGTGATCGACAGAGCAGCCGTACGGTTCTGCTCGACTCCCAGATCGATCCCGGTCGCGGCGGTACCGACGGCACCGGCGTCGACGAGAACGCCGATCAGGACGGGGTTTTTCTTGAACGACACTTCTGCCGCCCACCGCGTGAGCCGGTCGTTCTCGCTGGCCGTCCAATACAGCAAGCGGCCTTCCTCGTTCATCACTGCACCCACGTACTGGCCCATATCGCCGCCCTTGTCCTTGCAAGGGCCGGTGAACCACGGCGCTGCTTTGAACTCATCGGTGCCGGCGATGTACTTGCGCAGATCCGCAGGAAACGTCTCGGGTAGCTTCTTGGCCGACGTCGTGGCAGGTGGGCCACCGGGACCTGGAGCCGGTACAGCGGTAGGTTCTGCAGCCGCGGGCCACGCGAGCCCCGCGGCCGCGATGACCA
The DNA here is from genome assembly GCF_017168275.1 of Rhodococcus sp. KRD175. Lineage (NCBI taxonomy): Bacteria > Bacillati > Actinomycetota > Actinomycetes > Mycobacteriales > Nocardiaceae > Rhodococcus > Rhodococcus sp. KRD175. The sequence continues at coordinate 134,212 of NZ_JABFAQ010000003.1, forward strand.
CCACTGCGATCGTCAACAGAATCTTTCGCCACATCGAAGGCCAGCCCCTCATCAGTTCACGTAGAAGGTGTAGAAACCGTTCGCACCCGGCTTGGACAGCGGGGAGTCATCGGCGGGGAACTGAGCCTGGTCAGCTGACGGGCCAGTCTGGAACTTCCAGTCCTGCGCCTTCCAGTCGTCGTTTTCCCAGGACAGAGTCACGGTGCTGGTGGAGTAGACAGTCAGAATTCCGACCTTGTCACTCCCCTCACTGACCGGTGTCTGGCCCACTCCCATGCCCCATACCGACACCGTCGCCTTGTCTTCTGTGAAATCGGTGACCGTGACGATCAACGGGACATTGTTGACGGTGCCGCCTGTCTCTTCCCGGTTACTGGAGATCTCGATGACCTCGGTCAGAGCTGGGGTCGGCGTGGACGACACCGCCACTTCCTGCAACTTCTGAGCGTCGATCCGACCCGCGTAGGTCTGACCGTTGGCCTGGATGAAGTTCACGGCCGCGGTCTGCGCCCCCTCCTGATCGCGGGTGTAGCCGGCTGGGATGCCGTCGATGGTGGTTGTCGGTCCGTGCGCTGCGCGAATCGCATCCGACGACCCGTTACCGTCTGCGTCGTCGCCACCGGAGACCATCAGGCTCACGACGAAGGCGAGAACCAGCGCGACGCAGACAGCGATCAACGCCAGAACCCACTTCGGTAGACCGAACAGTCCCGATCCGGAGGATCCGGACGTCGATCCTGTGGCTCTGGTGGTGCCGCTGCTGGTGCCGACGGCGGAGAAATCTCGTGCCATGTCAATTCTTCTCTCTTGTATGGAATGCATTGGTAGCAAGGGGTATTGGCCCTATGCCGGTGGTGATCAACCCTGACTGGTGACGAAGATGATCGCGCCGATGATCACAGTCACCGCAGACAAGGAAGCGAAGGCTATCCCGGACACTTTCGCCTCGCCCATCGCGTCGGTCATCTCCGCTGCGTAGCCACCTGCTTTGGCGGCACGCATCTTGTAGATCGCGACCATCAGTTTCACTGCGGTAGCGCCGAGCAGGACCGCCCAGATCGAGGCGATGACACGAGCCCAGACGTTGTTGAACGCAGGGCCGAGGAAGGTCAGCGACGGCGTGATTCCTTCGAGAGGGTTCCCGGTCTGCGCGGCGGCGGGTGCTGCGAGCACGATCGCCAACCCGAGCGTGCCCACGGTGACAGCGGCGGTCGTCGCCGCTCTCCGCAGAGCTGGCCGCGGTGGTGGTGTCGAGGGGGTGGATTCGGTCATGAGGTGGGTCCTTTCGTATGGGGGTCGAATTACGATGGCGGAGTGCTCAGCCCGGGCGGCCGGATCGGGGTTGTACCGCCCGAGGTCGCCACTGCTCGTGTGGTTCCTGTGGAAGTCGAGGGGGGTATTGGTTGTCCGGTGCGTCGTCTTCCCACCCTCTCGGTGGGGCCACCGGCGGGCGTCGGTCCGGTCGCCGCGCTGCCTGCGATGGACGTGCGAGGTCCTGCGGTGCATAGGTATCGGCGTATTGAGCGGTACGTTCGTAGGCCGCTGTGGCCAACGCGTCCGCGATCTCGGCCGCTACGTTGGTGTACGCCTCGACCGTCGCCGGGGCCAGCTCGCGGTACTTGATGCGCTGGCCGCTGGCGAACACCGGTTCGTACGGCACCCGCATGATGGTGGTGACACCCAATTGCCCGAACTCGGCGACGATGGCGTCCTCGAGTGCGGGGTCCGAACCCGGTGTCAGGACCGTCAGCACTACCGCGCTGCGCACGAGGTGCTCGTAACCTCGTGCTGCGATCCCGTCGAGCATGGCCAAGGCCTGAATGGCCATGTCGCGGCGAAGCGGTAGCGGGATCACCAACAAGTCCGAGTGTTGCACTGCCCATTGCCAATTGCTGGCTAGCGCATTGTTTCCGGTGTCGATGAAGATCAGGTCCCGGTGCCGACGCAGGACAGCCATCAATGCTGCGCATTCGTCCCAACCGATACCGCGCTCTCGGCTGGTGGATCCGTCGGCCGCGAGAACTTCATCGTGCGTGGGCTGCAGGCGTAGGTAGTGCCCCAGTGCTCCTGAGACCGCATCGGAGGAGGCGAGAGCGTGCGCGTTCTCCAGGATGTCCCACGGGCCGAGCTCTGGGTCGGTGGTGCGTTCGGCGCGGTGGCCGAGGGTGCCGGTCGACTCGTTTGCGTCCCACGCGACCACTCCGCGGCCGCGATGCAGACCGAAGGTGTTCGACAGGGCTGTGGTGGTGGAGGTCTTGCCCGCGTCACCTTTGAGGCTGACCACCGAGACGACCATGCAGCCGGGTAGGGGCTGCTGTACGCGGCGCACGGATTGGCGGAACCGGTCCTCCGCGGAGTCCGGTACCGGCGCTCTCTTGAGTCCGAGGGCGGCATTGATTCGCCCCCGTAGTCCCCATTCGGCGGGGCTGGAGTCGGTGTCGGTGTAGCCGGCATCGAAACCGCGACCCACGTACTCCGCCGGCACAGCGGTCAGTGGCTCTTCGTTCGCTGCCAGCGCATCCTGGCCCACTTCGTAGGGGTCGGCGAACAAGTTGTCGTTCTGGTTGTCGTCGTCGACGGAGGGAGCGCCGTCATCGATGGGGGCTGGGCCTGGTTCGGGAGGGCTTTGGCGGCGCAGTCGTTGCCTGCGAAGGTCGACGGTCTTTTCCGCGTCGTAGTTGTCGCGAGGCTCGCTGTAGGGGTCAGGAGTACTCATCGGAGTTCCTTTCGGGGAAGAGGTGTTTCCGGGGTCGTCATCGCGCTCTGTCATTGGTCGTCAGGTGCCTGGTCGCCGGTCTCGTCGTCATCGACGAACAGATCGGAGAGCCGAATCGCCTGCCACGCTTGAAAACCGGGCTCCTCGCACCACTGTGCGGCGGGGTTGTCGTCGGTGATGTCGAGGTCGAGGGACACCCCGTGTTTGGCGGCGACGCCGGCCAGAGCGGTCCCGTCGATGTTCGGGTTGCTGATGTGCAGCAACAGTCGCACCGCCGGGACGTCTGCCTCCTCGCGTGCTTTGCCGGCCAGGAAGATGGCCTTACCGGCGGCCGAGTCGTCGGCGGAGTCCTGGTTACCTTTCTTGAACACCGCGTCGTTGCGGTGAAACGTTCCGTACCAGGCGGCGTCGTCGACGGGACCGACAACGGCGAAGCTGCCGCGTTCGTCACCTGCTGCGAACAGTTCGACCAGCGGTGCCGATGCGGCCGATGCGGCTATGGCGTCTCTGCGTTCGATGGCTTCGCGGTTCCGCAAACTGTCGTAGTCGAGGTCGAGTTGCTTGAGCAGTTCTCGTTTGACTTTCGGCCACATCGTTCGTGAGAGAAGGTCGTTCGTCTTCGCCCACGCCCGCAGCGCAGCGGAGTCGCTGGTGCGCAGATCTTCGGCGGCCCCGCGTACGGCTGCGGCTGCGGCTTCCCATTCGGTGGCGGCGGATGTGGTCATGGCGTGTCCTTTTCTCGGGCGGTGAAAAGCGGGTGGTGAACAGGGGCGAGGCGAGTCAGCGTTCGGAGATCTTCTCGACCTCCCACCGGTCGCCGGATGCGTTGCGCAGCTGTACGTTCGCCCCGACCTTGCGGGTGCCGACGACTTCGCCGTCGGGTGTGCGGGCGGTCTGGGTGATCTCGAAGACCCGGTAGGCCTCGCTAGGGGTTTCCTCGGGTACCGATGCTGTCGAGGGGTCGACTTCGACGGCGACCACCGCGCCCTCTGCGGCCCATTCGAGCCACTGGCCACCCGGCCCCGATACCGCTGAGGTGGCGGTGATCGAGTCGGCGAAACGATCCGTGAGCAGCGGGGTCGATCGCTGCGCCGCGTCGTTCGGTCCGGTGTCGGTGTTGGTGTTCCAGCCGAACCACACCGTCAGGGCGGCGCGGGCGACAGCGTCGGGACTGGTGAAGTCCACTCCCGCTGCTTCGGGCGGCAACGATGCCGCCGGCGGGCGAGACGACGTCGGAGCGGCCTGCGACGTCGTCGGGCTCTCGCCGGGGTTCCACTGTTGTGCTGGCGCTGCTGGCGTCGTCGACGTCGCGACGGCGCTCTCACCGGACGACCCGCATCCGGTGAGTACCAGGGCAGCGGCGGCGGCGACGACCAGTAGTGGTCCGCGGGCCGAGAGGGCATTGCGTCGAGAGTTCATGTCCTGGTTCTCCTGGTGGGTTCTCATGCGGCGACAGCGGTGTCGGCGGCGAAGGCGGATGCTGCTCGCTGGGGAATGTTGCGGACGTAGGCGAGGGTTTCTGCGTTCTGACAGACCTGGCCCTGGCCGAGCGTTGCGCCGGGCCCGCAGTTGTACATCGAGAGGTAGAGCTCGGTCAGGTCGCCGGTGAGCGCTCCGGATGCGAGTCCGTCTGCTGCGATCGCCGCGAGCTCGCAGTCGTAGGCGGCTTGGGTCATCACCGCATCGGGGATGCTGCGGGTGTCCTTGGTGCCGTCTCCGTCTCCGTCGACCGCCTTCGCGGCCCATGTGCCGGGGATGAACTGAGTCGGTCCGTCCGCCCCGGAACCGGCGTTGTGGGCCTCGACGTCGAACTTGGACTCGTTCTCGATCTGTGCGGCGATGATCGGGGCGCTGACCTGTGGGCACGTCGCGGCGGCCTTGACGATCCACGGCTCGAACTCTGGTGGTGTCGAACCGGGTTTGAGTAGCCCTCCGCCCGATCCGGGGGCCGGAACTCCGGCGCAGGGACCGGACGGGGCCGCGGATGCTCCCGCGCCACCGGGGGCTGGGCCGTAGAGCTGGCCGGGCACGGGGTATCCGTGTCCGATGGTGGTGACGTGGACGTGATCGAAATGGTTCTGGGTGGGAGATCCCCGGTCCTCCATCAGGTTGCCTTCGCCGGATGCGGGACGGTACTGCTGACGCCAGATGATGTATTCGACCTGGAAGAGGTCTTTGTTCGCCATGACGTAATCGGCGATACGGTCGCCCAACGCGATGCCCTCGGGTGAGTCGAAGGCCGGAATCATGATGTCGGCGGCGCGGCCGGACGGGTGATCGTCGTAGCTGTCGACTGGACGCCACCCACCGATGGTGTCGACCTCCGGGAAGGTCGCCGCGACGGCACGGGCGATGCGCACGGTGTCGACCTGCCAGTGCTCCTCCGAGCCCTTGTCGGCAGGTAGTGGGGCCATCTCGCCGCCCGCTGTCAGCGGCGTCGTTGCGGCCGCGAGCTGTACCGGCGCGGGGGGCGGTGTGGCGTCGCTGCCGGTGGCGGCCGCGCCGTGCTGATCGAGCCACGGGACCGGGTCGATCGCCTTACCGCCGGAGAGGCGACCGCCGGGGACGACCTCGAAATGCAGGTGTGCGCCGGTGGATTCGCCGGCGTTGCCGATGTTGCCGATGTGTTGGCCGGCGGTGACGGTGTCGCCTGTTTTGACCAACACGCCGTCACCCTCCATGTGGCCGTAGACGGTGGAGAGCTTGCTGCCGTCGATCTCGGTGTCGACGATGATCCAGTTGCCGAATCCGCTGGCCGGTCCAGCGGCGACGACCACGCCGTCCGTGGCCGCGAGTATCGGGGTGCCGACGGGCCCGGCGAAGTCGACGCCTTCATGCATGGTTCCCCACCGGGGACCGAAGCCGGACGTGAGCTGGTACTGCCCGGCAGGGACCGGCACCGTCACCGACCCGGTGGCGGCCGGGGTCTGCGAGCGGGTCGGGATGCAGTCGGCCGCAGTCGGTTTCGGGTTGTCGCTGCCCATCACCACTGCGCCGACCAGCATGACCAGGGCCGCGGCAACTGCGGCCCCGGCCTTCATGCCGGTCTTGGTGGAGCTGGACTGCGTGCCCATTGCCGAATGTCCTTCATCTGGTGGTGAAAGTGCGAAGTACTTGCGGTGTTGTGTTCTGGCAGAACAGGTGTCGGTGCTGCGGCCCGGCCCCTTCCCGGTCAGCCGCCGATCGCTTTGGTGTAGATCTCGACCATTTCCTGCAGGGCGGTGCTCTGGCCGTCGACGAGCCACTGTCCGTAGGACTCGTGCACCCGCGAACCCAGGAAGCTCGCCGCAGTGACACCCGCATCGACCAACTGGCCCAAGGCGGCCGCGTCCGGGGAGGTCACGGTGGCCAGAGCCGAATTGCCGAGCCCGACGAGGTCGCTGCTTTGGGCTTGGCTGCTCATCAGTGCGGTCATCGCGTCGGTGGGTGCGTCGAGCTGGTCGGCGGACATCTTCTGGCTCGGCATCAGGACACCGAGTGCGACGTTGGCGAGGTCGATTCCGATGGGTAGTAGTTGACCCAGGGCGAGCAGGTTTCCGGTCTCGACGACCTGCCATGCCACCTCTTGGAGCTGGCCGACGTCGCGGGCGAGCCGGATGACGTCGACGTTGGCGAGCAGACCGGCCACCATCGATGTGGCGGCTGCGGTGCCGGAGGGGTCCGGAATCAGGCTGATCAGTCGCGCGATCGACGACAGGTCCACCCCGGCGGCCATCTTCACCAGCGGGGAGAGCTGATTGTTGAGCTCACCCGAAACCCGGTGTGCCTCTTTGATGTTGCCGGAGAGCAGGAAACCGGGGAGGGCCTGGAGGTTCGCGGCGACGCCGTTGTAGTCGACCGATGTCACCCCTGTGACCACGCCGAGGACCTGGTTGATGATCGTGACCGGCTTGATCGCGGACAGAACCGATGTCGCTGTCGCGAGCTGATCGGCGGGAGTGCTCGCCAGCGGTGCCACGCCGGTGCTCAAGGTCTGCGCGGGACCGGACAGGGCCGCGAACGTGCTCGCGGCATCGGTGGGCGTCGATCCGGACGGTGCAATCGAGGTCGAGCCGGCCAGGGCCGACGCGCCGGACAGAACAGAGCTGGCCAGGTTCACCACCTGGTCGGCAGCGCCGACGATCTTCGGGATGTCGACCTGCTCGAGCGCGTCGACGACGCTGCTGGTCGCAGCTTCCGGAGATCCTTCGGCGGCCGTACGCAGGCCGTCGCGGGCCGCGGGGTTCGCCGCCATCCACGACTGTGTCTGGGCGACCGGGGCGAACGTACCGGCCAGGAGCTTGGCCTGCTGACCGATCTCGGCGATGTCGAGGGCCGACGAGGTCGAGGTCGGCGCGCCGGCGTTCTGCAGCTTGTCCACCGACGCCGCCAGCGAGCTCGCGGCACCCGGGGCTGCGGAAAGATCAGCGAACCCGTAGTCGGAGGTGACTGCGTTCAGGAACGTCGATGTTGCATCGGTGCCGGTGCCAGACGTCGGTGGGGCAGGGGTGGTGCTTCCGGTCGTGCTCGAGGTGGGAAGCGTCGATGCTGCGGTGGACTGTCCAGTTGCGCTGGTTGTGGTCACGTCGGTGCCGGGTGTGGGGCCGGTGGCTCCTGCGGCGGTCTCGACCGTGCCCGGTGGGTTGGCGAGGATTCGGCCGAGCGAGGCCAGGAACGAGTTCGAGGACGTCTCGGTGTTGCAGTACTTGTCGTCGGGGTGGCAGATGTCGAAGACCTTCCCCGACAGGGCACCGAAGCCGCGGGCGTCGGGTCCGCCGATGCCTTGACCTGCCAGTGTGGGGCCGACTATCTTCGCTCCGGCGGTACCGCGCTTGGGGTTGGCCAGCAGCGCAACCGCGAGCACCGACGCCGGCGGCGTCGGACCTGACCCGGCTCCGATCTCGACAGCCACATCGTTGGCGATCTGCGCTCCCTGTGAGTAGCCACCGAGGACGAACTTCGATCCGGGGCAGCGGGAGATCGCGTCGACCGTCGCCCGATCGCCTTCGGTCTTCGACGTCGCGTACGTCATGCCGGACTGGAGGAACGCCTGGGCGGGGTACGAGGGGTAGACGACCTGGATCTGAGATCCGTACCGGCGCTGCAACTCCTGCCCGACTTGGCCCAGCATCCCGGCGGGTTTGGTGGGGTCTGCGTCGGCTCGGGTTTCGGTGGTTCCCGGTGCCAGGACCGCCACGAATCGCGCGCACGGTGACCCGGCAGCGGGTGCCGCCGAGGCGACCGGGGCCGCGAGGGATAGTGCGGTGGCCACGGCGGCGGTCAGGGCGGCGAGTCGGACGGAGTCGGCACTGCGCATGATCTATTCCCCTACTTCGGTGATCGATTCGATGAGATGACGCCCGTCGACCACGGAGGTGGTGACGCGCTGGGTGCGGTACTTCGGGCCGGGTGTCCCGTCGGGTTGGACGAGACTGACGGTGAGGGTGAAGAGCCCGGGCAGAACCGGGTCGAGGTCGAGGCAGTATTTCGACCCGACCGGGGTCTCGGCGATACCGATATCGAGGTTCTCGACAGTGGTGAACGGCGGGGCGGCGGGGGAGATGAGCTCGAACGCGGCAGCGCCGGACCGTTCGACGTACAGGCGGTGCTCGAATGCCCTGATGGCGTTCTCGCCGCTGTCCTGCCCACCTGCGGGCATCGAACAATCACCCTGCGCTGATTCGGCAGGAGCAGGTGACGGTGAGCTCTCGGAAGGAGGTGAGGTGTCGGTGGACGTCGACGGCGCGGTCGTTGTCAGTGCATCGGCCGGCAGTGGGCCCTTCGCGGGTGCCGAGTCGTCACCGGTGGCCACGATGACGCCGGTAACGACCGCAGCGACCGTGACCGCTGCGCCGCCGAACAGCAGGGCTGCTCGGCGGCGACTGCGGTCACGGGATCCGGACGCGGCGCTGGCCGGTTGTGGTCGTCTCGGCGATCGGCTCGGGCCGGTTGCGCTGACTATCGAAGAGCCTTGCTGGCTTCGCACCATGATCGATGAATCCTTTCTGGCACAGATGAATCCGGGGAAGTGAGGATCAAGCGGGGACGAGTGCCGCCTGCAGGCCTGCCAGGGCTGCGTTGGCCTGGTCGACGATCGGAGCAGCGGCGTTGTTGACCGCGGCGACTGTCTCGGCCACTGCGGGCTGTTCGAGTGCGGTCGAGGTGAATCCCTGTACGGCCTCGTACGCGGGCTCGGTCCACACCTGCGCATCGGTCACTGCCTGATCGACGGCCTTCTGGACACTGGGGGCATCGATGGTCAGCGGCGCGGCAGGCGGTGCCGGCACGCTCTCGGGTGCCGGGAGCGGTGCAGGCTCTTCGATGATCTGCTGCTCGCCGCCGAGGACGGTTGCACCGAGGACGCCGCCGAGGACTGCTCCGGCACCGGTCAGGCCCAGCACGATCGGTGCCGACAGCGCCGCGCCGACCCCGGCACCTGCGAGAGCTGCTGCACCGGGGATGAACACCCAGCCGACCGGTCCGCCCCAGACGATCGCACCGGTGCCGGTGGTAGCGGCGACACCGAGTCCGCCGCCGATGGCAGCGGCGGTGCCGGTGATGACTGCGGCCGGGACCATCGATGCCGCGAGGCCGACAGCGCCACCGGTGATGACACCGGTCGCGGTACCCGCTGCGATACGGTCGGCGCGGGGAGCATCGGCGAATCCGTTGCCCACCAGCCAGTTTCCGCCATCGGCTTGTATTGCCTGGGTGGTGTTGTTGAACTGCTCGACGAAATTGCGGTCCACGATGTTCGGGTCGTACGGCACGAGTTCACCGCCGACGAGGAAGTAACCATCAGGTGCGTCGATCGGAGCAATGACGGTGCGCTGCACCGTCGGGACCGGCGGTGGGGGCGGCGGAGTCGCCTGCAGAGCCGGGGGCGCTTCGCTCGGGGCAGCCTGCGGAGCAGGGGCTTCGTAATAGGTGTTCTGGTAGTACGTGGACTGCTGATTGCCCGCCAGGTAGTCGTCGTAACTGCGTGACGGGGTTTGCTGGACCTGGGGTGAGGGCTGGTAACCGGGTAGGTACTGACGTTCTTCCGGCGCGGCCGGCGGCGGGGCGACCGGTGCCGTCTTCGGTGCGCCCGTGACGCCCGGCTGCGATTCCTGCGGGGCGATGACCCCCGGCTGCGACGGAGCGGCCTGAGCGGGAGCGGCCTGCATGGTCAGGCCTGCGATCGTCACCGCAGCCATAGCGGGCAACGATTTGATCACCCGCCCTCGTGTCTTGGATGAGCGGTGCTGTCCGGAGCCCGATGTTGCTGGCATTGTGTGTCGATCCCTTCCTGGTGCGACCCGGCGTTCGGGTCGTTCTGGTGAATGCGATTGCGGCGCAACCGTTCTGGCGACAATTGGTTCTAAATGAAGTGAGTAGAGAAGGTGGATGGGTGCGTGCGATCCATTGGTTGTGGGCCAGTCGCACGCACCCATCACGTGCTAGAGGCTCAGAGCCAGCCGAAGACCACCGACCAGAACCAAGGCTGCTGGAAAATCCACATCGGGTATCGAAATCCTCTCTGTGAGAACGGGTGTGAGTTCGAGGGGTGATGTCCCGGCGGGGCCGCGCAGTACCGAACATGATGAAATGCGCTTACTGCGCGACCCTCGCGCCGGTCCACCGGTCGAGCTGCAGGGCGTCGGGGAGCTCCCGCAGCTCACGACTGGAGTCGGGGGGTGACCCCAGTCGAGATTGGGGTCAGGCCACGTCGTGGTAGTGCAACTGGCTGTCGCTGAACTCGATCGCGCGTCGGGGTTCGTTGGCGGGCTCACGGAACGTCATGTCCGCATCGGTCCACTCACCAAGAAGTTCGCCCGTGTCCTCACACCGCAGCTGATGGGTGTCGTGGTCACCCGTAGATAGCGAGCACACAACGAGGCCAGGAGCTCTGTCGTTGATTGCAGGACAAGGAGTCTGCGCGTGCCATACAGTTTTGGTTTGTAACGCTTCATGCGATGCGGGAGATTGCATGACTGTCTCCGATCCGATTGCGGTTCGTATTCATCCGCATAGGCTGGGAGAGCCACAACGGATACACCCGTGCCCTCGAAAGAGGTCAGGGTGCTTCTAAGTGGAGGGGACTCCGGATGCGTTTCTAGACGCCAATCAGGGCGCATCTGGGGTCTGCTACTTCATCGATGGCACTGTCAGGGTGGAATTCTCACTTTCGGGTGGCTGTCGCTCATGCGATCGGTGCTGTTCGCCGACACTGCTGCTGCAGGCCGGTTCGAGTGCCGGTTTCGAGTAGATCGAAACCCAGGAAAGCCGTCGCGAGAATTGACCAGGCGCGCCGAAGAAGCCGCATCGTTCCGCCCTGTGGCGGTCGATCGGCTGACCTTCAACTGGTAGTGCACCGGAATCACAACCCCCGTAAATGGCTTCCGTTGGCGAGCAGCACGAAATGCGCTCATGCATCGATCGCTGTCGAACAACTCAGACGGCGAGAATGCCTCCACGGAGGAGGTGCAGGCGTCAGCTAACCATGCATCAAAGCTCGTGGCAACTGTTTGCATCATGACCTCTACTGATTTCGCCGGGTTCGACCCTACAACGCGATGCTACGTTAACACACACCAGTTAACTCGTACAGGTGTCGTTGAAATGCTTGGGAGGACTCTCGATGTCCATAGGATCGAACGAACAGGAGTCGGAAGCATCAGGAGTCAAAGACGTGTCCAGGAGTGGTGTGAGGCTCTTCAGTGGCGCACGACTCCGGCAATTTCGGGAACGGAAGAAGCTCTCCGTAGACGACCTGGCTGGCCTTTCGGGGGTGTCGCGTCAAGCGATCTCGACATGGGAGACGGGCCGCGCTCAGCCAACGCCCGGTCCGCTACTCCGCGTCGCAGCCGCTTTGCAGACGACTGTGCCCGATCTCGTCCCAATACCATCGGGTGAGGTCACTATCAGCGATCTCAGAGTGAGGGTCGGACTCACCCAGGGAGAAGCCGCAAGTGGGCTGGGAATCTCGGCGACGCTGCTGGTGGATATCGAGCGCGGACGAAAGCCGCTCAACGATTCCAGGGTCGATGCATTGGCGGACCTCTATCAAGTGCCGGTCGATGAGATCAGGTCTGCGTGGCAACGAGCTATCGACACGCGCGAAGCGCGATTGAAAACCCTCTAGATATTCTCTCCAGGATTTCTCACCCCTATCTCGAGCCCCTGCGGCGTGTCTCGACCGAACCTGGTGCAATCGGTGTTATTCATATCCCTATGCCTAGTCCCGCGAAGCGCCACCGCGACCGGAAGAAGTCCTCTCTGTTCGTAGAGATCGATCCTGCCGTCGTGGACCGCGTTACCGCAGAAGCCGCTAAACGCGGTGTCAACAAGTGGGAGATCGTGGAAGCGGCTCTCGGCCTCGGGCTTGAGCGCCTAACGCCGGTGAAGGAGCCCTACAATTTGGATCTCCATGGCTTGGACAAGACCGCATGACGCAGGTACAGGGCGAACGGAAATCTCGAAAGGATGGTGGTGACTGCTACTGACGTGGATTTGATGAGTCATGTTGCTAGTCAATGTGACTCGATGCAATCGAACTGAATCCGCAGTGAAGCAGACAGCCTGGAAATAGAAAAACCCCCGGCGGCAGGGCCAGGGGATTTCTAAGTTGTCGAGGAATCGAGTTGGTAGCTCGGAACCTCTGCTCTTCTGCTTATCCCCGAAGGGACTGTCTTGCTGGACAGGTCTCAGGGTACATCGCGCCCTGACGTAGGTACAAGATTTAACGCTCGTGTCGGCCCATCTAAGTTGACACCTGACAACGTGTGGAGACGTCTGTCTCCGCTGGTAGCCGCGCGTCGGTCCATGCGCGTGTGGAGTGCCGCTAGCGGCAAGTTCGATACTTCGCGGAGTCTGACGAAGCACCTACCATCCGTGCCGGCTGCGCTTCCGATCTATGCGCGCGGCCGCACGAGCCTGCTTGCACTGGACTTCGATGCCAAACACCACACGCCAGAGCAGGTCGACGCCGATGTCGAACGTGCCTTGGGATGGCTCCACGAATGTGGTGCACGCACCGTCACCGACCGCTCGACGAGCGGCGGCCGCCACGTCCTGGTGCCCATGGCCACCGACATTCCTTTGCGCGTCGACGACATCAAAATGGTGATGCAGCTGCTCGCTGTCCGCCTGGTCACCTTGGACGCCACCCCGATGCTCAACGCGGACTGGGGATGCATCACTCCCCCCGGCTCCCCTTGCCGCGAGGGCGGCTACCGACTCCTCGACGGCACCCTCGACGACGCGATTGACGCCTTCACCGTTCGGTCGGACCGTGGTGTCATTGCTCGCCTGATCGCTTTGCTGGGCGGTGCAACCACCCCCCGGCACCGAACTCCCGCGGCCGCTGTCGCCTCCTCTCTTACCCAGGACGAACGCCTTGTCGGCGTCGGCCGAGATCGCCGCCTGGACCCGCGCTTCCACCGCGCCACAGCCGTCCCAGAGGCCGTCGAGTCGTACGCAGCCACGGGCAAGTTCACCAAAGCCCACAAAGCCCTTTGGAAATCCCCGTCGGAAGCACGCCAGTCCGTCATCAGCCACGCAGTTCTGCGCGGTGCTAGCGCTGCGGACATCGAGAAGGCGATCGCAACTACGAGGTGGGCAGGCCTGCGGCGCGCCTACCTCGACAAGTACGGCACCCATTCAGCCGCCGCGCTGCAACGCGACGTGGACAAGGCCCTGACCTGGGCCGCAACGATCGTCCGGCCATTCCACGAACTCACGCACAAGAAGATATACACAGGGGGGGATGGTTCTTTCCTGAAAGACCACATTCGCCGCCAGTGGCTAGCGCACGCGCAGGCGTGGGTCGACGGAGAGTTTCTCGGTACCCGCCAACGCCCAGTCCTACTCGCGGTGGTGCAGGCGCTTGCCTACACGTCAGCTTTGGCCGGCGAATTGGTCGAGGGCGTCCCTGTGGTCGCAGTCGGGGGGCGAAGCCTGTCTCACGCAGCGGGGCTGATGTCGGAATCGACCGTGTGGAGTGCACTCAGACTGCTAAGAGAGACCCCTGGCTCTCCTTTGCTGCTGGTATCGCGCGGGGCGGGCCGGGAGGCCGACCGCTACGCCCTGACTACTCCAGCAGCGATCCAGGGCCCAGGACGGGCGCATATCGAGCGAGCGCGGGTCGAACCGGTACACCCGGCATGGAGCGTGCTCGGTCTACGTGGCCGAGCGTTGTACGAGCTGATCAAGGCGGGCCTCGCCACCAACGTCGACGACGCATTCGCTGCCGCCAAGCTCAGGCCCTCAAATGGATACGCAATCCTCGCGGATCTGACGACCGCTGGGCTCGTCGAACGGAACAAGGCAGGCCTGACGCTAGGACGCCGCACATTGGACGACCTAGCGGTCGCTCATGGGCTCGGAACCATCGCAGCCGACCGTGTTGTCCGGCACCGAGCAGAACGGCTGTTGTGGCAGGTGTGGTTGGAAAGCCGCTTCGCTCCCCCACCACCGAATGGCGGAGCGTTCGAGCTGACAATGCAACCGCCGGCTGCCACCGCCATATCTCTGATTGATGAACGCGATTCCGAACGGCTGTGGGCAGTTAGATTTGCCGAAGGCCCACCGGTGAGAGACCCGGTGCTCGACGCGATCGAATTGCTGGGAGATCAACTCGGTGCGGTGATCGTCGCCCGATGACGTGGAAACGGCCGGCGAAGGTCTCCGCGAAAATCCGATCGCTTGGTTGCTAGGTCACCACATTGCCGGTGGCGCGACGCACTCACCGATCTGAATGAGCGCTGCCCGAACGTTTTTGCCGCCGGAGGGACGTGCTTCGCCGATCGCGGTGATGGTCATGTCGGCCAGTAACCAGTCATCGTCGCCTGGAAAGCGAAGATGCAAAGGAATGGAGGATTTCTTCTCGGATCCGTCCAAGATCGCGGAGCGAACCAGATCAAGTGCCTCGGCGGTTTTCGGGTGAAACTCCGGGTTGTGGCGCTCCCAATGGTCGAACGGCGGCGGTGGTGTCTTCAACCATTCGAAGACGATGCCAGTGTTGAGATCCAGATGTCCGAGGCCTGCGTCGGCGTCTTGCGCTGTGAGCTGGGCGGCCGCTCTGGCGATTTGTCGATCCGACATGCCTGGCACCTTCTCAGCGCCCTCTGTGGTGTCGTGCAGTAGACCGACGATGCGCCGGCCGTCTGGGGCGATCCGCGCTCTGACGGACATGTCGATTCGGCGTTGAATACCGTTCGCATCGGTGAGGTAGATCGGCGCGTCGAAAGACTCTCCGGACGCGAACTCGTCGCAGGAAAGAGCATCCAGATACTCGCGATATGCCTCTTCGGCGTCGAACCGGTCGAAGTGCTTCCAGATCTCCTGGAGTGTCCTGGTATCGGCTCCATCGTCCAAGCCCAAAATTTGCTCATCGTGGCCAGGTCCGTGTTTCGTCACTTGACGTTCGACGTCGAACTCGAACGTGCCGACAGATTCGGCAGTCGGCGGCGTTCCGTCAGAATTGCCAGCCCAAATTTGGACTCCGAACACACCGGAGGGGCCGATGATCGGGACACCGAGCACCACCACTCGTTCGTAAGCTCCACGGCCGAATACGGGCTCGAGCACCGTATCTCCCGTCAAGACCACCTCGGGGATCACTTTTTGGATCGTGGTGAATGTCTTCCGGGTGTCAGTTCGTCGCTCGATGCTGGTGAAGCTACGGTGGCCACTTCCCTTGGCGACGACCGTGGGCTCGATTCCGTCGGCGAACCCCAGCGTCTCGATCACAAGCCACTCGCTCCAGCTTGGGTCCGACTGTTCTGAGTTCTCGTTCGCCATGCCAAATCCCCGTTCGCCGATCATCTTCTGGTCTGTAGGTCCTCAAGCGCAGCTCGGTCATGCGAGCAGAACACTTCTACACCTATGTGTTGGCTATGCGCCAGCTCCTTGAGCCGCGCGTGGTTGATGGCGATGCGTTTTGTATCCGCGGCCAGCATCGCCTCCAGGGCTCGCAGACCGCGTGATCTGAGGCTCGCTCCACCAGGTCCCATCTCGATCGATGATCGATCGTAAAAGGCGTCGCCAGCATGAAAGAGCCATCCTCGTCGGGCGGCTCTGATGGCAACACCCGCGTGCCCGACAGTGTGCCCGGGCATCGGGACCAACGTGAAGTCGTTCAACCCGGCAACCGGATAGCTGGTGGAAAAGCCCAGGAACGGTTCTCCCTCACCCGCATAGGTTTTCACGCGCATGTCGAGTGGTAGGTGATGATCGCGGTATCGGAGTTTCGCCGTGATCGCTGGCCGGGCACTGGCAATAGCGTGCTCTGTGGCCGTGACATGCACTAAAGCGTCCGGAAAGTCGCGCGCACCGCTGATGTGGTCGTAGTCCAGATGCGTGCACACAATATGGCGAACGTCGCTGGCGCTGTAGCCTAATCGCTGCAGTTGTACCAGCGCGGTTTCGTTCTGCTGTAGTGCCGGCCCCAAGACCAACGCAGCTTTTCCCAGCGCAGCGGGCGTCGCAATGTCCGCACTGCCGATTCCGGCGTCGACCATGACAAGGCCATCATCGGTCTCGCACACCACCACGTGGGTTACCAGGCCGAACCGGAAAGACCCGCAATTGAGATGGTGGACAGTCTGCACACCGACCATGACGTACCTCACTTCGGATGAATGGCGATCCTGGAGGCAACAGCCCGCAGGGAGCGCACGTCCGAAGCCGAATGATCGAAGCTTGGGGAAACCCACTGTGAGAGCGAGCTGCGTCGAGGTCGATGCTATCGGTGCCAGAGATCTACGTCCACGGCATCTCGGGGTCGACACTGCACGGTAGGCGATGGATGCCGCTAATGAAGGCCGAGAGGACAAGGTCCGGGGGCGTCGATGCAAGGTGGGGGTACCGAGCAATCAGATGCTTCAGCAGGATGCGGACTTGGAGTCGCGCGAGATGTATTCCCAGGCAATGGTGCGGATCGCGAGCACCGAAGCCGAGCTGTCGGCTCGCGTTCGAACGGGTCACATCGAACCGGAGGGGATCGGGAAAGACCGCCTCGTCGTGATTGGCTGATAGGTACCACATCACGACCTTGTCCCCTGCCGCGATCGTGCGGCCTCCCACCGATGCTGTGGCGGTCGCCGTGCGCCGCATGTACGGGACGGGTGAGGCCCACCGAACTACTTCGTCGATAGCACCGTCGATATGACTGTCGAAGTCGTCGACGAGCAACTTCAGCTGATCCGGATGAGTGGTCAGCAGGTGTGCCGCCCAGGCCAAGGTTTGGCGCGTCGTGTCGTACCCAGCGGTGATCAACAGGATGAGAAAGCTCGCGAATTCCTCGACCGTGAGCTCTGCGCCCTCCGTAGCCCCGGTCGCCGAGGACCGCAGAAGGCGGGAGATCACGTCATCGGACGGGTTCGTCTTTCGTGAAGCGCCCAATTGCGCTGCATAAGAGTAAATCTCGACCACACTCGGTGACATTCCCGGCGAATTGGTAAACAGCTCATTGCTGTTCCCCACCACCTGATCCGTCAGTTGCTTGATCAGGTGGTGGTCGGACGGAGGGATGCCGAGGAGTTCGCAGATCACAACGAGAGGCAGCTGGCCCGCCACAACGTTCACGAAGTCGAACTCTCCGGAGACCGGAATGGCATCGATCAATACCTGAGCGTGTCGATCGATGGTTCCAGCGATCTGACGCACCGATCGATGCGTGAAGGCACCCTGGACAATGCCGCGGAACCGGCGATGTTTGGGGTCATCCATGGCGATCATCGAGCCGGCGAACGCAAGTGCTTCAGCGGGGAAGTCGGCAATCGTGAAACCTGCAGCCGAAGAGAATATTTCGGGACGTCGGCTTACATCGACTACCTGATCGTAACGAACGATCGACCAGAATCCGGATCCCCCGGGCTCGTCGTGAAACTGTGGTGCGCTTTCCCTCAGCTGCCGGAACCGGTCGAGCCGTCTATCGAATGAGGTGTCCCAAAATTCCTGCGTCGCAGGCGATAAGGGCACTTCAACCGTATTTGGTAACACATGGACCCCCGAGTCCTTGAGCTGACATTTTGCGTCGATCGTAAGTGTCGGTCACACCTGACGGCGATACGAAACCAACCGAGCAGCCGTGACGGTACAGTTCGCCGAGGCTGCTCGGTTGGTTAAACCCCCGAAGCAGACCGCCGCTCAGCTTTGTCATCGCTGCCCACGAGGAGAATCTGTGCGTCCTACGGAAAGCCTGGACGACCTGGTGACGGTCATATCGACGATCCTCATGCCGGCGGACGCCGACACTGCTCAAACGGCGTTCGGGCGAGTCCTCAGAACGCTGGTCGAGCATTTTCGGTGCGATGCTGGCTTCCTTCGGCGCAACGATCACGAGATCAGAGCCAGCATCATGGTCACCGAGTGGCCGATTCGCCCTGACGCCCCTGTTCCCGACCCATTGGGAACGGTCTACTTCGACAATGCAGACTCGGTATTTGCCCAATCGGAACACCTCGCAGCCCCCGTCGTGTTCAGGCCGGGCAAGGACATCGAGGACTATCGGCAACGAATCGAGGCCGCATCAGGACATGCCGCGACGTCAACGGTGGTCGTTCCGCTGCTGGGATCTCGAACCGAAGGGGTTCTCGGGCTTGTGCACCTCGGAGACAGGCCTTGGTCGGCCAAAGAAACCAACGCCCTGATGGTCGTCGCAACGATGCTCACGCAGGTCCAAGGGCGAATCGAGGCGCAGGAGTCGCTTCGACTTGCGGCGTTGCACGACTCTTTGACGGGGCTACCGAACAAGCTCGGGATCACCAATGAGCTCGACCACCGGCTGACCGACGTGAGAGCAGAGGACCCGGTTACGGTGCTCTTCTTCAACTTCGACCGCCTCGAAGCTCTCAACGACTTTCATGGACATGCCGCCCGGGACTTCTATCTGGAGTCGCTGGTGAGAACCCTCCGGAAGGTGCTCGGCGAGGGTGCGTTCCTGGGTAGGTGGGCAGACCACGAGTTCATCGCGCTGCTTCAACCCAGGCAAACCGACTCGACCGACGCCGCGAAGCTGCTGTCCCCCAGTGCTGTTGCCGCGAGAGTTCTTGAAGCGGTGGCAGAAACTACGGTGGCGATCGGCGGCGACTCGATTACTCGCACAGTCTCCGTTGGAGTGACCACGGCCTTTCCTGGCGTCGACGAGGTCCACGAGTCAATCGTTCACGCTGATCAAGCTGCCCTGGTAGCCAAGCGTAGAGGTGGGAATGGAGTGGCCTTCTTCGATCACACCATTCGCGCGGCGAGCTCGCTGAGAAACGACGTCGAGCTGCATTTGCACGCCGCCATCCACGACGACGATCTGGTGCTGCACTACCAGCCAGAAGTCGACCTTGTGTCAGGCCGTGTCACTGCCGTCGAGGCGCTCGTACGTTGGCAACACCCTCAGAGGGGTCTCCTGCCCCCCTCAGCGTTCCTAGCCGTGGCAGAAGGTTCTGATCTGGCGATCGAGCTTGGCGAGTGGGTTCTGGGCGCGGCTACGTCGGCGTACGCGGGCTGGCTGCGTGAGTTGCCGAACCTCGACGTCGTGTTGAGTGTGAACGTCTCCCCCAACCATCTACTCGCCCCGCGGTTCCTTGACACCGTTGATGTTGCGCTCTCCCAGAGCGGCATGGACCCCGGCAGGTTGTGTTTGGAAGTAACAGAACACAGTGTCGTGCAAGACACCGAGCAGACAGCCAAGGTGCTCTCGCAAGTAAGGGACCTCGGAGTGAAGGTTGCGATCGACGACTTCGGTACAGGCTTCAGCTCACTGATCAATCTGAAGATACTTCCGGTCGACGTGGTCAAGATTGATCGCGAGTTCGTCCGAAACCTAGAGCATGACTCGCATGACCAGGCGATCGTCCGGGCCGTTGTTTCTTTGGCGGATTCGTTCGCCCTGAAGGTTGTTGCGGAGGGAGTCGAGTCAGCAGCAGCGAGCAAGGCGCTGATTTCATTGGGCTGTACGAGCGTGCAGGGCTATTACTACTCAAGGCCCGTGACTGCCGAGAGCGTGAAAGCTATGTTCTCAGTCCCATTCGAGGGTGTTCGATAGCGGACTGGCCATCCAGCCGACCGCGAATTCCCCGTTGTGGGCGAAGACGTGAATCCATCGTAGGGCGGCCGCGGCTGCTTGGCCGGGACGAGCAAGCCCTTTTCGAGTGAAAAATAACAGTAATGCCAGTATTGACATCAATAATGTCTGCTATATGTGAAGCTGAGTAGGGATGCGCTGTCGGCTCGCGGTGGCATGTCCGCCCTTCCGTCCATCGAGTGAGTTAGACGACTCGGCTTTGCGTCGTGTCGTGTCCGGAGCGCGGGCGCTCTCGCCGGAACCCGTGGAACTTCTTCGCAGCCATCGACGGCAAGTGATTGCCAGTATTACTGCTAATACCTCCTGACCGGGCGATCTATCCAATCGATCGGGCCGAAGTGTGCCGGGCGTTCCCATCAGTAGCAGTAATACTGCTAATGATGCTAATGTATGTGACAGTATTACTGGCATAGTTGTTAATGCTGGCGTAGGTGGTATTAACAGTGATAACGTCAAAGTTGGCATTAGCAGTTTTGACTGTATTCATGCTTATAGCAGTAATGCTGACATTGCCGCTTTTGGCAGCATTACTGTCAAAATCTGGGGATGTCATCGTCCATGTCGAAGCCGTCATGTCTTAGCCGAGAGGGGCCCACCAAATCGTGAGCGCAGATGCAGCTTATGACCGCGAGCGAGTTATCGCCTTCATCAACGGCAAGGGAGGTGTCATGAAGACGACGCTGTCGGCCAATGTGGGAGGCCTGGCAGCGGCCTCCGGCTATCGCGTCCTCATCGTCGACTTCGATCCTCAGGGAAATCTCGCAGAAGATCTCGGCTACACCGAGACTGACCGCGACGACCATGGTCGTGCTCTTGCAGCCGCTCTGACGTTTGGGGGAGTGGTCGAGCCAGTCAGAGGTGTTCGTGAGAACCTCGACGTCCTGACAGGTGGCGTCCATTTGGAACAGGCCACAGCAGCCCTCGCATCCAAGGCTGCCAAAGATCCGCACGGAGCAAAGCTCGCACTTGCAGCCCTCCTGAGGCCGCTGGCCGGCGACTACGACCTCATCATCATCGACTGCCCGCCAGGTGACGAGACGTTGCAGAACGCCGCTCTTGCCGCAGCTCGTTGGGCGGTTGTGCCGATCAAGAGTGATGCTTCGAGTCGGAAAGGGCTCGCAGCCGTCGCTCACCGGCTCGACGCAGTCCTTGAGATCAACCCCAGTCTCGACCTTCTCGGCGTCGTTCTGGTGGGTGTTGGTAAGTCTGCGACTGCAGTTCAGGAGCGGGCCCGCAAGCTTGTCGCGGAAGCATTCCAGGACGACAGTGTCCTCTTCACCGGGGTTGTGCGTCATTCCGAAGCCACCGCTCAGGCCACCAGGGAGCGTGGACTTTTGGTGCACGAACTAGATGATGCAGTCCGGAAAGGGCCGAAGTGGTACGAGGTCATACGCGGCGAGGCGCAGGCGCAGTCACTTGCACCGAAGTCATCAGGGTCTGTCGCTGACGATCTCCTCGCTATTACTCAAGAGATGATCGCCCGCATTACAGCTGCAGAGGAGAAGGCGAACGCATGACTGAGCCCAAGCAGGACCGCGTCGTGTCGGGACTCGCTCCGCGTCGACCGCAGGTCACGGGCGACCTTTCGAGACTTCAAGCAAAGAATCGGACACCGGTACCGCCGCCACCATCCACGTCGACTCCGCCCGCGACGGCGGCAGCAACCAAAGAAGACAACGCAGGTAAGAGGCGGATCACCGTCTATATCGACAACGAGATATTCAGCCGCGCACGCGGTGTCCACAAAGCGACAGCGCACCTCGAAGACGATCGATCGTGGTCACAGTTCATCGAGAAAGCCCTGCTCCGCGAGGCCGAAGCACGTGAAAGATCACACAACAACGGGGCGCGGTACAGCGGATCCGACACCCCGCTGTCACCCGGTCGACCTCTTTCCTCGTAACCCCCCCAGCGGCCTTCTTCTCATCAAATACAAACCCGACACGGGGGCCCCGGTAGTGCGGACACACCACCGGGGCCGTCGGCCACAGACAACTCAAGGAGCTGTGACCTATGAACAACCGTAACGCTGACCAATCCACCGAACCATCAGGCACCGACTCTCACGGCATCAGCCAGCCAGCCGAAATACACCCCGCCATCATCAAGTGGGCACTCGGTATCGGACTCATCGTGGCCATCGCCGTGACCGCATCAAGCTTCAAGCTCAGCTTCTCCACCCTCTACGACCTCGCCACCATGGCACGGCTGGGCGACTCCGCCTGGGTGATCCCCGTAGTCCTCGACGGACCGATCCTCGTAGCCGGCATCTTCCGCGTCGCACTGTCCCAACACACCGACAGGGCCACAGTGATCGGCCGACGCTTCATCATCGCCGTCTACACGCTCGCCGGACTGGCCAGCATGGCAGGCAACGCCTACCACGCAGTCCTCACCGTCACCGACCTCAACGCCGGAGTCGCCGCCGCACTCGGAGCGCTCGCGCCCCTGATGGTGATGACCATGTGCGAAATGATGTCCATCGGTATCAGTGCACCGCGGCACCGCCGTAGTCCAACGACACCGTCAGTCACCGAAGCGCCCGCCGCCGAGCAGCTATCCACTACCGCCACTGGCGGCAACGAGGCACAAATCGGCCCTGTCCTACCACCCACTGACGCCGAGCAGCTCGAGGCGTTCATAGCCGAACGCGGGGACCTTCCCCAGGTCGTCTGGGACACAGCAAACGTCTACCTCAATCACCCAAAGGCAATGGGCAAGTTCAACAAAACCGCCGACGTAATGCGCGTTGTTCCGAGCACCGTCGCGGATCGATACGACAAGTGGGTCGAATTTCAACAGAAGTTCGCAGCCTTCAAAGCAACCCCGCAGGAGATCCCGGCACAGGAAAGCGGGGTGGTCGGGGGAGACCCGCACGACCTGCCGCCGTCTCATGCCAATTCCGAAGGTGCTGCTCCGGTCGCCTACGCGGAGGCGGCACGATGACGCAGCAACGAGCCATCAAGACCCGTGCCGCAGTCATCGCCGCCGCCGCACACGAGTTCGCCGAACGCGGCTACGCCGGCGCGTCGATCAACAGCATCATCGCCAACTCCACATCCACCAAAGGCGCTCTCTACTTTCACTTCTCATCCAAAGAAGCCCTCGCCGAAGCCGTCCTCGACAACGTACGAGCGGCATACAACCGGATCGTGGAGCGCCGGCGTGGCGCACACATCCACCCCTTCGACTCCATCGCGGGAATCGTCGACGACATTGCGGCCGTCGTCATCGGCGTCTCAGGGCGCGCAGAAATGAAGCTGGTGCTCGATCCGCCGTCGCCCGATCTGGAGCGACCGTCCCACGTATGGGAAGCGGCAATCCGAAACCACGCCGTCGAGGCCGAGCAAGCAGGGTTCCTCCGTTCAGGGTTCACCGCAGTGCGGTTTACCAACTTCCTCGTCGCCACGCTCGCCGGACACCGGATCCTTGCCGACATAACCCCGGCATTCAGCGACCCTCCGGACCTCCGCGACCTCTTCGCGGACACCGTCGAGACAGTCATCAGAGCAGCGGCCACCGACCAATACCTTCACGCTCACGTCGAAACGGGGGAGCAGACCACACCGGCTGCAGCTGGTACCAATGATCAGGTGAGCGAGCGATGACCACCGTCGACCGGCCCGCGAACCGGCCCGCGAACCGGCCCGCACAGCGGCCGGCCAAGAGAGCCCGTACCGCGAAGCCCCGCCGGCCGTGGGCCAAGCCCGGTGACGATCGAGTCGTCATCATTGACATCGACGGCGTTCTCGCTGACCTCAGCGCCTACGAGTCGCTGCTTGACGTCGACGAAAGGCCGGCCGAGCAACGGTGGGAAGAGTTCTTCGCTCACATTCCCGACGCCGCAGTCATCGAGACCGGCTACGACCTCGCCTGGGCCATCGACGGTCTCGGATACACCATCGTCTACTCCACCACCCGGCCCCGGTACACCCGAGACCCCTCAGGGCTCTGGCTCACCACCAAAGACTTCCCGCCAGGGAAAGCCATGTTCACCAGGCCGAAAACCCCGGCAGGACGGCACCCACAACCGGCCTGGCAGACCAAGCTTTCTCACGCCCGAGCCGTCACCCACCAACACCGGGCCTGGCTCCGCGCATTCATCGACGACGAATCGGCCATGCTCGCCAAGCTCACTGCCGTCGAGATTCCCGCCGTCGGCGGCACACCCTCGCGGGTCTGACGACAACAGAGCTGCGCCGAGCGCTGGAAACGCCCGTAAACTAAGGGACTCGACGTACTCCTACATCGACCGTTACATGACGCCAAACTCTCTTGGCTGCGCCATTCTCAACGGACGAGGGCCACCAACGCACCGTCCCCGCGCAGGCCAAGATGATCGTCCTAGAGCGACAGAACAGGCATCAAGACACCGACCGTGACCTGCACACCATTAGGCAGGCGCGCCAGAGCGGCGTGATCGGCAGGCACTTCCCAGTGATGCACGTATCCCCATCGATCGAGAACCTACTCTGGCTACCCGATCTGGTCAGTCACACTTATCGTCGGTACATCACCCACGACGAAGACCTCGTCACTCGCCTCGACGGGCAAACAGTGACGATCGAACTGCCCGCAAATAAGAGCGACCCCCTGGGTGCCGCAGCATATGTCCAAGGGGTAAGCCGACTGTTCCGCTAGGAAGGGCCGGTCTCTGCTCGCTCCCATCATCTCGCACCAATGCCACGATTGCAAGCATGCGCCATGACCCTGCTCTGCTCGCTCCGGATACGATCCAAGGGATCGTAATTTTTGGCACCTCCATGGACTTCGAGAGCCAGGCCAGCATGGATAGAGGGTGCTGGAACGGGTCAGAATTCTGCAGCCCATCCATCGATGCACTATCGGCGCCAGTCAGTGACGACTGGGTGGTAGACGACGATTTCGTTATCGCCGTCCTTGGCGCGCCGGCTTCGGCGAGAATGTCTCCGACGAAGAACGGAACTTCTGGCTGAAAACCTACCGCGCCAACTACACCGGAGACGAGGGCCGGCGCCGACTCCGGACGAGCACGATCAATCTCCGCGACCGGGATGGCCTCGAGGCACGCCTCAACGAAGTGAAATGCCCAGTGTTGTGGCTGCAAGGCACCGCCGACCAGGTGTACTCCGTCGCCAACGCCGAGCATGGAATTTCACAGTTCACGCAATCTCCATCAGCCGAACTCCAGATCGTTGACGGCGGGCAGCACTTTCTGACCGCATCACACCCCGACATCGCCAACACCGCTGTGCGTGCATTCGTCGAACGGTGGACGTGAAGCAACCATGCATCTCCGCCCTCGACCTTCCAAGAAACAAGACGGCCCTTCCGGGGCCGCAGTCCCCTGGTGACTGCGGTTATTCGGGGCGGGCGATGGGTTTGTCGTCCTGATTAGGTGGTGTCGAAGTCGACCTCGACTCGGAATACATCGGCTCGAAGCCAGGAGATCGTGAGTTCCACGGGGTGGTGGTTGCGTGCGGCGGCATCGGTGCGGGACCGGATAGAGATGACCGGTGGGCGGCCGCTCAGTTCGAGGTGCTCGGCGACGTGGGGTGGCGCCGGGTCGATGGCGACGCCGAACCATCCGCGCTCGGGTTCCAGCTTGTAGTGGGTGGCCAGGGTGTCGTGCAACGAGCCGGCAGGGTCGAGGATCTGGGGTAGGTCGGGGACGAGTTGGGGGTCGAGGTAGGTGTCTGCGTAGCCGACGAGCTCGTGGTCGATGTATCGGTTACGGGAGAGTGCGAGCAGTTGTCTGCGTGCTCCCACTTTCATGCGGTCACGGACCTCGGCGGGTGGGGTCTCGAGTCGCCACCCGGTGGTGCGAACGTCTGGGGCGAATCCGGCTTTGCGGACGCTTGCGCTCCAGGACGGTGGGATGTGTCGACTGATGGTGTAGTCGATGCGTCGGGACACGAAGGTGCCGCTGCCCTGCCGACGGCGCACGAGATAGCGCCTCTCCAGCTCGGTCAGTACGGCTCGGGCGGTGAGCCGGCTGACGCCCAAGGTGCGGGCTAGTTCGTCTTCTGACGGGAGCCGGGTGCCGACGGGCTGGTCGGCGATCTGCTCGGCGAGTGCGTCGGCGGCGGAAAGGTACACCGGTACCCGAGGACTGGTTTTGACGGGTGCGGCGTCGCTGATGGGCGTGATCATACTGCGGGAACGAAGGAGGTCGACAGGTTTCGTGGCGGATCGTTGACTGCTCCGTCGGGCACTTTTCCCGCGAGTGATTGCAGGATGGATCTCGCCGCGTGCTCCTCGATCGCCAAGCGTGCCGACGCGACCGCAGATCCGAGGTGCGGGGTGAAGAGGGTATGGCTTGTCAGTTCCATCAGGTCCGTGTGCAGGCCGCTGGGGCGGTCGGGTCGGGAGAGGTCCTCGAATTCGAACACGTCTGCGGCATATCCGCCGAGGTGTCCGCTGCGCAGGAGTTCGGCCACTGCGCCTTCGTTCACCACTGAGCCTCGTCCGACGTTGACCAGCAGCGCTCCGGGTCGCATCGATGTCATCGCTTCGTGGTCGAGCAGGTGCAGTGTGTCCGCCGTCAGGGGGGCGCAGACCACCACGGAGTCGCTGTGCTGCAGAAGCTCGGCGAGTTCCACCCGTTCCATACCGATCGACGCCGCGGTTGCGGACGGCACCGGATCGGGGTCGTGGTAAAGAAGTCGGGGATTGAATCCGGCGAGCATTTGCGCCACGGCCCGGCCGAGTACGCCGGCGCCCACGATGCCAATCGTGGAGCCGCCGAGTGTGCGTCCGTAGAGCACCGGCCGCCAGCCGCGGAAACCGGCTCGCACGGTGCGGTCACCGGTCGCCACGTGTCGAGCGAGGCCGATCAGCAGCCCGACTGCCAATTCCGCGGTGGGTTCGGTGAGTAAGTCCTCGACTCGGGTGAGCCAGATGCCGCGCTCGGTGCAGGCGCTAACGTCGATGTTGTCGTAGCCCTTGAGTGCGCCGGCGACCACCTGCAGTCGCGGGCAACCGTCGAGGAACTGCGCGGTGATCTGGTCGGGCATGAACGCCATCAGCCCGTCGGCGTGTGCCACTCGGCGTCGCAATTCGGATGCCGGGAGGCTGTCGTCTTGCTGGTTCGGCACCACGTCGCACTCGCGGCCGAGCATTTCGAGGATCTGGGGATGCACCCGGTGGGTGAGAACGACCACCGGGCGCGCGGACGCGTTTGTCATTGGAACCTTCTTCGTAATGCTCCGCCGAGGGCGTCGACCACGGTGACGGTGGCGAGGATGACGAGCAGGATTGCGGAGACTTCCTGGTACTGGAGGGTGCGGAGGGCGGCGATCAGCTCGAATCCGATGCCGCCGGCGCCGACGACGCCGACGACTACCGAGGCGCGGAAGTTGAGCTCCCACCGGTAGACGGTGACGTCGGCCATTTGGGGCAGCACCTGCGGCAGGATGCCGTGCAGGATCACTTGTGCCCGGGTGGCTCCGGCGGCGCGGGCGACCTCGACGGATGCTTGATCGGCGCGTTCGATCGAGTCGGCGAAGAACTTTCCGACCATGCCGGCGGAGTGGATACCCAGTGCCAGTGCGCCGGGAAGGGCGCCGAAGCCGACGGCGGCGACGAACACGATCGCCATGATCAGCTCGGGCACCGATCGCAGGGTGTTGAGGACCAGGCGCGCGACCGCGTAGACGGTGGGGTGCGGGGAGGTGTTACGGGCCCCGAGCAGCGCGAGTGGGACCGACAGCAGGACCGCCAGTGCGGTGGCCGCGATACTCATCGACATCGAATCCCACAGTGGGCCCCACCACCGGTTGATGTGGGTGAAGTCCGGGGGCCACATGTCGCCCAGGAGGTCGGCGATGTCGGCCAGTCCGGTGATCATCCGTTCGCCGTCGAGTAGTCCCACCGCCCAGACGCACACCAGTACAAGGACGCCGACGACGCCCATGGCGGCGCTGTTGCGCCCCCAGCTGATCCGCACCCGACGCGAGATGCCCCGGTACTGTTCTTCCCGCCGTTCCTCGACGGGGTCCGGCAAAGTGTCGGCGGTCACTGGTAGTCCGCCAGGTCGATGTCCAGCAGGGGCGCGAGGTCGCGCACCGCGTCGTAGTCTTTATCGGTCACAGGTCCGAAACCGGCGGCCTCGAACGCCTCGAGCACGGCATCGTCGTCGAGTTCTAAAAACGCCGCCCGCACTTTTGCCTTGAAGTCCTCGGGCAGGTTCGTCTGCATAGTCCACGGGTAGTTGTAGTAGGGCTCGGACTCCTGGACGGTCACGACCACCTCAGGGTCAATGGTCCCGTCTCGGACCATGCGCTCGTAGATGGGCAGGCTCATGCCGCCCGCGTCGGCGTTGCCGTTCTGCACTGCCAGCGCCACCGCGTCGTGGGCGCCGACGTGCTGTTCTTCGTAATCGCCGTCGTCGACGCGCAGGTCTGCTTCCTCGGCGAGCATGGCCTTGGGTATCAGGTGGCTGGAGGTGCTGGCCGGGTCTCCCCACGCGACGGTCTTGCCAGCGACGTCGTCGAGTGTGGTGATGCCGGAGTCGGCATTGGCGAGAAACACCCCTTGGTAGGTGGGGGCAGCGCCTTCTTCCTCCTGCAGCGCGGCGAAGGGCTCGATGTCGGCCTGCTCCTGGGCGAGCACGTAGGACAATGGCCCGAAGTAGGCCAGTTCCAACCGGCCGCGGGTCATCGCCTCGATCATCGAGGAGTAGTCGGTGGTGACGATGAGTTCGACCTCGACGCCCAACTCGTCCTCTAGGTATTCCTTGAGCGGTTCGTTGTCCTGGATCACTTGAGACGCGTTCTCGTCGGGCAGCAGGGCCACGCGGAGGGTCTCAGGCACCTCGCCGGCGGCAGGCTCGGAGGTGGAGCCGGAGCCGCAGCCGGTGAGAACAAGCGCGAAAGAGCTCAGCGCCGCCAGGGCGGCAACTGTGGAACGGGCTGGTCTGGTCATTGTGAAGAACTCCAGGATCTGGTGAATGTGATTCGGGTGATGCGAACAGCTTCCGGTCAGCGGACACCAGCAGCGAGGTGGCCGGTGACAGTACTGGTGACGGCGTCGCCGTCGGATTCCCCGTTGGGTTCCTCAGTGACGCCTTCGTAGATGAGTCGGATGGCGTCATCGGTGACATCGGACGCGGGGCTGTCATGCACGATCTCGCCGTGTGCGAGGCCGACGATGCGGTCGGCGTGCTCAAGGGCCAGGTCGACCTGGTGGAGGCTGGCGACGAGTGTGATGCCGTTGTTGTGACAGACACGGCGCAACAGCGCCATCACCCGGCCTGCGGTGGCCGGGTCGAGGCTGGCAACCGGCTCGTCGGCGAGGATCAGCTGCGGCTGTTGGGCGAGTGCGCGGGCGATGCCGACGCGCTGCTGCATGCCGCCGCTGAGATTGTCGACCCGGGTGAGCGCGTTGTCGAGCAGACCAACCTGGTCGAGCGCCTCGAGGGCGATGCGCTCGTCGGCGCGACCAGCGGGCAGGAGACCGTGCCAGAAACTGTGGTAGCCGACTCGGCCGAGCAGCACGTTGCGCAGCGCGGTGTACCGCGGGACCAACTGGTGGTGCTGGAAAACCATGCCAGTGCGCCGGCGATGCCGTCGTAATGCACGGCGCGAGTCCAGTGCCGGGAGACCGGCGGCACGCACAGTCCCGGTGGTGGGCTGCACGAGCAAATTTATGCACCGCAGCAGCGTCGACTTGCCGGCTCCCGAAGGACCGAGCAGCACGGTCACCTGCCCGGCCTCGATCGTCAGGTCGGTTCGGCGCAGCGCCTGCACGCCCCCCTTGTAGGTCTTGCTCACCTCGACGAGATCGATCATGAAAACCCCTCTGTAGGACTTGGTCGAACACCCCGAAACCTATAGAGGACTTATGAACGGACGATCAGGGTTGAGAGAACGGTGAGTGAACCCCGTCCGACCATCCGATGCCGGTGAACGACCGATGACTTCCGCGTTCATGCGACGGCCATAGGGCCCTGTCAGAATGTGTCGTCATGACCTTCGGAAACTCGTGCTGGCCGCCGACAGATTTCGTGATCGGCCACGTCACAGCGGTGCTACCCGATCGGGTGGAGGACAACGCAAGAGTGGTGGTGCGCGAGGGTCGGATCGCCGAGGTGGGCCCACACCCGCCGGGTGCCGGCTGCACCCTGGACGCCCATGGCGCCCACTTGCTGCCGGGCCTGGTCGACGTCCACACCGACATCCTCGCGCGGGAGACCCGGCCGCGACCGGGCGTCGTCCTAGACCCTGCCTTCGCACTGACGTCGGCGGGCGGCCGTCTACGCGCGGCAGGAATCACGACCGCCTTCCACGGCCTTGCATTCCAGGAGCACTCCATCGTGGGAACGACGATCGGTTCCCCCGCTGCCGCAGAATTGTCCGATTCGCTGCGTCATGCCGACGACACCCAGGTCGACCACCAGGTCTTGCACCGGTTGGACGCCCGCTGCGAGTACGGCCGGACGCTGCTCGCAACGGAGCTGGCCGCACTCGACGACTCCGCGGATTCTGAAAGGCTTCGGAGCATCACCACACCGGATGATTCCCAACGCGCACGGGTGCCGATCGTCTCGCACGAGGACCACACACCGGGGCAGGGGCAGTTCGCCGACCCCACGACCATGCAGCGGTGGCTGATCACCAACGAGGGTATGACCGAGGCCGCTGCGGTCGACCACGTCGATCGGTGGCGTCGCACCCGCGCCGAACGTCTCACCGTGCGAGACCGCGCCCTCACGTGGCTGGGCGACCTGGCCCGAGCCGGACACATCCGGCTCTTCGGCCACGACCTGGCCACCCCGGAAGACGTCGCGGCTGCCGCCGACCGCGGCTGCACCGTGGCGGAGTTCCCAACGACCCTGGACGCCGCCCGTGCCGCCCGCGACCGAGGCATGCTCGTCGTTGCTGGCGCCCCGAACGTCGTCCGTGGCGGCTCCCACACCGGGAACGTCTCGGCAGCCGAGCTCGTCGTCGCCGGTGTGGCCGACTCCCTGGCCAGTGACTACCTTCCCTCCTCTATGCTCCCAGCCGCAGTGCGACTTGTGCGCGACGGCGTCCTCTCACTCCCACACGCCGTTCGACTGATCACCTCAGGCCCGGCCGCCTGTGTCGGTCTCTGCGACCGTGGCGCGCTGACCGAAGGCTTCCGAGCCGACCTCGTCCTGACTGACCTCAGCAAGACTTGGCCCGTCGCCCACGTCATTTCGACTCAGTCGCATACCGCTGCCCGCGAGTAGCTCGGATTCAGCGGCAGTAGGCCACGAGGACTGTCACCGCTTCGGCTGTCTCACACCAGTCCGGCGGATAGGGACAGGTCGGTATCGAGAATTGTCGGTCACCCCAGTCGCGTCCACCGCGTCCCTACCGCGCAGGCTCCAGCCGACGTCGTCCGCCTCGATTCCGCCGTCACCATCCGCGCAGCAGACACCTCAGTTCAATCCGGTTACTTGCCGCGGACACCGCGCGGCAGCTTGAGGAGCAACGCCAACAGGCGCGTCTCCGTCATGCCCGACGTCGGTGGATCGAGGCTAAGTGCGTGCCGCGATCAAGGATCCGGATCAGGTCTTGATGAGTGCTTCAGGATTATCTCCGTGGAGGAAATCGAGAGCTCACTGCTGAACTCAGGCTGAGTTCTACCAGGTCACCTGTGCTCGCAGAAGGTCGCAGAAGCGGAGTGGCGATCTGAACGGGCCGGTGAGGGCCGGGCCTTCCAGCAGGCGACCGCGAGCGACAACTACTTGCACTATGAGACGCCATGTCTAACATGGACACTATGTCTCATAGTGATGTGGCCGACGCCACGTATCTCGACCGGTTTCGGCGCGCGCAGCGATTGTCCTACGAGTGCGTGGAAGCGGTCGCCGCGACGCTTGAGGAGGGTGTGACCGAACGGGAGACGGCCGGCCGTCTGCACGACTGGCTCACCGAGCGCGGTGTTCGCGACTGGTTCCACACCCCGTTCGCCTGGTTCGGTGACCGCACCGCCTTCCGGCATTTCGTGACCCCGCTGCACTTCTTCCCCACCCGGCGGCGGCTCGCCTAGCCGCGTGACGAGCCCGCCCTGTGATGAAGGGGAGTTGGCAATCAACGTCTGAACTGCGAACTTTCCATGTTCGCGTTCGCCGGAAATTGTGGGTTGAGTCCGATTGATGGTTGGCAGTGCTGCCGGTCGTGCCGGCCGGAGCTGCTCCTGTTGTTCTGGGTAGCCTTCCCGCTGGCAGAGCTCTTGGTGGCCGGGCCGCGTTGCCCCACGGGTGTTCCCGCATATCGGTGTAGTCGGTGACTGGATGATTTCACGCCGTTAGTTAGTGGGCCGCCCTTGGTGGCGTCGAGACCCTGGGTAACTAGCAGTTCTAGCAGCTTCGGCTTGTCTGCTTAGGCGTTGGATCCTGCCATCGCGAGCCGTGCCGGCTGCGGATTGTCGAAACGCTTCTTATCGGCGCCGGCGAGGTAGTACGCCCCCACGTAGCCAGCATCGGTTCGGCAGGGGATGAGGTCACTTGTAGACGTCGCCGCGGTGGCCGATGCGCAGCACGAGCACGACGAGGGCGTCGTCTTCGATGTCGTAGATTATGCGGTAGTCGCCCACGCGGATGCGGAGCTCGCCGTCGCCTCCGGCTAGCTGTATCGCGCCGGGCGGTCGTGGGGTAACAGCCAGGGCTTCAATGGCGCGGACGATTCGCTTTTGCTCAGTGGGGTGAACTTTGCGGAGGGCTTTGGCAGCCGAGGGCTTATAGGTGATCGAATAGGGCATCAGCGGGTGTGAGGCGCAGGTCTACAGGCCCAGTTCCGCCATGAGGTCTTCGTGGGAGATGCTGCCGTCCTCGCGGCGGGCGTCGGCCGCGCCGCGAACGTCGGCCTGATCCTCCAGGGCCTGCAGTGCACGGTCGAAGAACTCCGGCGAGACGACAACGGCGCGTCGACGGCTTCCCCGGCTGAGGATTTCCACCGGCGCCCGCTGTGCGGCGTCGAGTACCTCACTCTGATGGGCGCGGAAGTTGCTGAGCGTCGTGGTCACCATGACACTAGAGTACATCTTGTACAATCCGCGGTCGAGTGGTCCCCGGGTGCTGCGGGCGGTGCGGCCGCCGGCGTCCGGTGCGGGCAGATTATCGCCACGCCTTACTCTCCCTCCATCACCGGCTCGGGCTGCTGACCGTGTCTCCGCCGCCAGACGTCGCCTGCTTCGTCGGCGAACTGGAGATCCGCTCGCACTTCACTGGCTTCGGGGGCGCTGTACATTACCTCCGCGGTTCCGTCTCGTGGGATCACTTGTGGATACCTATCGACCATTTGCTGCTGAGCGCCCTGTATCAGCGCCGAGAATCCTGGAGCAGAGCTCAGATGGCTACTGAATTGACCCGCATATGCGCCGAGGTTCGATGGAATGCCCATGGCACCTTGTCCATACATGGACTGGGCGCGGGAGCCGATAGCGTCGAGCGTGCCTCCGAGAGCTTGTGACATTCCGTCTCTGAAGATCTGCTCCAGCGAGATCGTTTCCTTCGCTGGGCGGCAAGCGCCCTCCAGACGGTTGCCCTGACTGTCGACTCCGTAGACATCGACTACGAGATCGGTAATCGGGCCTGAACTCGCATTGTTCACGGCAACCGTCCACAGGCCTCGCCCGATCGGCACGGGTTTTACTGACACGGTGACCGCTCGGATTCGACCACCGCTATTACCGGTCTCCGTGGCGCCGACCGAGTAGTAAGTGTTGTTGTCTCGGCCGACGATGACGTTCTTCTGGGTCGAGGTGAAAGTGTGCGCGGAAGCAGACGGGTCGCCTACCGCCTCCGCGCCTGAGGAGGGTGGGGCGGCCCCTGAGGGCTGCGGGCCGCGACTCCCTGGACTCGGAGATCCCCTCCGGCCACCACGTCTTCCGTGATGACACCACTTCCGCCGTCGACCGCCACATCGACTACCTCGATGTCTCCACTGACCGATGCTCGCTGAATCGCCACGCCGACGGTGCAGGGTAGATCGGGAGCCTCCTCCTCAACGGCCGTCAGAAGCGACTCCGCAAGCGCGAGCAGTTCCTCGTCGCTGTCGGCACCGACTTGAGTGAGTTTCTTTGCCAGCAGCTGGCGGCGAAGTTCCTCCTCAGGTTCCTGCTCCAATCCTTCGACCTCAGCGCCTACCGAACGGTATTTGCTCATGATCCGGCTCTTTAGCGCCGAATAGGCGTCGCCAATCGCCCTCTTCGTGACTTCACGCGCCCCCTCGGATGCGCCTACTGCGATCGCCGCAGCGATCAACGTCACGGGTTCCATCTGCCACCTCCGACTAAGGGGGACCGCGCCATGCTGGACCGCCTCAAACGAATCTAACGTCCACCTCCGACAGTCGACTCACCTTCGTCGGCGAAAGTGTCCGTCTCTCTGGGGTACACCCGTGTGGGACGGAACGCCGCCAACGGTCGCTGCTGTGTCACAGGGTCGAGTTCGATACTTATGAAACACCATCCCGTCGGGTCTAGGGTGTATTGATACACAGACCGGGCGAAAGGGACTTCTCGATGGCTGATCGGATCGGGACGTTGCTGAACCCTTCGGGTGATGGCGGCGAGGAGGTGCTCATCGTCAGCCGCGGGAAGGAGCGAACTCGGTTCCGGCGCCGGGACGAGTTGGACTGGAACTTTCGAGTGGAGTCGACGGACTCAGAGAACGTCGTCGAGGTAACGCCAAAGCCGAAGCCGGATCGCCGGGCGTCGCGTCCGCATGGGCAGCGGGTGGCGTACGTGCGGGTGTCGGCCGCCGATCAGAACGAGGCGCGTCAGCTCGAGGCGGTGGGGGAGTGCGACCGGATCTATGTCGAAAAACAGTCGGCTCGCTCTCGTGCCGATCGCGTGAAGCTCGAAGAGTGCATCAGGTACCTGCGCGACGGTGACGAACTCGTCGTCGCCTCGATGGACCGCCTCGCTCGTTCCCTCGTGGATCTTAAGCAGATCGTCGGTGAGATCACCGCGAAGGGCGCGAGCGTGGAGTTCGTCCACGAACGCGCCACCTACGCCGCCGGAGCCCAGGATCCTCGCGCCGATCTGATGCTTTCACTGCTCGGGGCGTTCGCCGAGTTCGAGAGGGCTATCATCCGTGAGCGCCAGGCCGAGGGCATCGCCATCGCCAAAGCGAAGGACAAGTACAAGGGACGCAAACGCGTCCTGACCGACGAACAGATTGACAAGGCCCGGGCCCGCATCGAGGCGGGGGAGGGGCCATCGGCGATCGCCCGCGATCTCGGAATCGGACGCTCCACGCTGTACCGGGCGCTCCAGAACAAATGACACCCACGTTGAAGTAGGTGGTCCGTCCCCCTTCCTGCATCGTTCCTCCTCCGCGCGGGCGCGCCACTGTGGTACGCTTCGTAAAACAGTCAAACAGGTAGTTTGACGGTGTTTTGAGGAGGATGTTGTGGCGACGATCGCCTTCCGTGTCGACGATGCCATGCGCTCCGAACTGGAGGAGCTCGCGCAGAGTCGGGGCGTGAGCCTGTCCGACCTGGTGCGATCCACCTTGGAAGGGCTGATCCTTCGAGACGATCCCCGGGGGCAGTGGACCGAGACCGCGCCGCGCACCCTGACCACCTACGAACGGCAGATGCTCGCCATGCAGCACCGCATCCTCGCCCACGTCATGCGACCCACGCATGAAGACGCCCCCACTGAGGACTGCGCCCACGTGGAGGGGGACCCCGACTATCAGCGCCAACGCGCCCAGATACTGGAAGGCGGGTACGTCACCGAATACAGCGACGTGTTCATCAGTACCCACCCCGAATTGACGGCTGACGAGTGCACCTTCGTGATGGATCTACTCGACATGTTTCGCGCCATCACCGTCAGCATCCAGCGTCTTCGGGGCGCCGGGCAGAGCATAGATGACGACACGGAACGGTTGCTCCAGTTTGACGGCTTTGATTACCAGGTCAAGGCCGAAACGCGACTCCTTGACTACGTCCGGCATCTCGTCAGCGAGACCCGCTGGTCCGAAGTGCTCCCCGTGCTAGGCCCTGATCACGACCACGGCAACTCCCACGGACCGAGGTTGGACCTCTACCAGCGGATCCTTAGCGAGTACCAGCTCATCCGCCACGAACAAAAGCCCCGTATCGAACTATCTGACTACCTACTCACAGCTGACCAGCTGCACCGTCTGGCTGACGCGGCAACCCACCCCTCACGCAGGCTCGACCACCAGTCGGGTGGCACGGCGGGATCGCCTTCCACGGTCGAAGGCTGACGGAACGTGGACCCGCGCAACAGAGGGGATCTCGACCGGCTAACAGCCCGCTATCGAAGCCTGCCCAGTGGAGAGCGGGTGGCGTTCGTAGACGAGGCGTATCGACTTCCCAACGAGTGTCGCCGAGGTGAGAAGCCCTTCTACGCACTGGCCGCGGTGCTACTGACGATCGACGATCACGCGACTATTCGCGCGGACCTGCACAGCATTGTCGGCGGCAATTGGTGGCATACCGTCGACGCACAGCAGACCAATGACGAACTCCCGAAAATCGAAGCGCTGACGGATTATCTCGCTGACTATCGCGACCCCTGCGTCCTGGCCGTCTGCCACACTCCTGGTCCGGATGACCAGGCCATCGGTATGCGTGCGGTGAGCCTGTCCGCGCTACTCGCCGCACTCGGATCCCAGGCTCCACGCCCAGACGCACGGACGAAGCTGTGCACGTGGCCATGTTCGGGAGCGGAAGGAGCAATATGGGAAGCTTCAAGCAAATTCGACTGTTCTTCAAGAACGTCGAAACTGACGAAGTTCGGTATGTTTCATGGTTTCAGTTCAGGGAACCGTTTGACTTGTACTGGGGCAGCGGTACGCCGGTCTTGGACTACGGGGGCGAGCTCGTCAAAGGTGGGTCTACGACTGAAACCTTTGCGATCCCTGAGGACTGGGAGAGCATGCCGCGAGTTTCAGCGAAGTTCTCGTACCATCAGTCTGGGCGAATGCACGTGCAGGCGGATGGCAGCGGGGCGGCACGCGTGAGCGACATCGAAATGGTGCCGCCTGAGGACATTGTCAGTCCAGTCAGAATTCAAACTCTCCTGACCAAGCCGCCGGCGCAGATGGAGCCCTACACAAGGTCGCTGAACAGGGGAGGAGGGCGGTCCGTTGTGCTCGAACTGCCCGCCGTGATGTGGCGCAGCAGCCAGTATTTGGAGTTCTTCTTATCGCCTTCTGGGAAATTCGAATTTCCGCGCCCGCTACTGAAAGTGCCGGATGACTTCGTTGATAGGTGTCTGCAGCCTGTGTCTCTCGATGAACAGCGAGATCGTTTGCTAGTGGTTCGTTGGTTTCCGGCGCGAATCCCCGGATGGGACGATGATGAACCTGCGCCGACCGTGAGCATCACGCCGGGCCCGACCTTCTTGAAGTCCCCTGGATCGGTGACTGGAGCGGCGATCGAACCGTCTGTTTGAGTAGGGATTGATGCCCAGAAACGAAGGTTTCCGTGGCGCGCCGATCCGTGAGGCAGGGGAGTCGCAAGCCGACGTTGGTGGCGACGGGTTTGTACGGCCTGGGCGGCAGGGCCACAGTGCATTCCTGACGCTCACGGAACTGCGAGAGGGCTCAGGTAGCGTGCGGTGGCCCAGTGAGGGCCAAGTCATAGTAGACCCGGTACCCGTCAGCGAATTGCGCTGTGGCGACAGTTCTAGGGCCGGTTTCGGCCGAGATCGAGAAATCAGACGGGACCCGTGCGTATTGCTCCGCCCGGACGCGCGTGAGTGCTTGGCTAACCTTGTGCGTCAGCTCGGTGCGGTGATGAGTAACCACGACAGTGGCACCGGTCATGACACGATAAGCTCCGATGACGCTCAGTCTCTTGGACGCGGGCCAGTCGAAGAGCAGTGCAGAATGCTCTTTTTCGATGAGGGTAATGCGAAATTCCGCGGCCTCCCCCAACGGTGGTTCAGCGGTCCAATTAATGGTCCGCATCCTTTTGATTTCATCTCCCGGAACATCTACGACGTCGACACCCGGAACCATGACAGTCAAGGCGTCAGTCCACCCGTCGGCGAACGGTGTGTCAGTTTCAGAAGTGGGCGTCATGTTTTCCTGGGGTTTCACCTCCGATTGCAGTGGTCTTCTGACATTCTGAGTGCAGAAGTGGACTGCACAATCGGTCACCTGGGTCGGGTGTTCGGAGGCTGCAATGGATGCGGAGAAGTTCGACGTCGTCGAGGCTGGTGTCTTGACCGCGTCGGCCGAGCAGTGGGAGCAGGCACGGGCACGGTTCGCAGTGCTCAACGAGCTGATGAATCGATCCGCGATCGGTACCTCCGCGGTCGAGGATGCAGCGCAACAGTTGAGTGTCTCGCCCCGGCGGGTGTACGCGCTGCTGTCCATACTCCGGAATGGGGAAGGGGCGGTTACCGATCTACTGGTCTCCGCGCCCGCAGGCGGACGTGGACGCTCCCGCGTGCCAGACGAGGTGGAAGACGTGATCACCGAGCACATCAACCGTGAATTCCTGGCTCGTCAGAAACTCAGTGTCGCTGCACTACATCGTCGTATCGCGCAGGCCTGTCACCGCGCCGGACTCCCGATCCCAGCCCGCAACACAGTCAATGCCCGGATCGCAGCAATGCACCCGGGCCGTGTCGCACGCTCACGTGGCGGACCGGACGCCGCCAGGTCGCGGCAATCCGCGGGCGATGTCCCGCCGCCGGTGACGGCCGTTCTCCAGCAAGTACAGATCGATCACACCGTGGTCGATCTGATGATCGTCGACGAATACGACCGGGCGCCGATCGGACGTCCTTATCTCACGATTGCCATCGATGTCCTCAGCCGCTGCATACCTGGGTTCGTGGTAACTCTCGATCCGCCGTCCGCAGTGTCGGTCGGGTTGTGTCTGGGCCGGGTGTGCTCGGACAAAAGCGTATGGATCGACTCTCTGGGCCTCGGCGCGGATGTGCGGTGGCCGATGGCCGGAAAGCCGCACCGCCTGTACATCGACAACGCTTCCGAGTTCAAAAGTGAAGCGCTCCAGCGCGGTTGCGAGCAACACGGCATCGACCTCGGCTACCGCCCACCCGGCAGGCCGCATTACGGCGGGATCGTCGAACGCATCATCGGCACCGTCATGACCCAGGTCCACGAACTCCCCGGCACCACATTCTCGAACCCAACTCAGCGGGGCAGCTACGACTCGGATAGTAAGGCGGCGTTGACGTTACGAGAACTGGAACGCTGGCTGGTCCTGGCGGTCGCGGCGTATCACGCAGAGGTGCACACCGGCCTCCGGCAGAGCCCGGCTGCGCGGTGGACCAGCAGCACCGACGCTGACAGTGCTCTGGCGAGCTCGACGGTGGTGGACGAGACCGCATTCCTGGTGGACTTCCTTCCCGTCATCCGCCGTCGCCTCACGCGGACGGGGTTCGTCATCGACCACATCCAGTACTTCGCGAACGCTCTGAAACCGTGGATCGCCCGACGAGAGACCCTGGGCCAGTTTGTGATCCGCCGGGACCCACGAGATCTGAGCAGGGTGTGGGTCCTGGACCCCGACAGCGGCGGCGGATACATCGAGGTGCCGTATCGAACGATGTCACATCCAGCGGTGACCTTGTGGGAACATCGCGCAGCAGTGACACGACTGCGCGAACACGGCCGAGCACATATCGACGAACACGCCTTGTTCTCGATGATCGACAAGATGCGAGAGATCGCAACATCGGCGCAGAAGGACACCAGACGGGCTCGACGTAACCGCAGTCGTCGTGCGCACCTGAGCAGCGTCGTGACATCACCGAACGCGATGGGCCCGCCCGAGAGTCGCCCCGGTACCGACCAAGTACCGGTTCCGATCTTCGACGACATCGAAGAATGGTGAATCGATGAACGACGACCCCCGAATCACTCCTGCAGGCGACGGCAGCTGCCAGGACATCGACCCCGGTAGTGCGGATCTGACCCACCTGCGAAGTTCGGTCAGATCGATAGCGGGTCTTCCTGCAGCGCAACGTATCAGGCACATTCGTACGGAACGGTGGATCGGGTATCCGCGTGCACGGTCGGTGATCGAGCACCTCGAGACGTTGCTGGTATGGCCGGATCGGCAACGAATGCCGAACCTGCTACTGATCGGACCGACGAACAACGGCAAGTCGATGATCATCGAGAAGTTCCGGCGTGCGCACCTCGCTGTCAGCTTGCCCGACCGTGAGCACATACCGGTGTTGTGTATGCAGATGCCCCCTGACCCGGCACCCACACGGTTCTACCTGGCGATGCTCGCTGCCCTCGGAACGCCGATGCGCCCACGGAGCCGCGTTCACGAACTCGAACAGCAAGCGGTTACGCTGCTGCGAGCGACCGGGGTTCGGATGCTGATCATCGACGAGCTCCACAATGTTCTTGCCGGCCGCGACAACGTGCGCCGAGAATTTCTGAACCTGTTGAGGTTTCTGGGCAACGAGCTGCGGATCCCTCTCGTCGGAGTCGGTACCCGGGAGGCGTACCTCGCTATCCGCAGCGATGGGCAGTTGGAGAACCGTTTTCACCCCATGACGCTGCCGATCTGGACCAATGACACCGACACCCGCTCCCTGCTGGCGAGTTTCACCGCCAGCTTCCCGTTGCGTGCGCCCTCGCATCTGACATCGACGGAGATGACCGATTACCTCCTCACCCGGTGTGAGGGCACCATCGGCGAACTGGCCACGCTGTTGACCGCGGCCGCAGTGACCGCATTAGAGGCCGGAGAGGAATCGATCACCTCACAGGTGTTGACGCAGACCGTCTACTTCGGGCCCACCGAACGCCGCCGCCACTTCGAACGGCACCTGGCATGACACCAGCCGATGCCCCTGCAGCGCACACGGCGCTCGACCACAGCGCGCATCCGCGGTGGCCACTGCACCCGCAACCACTACCTGGTGAGACTCTGATGTCGTGGCTGGCCCGGACCAGCGCACTGTATTCGTTGATCAATACAGCGGACCTTCTCGACGGGCTCGGCCTCGAGACTTCGGGCGTCGACCTGGACCGGCACACACCCGAGCCGGTGCTATCCGCGCTTGCCCAGAGGAGCACCTGTACGGCGGAACGGCTGCGTGAGATGACGTTGGCGGGCTGCACGCCCTGGCTGCTTGACAGCATCGACCTCACCGAATGCGACTTCGACACCTACGTCCACCAGTTCTCAGTCCTACTACCGGCGGGTCTGGCGATGGCAGATCGACGTCGACGCACACCGCCTGCCGGCACATGGCTTCCCTGGGTGAGCAAGCTCGATACGCGGGCATGTCCCTTGTGTATCGACGACCTCGACACAGACGCCGATATCGCGGTCATGATGGCTCATCAGTACCCGATGCTGACCAGCTGCACGAAACATCACTGTCGACTGGAATTCTGCAGTGTCGTACCCGGCAGGCTGGTCTTCTGGGAGAGGACACCAGCAGGCTCGGACGATCACGCATCACCGATACCGGTACCGGCAGTCGTCGCAGAAATCGACCGGCGCACCGCCGCCGCATTGACGAGCGGGTCGGTCGAGCTCGGCGCGGGCCGTGTTCATGCCGCAGTGTGGTTCAGGCTGCTGCGTACCGTCGTCGACGAGGTATCGACGCCGCTGGTCCGCACCGGATGGTGGGCGAAGCCACTGAGCGCGATCTGGAAGTCCACCGGCCATTCTCGCCCGCTCCGGACATCATGGGTTCCGTTCGAGCAACTGCGGTGGGACGAGCAAGCGAAGGTTTTGTTTGCCGCCGCGACCGCGATCATCGCGGTGGAGAACGATGAGATGGCCGCGAGCGGTGCTGATGCCTGCTTGCTGCGGCCGCGACGGTACGAGCCGGTCGATCCGGGGACCGCTCCGACAAGGTCTCGCAGTCCGGTACCCGCCCGCAGCGCTTGGGACGGTGTGATTGCGGCGATCGATGCCGCTGTCGCCGCCGCCCGCGTCGACAGCGACGCCGCCCGATCTCTGTTCGGATTGGCGAGAACGGGTTGCCGCACCGAAGAAGACATCGATGAGCTGGCCTATGCCTTCGTCGAGCTCGGCATCCGACTGGACTGGGACTGAAGCGCGCATGATCACCCCACGTTTTTCTACGCCCGCTTTTACGCGGGAATCAATCGCCTCCTGTAGTCACCCACGGTCTGTGTGCGGTGACCGACGAGAATTTCCGTTCCCGCACCGTCTTCGTCTAAATCCCTGCTCAGCGCGTTTCAACTCGAAAGAGCTGTCGGGGGTGCTCGCTACAGTCCCTGTCATGGCAGATCGGCAGCTAGGTGAGGTCCTGGACACGGATTCAGTCGTCCCGGTGAGGAGTGCGGAGGTGTTTCCGGACCTGTCGGGCGAGGTCGCCGCTCGGATCGAACGGTCGATGGCGTCGGCACGGTCCGGTGCTACCCGCCGCGCCTACGATTCGGCGTGGCGACGCTTCGAGACCTGGTGCACCGTCGCCGGGCACCACGCGTTGCCGGCGCATCCCGCTACGGTGGCGGCCTATCTCGTTGCGGCTGCCGACACGCTCACCGTCGACGGGACGCGGGCGTATGCGCCGTCGACGTTCGGCAAATGGATCGCGGCGGTCGCGGACCGCCACCGCGCTACCGGCTACGACAACCCGTGCGGGCACGAGATGGTGCGCGCCACTCTCTCGGGTATTCGGCGGGATTACGCGTCTGCGGGGGAGCGGCCCCGTAACCCGCGCGCACCGCTGCTGACCTCCGACATCACTACGATCGTCGATTACGCGCGTCGAGGTGGGGCCGGGTGGGCGTCGGAGGTCCTCGAACGCCGCGACACTGCGCTGCTCCTGATGGGCTACACCGGCGCATTCCGCCGCAGCGAACTCGTAGCGCTCGAATGCCGCGATGTCCACCGCGACCGCCTCGACGGCGCGCACGTACGTATCCGCAAATCGAAGACCGACCAGGACGGCACCGGAACCGTGAAAGCACTCCCGTTCACCGACCGCCACGAGTCATGTCCGGTCTGCGCGTGGGTGCGATGGCTGCAGATCGTCGCAGCGTTCGACACCGGCGGCAGAGTTGCTGTCATCCGAATACTTTCCCGCGCAGTGGAATTCGACTCCCATATCTGCCGCGGCACCCTTCCTGTAGTCGAGAAACGGTCCCCTCTGTTTCGGTCCGTCCGCAAGAACGGCAACCTCTCCGACACAGCCCTGTCCGGAGCCGCGGTGCACGCGGCGATCCGCCGCCGCGCTACTCGAGCTGGATACGGCCCCGACACCGTCGCCCAGCTCGGCGGGCATTCCCTCCGTTCCGGCTTCGTCACGCAGGCCTTCCGCAACGGTGCCGACGCGCATGCGATCATGCGCCAAACCGGGCACACCACACCCGCAATGGTCGAAACATACGCTCACGAGAATGCGCCACTGGTCGGCAACGCCGTCACCGAGCTCGGCCTATGACCAGGCACCCGACCGAACCAGTGAGCGGCGACGGGACGACAGGGGTAGATGCTGACCACGACGACCGCCCTTGTCCGATACGTGCATCGGACATCACGAACACGTCGATACCGAGGCGGGATCGGCACACGTGGTCACTGTTCGAGGACTGGTGCACCGCCCATGGCGAACCCCCATTGGCGGCCTCTCCTGAGTCACTTGCTCGGTTCCTGTATGCGCACCCCGCCGCGCCGACGACCCAACGCCGCCGGATCGCGGTGATCGACTCCGCTCATCATCGGCATCTATTACCTCCTCCAGGGCGCGCTGAGACCGTCCGGGCTGCGCTGGATGGGGCCCGCACGTCGCGCCTGCAGGAGGTGGCAGCCGTGATCGGCGGAATCATCGCCCGACTCCCCGAATACGGTTGGCCGTCAGCGTTGTTCGCGCGCAGAGACGCGCTGATCCTCACGCTCGCTACGACAGGTCTGCCGTACACGCAGATCGCGGCCCTGCGGGCATGCGATGTCACCGCCGATGCGGGTCTCGACGCCCTTCGCATCGAGACAGGCCGCGGCGTTCATACCCTCACCTCCCTCGCGCTGGCGGGGACGGGCATTTCTCCGCGCACGGTGTACCAGCGCTGGTGTGAGGTGCTCGGCCATCAGGCCCGGTATCCGAGCACCCGAATGCTCGCCGACGCTTTCGATGCCGTGGACGGCACCGGGCTCGGCGGATACGACCGGTATTTCGACCCGGCCGGTCAACATCCGCTGTCGACTGCGATCGACCGGTGGGGCCACACCCCGTTGGCTGCGACCCCGCTGACCGCCCGTGCGGTAGCGGGCATCGTGCGAATGCACTGGGACGGAAGGGCACCCACCCACCTGCAGCCCACTGCGCGGTCACAACATCCGGAGCAGATCGCGGCACCGGATCCAGTACCGCGGGTTCTACTCGACCCCGGCTACTACGAACGCGGAACGCTTGCGCGTAGACACGCCCACGGTCTTCTCGACGACGTGGACTCTGTCCTGGCCGATGTCGAAACCCGCGCGGACAGCCT
Organism: Rhodococcus sp. KRD175; assembly: GCF_017168275.1. Classification (NCBI taxonomy): domain Bacteria; kingdom Bacillati; phylum Actinomycetota; class Actinomycetes; order Mycobacteriales; family Nocardiaceae; genus Rhodococcus; species Rhodococcus sp. KRD175. The sequence goes on from NZ_JABFAQ010000003.1 coordinate 178,369, forward strand.
GTTGGAAGCTCTCGTCGACTTTCTCGAATCGGAGACCGCACGCGTGCCGGCCGACACCGTCGAGTGACTAGTGGTTGGTACTCGGGTTTGCACACACTCTTCTTCTCACGGCAGGGAGGCGGTGACGTCTCAGAAATCTCCGAGATGAAGATCGATCAGGCCGCGAACGAACGAGGCATCGATCTCGACCCCGTTCTGCGGGGTCTACGTCGAATCCGGGTCGTCCGAGAGTCGTGGGTTTCGGAAATCTCTCGGAGAGCGTCCGGTCCAGCGTTTGAAGGCGTGAGAGAAGTTGGCGAGGTCGCTGTATCCGAGTTCGGTAGCGATCTCGCTGACCGAAACCGATCGGTCGAGGAGCCGTAGCATCGCGCGCTCGTACAGCAGCGAGTGGCGCACCTTGCTATAGGTGGTTCCTTCTTCGGCAAGCCGCCGTTTCAACGTGCTACTCGACATCGACAATGCTTGTGCAACATCATGGTTGGTTCGCTGTCCGAGGTCCTTTTCCAACTGTTGCCTCACCTTCTCGGCGGATGACATGGACCCACTCCGCTGGGCGAGTGTTCGCTGCAGATCAGCGATAGCGAGACGATATGCGAGGGGGTCCGAGAAGCGACAAGCCTTGTTGAGGGTCTCCTCGGGTACGTGGACGAAGGAAATCGGAGCGTCGAAGAACCGGCGATTCGCCCCCGGACCTTCGTCGTGGCTCACCTCGGCCGGCTCCGGCCAGCTCAGATGGAGTGTCACCGGCGATATGTCACCGGCGAGCATGTCCAGCAGTCGTAGTAACGCCGACCCACCGTAGGTGATGACCAAGCAGTCCAGTGCGGAATCGCCTGTGTGCGCAGTGAGCCCGACGATCAGACCGTAGTCGCCGGTGTGGAACTGCGACTTCAACGCCGTGGAGATCAATGGTAGGTATGTCAGGAGATCGACGATCTCGGCGACCGAACCAGCGCTGATCAAAGGTGAACTCAGAGGCCCGAACGATGTCAACTGGGCCTGCTCGGCAAACGCAAATCCGAGTCGAGTGGCCTGGGCGATATCGAGTTCGGGATAGACCTCCCGAAACCACCGTATCGGTGCCTGAACGTCATGCTGAATGAGCGTCGCTTCACTGGTTCCTTCGCGGTGCATGATCACACGAAGCCGCGCGGCGGCGTCAGGGTCGAGTGCGCGGCGTTCGAGCAACTGAACGAACGCAAGCGGTGGCACGCCCTCGTCGCTCAGCTTCACGGTGACCCCTTTGACCCGAATTCACAAGTTTATGACTCCACCGAACATAGCCGTCACCCGCGTTTGCGACGACACTTTCGTCAATCACGCCGGAAAACGAGGAGTTGACATGGCAGCTGTAATTTTCGTCGCCCACGATGGTGAGAAGCACGAGGCGGCTCTGGTCGAAGGTCGCTCGCTGATGCAGATTGCAACCGACAATGCTGTGCCGGGGATCGATGGAGACTGTGGGGGCGAAACGGCCTGTGGCACCTGCCATGTGATCGTCGACCCGCAGTGGTCAGGAGAGGTGGGTCTGTCCGGCGCCGACGAGGAGGAGATGCTGGCGATGAACCCCGAGCGTGAACCCACGTCTCGGTTGTCGTGCCAGATGGTGGCCTCGGAAGCGTGGGATGGCCTGATCGTTCGAACACCTGAATTCCAATTGTGATGTGCGAAAGGCAGGCACGACAGCATGAAAGTTTCTGAGTCGATCGCCGACAAGGTCCAGTCGACCATCCCGATAGGGCTGCAGATCCAGGGCGCTCATTTGTACGACAAGACCCGACGGTGGGTGACTGGCACGAATGGCAAGAAGATCTTCGTCGAAAGTCCCATCCCACCGGTCGAGGATGTCGAGCTCGCCGACATCGACCTCAGTAACCCCTTTCTTTACAGACAAGGGCGGTGGCAGTCGTACTTCGAGCGCGTGCGGAACGAGGCACCGGTGCACTACCAACCCAATAGTCCGTTCGGCCCGTTCTGGTCGGTCACGCGCCATGCCGATATCGTGGCCGTCGACAAGAATCACGCTGTGTTCTCGGCCGAACCGTTCATCGTCATCGGCGTTCCGCCCCGGTTTCTCGATATCGAGATGTTCATCGCGATGGACCCACCACACCACGACAAGCAGCGCGCTGCCGTCCAGGGGGTTGTCGCACCGAAGAACCTCCGGGAGATGGAGGGACTGATCCGATCGCGCGTACGGGAGGTATTGGACGACCTCCCCTTGAACGAGCCGTTCGACTGGGTGCAGAATGTCTCGATCGAGTTGACAGCTCGGATGCTCGCAACTCTTCTGGATTTCCCCTACGAACAACGCCGCAAACTCGTCTACTGGTCCGATTTGGCAACCTCTGTACAGCAAACGGGTGATCGCCCAGCGACTCCCCGTCCAACGCGAAGACCTGATGCTCGGCGGACTCGCGCGCAACTGACCGATCCTTCGGTCGTTGTGCACACAACAGCAACCGGTTTGCTCAGAATAGGGAACATCAGCGATGACCATGACAGACCGCCCGCCCGGGGCACATACTACGCAGACACCACACGCGTACCTGGGAGCAACGGACTTCCTCGACATCGAGCACGAATCCGTGCGGGCGTTCACCGCCGCGGCAATCGGGGATGCGAGCAGCGACCGTGACAAGGCCAGACGCCTCTTTGCCGCCGTCCGCGACCGGATCTGGTACGACCCGTACACCGTGTCGGACGATCCGGCCCACTATCGGGCGAGCTTCGTCCTCGAGACTGGGCGCGCTTACTGCGTCCCGAAGGCGGTGCTGTTGACCGCAGTGTGCCGGGCGGCGGGTATCCCGGCACTGCTCGGCTTCGCCGACGTCCGAAATCACCTGCAGACCGAGACGTTGCGCGCGCTGATGGGCGGCACCGATCTGTTCGTCTACCACGGCTACAGTCGCCTCTACATCGAGGGCCGGTGGTTGAAGGCCACGCCGGCATTCAATGTCGAGTTGTGCGCTCGTTTCGGCGTGCCGCCAGTGGAATTCGACGGCGATCGCG
>NZ_JABFAQ010000003.1:181480-184171 GCF_017168275.1 Rhodococcus sp. KRD175
TGTACAGCAAACGGGTGATCGCCCAGCGACTCCCCGTCCAACGCGAAGACCTGATGCTCGGCGGACTCGCGCGCAACTGACCGATCCTTCGGTCGTTGTGCACACAACAGCAACCGGTTTGCTCAGAGAAGGGAACATCAGCGATGACCATGACAGACCGCCCGCCCGGAGCACATACTACGCAGCCACCACACGCATACCTGGGAGCAACGGACTTCCTCGACATCGAGCACGAATCCGTGCGGGCGTTCACCGCCGCGGCAATCGGAGATGCGAGCAGCGACCGTGACAAGGCCAGACGCCTCTTCGCCGCCGTCCGCGACCGAATCTGGTACGACCCATACACCGTGTCGGACGATCCGGCCCACTATCGAGCGAGCTTCGTCCTCGAGGCCGGGCGCGCTTACTGCGTCCCGAAGGCGGTGCTGTTGACCGCAGTGTGCCGGGCGGCGGGTATCCCAGCACTGCTCGGCTTCGCCGACGTCCGAAATCACCTGCAGACCGAGACGTTGCGCACGCTGATGGGCGGCACCGACCTGTTCGTCTACCACGGCTACAGTCGCCTCTACATCGAGGGCCGGTGGTTGAAGGCCACGCCGGCATTCAATGTCGAGTTGTGCGCTCGTTTCGGCGTGCCGCCAGTGGAATTCGACGGCGATCGCGCTGTTCGTCTACCACGGCTACAGTCGCCTCTACATCGAGGGCCGGTGGTTGAAGGCCACGCCGGCATTCAATGTCGAGTTGTGCGCTCGTTTCGGCGTGCCGCCAGTGGAATTCGACGGCGATCGCGATGCTCTCATGCATGCCTTCACCGCAGACGGAGCCCAGCACATGGAGTATGTCCGCGAGCGAGGAGTCTTCGACGACCTACCCTTGAACGCGATCTTGACGGTGCTTCGGCACGCCTACGGCCCCACGATCTTCACGGGCGCTCACCCACTCGATGATGTTTTCACCGGCCGCACCCGGCCGGACGAAACTCCCGGGGATCGAAACCTTCCGCGGGAGTCTCGATGAACACAAGCGGTGAGAACATACGCGCCGAACCCCGTATCGCGGCCGACTGCCGATCGGTCGGAGCTCTCTCCGCGAACAATCGCGATCGTGAACACTCGGACCGCCTCGGACACCTTCGAATCGGGTGAGCCGATACCTGCTGGCAGAGCTGTGCCACATGACTGTCTCGTCGCCGCGGCCGTGGTAAGGCCGACACCGGAAGTTGCACCGAACAGACGAGACTCGCTCTGCCGCTGGAATTGCGGCTGCGGGCGATGAACGACCGATCCGAACGCCTCCCCGGGCACGAGACGACGCGCGATACCCATATCCCTCTCCCGTGTGCGCAGCCGCTACCGCGAGAGCGGGCCGACAGGCGTCTACCGATGTCTCTCATCTATGCAAGGAGCGCAGCAGATGACAAACAACGCACCTCACACCCCCGCCAGGACCGTGGCGATCACAGGTGGAGCTCGCGGCATCGGCTATCAGACAGCGAAGGAGTTGATTCGACGAGGCCACCGGGTCGCCATCGGCGACATCGACGAGGCACGTGCGAAGGAGGCCGCCGCCGAACTCGGGGTGAAGGTCGTCACCCGACTCGACGTCACCGAACCTGACTCGTTCACAACGTTTCTGGACCTGGTCGAACGTGAACTCGGACCCCTCGACATCCTGATCAACAACGCGGGCATCATGCCTACCGGCCACGCCCACGAAGAGGACGATGCAGTAACCCGGCGTCAAGTCGAGATCAACGTCCTGGGTGTCATCTTCGGGACCAAACTGGCTCTTCAGCGCATGCTGCCGCGCCGCACCGGACACATCATCAACACTGCGTCATTGGCCGGCGAGCTCGCGGTACCTGGTTTGGCGACCTACTGCGCTACCAAGTTCGCAGTCATCGGATTCACAGAGGCCGCACGACTGGAGTACCGCAAGTCAGGGGTTCGACTGTCCACAGTCCGCCCGACGTTCACCAACACCGAACTCGTCGCCGGAACCGCCGGCGCAAAGGGATTACGCAACGCCGAGCCGGAGGATTGTCCTACCTGCGATCGGACGACCTGGTCCCACCGATGTACCTGGTCGGCCGCGGTGCCGACTTCGAGATCGACTTACCGCGCAGGCTCGGCGGACAAGTCGAGGTTCTCACGACCGACGATCCCGGTGAGGGATGGTCATGGGTTCGCGACGACATCGATGCGGGAAGACCCAGTCTGGTCTGGGCCGATATCGCTGAGCTGCCCTACTTACGGGTGAAACTGCAGATGAGTCGCCACGACATCGTGGTGATCGGCTACGACGAGATCGGGGGGACTGCCTCGGTCGTCGACAACGATCGGGCCGACGTGCAGAAGATCCCGCTCGACGCGCTGGCTCGGGCGCGATCTTCCACCTCGTTCCCGCAACCGACACGTCACTGCACGTACCGAATCACGTGGCCGCAGACACTGCCGCCCGTGTCGACTGCCGCGGCCGCGGCCTTCGCCCGATCCGCCGCCAGCATGCACGCCCCATCGACACCGGGAATAGCCGACCACATACCAGCAGCCGGTGCCGACGGTTTGGCCGCGGTCGACCAGCTGGCAACCGACGTCAAGAGCTGGGTCGACCTTCCGCCCGATGACCTCGAGACGCTGCTGTTCAGTCTCGGTATCTTCATCGAAAAGGCCGGAACCGGAGGCGGGCTCT
>NZ_JABFAQ010000003.1:184271-220793 GCF_017168275.1 Rhodococcus sp. KRD175
AGGCCGCACGACTGGAGTACCGCAAGTCAGGGGTTCGACTGTCCACAGTCCGCCCGACGTTCACCAACACCGAACTCGTCGCCGGAACCGCCGGCGCAAAGGGATTACGCAACGCCGAGCCGGAGGAAATCGCCCGCGCGACAGCAGATCTGATCGAGAATCCACGCCCCTTCGTCCGCGTCACCCGTCTCGCAGGCGCAATGGTCGCGGCGGTGAAATTCGTCCCCCGGCGGCTGGCGACCGGACTGGGTGCGGCCCTGAACACAGATTCGGTGTTCCTCGCGGACGTCGACATGGCTGCTCGCCGAACGTATCTCGACAGAATCCGGAACAGCTGAGCGTGCCGACAAGCGCGCTCGACCAACCACCCGAAAGGCAGCCACAGTGACCCCCACGACTCTGATCGAGAACTATCCCCACCGGATGGGAGGGCACTGCGGGTCAGGTGCAATGCGAGACCTTCTCCAGTGGCACGGTCTGGGATGGGACGGACCACCCGACGAGGGGTTGGTGTTCGCACTGGGTGGTGATCTGGGTTTGTCCTACCTGCGATCGGACGACCTGGTCCCACCGATGTACCTGGTCGGCCGCGGTGCCGACTTCGAGATCGACTTACCGCGCAGGCTCGGCGGACAAGTCGAGGTTCTCACGACCGACGATCCCGGTGAGGGATGGTCATGGGTTCGCGACGACATCGATGCGGGAAGACCCAGTCTGGTCTGGGCCGATATCGCTGAGCTGCCCTACCTACGGGTGAAACTGCAGATGAGTCGTCACGACATCGTGGTGATCGGCTACGACGAGATCGGGGGGACTGCCTCGGTCGTCGACAACGATCGGGCCGATGTGCAGGAGATCCCGCTCGACGCGCTCGCTCGGGCGCGATCTTCCACCTCGTTCCCGCAACCGACACGTCACTGCACGTACCGAATCACATGGCCGCAGACACTGCCGCCCGTGTCGACTGCCGCGGCCGCGGCCTTCGCCCGATCCGCCGCCAGCATGCGCGCCCCATCGACACCGGGAATAGCCGACCACGTACCAGCGGCCGGTGCCGAAGGATTGGCCGCGGTCGACCAGCTGGCAACCGACGTCAAGAGCTGGGTCGACCTTCCGCCCGATGACCTCGAGACGCTGCTGTTCAGTCTCGGTATCTTCATCGAAAAGGCCGGAACCGGAGGCGGGCTCTTTCGTCGGCTTCTCGCCGACGGCTGTACCGAGATTGCACGTCTGACCGGTGATCCCGCTACCGCAGACCTCGCGGTGGCCGCCGATCACTGCGCCCAGGCCTGGACCGAAACTGCCCGCGCCGGAACACAACGCGGTCTCGATGTACGAACACGCGCAGCTGCGGTGGCCGTGTCGGCTGCCAGACTGTCGGAACTCGAGCTGATCCTGGTGGAGTCCCTGGAGTCTGCTTCACGCTCGCTGTCCGCCATCACGAGATGATGCCCATCGTCGTTCGACGGCGCGCGGTAGACGGTGCATCGCACTGTGCTGCAGCCGCTCGTGCCGGATCGCCGCAGGCGTGCGGAGGCACCGAACGACCGAAGAGTTGCCGGACGGAACGGTCGAACGCCTCTCGGTGGACGCTGCATCGATGCCGTGTCGTTGCTCGGCAACAGACCCTGATCCCTGCCCCGCGCCGACAACAATTCAGCCGCCAACGGAAGCCTTCGATGTTCGCGGTCACCGTTTTCGGCTCGACGGCCGCGTCGTGTGCGCTATCGGGCCAGGCCCGTTATCTTCTAGCTGATACTTGAAACCGAGGGCTACGGTAGCCAGACCCGGTATGACTTCTCGCCCCTGTCATCGATGATCCGGGGGGTGGGGGGGGCTGTCGCCGGGTGTTGACGTCGGATCGGTGACCGGACGAAGGACTGCTTCATGGCCACGAGCTACGCCGTGTTTTGCGGCATCGACGTGGGAAAATCCGAACATCACGCCGTCGGTCTCGCCTTCGACGGAACCCGTCTGTACGGCAAAGCCCTACCCAATGACGAGGCCCGCCTGCGCACAGTGTTCGACCGCCTCGCCACGCGCGGGCCGCTGTTGATCGTCGTCGATCAGCCTAATACGATCGGCGACGCCCTGCCGGTCACCGTCTCCCGATCCTGCGAGCACCAGTTCGCGTCCCTACCGGGTCTGTCGATGCGCCGCATCGCAGATCTGTATCCAAGGCAAGCCAAAACTGATGCGCGGGCCTGCGTTCATCATCGCCGACACGGCCCGGACCATGCCCCACACGCTGCGACGAGTCGATACCGGTGATGACACACTCGCCGAGCTCGGTGTGCTGATCGGTTTTGATGACGATCTCGCCGGTGAAGCAACCCGCGTCAGCAACCGAATCCGCGGACTGCTGACCGGCATTCACCCCGCGCTCGAACGAGTCCTCGGACCGCGTGTGACACACCCGGCAGTGCTCGAGATCCTGTCCCGCTGCGGTAGCCCCGGCGGCATCCGCGCTGCTGGTAAGCGGAAACTGACCGCTTCGCCGCCAAAAACGCGCTCAGGATGGGGCAAGACTGGTTGCGGAGATCTACGCCGCACTCGAGGCTCAGACGGTAGTAGTGCCCGGGTCTGCGGCTGCCGAGACTGTTCTACCCAAACTGGCGGACTCGCTCAAAGAGACACTGCAGCAACGCAACACAGTTGGCTCGGACGTCGAGAGGATGCTCGGTGCCCACCCTCTTTCCTCGCTCCTGATCTCGATGCCAGGCGTCGGAGTCAGGACTGCCGCACGCATCCTTCTCGAAGTCGGTGACGGATCGGCATTCAAATCAGCAGGACACCTGGCCGCCTACGCCGGCATCGCACCCGTGACCCACCGATCCGGCACCTCGATCCGAGGTGAGCATTTAGCGTGATCAGGAAACCGCAAACTCAAACGCGCGTTGTTCCTTTCGGCCTTCGCCGCGCTGCACGACCCCACCAGTCGCGCCTACTACGACCGCAAGCGAGCCGAAGGCAGGAAACACAACGCCGCGCTCATCTGCCTCGCTCGACGCCGATGCGACGTCCTGTACGCCATGCTCAAGAACAAGACCCTGTACCAACCGCCCGCAGCTCACGCAGCTTGACAGAAACCATAGGGACACGTTATTGAGGCGTGAGGTTCACCCCAACGGTACCAACGGCAGCGGTTGTACCCGCGTTCGCCGACGATCACGGTCGGATGCCGTGCGTGGGGTTGATCTGCCGCGAGGATTTCCGACACTGGAGATGACTATTCTGAAGCCGCGTTTGCGGACTGCCCGTAACTGTAGTGGACAGCGTTCGGGGTTCGGTACCCGAGCGCCGAATGGCGGTGTTGTGAACTGTAGAAGCCGTCGATGTATCTGACGATGTCTTGTCGTGCTTTGCTTTTGGTGGAGTAGATCGTTCGGTAGACGCATTCGTTCTTGAAATCAGCGAAGAAACTTTCGGCCATACTGTTGCCCCACAACACCCCGCGAAGACCGCATCCGCGGAGAGCTCACGAGAGCCCGGTAAGCCCGGTAAGCCCGCGAGGTACATACGGCAAGTTCGGAGTGGAAGATCGCTCCCGGCTCGATCCGGGTCAAGGCTCTAAATCGAGATGGCTCCGTTCACTTGGGGACACGCCAACCTCTCAGGTGATTAATCCGACGGGGATTACCCGAAACCATGTACCAGGTACTGCACGTACCTGATACTGTGCGAACACCTTATCGCGACGAGCTGCGCAGACAGAAGAGGAGAGACCGGTATCTATACAGAAATTGCTGGTCGAGCGACAGCCAGTCTTGTGACCTTTGGAAATTCGATTGCCCTCGCCGGCCAGGCATTGCGGTGGGCCGTGCGCGATATTGTCACCGGACGGTTTCCGTTTCGGGAGTTTGTCACACAGACGTGGTTCGTCATCACCGTAACGACGTTGCCAGCGATCCTGGTCGCGATCCCGTTCGGCGTTATCGTCTCGGTGCAGGTCGGAAGTCTAACCCAGCAGGTCGGGGCCACATCTATCGCCGGAGCCGCCGGTGGACTCGGGATCATTCAGCAGGGGGCACCGATCGTCACCGCGCTCCTGCTCGGTGGTGCGGCAGGGTCGGCCATCGCCTCTGACCTTGGCGCACGCACCGTCCGTGAAGAAATCGATGCCATGGAGACGCTCGGACTAAATTCGACACGTCGACTCGTCGCACCTCGATTCGTCGCGGTTCTCATCGTCGCTCCGATGTTATGCATGCTCATCGTGTTTACCGGTCTCGTGGCCGGCTACATCCTTAGCGTCAACGTCCAGGGCATCACGCCGGGGAGCTACGTCGCATCGTTCGCATCGTTCGCATCATCGGCGGACATCCTTGTAGCGCTGATCAAGTCAGTGGTGTTCGGTCTCGTGGTCGTGACAATCGCGTGTCATCGGGGCCTGTCCACGAAAGGTGGCCCCAAAGGTGTGGCCACATCTGTCAACGCCACCGTGGTCCTAGGGGTAGTGGCGTGCTTCGTCATCAACGTGTTCATCACCCAACTGACCATCATGTTCGTCCCGCAGACCATCGGATGACGGAGAACACGTGACCGCAGTACCATCCACCCGTTATAGTTTTGTTACTCGTCCGATCGTGCGTGCTGTGACACCCCTCGCTGAGGTCCCCGCGCAGCTCGGGCACATTACAACATTCACCATCGACACCGTCGCCGGAATTCGGCACGTCGCAACCACCTATCGACGACAGACGTTTTTATTCATACAGGAGTTTGCCTGGGGACGAGGCGCTGTACTGGTCGGCGGGGGTACCGCGATCGTGCTTGTGATTCTCGGAATGGCTGTCGGGGCGTCCATCGGCATCCAGGGCTACGCCTCGCTAGACCTGGTCGGGATGGGGTCTCTTACGGGATTCATTTCGTCATACGCCAACACTCGAGAGTTGGCACCGATGATCGCCGCGATCGGTTTCGCAGCCCAGGCCGGCTGTCGCCTCACTGCGGAAATAGGTTCGATGCGTATCGCCGAAGAGATCGATGCGCTCGAGTCGATGGCGGTGCGGCCGATTCCGTACATCGTCAGCACGCGTGTGGTCGCGGCGATCACTACCATCATCCCCCTCTACATCGTAACGCTGATACTCAGTTTCGGCGCGGCCAAGCTGGTCGTCATCCTTTTACACGGCCAGTCGGGTGGCACCTATGACTTCTATTTCGATGCGTTCCTCAAACCGCAGGATTTGGCGTTCTCAGTAATCAAGGTCCTCGTTTTCGTGGTGTCGGTCGTCATCATCCACAGCTACCAGGGTTACTACGCCAGCGGCGGAGCAGAAGGCGTCGGCCGCGCGTCTGGTCGAGCGATCCGCAGCAGTCTCATCATCATCGTCGTGGAGGACATGATCTTAACCCTGTTGATGTGGGGTTTCGATTCGGGCGTCAAGATTTCGGGCTAGGAGTTCAAGTGGCTGTATTTCAAGATCCATCAGGACGCGCGCCCTCACTGGCGAACTTGACCCTGCGCGGGATCGGGGTTCTCGTCGTAGTGACGGTTGCCGGCTATCTTCTGGCGGGCAACGCGACCGGAAAATATGAAGACATCACGACAGTGACGATCACCACCGACGCGGTTGGTGACGGGTTGAAGGGCGGATCGGAGGTGAAGTATCGGGGCTTCACGGTGGGCAAGGTGTCCTCGGTGTCGGGGCGCGACCAAAGTGTAAATGTGAAAATCGAGCTCACCGGAGTGAACGACGACATCCGGTTGCGTCAGGGCATGGCCGTGAATTACACGTCCGCCAGCGCGCTGGGGCCGACGGCACTGGAGATTGTCGACCCCGGGCGGGGAGTCCTCATCCGTGATGGCGGCAGCGTCTATGTGAGCAAGCTGCAGTCCGAACACACTTCGGTATCGACCCTGATTCGAAAACTCTCGAAGCTGGTCGATGCTCTCGATCAGCCGGCGTTCAATTCTGTGGTGAAGTTTGTCGTCGATGATTCCCAAACGTTTGCCGATGCCGGCCAGCTCATGTTCCAGATCGCGCAGCTCACTCGGGACGTTCAACAGCGGCCAGTGGGCCAGGATTTGGCGATCGCGGCAGACCTGTCCCAGGGCGTTGCCGACTTCATGACGCCGTTCGTTCCGGGCATCCTCATAAACGTCGACGTCGCTGACTTCTTCGCCACCGACGAGGCCATCAATCAGGCCACAGGCAACCTCAACAGCACCGGCGAGGTTCTGTTCGGGGGACTGGGAGGACTGTTGAGCGAAAACTACCCGGCGTTGAGTTCGGTACTGGACGTCGGCCTCGATCTGGCGAGGCCGGTCGCCAGATCGGCATCGGGACTCGCGCAGACCATTTACACCATCCCGCAGATCCTGGACAGCATCGACAACGCCACGCCGCAAGTCGGCGAGCGAGTACAACTTCAGGTCGCCCTGGTAGTGCAGACGTCACCTGCGCTGCAGAGCGCGCTTGCAGCAGGAGGACCAAGAAGATGAAGCTCAAGTCGTTAATTCCCACCATCGTCAAGATCGTCGCGTTCGCCGCAGTCATCGGCGTTCTCACCTACGTGATCATCGCCATCCTCGAACCCAGCTCGGACGGAGCGAGTTCTGAACGGTCTGCGGTCTTCTCCGATGCATCTGGGCTCAAGCCTCGCGACGGTGTGCGTTTGGCGGGAGTAAAGGTCGGTTATGTGACGGCGATCGGCCTGAAAGGGCCCACCGCGGTCGTTCATTTCCAACTGAACAACGACGTCGCGATCACGTCGAGCACCACCGCCGCCGTGCGTTATCAGAATCTTCTCGGACAGCGATATGTCGAATTGATCGGTGCGGCACAGGGAAAGACACAGGGGGCGGCGCTCACACAGGTGGCACTCGACAAGACCGTTCCCTCATTTGATGTGTCCACCTTGTTCAACGGGTTCAAGCCGGTGTTCGACACGCTTAACGCCGACGAGATCAATGAACTGCAGTCCAACTTGTTGCGCGTTGCTCAAGGTGATGGGAGGGGTATATCGCCTGTTCTGGAGCAGGTCGCCAACATCACCGCCTACGGGGACCAGCGGTCTGAGATCATCACGAATATCGTGACGAGTCTCGGCCAGGTCTCCGACCAACTCGAAGGCCGCTCGGCGCAGCTGGTCGAACTCGTCGACCAGCTGGGATCGATCGTCGACGCCTTCAGCCGCGTGAGTGACCGGTTGCGGGAGTCGCTGGGCGAGGTCAACCGGTCCATGGAGAAAACTGTCATCGCCGGGGAGCAACTTGACTCAACGTACGACCAGAGTTTCGCGACGATCTATCAGCGTCTGGCGCGAGAACCCGGGGAGTTGGAGGGGCTGCTGAATGGCGCGGTACTGCTCAAGCCCCTTATGGACTCGCTGAACGCTTCGACGAATTCCACGCCGAGTGAGGCACGATGTTCGAAAGGCCTTCTGCCCCTGCCGGATACAGCCACGATTGCGCTTATGGGGCAACGATTGGTGGTGTGTAAGTGAGGTTGTTCAGTCGAAATCGACCGCATCACCAGTCCGAACGCAGACGCGACCTCATCGTCGCCGCTGTGGTGGTGGTGACCGTGGTGGTCGGTCTGGTAATCGCCGGGACCGTGTATATCGCACCGCCCGGCCAAAAGGTGTACTCGGCTCAACTGGTCAACACCGGAGGGCTGGAGTCGGGTGATCAGGTGCGTATAGCGGGGATAAGACAGGGAACGGTGTCGTCGGTGGACCTCGCGGGAACGTTTATCACAGTCGAATTTCGACTCGACGACTCAGTGCCAGTCCGTTCGGATGCCACCGCAGCGGTTCGCCTGATCACGCCGATCGGCGGGCGAGTTCTCGATCTGGACCCAGGGTCAGGACCGACCTCGCTGTCGGGGGCGATCCCCCTTGTTCAGACATCGAGTACTTACGACATTTCGGACACGCTCGAGACGACGACGCCGGTGTTCCGCGATGTAAAGGGCGTCGATCTCCGTCAGACTGCGTCGCTGCTGCAGAATGCGTTCTCCGACGGCAACACAAACATTCCCGACGCACTGAGGAACACCAGCAGTTTGATGGAACTCTTAGAGCGACAGTACGGTCAGCTCGACAAAGCGGTCGCTCTATCCGATGAATACGTCAACGCTTTCGCCGATCAAAAACAGGTGCTGGTCGACTTTCTCCGTCAACTCAGCTTCCTTGCCAGTACGCTGGGACCTGATATCGATAACGTCCGCGGCGGGTTCGACCTTCTCAGTCGTCTGTTCAAACTTCTCACGAGGCCGCTCGTGGCTTACAGCGATGGAATCGAACCGTCTGTCCAACAATACAAGACGCTCCTCGACAAGGTGTCGTCAGAGCTGCCAGGCTACTCCGATGCCCTGGCCCAGGTTGATCAGATCACTCAGCGCCTCGGCGTCCTCCTCCAGGCGCCGGTCGGTGCGTCGACTACCACAGAACCAGAGGTTCGTGTGTGCATTCCGAGTGGTGACGACAAATGTTGACTACATGGATCCGAAGACTGTTGCTCCTGATCGCCGTGGTGGTTGTGGTGGTCGCTAGTGTGGAAATAGGGGGGAGGGTGTCCGACGACACGCGCTCCCTGTGTGCCGAGTTCACCGACGCATCGGGCCTCTTCGAAGGCAACACAGTAGCCATGCTCGGCAAGAAGATAGGCAGCGTCGTCGGGGTGCACCAGAATAGTGATCAGTCCGGTGTAAGGATCGACATGCGGATCGACAAGAGCGTTCCGCTGCCCGCCGACGTCGGCGCGACTCTGGTGTCGACATCCATCGTGACCGAACGTCAAATCGAGTTCACCAAGCCGTACTCTGATGGAGCCCGATACGAGACGGATCAGTGCATTCCGTTGAGTAAGACGAGAACCCCGCTGGGAATCAGTCAGACGCTCGACTCGATCAGCAACTTGTCCGAGGACCTGGTCAAGGACAACGGCAGGAACACCGACGCGATCTTGCAGTCCCTCGAGCTCGTCTCCCGCAATCTAGAAGGAACGCAGGGTGACGTGGCCGGGATCATCAAGGACTCAGCCACGCTCATCGACGACCCGGCAAAGCGGGATATGCAGATTCGCAGCATCGTCGGGAACCTCGCCGCACTGACGGGGGTGGCAACCGAGAACGACAAAGAGGTGACCGCCCTCTTCGACAACTTCGTAGGTGCCATCGAGGTCATCATCGCGTTCGGCCAGACCTTCGGCTCGGCAGTCGAGTACGCGGGGACGTTCGTTCCGATCCTCTCGAGGTTCGCAACAGATTTCGGTCCCCCGATATTCGCGATCGGTGATGCTGCCGTTCCGCTCATCGCCGACATGGGAGAGCAGCCGGACATGGTGGTAGCGATCGCAGCCCGCACGGCAGACCTCATCGTGAAACACCCCGATGCCAAGTCAATTGTGCAGGCGTTCGCAGTGTCGCTGCCTTTGCGAAGCCTGGTCGGTGGCTGCGCCGCGCCGGTGGCAAACGGAGTCTGCGGGTCCAGCGATGTATCGAGGACGATCGCAGGGATGATGGGGGGAGGGGCCTGATGATCTCGGTCAATCGCGCATGCCTCGGACCCATGGTGGTCGCACTGATGGCAACGATAGTTTTCGTGACATCGTGTGGGATCAACGCCGACAATCCGCCGACGATAGCGACCTCCGACGCGGACGGTTACGACATCCAGATGGAGTTCACCAGCGCACTCAACTTGCCTGCCCTCGCAAAAGTTCTCTCGGGGGGAATCAGCGTCGGGTTCGTCGAAGATGTCACGTACGAGAACGGGCATGCGGTCGTGAAAGCTCGCATCGACAACACGACTCAGCTGCCGGGGGAATCGCGGGCTGAGCTGCGTCAGGACACTCTCCTTGGTGAGATCTACGTTGCCATCCTTCCCCCAGCCGAGCCGTCGACGGGTGCCTTGCTGCGGTCGGGTTCGGTGATCCCGTTGGCACGGACCGAGCCGGCAGCAAATGTCGAGGACGTCATGCGCGGGATGTCGAATGTCCTCGGGGGCGGTGAGCTCGACAAGATCCACACCGCGATCTCGACATTGAACACCACGTTCCCCAAGGACTTGCAGCAATTCGACGCCCTATACCAGACAACGCTGGAGACCGTCTCGGAGGTCTCCTCGAATACCGACAAACTCGACGTAGTGTTGAGGTCGGCGGATCAGACTCTGAAAGTGATCTTGGACGATCCGTCGGGAATCGACCGGATGCTGACCAAGGGCGGACGCAACTTTTCTGGCCTCGGCTACTCCCTGATCGAGGTCGCGTTACTCATCGCCAACTTGCGTGATTTCGCAGTGTCCGCGGGCAGGATCGTGGATCCGGAGTACTTACGGATAAAGGAGTCAGTGGCCGGGATCGCCCCGGTGATCGATTCGATCGCCAACTCCGACATCTACTCGAAGTCCGTCACGGAGCAGGCAACGAGCGTCATCCGCGACAAACTCATTCCATTCGTGCGGTCGCCCGACATTAACCTCTCGGACATCTCCATCGATGGTCGGGACCTAGCGCGGCGTGACGCCGAATCCTTCGTAACCGTGTTGAGATCAATCGGAATGATGCCGTGAACCGCAGCAGCACGCTCATATCGATACTGGCTCTCGCCGTCGTGTTCGTCGTAGGGCTCGGCTACCTCGTCGTCGGCGTGGCACACATCAACCCCACCCGCTCCGAGTACTCCTTAACCGCCATCATCGACAGCTCAGGCGGTCTGCTGGACACATCGCCGGTGATGGTGCGGGGGGTACCCGTCGGAAAGGTGTCCTCGATCAACGTCGCGGATTCGGCAATTAAGGTCGAGATGACGATTGATTCCGACCACAAGATCCCCCAGGACAGCGAGATGTCTATCCAGAATCTGTCGCTCGCGGGGGAACAGTACATCAACTTCGTGCCCGCGGGCACGGCAACCGGTGGGTACTTCGATAACGGAGACGTGGTGCCCGCGGACGCGGTGCACGTGTCGCAATCGGTTCCCCAGGTGTTGCCAAAGTTGGCTGCAGTGGCAGATGGGCTCGACCCGGAATCGATCGAGTCCATCAACAAGACCGTCGCCGAGGCCGTCGCCGGACGGCAGGACGACCTCGACACGATCGGCGACATGATGCACCGTGTAGTCGATTTCGTCGGCAAAGATGGGTCCGTCCGGGTGACCGCAGACAACGCCGAGTTCCTGCTCGGCCTCTTGGCCGATGCCGGGGACGTCCTCAGTACGGCATCTGTACGCACCCCTGACGCCGTGAACGGGCTGGCGCGGATTCAACGGGCGTTCATCAGGTTCACAACCACCTCGTACGACAAGTGGCCTCCCGTGTTGAAGCTTGTGGAAAAGCTCAACGGCTATATTCAGATCCTGCAGCCGGATCTGCTGACGATCACCCGGGCGGTGAAACCGGCGACCGAGAAAGTTGCCGACACATACGTCGACTTCGGGTCGATCGGCGACCTCCTCGGCCGGACTTTCCCGGCGTCGCGACCAGGTCGCGCCGAGGTCCCCGTCACCGTGTCGCCGCCACTACGGTGACGCCCCGTCCGCAAGCGACTGTCACCGTTATTACACAGAAGGTCCCACATGACAAATGACGACCGAACGAAACCGCACCCCGAGCCCACTGAAGTCGAGGACAGCGCGGCCGCAGCGACGCCGGATGGCGATCTACTGATGGACGAAAACGCCCCAGCCGCGTCCGCCGTAGCCACGGCTGGGGCTGGAGACAGCGACGTCGACCCCCCCTCGCCAGGTGGGCACCGCTGGTCAGCATCGCCGCGATCACGTGCCGTGGTGGTTTCGGCCGTGATCGTGGTGCTCGCTGTGCTGGCCGGCGTGTTCGCCTACCTCTACCTCGAGGCCGACGAAGCGAAGTCGGTATTGGAAAACGACGCCGCGCAACGGGCCGCCGCGGCGAAGGCCGCCTCGGATTACACGACCAGATCCCTGACCTACAGCTACCAGAACACCGACGCCTTTTTCGCGGCAGTCAAAGAGGACGCGGGTGAGGCTCTAGTCAAGCGGTACGACGAGGTTCGGCCGACGCTAACCCAGATTATCCAGCAGGCCCAGGTGCAGGCGTCGGGACGCGTTCTGGCCACCAGCGTCACCGGTGAAACCGGTGACGCCGACGGAGAATACACGGTGATGGTCTTCGCGAGCCAGAAGACGCAGAACGTGCAGAATCCACAACCGAGTGAACTGCCGACATTGTTGAAGGTGGTCGTGACGAAAACCGCCCAGGGCTGGCAGATTCAGGACTATGGCCCAGCTGAATGAGACGGCTGCTCCGCAGAAGGAGTTCCACGAAGAGCAAGATGCAGGACGGTACTCATTCTTCGACGCGGTCGCAGATGTCGGCGGGGTCGACGCCGGTGAGGAGTTGGGTGATCTCTTCGGGTGGCGGGTGCCCCCTCGATCGGGTCAGTGATCCGTCCCGGTGTTTCCGGAGGGTTCGTCTCAGGGAAAGATGAAACCTCATGGCAGCAGGATCGAAGCGGTACTCGGCGGAGTTGAAGAAGGATGCCGTCGACATGGTGGCTCGGTTGGTGGCGCAGGGCGATACCGAGTGGGCGGCGATGCGCAAGACCGCGGATTTGCTCGGTGTGGGCGCCGCTGAGACCGTTCGTCAGTGGGTTCGGAAGGTACCCGTCGACGGCCCGGGCAGCACTGTCGAGTTACGTGCCGACGCCGAGGTCATCAGGAAGTTGCGTCAGGAGAACGCCGAACTCAAACGGGCCAACGGGATACTCAAGGCGGCGTCAGCTTTTTTCGCGGCCGAAATCGACCGGCCACACCGATAATTGTGGACTTCATCGGCACTCACCAGGGAAACCGGGTGGGTGCCGATGGTCTTGTCTGGGGTGTCGACTCGATGTGCACGGTGCTCTCCGAGCACGGTATGCACATCGCCCCGTCCACGTACTACGACCATGTCACTCGGGTGCCGTGTGCCCGAATACTGTCCGATGCACATGTCATCGATGCCATTCACATGCTCCGGACGCGGCAACCGCTCGCACGGGTTCTCGGTTCGCGGAAGACCTGGATTATGTTGCGCAGCAGCGGTATCGAGGTAGCTCGATGTACCGTCGAACGACTAATGCGGGAAATGAGGTGGCACGGTGCGCTCAAAAAGAAAGCGGGTCCGCACCACCGTCGCCGATCCGACCCACCCGCGGGCCGAGGATCTGGTGAAGCGCCGGTTCACCGCGGTGGCACCGAACCGGCTGTGGGTCGCCGATTTCACCTAATGCCGCACGATGTCGGGGTGGGCGTTCACGGCGTTCGTCGTCGATGTGTTCGCCCGGAAGATCGTCGGGTGGAAGGTCGCATCGGAGATGACCACCAGCCTCGTCGACACCGCCATCACTAACGCGATTGATTCCCGAAAACGTTCTGGTGTAACTGCTTTGAGTAATCTGATCCACCACAGTGGCGCTGGATCCCAGTACACGGCGATCGCATTCGGGCAGCGTTTGGCGCAGGAGGGCATCGCGGCGTCGATCGGAACGGTCGGCGACAGTTACGACAATGCCCTTGCCGAATCGGTGAACGCCGACTACAAGAATGAGCTCGTCGACAACGGCCCTCGCTTCCCCGGTGCCGCGGAATTGTCGTTGGCCACCGCACAGTGGGTCGCGTTCTACAACCGCGAACGCCCCCACAGCTACTGCCACGACCTCACGCCCGACCACGCCGAGCAACTCCACTACGATCGCACGCGCACCCTCAATCCGGAGGAGGCACTCACGCAGTGAGCCCTCCGGAAATGCCGGGACGGATCACAGTTTGCGAGTGGTCGAACACCGACAGAATCGGGAATGTCGGGATTTTGCAGGCCTCCTCGCCGTGCCGACGGTCGAAGACACAGCGATGGTCACCACGGCGCTGAAGACGGCGTTGCGGCGACGAGATCACGGTGGACACCGCGTCGGCTCAGGGCTCATCCATCACAGCGATGCCGGCAGTCAGGGCGGATTTAACCTGTCGTCGCAACACAGTGCCGTGAAGCCGAGTTCATCTGCTCTGCAAGCACTTCCGCTGGGGTTCGCCACCCAAGTGTTTTGCGCGGGCGGTTGTTGAGTGCATCCGTCACGGCCTGAACGTCACTTCGACGGTATCGAGCGAGATCGGTTCCCTTCGGAAAGTATTGTCGCAACAATCCATTGGTGTTTTCGTTCGTTCCCTGCTGCCAGGGGCTGTACGGGTCGCAGAAGTACACACGGATCCCGGTTTCTGCGGTCAACTCCGCATGACGTGCAAGCTCCGCCGCGGTCCCAGGTCACCGATCTGCGCAGGTGCTCCGGCAGCGGTGTCATCGCAGCCTGGAGTGCATCGCAGACCGACTGACATGTATGGGCCCAGGACATCTTTGACCGATTGTCATCGACACATCGTTACCCGCTTCTGGGGCGGTGGGCGTTGAAGTTCCGAATGGGTTTGGTTGAGGTTCGCGCGTAGACGCCGAGCTCGGTGGTTCCGTCGAGGACCCGAAAGTAGTTGTCTTCGACCACGACAGTCACGATGGTTCCGGCATGGGTACGGCCGACCTTGAGCAGCTGACCGGTCACCATGACCCGGCCGTCTTTCGGGACGCGTCGCTGTACGGTCTGCGGTCCGGCCGGCGGCGGCGCGGGCAACGTTCCCGTAGCTTCCCGTGCGCCGGTCAGACCCGCGAGCTGGCTGGCATCGAGCGGGTTCGGCAGTGTCGCGAGCAGGACGTTGTCGACACTGGCGTGGATCAGCCCTGAGGCGATTCGCAGCGTCACTCGTGTTCCCGCTCTGTCGGCTCCGAGGTGAAGTCGGTGACCGGCGAGGATGACGGTTCCGTCTCGTCCTGCGGTTCGGTCGACCTCGATCGGTCTCGGTTTGGTGGGCAGGACTGCGGTGTCTACTGCCGCTGTTGCCGGAGATGGTCGGCCCTGGCGTGTGCCGCGCATGGCGAGGCGTTCGAGGTCGGTGTGGGTCAGTCGCGAGCGCACTGTCTTGATCACGGTGTCGTCGAGGATGACATGAATGCTGACCAGGTCGATCCACAGGGTGACGGTCCGTCCGGCGTGGTTGCTTCCGATCCACAATTGTTGCGCTCCAGCGACATTGGTCACGCCGCTCGGTGGTACCTGGGTGTCGAGCTCGATTGCACTGCTGCTTCTTTCACGGCCCACCGTTGTCAGGCTGGAGCTTGCAGCGGTGAGAGTTGATGACGAATCGGACTGGCCGTTGTCGGTTGTTCCGTCGTGATGCTCGTGGTGGGCTCGCGCACGGAACAAACTCGCGGGTGTTGCCATGTCCAGACTCTGGTGGGGCCGCAGGGTGTTGTAGGCGTGCACCCATTCGTCGAGGGCGGCTTGGGCAGCAGCGATGTCGGCGAATGCGCCTGCCTCATCGAGGAATTCACGACGAAGGGTTCTGTGGAATCGTTCGATCTTGCCAGTTGTGGTGGGTGAATGGCGTCGGGTCAGTCGTGCGGTGATCCCGAATTCTCGGCATGTTCGCTCGAACAGCACTTCGGCCGGCAGCGGCCGAGTGTGTTTACCGGTGAATTGTTTCCCGTTGTCGGTGAGTACCTCGAACGGCGAACCCCACTTGTGGATGGCAGCGATGAATGCTTCACATACTGCGTTCCCGGAGGGGTGCTCGAGGACGGTTGCGGTCACGATGAATCGTGAGTGGTCGTCGATTCCGGTCAGCATTTTGCACTCGCGTCCGCCGACGAGGAACATTCCGCCGACGAGGTCGAGCTGCCATAGGTGCATCGGCGCTTCGCGCTGCCAACGTTTGTAGACTCGTTTATGTTGTTGCTCTTGATGATTGACCAAGCCGTTGCGGACGAGCGTTCGGTGGACGGTCGCGCGAGATGGGGTTCGGTCTCCGATTTCTTTGCTTAGCTCGAAGCAGATGCGGCGTGCGCCCCACCGCCGGTGATGTCGTCGCATCTCGCAGATGAGGGCTTCGATGTCGGGCTGGATACGGTTCGGGCTCGCATGCGGTCGTCTCGACGAGTCGACAAGTCCGTCGATACCCGAGTTTTCGTATCGCTTGCGCCACGCTGTGACGGTCTGTCTGGAGACGCCGAATCGCTCGGCGACGTCGCTGACCGGTGAGCCGTCGTTGACCTCGGTAATTGCTCGGAAAGCGGACCTGGACAGTGAGTCGTTCGGCGATGTTGGCATCGGATTCGAGGGGCTGAGGGGAAGGCACACCCAACGATCACCAAAGCTGGTGAAGCGTCAGATATGTGCCGATGACGTTCCGTCAAAGATGTGTTGAACCTTTACACGTCACCGACTCCGATCCGTAACCGGACAACGCCGGCCTGTTCTTCACCGGGGGCGCATCCCAGTACCCATCCTTACGTGGCAGATGCAGCAACGTGGTGAATCTGCTGGTGCGTTCGACAAGCGTACCCACTGTGGACCTGCCCAGCCCGATGATCAGACCTCCTTCCCAATGCCCTGGCGTTTTGCGATCAGCGACTTCGTCTGGCCGCGAGCCGATGGTGACGTCATCGGTGATGAATCCGGTGCGGAGCTTCTTCGCTCGCGCCCTCGGCTCGCGCAATGCTCGTCCGGTGCGCAGGCACGCCACCAACTCTCTATCCTGCGCTCCACGTCCTTCGATGCAGAGGGATTGGTAGATCGCTTCGTGGGAAATGCGCATCGACTCGTCGTCCGGGAAGTCGATCGGCAGGCGGTTGGCGACCTGTGCCGGGCTCATGCGCTGGCCCATCGTCGGTCCGCTCTCCGTGCCTTGTTGCGTCCCTTCCACGATGCGAACGGGCCGACAACCTCACCGTTTTCGTCGCGGATCACGCCCGAGAGCACTTCCTGTACGTACTCTCGAAGAGGTTCGTGTTCAACGAGTTTGGCTACCTTGGGTCGCCTTGCCGCAAGATCGGCTTCCATTGCGCCACTGATGTGCGGTACTCGACCTTGCCGCCGCGGGTGGCAGCGTTGCGGCGGAGTTCTCGCGAGATCGTCGACGGTGATCGCCCCGATCTGGTCTGCGATATCTCGCATGCTCATACCGTTCGCGCGAAGCAGGGCAATCTCCTCACGTTCGTGAAGGTCAGATACCTCCCCGTGGGCGGGGCCAAGTCAATCGGCGGCATACCTCCAGCGTGACGGAACCACCGTGAACCCACCGGCCCCGACACGCCGCAAGCGGTGCCGCGTCTTCACTGGTCAACCCCAACGCGATCTGCGCCCAGAACTCGCGTTCGAGATCTCGGCGTACCGGCGGACGACCCGGAGATTTCATCACCGCCCGCCCAGTCAACGTCGCCGCCCATTCTGGTGGTCGTCCCATCGAAACACCCTCCATCCCTTGAGGTGTTGCGTCGACCGGTTGAACCTGGTCAGTACACGTCGATCGCGTTCGCGGGAACGCTTGCGCTCGAGGGGATCGCGGCACCGATCGGCAGCGTCGGGGATGTGTAAGACAATGCGTTGGCCGAGAGCACAATTGGGTTGTTCAAGACCGAGGGAGTATCGAAGAGAGGCCCGTTCCTGAACGGCCCGCTAAAGACCATCGACGATGTCGAGTTCGCCACGATGGGATGGGTCGACTGGTTCAACCAACGCCGCCTCCCACAGCACCCTCGACTACCTCACACCAGACGAATTCGAGAAGGCCTACCACAGTCAAGAATCGGCTCTCCGCCCGGAGATGTTGCAAGCGTAGGAGCGGCAAGAAACCCGGGACGGTTCACTGACACGGCGCGCCGTCTGGTGGCGTTGCTTCACCCGCCTGGGCGCTATCGGACTGGATGCTGGGGAACGACCCAGGGCGCAAAGCGGGTCGGTCAACCCTGATGTTCACTCTCTGCTATCGACTCAACTTCCTCGAGCGTGGTGGGGATGTGGTACGGCGGTCTGCTCGTGCCCGAGATGCGATAGCGGTCCCAGAAATCAGGGTCGCCCACGACGCACTCGGCGCGTCCCTCTGGTGTCGCAAAGACGGCAACCGTGCGCCTTCCCGAGAGGGCGGCGTGGAGCGCATCATTCTTGTCGATCCTTCCGTACCAGGTGTATAAGCCGTTGAGGGGCTGGAAATAGCCTTTGATCTTCACCCCGACAGCAATCTCCTTGCCACGGCACACCAAGGTGCCCTCGCCGGAGTAGTCGAGATCGTGGTCGTCAGACACGCAAGGCTCACTTTCTTCACATCAAACATTGACAAAAGAACGCATTGGCGCAGACACTATCAGTATCTGGTACCCGGAGTACGGGTATGAAGTCGAGACTCAGCTCGGCCCGGAACGCAACGGAGGTGTCACATGACCGTTCAAAATGTGGAGACCAAGCCCGACGTCTCAACGGAAGGCGCTGCGCGTGTCAGCGCCCGCAAGCCCGTCGACATGCAGAGATCTGCCGGCCGACTGCTGCGGGCGGCGGCCGAAAAATTCTATGACGCGGAGATCGACATCGATTGGGACTCACCCTGGGAGGAAGGAAAGTACTACCTGCCAGAGCATCGGGTCTCGCTCTACGGCACCAAGCTGTGGGAGAGAATGAGCGACGAGCAAAAGGCGGAACTCGGGCGCCACGAAATCGTCAGCATCCTCAGCTTCGGTATCTACGCGGAGAATCTGCTCAGCTCGGCGCTGCTCCGAACATCCGCCAAAGGCGCCCTGACAGATCAAAGGTCCCTCTACGCCCTTAACGAGATCGGCGACGAGGCACGTCACTCGACGATGTTCGCCCGACTGATCAACAAGACGGGCCTGGCACCGTACAAGTTGCCGAAGGGGTTCTTGAGCATCGCGAAGATCTTGCACTTTGTGCCTCTCGGCCCGTCCGTGTCCGGCGCGACTCTGCTCATCGAGGAGATCCTCGACCGCGCTCAGCGCGAGGCGATGAATGACCCGAAAATGCAGCCGCAGCTGCGCCAGCTCATGAAGATCCACGTTCTCGAAGAGGCCCGTCACATCACGTTCGCGCGGCTGGAAATGGTGGAAGGGATGCAGCGTCGCGGACGCATCTCGCGCGCCTGGCATAGAGGCACGTTGGCGGCCATTGCGAACTTTGCATACCCGTTGCTCATCAATCCGAAGGTATATCCCGATGTCGGAATCAGCCGTCTGCGCGGCCTGTGGGCGCAGCAGACGAGCCCGAACTATCGCGTCAACTTGCAGTTCATGTCCGAGCCGATGATCCGATTCTTCCACGAGGCCGGAATGATGGAGGGGAAGTTCACGATGGCGATGTGGCGCGCAACGCGCAGCCTGCCCGACGATCTGCGCTAACACGCCCGGCCCGGTCCGCGCGTCCCACAGCCCATTCCTCGACCCCACGACCGGATTCCTCGGTTCGTGGGCTTGGGCGGATGACATTCCCACACCTGCCACGCGTCACGGCGCGCCGTGCGGGTCCGTTTTCTGCATTCGATCAGGAGATTTTCACAATGCCGTCCTCCAACGCCAAGTCCGCCGCCACGGCGACAGACCCGGGAATAACCGAGCCCATCACTACCAAAGTTCTCATCATCGGCAGCGGCTTCTCTGGCCTCGGTATGGCCGTCCAGCTCCGCCGACGCGGGTACAGTGATTTCATCGTTCTAGAAAAGGCCGACTCCGTCGGTGGGACGTGGCGCGACAACACCTATCCGGGATGCGCGTGCGACGTACCGTCACTGATGTACTCCTACTCGTTCGAGAGTCGCGGTAGCTGGTCGAAGGTGTGGTCCTCGCAGCCCGAAATCGAGCAGTACCTGAAAGATATCTCCAACAAGCGTGGTGTCACTCAGAAGATCCACTTCGGGCAGAAGTTGGTCTCCGGATACTGGAGCGAGTCCGAATCTCGGTGGCACCTGCGTACCGAGTCGGGCCGGGAGTACGTCGCGCAGTACATCGTGTCCGGTGTCGGCGCTCTGCACATCCCGAATTTTCCGAATATCCCCGGAATCGACGAGTTCGCCGGTCAGGCGTTCCATTCGGCACAGTGGGACCACACGGTGGATCTCCAGGGCAAGCGGGTGGCCGTCATTGGCACCGGTGCCAGCGCGATTCAGTTCGTGCCGTTCGTGCAGAAGGACGCCGGCACACTCACGGTCTTCCAGCGAACCCCGGCTTGGGTACTTCCACGCAAGAACTTCGCGGTGCCGCCGGTACTTCGGACGCTGCTCAGCAAGATCCCCATTACTCGCCGCCTCGCTCGGTGGTCGGTCTACTGGGGCGCAGAGAGCCTGGCCTTCGGGCTCAACGGCCACTCCAACCTTATGCGACCAATCGAAAAGGTGGCGAAATGGAACATCGAGCGTTCTATCACCGACCCCGAGCTACGCCGGAAGCTGATGCCGTCCTACCGCATCGGATGCAAGCGCATCCTGGGATCGAACGACTACTACCCTGCGCTCGCCGCCCCCAACACGACAGTGATCAGCGATCGGATCGAAAAGATCACTGCCGATTCGATCGTCACCCCTGACGGCGTGTCACACCCTGTGGATGTGATCATTTACGCCACAGGGTTCCATGTCACGGACGGGTTCGATCAACTCGCGCTCAAGGGCGCTCGGGGCGAGGACTTGCCGTCGCACTGGCACCGGACGGGCATCAATACCCACCTCGGCATCACCACCGAGGGCTTCCCGAACCTGTTCTTCCTGCTCGGACCTAACACGGGTCTTGGGCACAACTCTGTCGTGTTCATGATCGAGCAGCAGATCAAGTACATCATGAAGGCCATCGACGCCGTCGACAGTCGAGGTGCGGAGCGTGTTGATGTGCGGGCCGAGGTTCAAGAACACTTCAACAAGAGCATCCAACACAAGCTCGCCAAGGGCGTGTGGACCAACGGCGGATGTACGAGTTGGTATCTGGACTCGCAAGGTGTCAACCGTACGGTGTGGCCCGGGTTCACCTGGCAGTACTGGCGAGCGACGAAAGACTTCGAGCCCGCCGAGTACGAGATCGCCTGACAATCCAACCGTAGGTCATCGAGAAGTGAGTATCCGACAGTGAGTAGTTCGACAGCAGGCAATTACGCGACCCAGGTCGCAGTCGTCACGGGAGCCGCCTCAGGGATCGGTCGGTCCCTTGCCCTCCAAC
Source organism: Rhodococcus sp. KRD175 (assembly GCF_017168275.1). NCBI lineage: Bacteria > Bacillati > Actinomycetota > Actinomycetes > Mycobacteriales > Nocardiaceae > Rhodococcus > Rhodococcus sp. KRD175. The sequence continues at coordinate 205,269 of NZ_JABFAQ010000003.1, forward strand.
TGGCCGAACGCGGGGCCAGCCTTGCCTTGTCCGACGTCGACGAAGTGCATCTCGAGGAGACGGCGGACATGTGCCGTACCGCGCATCGTGCGACCGTGGAGACCGCGGTGTTGGACGTGGCAGATCGTGCTGCGTTCCAGGTTTACGCAGAGAGCGTGCAGTCGTCTTTCGGGCGCGTCAACATGGTGTTCAACAATGCCGGCGTCGCCCTCGGCGCCGACGTTGTCGACATGTCCTGGGAGGATTTCGACTGGCTGATGGGCATCAACTTCGGTGGTGTCGTCAACGGGACCAAGGCGTTCCTGCCTTATCTGATCGCCTCTGGTGATGGTCATCTGGTAAACACCTCCAGCGTCTTCGGTCTGGTCGGGATCCCCAGTCAAAGCGCTTACAACGCCGCGAAGTTCGGTGTGCGTGGCTTCACCGAAGCGCTTCGGCAAGAGATGAAAATCAGTCGGCATCCGGTCACGGTGACATGCGTTCACCCCGGCGGCGTCAAGACTAATATCGTCAACAACGCTCGTGGTGTATCCGATATGGGGGCAGATACCGCCACCATTGCCTCGATGTTCAACAACATCGCCAGGACCACTCCGGAGAAAGCTGCGTGCGCCATCCTCAAGGGAATGGACAAGAAGAAGCCCCGAGTGCTGATCGGCGCAGACGCACGTGGCTTCGACTTTGTCGCACGCGTTGTCGGTCCGCGCTACCAGGACATCTCTGCGCCTGTCACACGCGCGGGCTACGCCTTGGCTCGTAAGCGGGGGATCATCAAATGACCCTCGAACAGGAGAATCGGCCGGGCACCACCGCGCGATCGCGAACGCTGACCGTGTCGGAGGTCGTGCAGGAGACCAAGGACTCCGTGAGCATCGCCTTCGAAGTGCCTGACGAGATCGTCGACGATTTCAAGCATCTACCCGGGCAGTTCATTACGTTGAAGATCCCGTCCGACCAGACGGGCCACGTCGCACGATGCTACTCGCTGAGCAGTTCGCCTCATGTCGATGACTTCCGCCTCGAGATCGGGGTGAAGCGCACCGCTGGGGGGTATGCGTCGAACTGGTTGTGTGACAACGTTTCCATCGGCATGGAGGTGACCGTCCTCACGCCATCGGGAAAGTTTACCGCTAAGAGCCTCGACGTCGACTTGCTCTTCTTCGCTGGCGGAAGCGGCATCACTCCGGTTCTGTCGCTGGTGCAGTCGGCTCTGGTGTCGGGCAGTGGGGAAGTTGTCCTGTTCTACGCAAACCGTGACTCCGATTCGATCATGTACAAGTGCCGGCTTGAGCAGATTAGATCTGAATTCGCCGAGCGGTTCACTTTGGTTGACTGGCTTGAGTCGGAGAACGGGATTCCCACATCAGAGGCTGTAGAAAAGATTATTCGTGAACACAAGGGATCGGCAATTTTCACCTGCGGGCCTTCCCCTTTCATGGATCTTGTGGAAAGCTCTGCCGCCGCATGCGGAGTGGATCATTCGGATGTACATCGAGAGGTATTCCAGTCGCTGACGGGTGACCCGTTCGACACCGCAACACTGCGTCGACTCAGTGACGACGAGGGTGTAGCTACGGCCACGGTTTACCTGAACGGAGAGTGCATCACCACGGAGTGGCCACGTAACACGCCTCTGCTCGATGTGCTGCTCTCGCGAGGGCACAATGCACCGTACTCGTGCCGAGAGGGCGCATGCAGCGCGTGTGTGTGCAAGCTCATCGATGGCGATGTCGAGATGGTGCAGAACAACATCCTCGTAGACGACGACATTGAGGACGGCGAGCGACTCGCGTGCCAGGCACTTCCGCTCACCGACGCTGTGACGGTGAGTTTCGATGACCTCTGACTCCTCGAAAGCTGGCCTATTGTCGCGGCGGTCGCGGGAGGTTCTCTCCAGTGACGGCACGAGGCTGTTTGTCGAGGAGTACGGGCTCGGTGATGATGCGCCGCTGCTGGTGTTCAGCCACGGGTGGGCTTGCCAAGGTCGGTTCTGGAGACCTCAGATCGAGCACTTCGCCACCACACACCGTGTGGTGGTGTATGACCAACGAGGGCATGGCTGGAGCGACCGGGGTCGCGCGCCCTTCTCTTCGTCGGTGCTCGGCGACGATCTCGAGGCTGTCTTGCGCGCTGTCGTCACGTCTAATCGTAAGGCATTGGTGACCGGTCATAGTATGGGCGGGATGTCCATCATGGGTTGGGCTGCCGAGCACCCGGAGTCGGTGCCCGTCTTATCCCGTGGTGCCGTCTTGGCGAGTACCGGCCCCTCGCAGTTGGTGAGTAAATCGACGCTAATTGGGTCGCCACGTCGATTCCGCGCCTCACTGGAGCGGGCATTCGCAGCCGGGCTCGCCACCGCGGGACCGGAGATGCTTGACACTCGCTTCAACCGACGGTTGGTGAAATACGGGACGATGGGTCCACACGCGCCAGCAGACGTTGTGGCTGAGTGTTCCGACATAGTACTGCGGTGCCCCCCTGCGGTTCGGGGAATGTGGGGCAGGGTCCTGGCCACCATCGATGTGAGCAAAGGAATCGACTCACTTACGGTTCCGACGACCGTGATCGTGGGCTCGGCCGACAAGTTGACACCCGCGGTTCATTCCATTGATCTCGCCGACCGACTGCAGCAGCGCCGCCGGTTGCATGAGTTCGTGGCGTTGCCACAGATCGGTCACATGATCAACATGGAGGCACCAAACTATTTCAACGAAGCAGCGGCCCGATTGGACGCAGCCACGGTAGGCGATGGCTTTTGAACCGTCGACCGGACACACATGAGCTCGTGAGACGGCCACGATCGTCGACAGGCCGCGCGTGTCCGAGTTGGGAGGGGTCCATCGAGGCGTACAGCATCGATGGCATCGCCACGGTGATCTTTTTTGCGTCGATGGTGCGCAGCACCTCGGCGGATAAAACTTCGGCAGCACCATCATCGGGCCGCCTTTCGTCAGGGTCGGCACGAAGAACGCGGCCCCAGCATGCGACAGCGGGGTGCACATCGAGAATTTGGGGAACCCGGCCATTCTCACTCCGGAGAGTTGAATCTGCGTCATCGTGAACATTGCCGAAGCCTCCGATGGCTCCCTTCGGCTTTCCGGTCGTGCCGCCGGTGTATGTGATCGACACGGTGCGATCCGGCGGACGATCGGCTGCTTGAGGGAGGGTGCCGAACCGCTGCGAGCGAACCGAGAGGTTTCAGCGAACGGCTCTCCAGCCCGACTCGCTTGAGAGGACCCTTCAGGGTATTGTTAACCCCATAATGTCATTCGTCCGCCGCGTTTCATTTACTCCATCTCAGGTGCAGCGTCGAGTGGCCGATGCCCGTAGCACCCGCTGGGATGAGCATAGAGTCGAGGTACGCGCGCAGCTGGTCGACGCGACCATACGGATCATCGAACAGTATGGTGCAGGCGTCAGCATGGACGACATCGCTGCGGAGGCCCGTGTATCTAAACCAAAGCTGTATCGCTACTTTGGCGACAAAGCGGGCTTGAACGCGGCGGTGGCGGCGAAACTCGGTGCGTTGATGTGGGATTCGGCGAAAGTCACTATTCTCGCCGACCAAGATTATCTTTCGGTTGACGACATGGTTCGCTCGTCCGTCCAGAGCTACGTCGCGCTCGTCGGGCAGTATCCCACTGTCGTCAGATTCCTTATGGCGAATCACTTGTTTCAGTACTCCGGATCGGGAAATGGCGGAGTTGCTGACGAACTGAGGTCGGTGATGGAGGTCGTCGCCGATCGGTTCACTGAAAGTCTTCAGCGTGTTCACGCAGATACTTCGGTCATTCCCTTGGCCGTGGCGTCCATTCTGGGTTCTGGTCTATCTGCGACTCAGTGGTGGATCGACAACGGTCGTGAGCAAGGGGTGGATGATACGTTCTTCGCCGCACACCTATCAGAGACGACGTGGGGAATCATCGACGGCGCGGCCGCAACCGTAGGCGTGGCCTTCTCACGCAGTCTGCCATTCAGCCATCCCGGTTTCGCGTCCCGCCACAAAATGGACTGAATCACCCTAGATATCCAATAATTCTAACTTGTCAAGCTGCGTCGGGTTGTTGCGCGGTGCGGTGTGCCCAAGCGGTGTGTTCGTCGTATTCGGTGCAGTGGCGTACGCACCCGTGCAGGAGCCCGACAAGTCTGTTGGCGAGTGCGCGGAGCGCTTGGTGGTGGAGGTCTCCGGTAGCACGGTGTTGTTCGTAGAACGCGCGAGCGGCCGGACTCTGGCTGAGGGCGCAGAACGCCCACCGGTCGATGGCATCGTAGAGCCGCCGGTTGCGGATATGTCGAGCCAGTACGGCCCGCTTCTTGCCCGACGCAACTGTCAGGGGTGACGTACCGGCGTAATTCTTGCGAGACTTGGCGTTGGTGTAGCGGTCGACGTCGTCGCTGAATTCACCGAGCCCCGGGCGGCGAGGATGACACCGATTCCTGGCAGGGAGAGGTAGATGGCGGCGTTGTGTGTCAGCGTCCGGGTGTGTTTCAAAATGGCGGGGCAGATCGGCTTCGAGGTCGCCGATCTGACGGTTCAACTCCGCGATCAACGCCAAGAGTGCGCCCGGCATCGCGCTCGACCTGCGCTGCGAACGCCTGCAACCACGAAAGGCGAACGCTACCGATCCCGTTTCTGCGCCCGCTGCGCACTCCGCGACGACCTCCATGCAATCTTGATATTCGATAACGAGGACATCGCGCTGGACGCGCTCCTTCAAGCGTTGGGCGCAACAAATCGACCTCAGAGCGCGGTCATCTTGATGCGAGGCGCGCGGGCCTCGCCTGCCGCCGCGGAGCGGCAGAGATTGGGGTCGTCGCAGCATTCGGCCGAGGCAGGTCGGGTGTGAGATAGTTGCATTCGCGAGATGCCCTTCGTGGTGGCTGGAATGTTCCCTAGACAAGAACTCAGTTACGGGCAGTCCGCAAACGCGGCCTCAGAATAGTCATCTCCAGGTCCGAAATCCTCGCGGCAGATCACTTCTCTCTTTAAAGCTATGTCGGCTTGGTCGATCCTTTAGTGCGGTTCACTTCTGACATAGTGCAGTTTATCTTTCGAAACTAACAGCGGTGCAGGCCGAGCGCACGAAGACGCGACAGACTCGGCACAATGTTTTCACGACAGAGAGGTCCGACCATGAAAAGAATTCCAGACGAGGTCAGCGGGTCGGCCGGCCCCGCTATCGAGAACTGGGCGCGCTCGTTCTGGAGCACGAGTTTCGATTCGCCTGATCTACCGCCCCACCACCCCGACTGTCTTGGTTGTGGGCCGCAGAACCCGCACGGCCATGCCCTGTCGGTCCAGCGTGACGAGAACGGCGTGGTGGCTCACCATGTGTTCGATCAACGTCATGTCGGGGCACCCGGGATAGCACACGGCGGCGCGGTGGCGACCGTTCTCGACGATCTGTTCGGCTTCCTGCTCTACACAGTGGGTGAGCTCGCCGTGACGCGGCGTCTCGAGCTCGACTACCTAGCGCCGGTTCTGCTCGGCACTCCATACGTATTGCGTGCTGCCGTTCGGTCTCGTGATGGGCGCAAACTGGATCTCACGGCCACGATGGACGATGCGCAGGGCCGCTCGGTAGCCACCGCTACTGCCCCGCGATGCGCCGGTGGAAATCCCGCGGTCAGTATCGACAGCGTCGAGGGCATGACCAGCGCCGCACCCGCCCCAGCCAACGCGCGAGCAGCGATCAGCCACGCCGGGTCGGCGAGAAACAAGGGCAATGCCGACGCGAAAGCGAACAACGCCAACCCCGCCACGAGCACCCCCCGGCGACCGTACCGGTCACCGATCGCACCGGCAGGCAGAACGAAGCACGCCAAAACCAACGTATAACCGTCGACTATCCAGGTCAGTTGGGCTTGCGTCGCCCCTGTCGCGACCGCGATCTGGGGCAACGCTGAATACAATGCTGCCATTGCGGCCACCACCAACGCGACTGCCATGCACGACACAATCAACATCCACCACTGGGCACCGCTCCATCGAGCGACGCTGGCAGAGTCGGATCTACGTTCGTTCAACGGCCAGCCTCCCAGTTCGAGACTGATCGTCTCGGTTCGAGACTATTAGTATCACAACTCTGCGGGTGTGACAGAATGATCAATCGAGGACATGTCTTGTCAGTCAAATGGAGCGGAGCCCGTTCATGGTCGACCCTCTCGTTGCAACCGAGGGCTCGGCCGACCCCCGGCTGGCGCGCTCACGTAACCGGTTACTCGAAGCGGCCGGTCAGCTGCTGTCCACCGGCGGTGTGGAGGCGGTCACCGTGGAGGCGGTCACCCGCATGTCGAAGGTTGCACGTGCCACTCTGTACCGACATTTCGGAAGTACCACTGACCTGCTCGCTGCAACCTTCGAGCGACTATTACCCCCAGTCGACACCGATATCGATACCGGTCCGCTACGTGAACGTCTGATTTCGTTGCTCACCACCCAAGCCGACCTCATCGACCAAGCTCCGGTGCAGATGACCACGCTGGCCTGGCTGGCAATGGGGCCCGTCAACAGCGGCGACGCCAGCCGGCGCGATCTCGATCCTGGCGCGGTGGTCTCGCTTCGGGCCCGTGTCATAGAGCAATACCGCAGGTCCCTGGATCAGATCCTGACGGCGCCTGACGCTCGCGCTGTGCTCGGCGAGATCGACACCACCTTCGCCCTCATTCAGCTCCTCGGACCGATAGTGTTCGCTCGCCTCACAGGACTGCGCCACATCCACGCCGACGACTGCATCCAAATCGTCGACAACTTTCTCGCCGCCCATGCCGCAAGTGTCCGATCGAGCACTTCGCGCGACAACAGCCGTCCATGGCCGGCCGCGGCGCTAGACCCGCAGCTCACCGACGGCCAGTAAAACTTGATGGGAAATTTCACCATCAATGCGCTATCCAGTCAGGGATCGCAGCGCTCACTGGATAAGGCCGGACGTGTGCTCGAGAACTCGGAGTTGCACTGCAGTGCACTTCTGACATCGTGCAGCCGTCTTCTGAAACTGACAGACAGCTCGACTTCGAGACTCAATCGTGATGTGTCTCAGAAACCTGTCTCAGCCTCTGACACGTCGCCTGTGCCTTGTCGACCGTTTCTGAGACAGTCATCCTTATGAGCGCCGTTTTGGGATACATGAGGGTTTCGACCACCGATCAGTCGCTGGATCTCCAGAGAGACGCACTGACGGCCGCCGGCTGTTTCCGGGTCTGGGAAGAGATTGCGTCCGGGGCGGACAAAGATCGTCCCCAACTGCAGCTACTCCTCGATAGCGTGCGCGCGGGTGACATCGTTGCAGTATGGCGACTCGATCGACTAGGACGTTCTCTGAGCCACCTTATCGAAACCGTCAACCTCATCGAGGCCAAAGGCGCGTCGCTACGCAGCATCACCGAAGGGATCGACACCTCCACGATCGGAGGACGTTTGACCTACAACATCTTTGGCTCTCTCGCCGAGTTCGAGCGAGACCTCGTGAAGGAACGCACCATGGCCGGCCTTGCCGCTGCGCGAGCCCGCGGGCGCATCGGCGGGCAACCAGCCAAAATCGACACCGAGAAGGCTCGCCACATTCGCAGAATGCTCGACGACGGCACGCCGAAAACAGAGATCGCGTCAGTACTCGGAATCGGCCGGGCGACCCTCTATCGACATCTCAGTGCGCTTGTGCGCTAACGGATTAAATGACTCCCGTCGCACACTCGGCGGCCACAATCGCCGCGCACAACTCCTCAACCCGTTCGAGTGTTTATCGGAGCAGGTCGTGCCACCCAACGTGGTCGCACGACTCAATCGCAAATCCGTGGCCACGCTCTCGGCGGTCTCACGCGGGGAGTAAGTATCGGCGTTGACGTTTGTCCTGGGTGGCCATCTTCAGAGATTCAGAGACGCTGGTCGCTTTCCTGGGGTGTTTGGTTAGGTGACATGATCAGAGTCACTGGCTCGCCGCATGTCCGGCGGGCGTCTAGAAGGGTTGAGCACGCATGGCGAGGTTGAATTTCAAAGCCGTCGAGGAGCGGGTCGCTCACCTCGGCAATCGCGAGTCCTACGATCGCGAATTCATCTTCGACCTGCTGCTGGCCTACGGAAAGCCGAAAAGTAACGTCACTCTTCTACGCAACGGATCGCGCAACGTAGCGACCGACCCCGATCTCGAGGTCGCCCAGAAGAACGTCGTGTACTTCCGCGAGACCAACCGGGAACCACTGGCCGACATCGAGGAGCTTCGGACCTCACCGGCGGTGACGCGTTACAACACGCGGTTCGTCATTGTCACCGACTACGACGAGCTCGTCGCCGTAGACATGAAAACGGCGGAGAACAAAGTATTCCCAATCCGAGACATCGCCAAGCACTTCACATTTTTCCTGCCCTGGGCCGGCATGGAGAAGGCCCAGTACACCTCCGAAGCACACGCGGACGTCAAGGCTGCGGAACGGATGGGCAAGCTGTTCGATGAGCTCCTCGCAGCCAACCCGAACCTGATCCACCAGGCACATGGCCGACATGCCCTAAACGTGTTCTTCACTCGGCTACTGTTCTGTTTCTTCGCCGAAGACACCGGAATTTTCGACGACAACCAGTTCACAACAGCGGTCGGCTCACACACCCAGGCCGACGGCTCGGACGTCGCGGCTTTCCTCACTGACCTGTTTGCTGCGCTGGACACCGAGGCGGCCACTGACAAGCCGCACTACCTGTCGGCGTTCCCGTATGTCAACGGTCGCTTGTTCGAGGTTTCGACAGAGCACGTGGTGCCTGGTTTCACCAAGCATTCCCGCGCCCTGCTGCTCGATCTCGGGGCGCTGGACTGGAGCGAGATCAACCCCGACATCTTCGGATCGATGTTCCAGGCCATCGTCACACCGGGGAAAAGATCGGATCTTGGACAGCACTACACATCGGTACCGAACATCCTGAAGACGATCGAACCATTGTTCCTCGATGGTCTCAAAGTTCAGTTCGACTCCAGTTTCGACAACGTCAGCCAGCTGGAGAAACTGCTTGAGCGGATCGGCCAGATCAGGGTTTTCGACCCTGCATGCGGCTCGGGGAACTTTCTGGTCATCGCCTACAAAGAGCTCCGCCGACTGGAGCACGCGATCCTCGAACGCCTCGCCGAGCTAAGCGCCAAGCACCAAGTTCTGTACGCGGTATCGAAGATCGACATCGAAAACCTCTACGGCATCGAAATCGACGACTTCGCCGTCGAGGTAGCAATATTGTCACTCTGGATCGCCAAGCACCAGATGAACCGCGAGTTCAAGGAAAAATTCGGCGTCGAGATCCCACTAATCCCGCTCAAGGAGACCGGTCAGATTCGCGCTGATAACGCCACGCGCGTCGACTGGAATGCCATTTGTCCGAATGACGCTCGGTCTGAGATCTACTTAATTGGAAACCCGCCGTACGCCGGCGCTAAGACTCAACAACCGGCCCAAAAAGAGGACTACGGGTTTGTTTTCAAGGATCGTCCGTACTCGAAGAATCTCGACTACATCGCGCTGTGGTTCATGAGGGGTGCTGACTATATCGAGGGAACGGCCGCCGAACTCGCTTTCGTCACTACAAACTCCGTTGCCCAGGGTGAGCACGTCGGACTCATGTTTCCGACAATATTCGGCCGAGGGGTCGAAATCGGATTCGCCTACACCTCGTTCAAATGGGAGAACAACGCGAAGCGAAATGCCGGAGTGACTGTAGCCGTGATTGGGTTACGAGCTATTCGTACGGGCCCAAAATATATATATACCGACGACCTGAAGATCACCGCGAAAAACATCAACGGATACCTCGCCGACGGCGCGAATGTCTTTGTCGATAGGCGAAATACCCCACTGGGCGCACCACGGCCAGCGATGGTCTTCGGGTCGATGCCGCGAGATGGTGGCGGCCTAATTCTGTCGCCGGCAGAGCGAGACCAACTGATCGGCGAGGACGCTCGATCGGAGAATCTAATCAAGCGGTATATGGGTTCGTCGGAGCTAATCAATGATGGTGAACGCTATTGTCTGTGGATCGATGACGACTCCCTGGCCGCAGCACTGTCGATCCACTCGATCGCAGCCAGGCTCACCCGAGTCGGGGCCGATCGCGCGGAGAGCAAGGCTGCGAGCACCGCCGCTTACGCAGCTAAGCCTCATCGGTTTGTCCAAATCAGCTACAAGTCGACGGATTCAATTATTATCCCTAGCGTCTCATCTGAACGCCGCGAGTACATCCCAATGGGCTATCTTGGCCCGAGCACCGTCGTCTCTAACCTCGCGTTTGCTGTGTACGATCCGGAGCCATGGCTGTTCGCACTTTTGACGTCGCGGATGCATATGGTGTGGACACGAGCTGTTGGCGGCAAGATGAAGACCGACTACCGGTATTCCAGCACGATCGTTTACAACAATTTTCCGGTGCCCCCGTTGTTGGACGCGGTGACCGAGAAACTAACGCTGGCAGCGCTGCGAGTGTTGGACGTCCGGGAGTATCACTGCGAGAGGACTCTTGCTGAACTCTACGATCCGGACAAGATGCCTGATGATCTCCGGTCAGCGCACGCGGAGGTTGACACGCTGGTGGATTCGATCTACTCCAAGACCGGTTATGAGGCCGATGAGGAGCGGTTGTCGGACCTGTTTGCCATGTACGAGGCAATGACAACCGAGGAGCAGGCGACACCCGCGAAGAGGAGCAGGAAGTGAGTGGTGCGGTGAACGTCGTTGATGTGACGTACGCGCAGACCGGGGCGTCGGTGAACACCGACGCGTTGGGTATGCGGGAGATGCAGCAGCGGGTATTCGCCAAGCGCAACGCCCAGCATCTGCTGATCAAGGCTCCACCGGCGTCCGGTAAGTCGCGGGCGTTGATGTTCGTCGGCTTGGACAAGCTGTTCAACCAGGGCCGCACAAAGGTGATCGTAGCGGTTCCCGAACGCTCCATCGGTGCGTCATTTTCCTCGACGAAGTTGACCTCACATGGCTTCTTCGCGGACTGGGAGGTCAAACCCGAGCGGAATCTGTGCACGCCCGGATCGTCGGCAGGCAAGGTCGATGCGTTCATCGACTTCCTGGGCTCCAATGATCCGATCCTGGTGTGCACTCACGCGACGCTGCGCTTCGCATTCGAACGGCTGGCGTCAACAGAATTCAACGGCACGGTGCTGGCAATCGACGAGTTCCACCACGTATCAGCTGATATCGAAGGCAGCCGGTTGGGTGCGCTGCTCAAGGACGTAATGGCTGGTTCGGATGTCCACATCGTTGCGATGACCGGCTCGTATTTCCGCGGCGATTCGGTTCCGGTGCTCTCCGCTGCCGATGAGGCTCAGTTCACGCCGGTGACGTTCAACTACTACGACCAGCTCAACGGCTACCGCTATCTGAAATCGCTGGGGATCGGGCACCACTTCTATCAGGGCCGCTACACCGAGGCAATCGCCGACATCTTCGATCTGGACAAGAAGACGATCGTGCACATCCCGAACGTGAACTCCGGTGAGTCGACCAAGGACAAGATCGAGGAAGTCGGGTTCATCATCGACACGATCGGCGAGGTGATCGACACCGAAGCCGGCACCGGCATCATCCGAATCCGTCGCGCAGGCACCGAGCAGGTGCTGCGAGTGGCCGATCTGGTCGACGACACCGACCAGAACAAGCGCGCCGACACCTTGCACTACCTGACGTCTGTGGCCGCGAAAGAACGCGACGGCGTCGACATCATCATCGCTCTCGGCATGGCTAAGGAAGGGTTCGATTGGCCGTTCGCCGAGCACGCGCTGACCGTCGGATACCGGGCGTCTCTGACTGAAATCATCCAGATCATCGGTCGGGTAACCCGCGACAGCCCCGGCAAGACGCATGCGCAGTTCACCAACCTGCTCGCCGAGCCGGACGCCGAGCGCGGCGAGGTGACGGTGTCGGTGAACAACATGCTCAAGGCGATCACCGCATCGCTGCTGATGGAACAGGTATTGGCCCCCAACTTTGCGTTCAAGGCCAAACGCGAAAACGACGACGCCCCAGAACCGGGGACCATCAAGATCAAGGGATTCAAAGAGCCATCGAGCGAGCGGGTCAAGCAGATTGTGGAGACCGACCTCAACGACCTCAAGGCCAACATCCTGCAGAACGAGACGTTCGCGAAGGCCGCCGCCGGCAGCGTCGACCCGGAAACGACGAACAAAGTCCTGATCCCCAAAATCATCCGAGAACGCTACCCAGACCTCACCGACGAGCAGGTCGAGGAAGTTCGGCAGCAGGTCGTCGTCGATTCGGTGATCAAAAACGGTGAGGTCAAACAGGTCGGTGACAAGCGGTTCATCAAGATGGCCGACACATTCGTCAACATCGACGACGTCAACATCAACCTGATCGACACCATCAACCCGTTCCAGCGTGCATTCGAGGTGATGTCGAAGTCGGTGACACCGTCAGTGCTCAAGATCATCTCCGATGCGATCACCTCGACCCGAGTCGAAATCAGCGAAGAAGAGGCACTCGCACTGTTCCCCAAGATCCAGACATGGGTCAAAGTCCACGGGCGGCGACCCGACGTGCGATCCGATGACCCCAGCGAAAAACGCTACGCCGAGGCGTTGCTGTTCTTGCAACGCCTCAAGCAGCAGCGTATGGCTGCTACACCCACGACCGGTAGCGAGACCTCCTGATGCCGCTAGACGAGGACACAGCCGACGACCGTGTGCCAGAAGTAGACACTTTCCAGCAGTTGATCGACACCGATGTCGACGGTCTGCTCGACCTGCCCGACAAGCCCACCAAAGTCACTTCGAGTGACCGACTCGAACGGGCCTTCCTCGAAATCGTGGAATTCCGGCGCACGCATGGCCGGCTACCGAGCCCGACGACGCGGGAGATCTCCGAACGTAAGCTCGGCGCGCGCCTGGACGGCATTCTGGCCGACGACACCAAGATCGATGCCCTCGCCCATCTCGACGAACTCGGACTGCTTGCTGTACCCGAGGCTCCGGGCTCGATCGAAGAACTCCTCGACGATGATCCACTCGGCCTGCTCGCCGACGAGTCCGGCATCCTGGACATGTCGGGCCTTCCGGTTCGCCGGCAACACTTCGCCCCCGACGACATCGCCCGGCGTCGCCCGGCGTCGGGCTTCGCAGAGTTCGCACCGTTGTTCACGCAGAAGCACGCCGAGCTACGCGACGGCATCGCCCAGTTGATGCCGTACCCAGGTGTGACACACATCGTCCCCGGTGCCTTCTTCGTCCTCAACGGGGTGATGCTGTTCATCGCCGAGGTCGGCGAAACGGAGTACAAGAAGTCGACCGTCCGCGATTACAAGCGTGAGAGACTGCGCTGCGTCTTCGAGAACGGCACCGAATCGCGGATGCTCCGACAGTCTCTCGCAATAAGACTGGGCGACGAGGACGGGCAGATCGTCGCATCGCGCGTCCAGCCGGAGATCCTCACCGACGACGAGGTCAGCGGATATATCTACGTATTGCGCTCTCTGAGCACCGATCCGCTCATCGCCGGAATCGACGACCTGCACAAGATCGGCTTCTCGCGCGGACCGGTGGAGATGAGAATAAAGAACGCTGAAAAATCTCCGACGTACCTGATGGCACCGGTCGCTGTCGTCGCGACCTACCGCGTCTACAACGTACGGGCCGCAGCGGTGGAGAACCTGCTGCACCGTGTCTTCGCCGAAGTACGCCTGGATCTAACCCAAGTCGACAGCAAGGGCCGCAACTACGACCCGTCAGAATGGTTTGTCGTGCCCCGTACAGTCATCGACCAAGCAATCGAACTGATTACGTCAGGCGAGATCGTGCACTATCACTACGATCGGGACCTCCGCCGGCTGATCGAGCGCGCTGACGTCTAGTTCGAGGTGCTGGATCCAACCACCGTTGGGGTTTTGTGGCACATGGTCAGCCGCCGGTAATCGGGGCCACCCACCGTGCCGTCCGAATTGAGCTCCTCTGCGCTCTCCCTGACGAAGAGCGTTCATTTCTATGTATTTCTGGCTTTCCGATTCCGAACTACTCAACCCACTCTGCAGTGTCCGGGTCCCAAAATCCGAGAACAACCTGATTCGACAAAATAGGATCAAGGCACCGCCCTGCAGCCACCAACGCCGAGTCAAGAGTCAACGCCGTATCAGGCAATCCCGACACCGTTCGAGCAAGCGCCTCATAACCGGCAGTCCACCCAGAGGAAGGCGCGGACATGGCCGGCGGCAAGTCCAATCCCCGACGTTCGGACTCCTGAGACAGGCCACGCGCCAACACATCCGCTGCGAAACGCCAAGCAGAAATTATCAGTACCAGATCAACCAGATCGTGATACCGCGACGACGGACCACCATCCGGCCCGTACTTTCCATACATCGCACACATCTTGTCGGCGATCTGCGCCGGCAACGGGTACAACGCAAATTTCGGCATCGCAGCCAGATCTTCCATGACCACGACCGGTGTCGGATACTGATAGTCGACGTCACCTACCGCAACAAGCTCAGTCGCAAGGTCTATCGGAAAAGTGAAGAGTTGCAGTGCGTCGTAATAGACGTCAACCTTGAGTTTCGCGCCGGCGACGCCACCAGTCATCGCGGTAGGTTCATCGCGTATAGCGAAGCGAAGTGGATCGAGTTCGCTCAGATCTGCCGCCGCCCGAAGATCTTCGACTGCCTCCTTGAGGCCCGCTGTAGCATGCAGAAGGTCGATATCCTGGCTGTAGCGCGCATCTGGGAGCCGCACCAACAGTGAGGCACCACCTTTGAGCAGCCATCGCCCCTCCGGTTGCGAGAAGATCCGCGCCAAGAACCGTTGGAGATAGAACTCCCGGTGCAAATGCTCGAATGGACGCCCTCGAAGTTTGGACTCTCTCTTCAGTCGGTCCTTCAGAGACCGCTGGAACGCCGCAGCTCCTCGAACTTTCGTCACTGCGCGCGCCGCTGGCGGTCGACGATCTTCCGAGCCTCAGCGTCCACGGGCGGATCCACAGCAGCTGCCGCATCCCGAAGGTTTTGTATCGCCGGAAGAGCGGTCAGTGCCATCGTTTCTCGAACACTTTGCATCGCCGGAGAATTGACCAGTGTCAGCGTTTCTCGAAGACTTTGCATCGCCGGAGAATTGACCAGTGTCATCGATTCCCGAAGATTTTGCATCACCGGAAGAGCGGCCAGTGCCATCGTTTCTCGAACACTTTGCATCGCCGGAGAATTGACCAGTGTCATCGTTTCGCGAAGACTTTGCATCGCCGGAGAATTCAGGAAGTCGGTGTTCACCAGCCCGAGTTCCCCTTGCACAGCCAGACGCTGGCCTAGCGCACGTGTGGACTGAGGAATCCCAGCCTCGTCGAGGAAGCGACTCAGAAGACCTTCCCCATCGCCCAGCTGGAGCCCGTATCTATGGGCATACGGCCGCAGCGCCTCGCTCGCACTCTCCGAATCCACACGATTGGTGACAACAGCGTCGCGAACGATGCCCGCCAGGTGCCCACCATCGAGATGCCCCGCGGCGAGATCGACGATCGTCCTCAGCACCGTTGTAACCGGCAGCC
>NZ_JABFAQ010000003.1:220893-222379 GCF_017168275.1 Rhodococcus sp. KRD175
GCGCCGGTTCTGCTCGGCACTCCATACGTATTGCGTGCTGCCGTTCGGTCTCGTGATGGGCGCAAACTGGATCTCACGGCCACGATGGACGATGCGCAGGGCCGCTCGGTAGCCACCGCTACTGCCCTGTTCGTGGTGGTCGAGGTCGAACACTTCATGCAGTCCCAAGCCCGAGCCCAACTCCGGGCCACGGACACGAATCACACCGAAGAATAGACACCCTGGCCGACCTTCACCGACGTCCATCACCCGCGGTGGCTGTCGTACGGCTGCGTCTACCTGGCGCAAAGACGGCGAGGACGAGTGCCCCAGCGGCGGTCAGCGCCGCCAACGACAGTGTCGCCTGACCACTTCCGTGTACGAATGCGGCTCTGGCGAACTCGGCCAGCGGCTGACCAGCTGGTCCTGCGCGGTCGGCGACCTGTAACGCGGCGGCCAGAGAATCGGCCACCGGACCACGGGCAGGCTCGGGTAGCTGGGGCAGAGCCGGCTGAATGTGCTGAACGTAACCGGCCGCGAGCACGCTACCGGCTACCGCAATCCCAATCGCGGCACCGATTTCGCGAGCTGCGTCGTTGACCGCGGCAGCCACCCCGTGCTTGGCCTCAGGAGTGTCCGAGACGATGGCGAAAGTCGCAGGGGCGGTACACAACCCCAAACCCGCACTCATGATGAGCAAGGGCCACAGCAGGTCAGGGTAAGTCGCCGCGACGGTCAGTCTGCTCACCATCACCAGTCCCGCCGCGATGGTGAGCAGACCTACAGTGGTCATCACCCGCAGCCCAACAATGTTCGACAGCCAGGGTGCAATCACCGAGATCACGATGAGCGGCACGACCATAGGGGTCAACGCCAACGCGGCGGTGAGCGGTCCATAACCGAGAATCAACTGCAGATACTGCACCAACAGCAAGAACACCCCGAAGGTCACCAGAAATTGGATACAGACAGACAGCGCGCCGGCACCGAAACCACGGCGGGCGAACAACCGGACATCGAGTAGGGGTGCCGAGGAACGTAGTTCTACGACGACGAACACCGCAACCGCAAACAAGCCCACCGCAGTGCTGATGGCGACGAGCGAATCCGACCAGCCACGGGCCGGAACCTCGATCACAGCGAAGACGATCGCCCCGACCGCGACAACTACGGTCACCGCGCCCACCCAATCGACCGGTGGATGCTCCTGCTGGCGGGACTCCGCGATACTGCATGCCAACCCGGCCAGAACCGCTCCGGCGACGGTCAACCCGACGAACACCGAGGTCCACGACCACTGCTCGAGCAGCACACCAGCCCCGAGGATGCCCAGGACCGCCCCGGATCCAGCAACCCCGGCCCACACACCTACAGCGCGGCCGCGATGCGCCGGTGGAAATCCCGCGGTCAGTATCGACAGCGTCGAGGGCATGACCAGCGCCGCACCCGCCCCAGCCAACGCGCGAGCAGCGATCAGCCACGCCGGGTCGGCGAGAAACAAGGGCAA
>NZ_JABFAQ010000030.1:0-11878 GCF_017168275.1 Rhodococcus sp. KRD175
GGTGGGCCCCACCGTCGCATCCTGGGTACGCAGCGTGGCGTCGGCGCGCGACTCTCTCACGGTTGTGGATGTCGATCTCGCGGACTTCGATCTCCCGAACAGCTTGACGTCGAGCGAGGGCTCCGAACGTTTCACCCGCATCGTGGGCGAGGCCGACGCGTTCGTCCTCGTCACTCCCGAATACAACCACGCTGTGCCCGGCTCGCTGAAGACCGCGCTCGACACGGTGAAGTACGAATGGCGTTCCAAGCCAGTGGGATTCGTTTCCTATGGCGGTCTGGCGGGTGGTGTGCGAGCGACCGAGCAACTGCGCCTCATCGCCGCAGAGCTACACATGGTGTCGGTACGGGATTCGGTATCACTCCATCGCGTGCGTCGGCGTTTCGACGAGGCCGGTGGCGTCGACGATCCCGCTGCTGTCGACTCCTTGGGGCGATTGCTCGACCAACTCGAGTGGTGGGCCGGCGCAGTGTCGAGCGCACGGGCGCGCGTCCCGTACCCCGGCTGACACTGTCAGTCTCGGACGGCGGGTCGAAGACTTCTCGGTCGACCGATGAACGCCGTTTCCTGCGGAATGGTGACCAGCGTCAGTTCGATGTCGATCGGACCCGAACGCACCCGAATACGGTCACCGGACGCACGCGGCTGAACGATCGACAGTGTCGCGGCGAATCTCTGTCGGGTCGGCCCGGGTGCCGCCGGATCATGCGGCGGTTCGTGCTCGGTCAGCGAGATCACAGTGACGCCGGGGACAGATTGGTGATCGAGCGAGATGGAGCCGTCTGCGAAGTCGACCACGACGACGTCGTACGAGGGCCGCACCCGTGTGTGGTCGCTGTCGACCAGAAACCGCTCGGGCTCCCCGATGGCGTCGCGGAGGGCTCCCCAGGCGTGCGGTCTGTCCGTTCTGACGACAACTCGCGCTCCGATCGCCACGGCTCGGAACAGAAGCTGTTGGGCGAGGTAGAGCTCGCCCACGATGCTGACCCGCGGCAGGTTCGCCCCGAAGATCCGCACTGCCACACCGTTTCCGTTCGTATCCGATCCCAGTAGTTGGCCGCAACCACTCACCGGGAACGCCCAGGCCTGCAGTGCGGAGGTCGAGAGGGTTCCGACCGGCATCACTGCCGAGTGTGTTGCCACAGCCAGTGGCAATTGAGCGAGAATGCCGTCTCGTTGACGTCCGGCCATCGAGGTCAGTGAAGCAACATCGGGCCTCGAGATTGCCTCTCGCGCAGCGAATCTGCACGACGCACGAACGCGGACGCGGCTCGGCTCGTCGGTGGGGCGCAGGTGAACGGACATGGTCGTACCCAGCGACGGTGTCGCCCACAAGGCCGAAAGATCCTCGACAGTGATTGTGCTGCAATCGATTCCGTAACCCGTACTCGCGACGCCGGGCAATGGAGCGTAGGACCACACCTGAGTCAGGTCGTCGGTGTCGACACCCCGGCTCAGGTGCAATGCCGCGGCTCGGAGTTCTGTGGCCGTCGACAGCCGTGTGGACAGTCCATGAGACTCCAAGGCGCGTGCAATGCGGAGGGCTGCAACGACCGCGGTTCGGGCCGCCCCCGTCCGGCCCGTGCCCCTCGCTGCCATCGCCCGGGCGTTGGCTCGTACGTCCAGAGTGACGGACACCCACACCGTCCGCTGCGCGACGGCGGGCAACGGGCCGATGAGGCCCTCGTACACGTCGGTGGCCACCGAACCGTCGGCGGTTCGAAACCCGAGCGCGACGATGTCGATTGCGGCAACCTCGACGTCGTGTTGCCGTAAGCACGACGTCAACGCCTCGATGGGCAGCGTGTGTCGTGTGTCGGCTCGCGTTCGCGCCAGCACCGTCGTGTCGTGTTCCGGTGCAATGATCTCCACGGTGCACGTGACGGTATCGCGCTGCCAGTGCACACCGACGGGCCGGCCGTCGGGGTCGACATGTTCTGTTGTCACCCCGACGGCAGGGACTCGGCCGGATCCGAAGCGCAGAGCGACGACCAGCCAGCCGGCGATCGACGTTCGCCGAAAGGCGACGAACGGTACGAGCGACACCGTCGCTGCGGCGGTGAGCGTCCACTCGACGGGAACGTCGGCCGCGAGTAGGGCGAGAGTTGTTGTCACAGTAGTTATTTCGGCCGCGAAAAACCCTCGAACAGTTGGCACGGCGAACGACACGACCGACGTGCGCCGTCGTCTCCTCGAACGCGTCATCACATACCCTCCCCCCGAAGGTTGCAG
This sequence comes from Rhodococcus sp. KRD175, assembly GCF_017168275.1. Taxonomy (NCBI): domain Bacteria; kingdom Bacillati; phylum Actinomycetota; class Actinomycetes; order Mycobacteriales; family Nocardiaceae; genus Rhodococcus; species Rhodococcus sp. KRD175. The sequence goes on from NZ_JABFAQ010000030.1 coordinate 2,233, forward strand.
CCCGATCGATCGTCGCCGACGCGGTCGCCGATGGGTGCGGACGAACTGTACTGTGTCGCGTGACCCGATGGGGGATCGGGTCGGCACAATCCTGGGGAGGAATCGTGGCATCTACTCCGACGACGAAATGGCAGGTCGGCGGATACCGCTTTCTCGTCCGACGAATGGAACATGCCCTCATCAGGCGCGACGCGCGGATGTTGCACGACCCGATGAAGTCGCAGTCGCGCGCGCTCATGGTGGGTGTCGTCGTCGCATGCGTGGGTCTGGCGGGCTGCGCTGCCCTGGCGCTGTTTCGGCCTCAGGACAAGATCGGCGACGCGTCGATCGTGGTCGGTAAGGAGTCGGCCGCCATGTTCGTCAGCGTCGACGGCGTGTTCCATCCGGTGCTGAACCTGGCTTCGGCGCGGTTGATCGTGGGAAGGCCCGACAACCCTGTGACGGTGAAGGAGTCGGAACTGGCGTCGCGACCTCGCGGTGCGCTGGTCGGAATTCCCGGTGCCCCGTCGGCGCTGCCGCACGACCCGGACGGCGAGGCCGAGTCGTGGACCGTGTGCGACACCGTCGATCCGATCGCCGGCGTCACGTCGACGACAGTGATCGTGGGGGAGCCCCGCTACGGCGAGAACGCGGCTGCGCTCGGCCCATCCGAGGCATTCCTGTGGACTTCGGGCGGTGCGGCGTATCTCGTCCACGACGGCACCAAGTCGCCGGTCGATCTGGCGGACAGAGCTGTCGTTCGCGCGCTGGGTCTCGAGGATGCGACGCCGACGCCGGTCAGTGCCGGTCTGCTCAACGCGGTACCGCAGGTGCCTGCGGTGACGGCTCCGTTCATAGCGCGAGCGGGTGAGATCCCCGCCTACCCGTTCGACAACCGGCCTATCGGCTCCGTGGTCAAGGTTGCCGGCCGCGACGTTCGGTACTACGTCGTGCTCGAGGACGGCATCCAAGCCATCAGCGAAACCGCAGCCCTACTCGTCAAGTTCGCCGACTCGCAGGGCAGCCCCGACATCGCGGCCGTCAATCCCGACGTCCTGGCCGACGCTCCCAAGACGATGTCCGGGCTCGACGTATCGACCTTCCCGCCGACGACTCCCGACATCGTCGACTCGGGCCGGCGGCCGGTCGGGTGTCTGACATGGTCACCACTCGATGTCGCCGACGGTGGGCCGACTGCGCAGCTGGTCGAATCCGCAGGACGGTCGTTGCCACTCGATACCACCGCTTCACCGGTGGAACTGGCTCAGGCGGACGGCGGCGGTGATTCGGTCGACCAGGTCCATCTGTCACCGGGTAGCGGCGGATTCGTTCGAAGCACCGGTATCTCGACTGCCAGTACCCGTCAGGACGGCGTCTTCTTCGTCGCCGACACGGGAGTTCGCTACGGAGTCGAGGGTGCGGATGCAGCGTCGGCATTGGGCTTCGGACTCCCGGCTCCTGCACCGTGGCAGATTCTGCAGTTGCTGGGCAGCGGGCCGACTCTGGGGCGTGGTCAGGCGCTGACCATGCACGACGGGGTCGCGGCGGACCCGCAGGCAGCCGCGCTTCCGTCCAAGTAGTCCCGGCGAGTGGGCGGGCCGATCACAGCCGTCGGCGCAGGGGAATGGAGACTGCCGTTCCGAGACCCAGAATCACCGCGACCACCACCGACCCGGTCACCGCCGCATCGCGTGGCCGATGATCGGCGGCGGGCGGTGGGAGCGGCGCACCGATCGCGACCGCATCTGCGGGGACGGTTCGCTGCGTCGGTGTCACGACGTCGGTCACCGCAGCGAGTGGATCGACGACGCCGTGGCCGACCGACGGATTCCATCCGTCGGCCGCCGCATGAGCTGTTCGCTCGATGCGGTCGATCACTTGGAGAGCGGACAGATCGGGCCTGTACGCCCGCACCAGTGCCGCTGTCGCAGCGACGAGCGGTGCGGCGAAACTGGTTCCGGTCATCGGTACTACGCCGTCGGTGCCCCGAATGCCGTTGGCCAGGCCGTTGCCCGCCGGCGACAGCGACGTCATGTTGGAGCCCGGAGCAGCCACGTCCACCCATGGTCCGGCCAGGCTGAACGACGACGGCGAACCGTCCGACTCGACCGAACCGACGGTCAACACGTCGTCGAACCAGGCAGGTGTCGCGATGGTCGCAAACCCTTCCCACGGGTCCGCCTCGGGCCGGACCGGGTCGGGCATGGGGTTCTGTGCCCTGCACGCGTCGCTCCCGAAGTTGCCCGCCGCGGCGACGACGACGACGTTTCTCTCGCGAACGGCGTACTGCACTGCTGCGCCGAGTGGGCCGTCGGCGACGCCTGCGCCGGCCGGTACGCACGCCACTTCGGAGATGTTGATGACCGATGCGCCTGCGTCGGCCGCCGTCCGGATTGCCATGGCCATCGTCCGTACGTTTCCGTACCCGGCAGCGTTCTCGGGTTCGGTCGACTTCTCCTGGTCGGTCCTGTTGTCCACGACTTGAAACACGTTGCTGGACTGACGGATCGACAGGATGCGGGCGTCCGGAGCGCCGCCGGCGAAACCGCTGCCCGAGGCCGTCTGCGCGGCGATGAGACCGGCCACCATCGTGCCGTGCGCGTCACAGTCGAACAATCCGTCGGCGGTGCCGACGTAGTCGCCCCCAGGAATCAGACCCGGCAGACGTGGGTGAGGCGTGACGCCCGTATCGATGACGGCAATCAGTTGACCGGCTCCGCGAGTGATCGGCCACACGGACGCGAAGTCGAGTGCCTGTTGCGCCGTCGGAATTTCCTGGGCGTCGATCGTTTCGGAGGGGACGGCGCACGCGTTCTTCTGCTCGGTCGGTTCCAAAGGCGCGGGAGGGCTGGGCGGTGGCAGTTGCACCGGATCGATGAGCGGGCGTTCGGCGTGCGCGAAGGACGGTCCCATCAGTGCTTCGTAAGTGAGGGTCAGGACAGTGAGCGCGGCAACGGTGTGCGCACGACGCCGGCGCGCGGTCACAGTCCGCGGACGACGCTGTACAGACCGCACACCCATACTGCGATCGGAATGACGAGGGCGATCGCGGCGTATTCCACCAGTTCGGCCGATCGCCGCATCACCGGCGAATAGTTGCGGGTCGGAACCAGGGCTCCGAACACGGATGCGACGACGGCGGCGGCCAACGCCGCGCCGAACAACTCGAGTGCACGGTCCGGAAATGTGATCACTGCCCCGACCGAGAGCGAGAACAGGACGACCGCACCACCACCGACGAGTGGGACGGCATGTGTCACAACGGCATACGTGCGTCCGCGCAGAAGTAGCACCAGCGCGCACAGTGCGGCGAGGGCGATGCCGGGCCACCCGGAACCGGTCGCGGTGTCGCTCGCCGCCGCAGCGAGTACTCCCATCACCACCACGATCGTGAACGCCGTGAGCAATCCCGTCAGGTAGCTCCGTGCGCGCGTGGCTGCCACCTGCAGATCTGCGAACGACATCGAATCGAGCTCCGCCTCCTGGGGGGTGTCCAGTGGGGCACCGGCGGTGGGAACCGGAGGCAACGGAAGCCGCGCCTGCATCATCGACAGTCGGGCCGACACGGCGATTCCGGTCAGACCTACCAGTGCTGCGACGGTACCGATGGCCGCCGGCGTCATCACGGTGAACAACGCGCAGACCGCCGCGGCGAACGCCGACACTGCCAGCACGATCGACCCGGTGAACACGGCGAGCCCGGCACCGCCGATTCGCAGAGACAACAGCGCGATCGAGCCTGCCATGGCCGAACCCAACATCACGTGAGCTGCCCCGAACTGGCCGGGCACGAACAGAGTTCCACCGGTGAACATCAGCGCCGACGCGCATCCCCCGAAAAGCACCGCGACGGCCACCTGCTCGTACAGCCGGCCGAGGATCATCCCCGCAACGGCGAACAGGACCGCGGCCGTGACCGCGGCGACTGCCTCGACCGGGCTGCTCGTGTTCTCGGCACCGGATCGAACCGGGTCACTCAGAACGATTCCGCAGGCGAGCAGCACCGTCGAGCCCGTGATGATCGAACCGACCGTGCGTGCAGTACGCGCGGTCCACTGAGCAACGTCGTCGGTGCCGGAACGGGCCACGGCATCCATGAGATCGTCGAACAACGGAGTCGGTGCCGGACGCTCGGCGACACCCAACACGAGCAGGTCGCCGTCACGTACGCCCAGTTCCGACAGTGTGGACGTCGACGGTAGCGGCGGGCGTCCGATACGGGACAGCGTCCAGGCCCCCGACAACCCGTCGGATCCGGAGTCCGCGGTCCGGCTCCCGACCGGACCCGGTCCTTCCGCAGGCTCCGCTCGTGACGCGATCATGTCGACGATCCCCGGAATCAACAGCGACACCGGAACGTCCACGGGCAGTGCCATATCAACCTGGGTCGACCTCGCCGACACCGTCACCCGGCACACGTCCTGGGCGAAGACGGCACGCAGCCCCTGCGCACGTCGGGCCGGGTCCGATGCGATGGTCGGTTCGGCTGCGTCGGACGGTGTGTTCGTCGTTGCGGGACGGCTGTCGGCGCGTGTCATGGATATCCCCCCGGATGCGTGCAGTGCACTGTCGATGCCCGCCCCCCGGGCATCGTGCGTCCACACCCTACGACATCACGCCGACACTCGACCGCTCGTCGCCTCCGCCGAGACCTGCTCGCAGCAGTCAGGCAGGAACCAGCTCGCTCACCTGGGCCAGCAGCTCGAACGACCTGAGCCAGGATCGACGATCGGAGACGCCCGAGGCGACGATCAACTCGTCTGCTCCCGTGCGTTCGGCGAATCGGTCGAGGTACTCCCTGACCATGTCGGGCGTCCCGACGGCCGAGTACTTCGTCATCTTCGAGATCTGTTGCCCCGCGGGTGCTTCCAGCACCATGTCGGCTTCCTCGTCGGTGAAGGTGCGACCCCGTCCGAGCAGCAGGCTCACGCGGCTTCTCTTGGTTCGGAGGAACTGGGCCTGAGCCTCGGCGACGGTGTCCGCAGCGATCACGTTGACGCCCACGATGAGGTGAGGTTCGGACAGCTGCGCCGACGGACGGAAGTCGCGGCGATAGATCTCCACGGCCTGTTCGAGTGCGTCGGGTGCGAAATGCGACGCGAATGCGTACGGCAGGCCGAGGGCTGCCGCGAGCTGTGCGCCGAAGAGAGACGATCCGAGGATGTACAGCGGCACCTCGGTGCCGGCACCCGGCGTGGCACTGACCCCGGGGACGAGGGACTGCTGGGACAGGTACCCCTGCAGCTCCTGGACGTCCTGGGGGAATCGGTCCGAGGACGCGGGGTCGCGGCGCATGGCGCGCATGGTCACCTGGTCGCTGCCGGGGGCGCGGCCCAGTCCGAGATCGATCCTGTCCGGGAACAACGTGGCCAACGTGCCGAATTGCTCGGCGATGGTGAGCGGCGCGTGGTTGGGAAGCATGATCCCGCCGGAGCCGAGTCGAATTCGCTTCGTGTGTGCGGCCACGTGCCCGATCAACACCGACGTCGCCGACGATGCGATCGTCTTCATGTTGTGATGTTCGGCGTACCAGATGCGCTGGTAACCCCAGTTCTCGGCGTGCTGGGCGAGCGTCACGCTGGCGTCGAAACTGTCTCGGATTGTTTCGCCCTCGCCCACGTGTGCGAGATCGAGGATGGACAGGGGTACGGACACGGAAGCCGACCTTTCGTTCGTCGAACATGTGCGGCCTCGGAGCCGCATTCTTCGTTCAACCGAATGCGGTGCCGTTCTATTTCTGTATCCCGATGCTTCGACGCAACGGTGGACCCTCCGGTTGTGCATGCGTTAGCCTGTCGTCCACGCGGCCTCGGGGGGAGGTCGCCGCGAATGCAGTTGTGGGGGCGCGGCCGTGGGGGCTGATCGATGAGTACCGTGCGCTTCGTTCGCAGCGCGCGCCGGGAAGTACCTCGGTCACCGGGCGGCGAGGTCGTACTTCAACCGCCGCCTCCCGTGCCGCGCGCGGTACCCGGCAATCTCCTGATGAAGCTGATGCCGCTGGTGATGGTCGCCGCCATGGTCGGAATGGTTGCGCTCATGTTCACTTCCGGTGCGGCAGCGAACCCGATGATGTTGATGTTCCCAGCCATGATGCTGATGTCGATGGTGGGCATGTTGGCCGGCGGGGGCAAGTCCGGGGGAGCACGTACCGCCGAGGCGAACGAGGACCGTAAGGACTATCTGCGGTATCTCGACCAGCTTCGACGAGACGTCGCCGACACCGAGCGAGATCAGCGCAGGGCACTCGAGTGGAGCCATCCGGATCCGGGCACTCTGTGGTCGACGGCCGGAACGCAGCGTATGTGGGAACGTCGGCCTCAGGACGCCGACTTCGCGCACGTGCGGGTCGGGCTCGGCGATCAGCGTTTGGCGACCCGACTCGTGCCTCCCGAGACCGGACCTGTGGAAGAGCTGGAACCGGTGTCCGCGGTGTCGCTGCGCCGATTCGTGCGAGCACGCTCGGTGGTGTCCGAGTTGCCGATTGCCGTGTCGCTGAGGGGATTCGCCGCTCTGTCGATAGCCGGGGATCGCGATGCCGCTCGTGCGATGGTGCGCTCGATGGTCGCCTATCTCTGTACCTTTCACGGACCGGACCACCTCGCGGTTGCCGTCGTCTGCGGCCCCGACACCGTGGAGCAGTGGGAATGGACCAAGTGGCTGCCGCACACACAACACGACGTGATGCGAGACGGTGCCGGTTCTGCGCGAATGATCTTCGGCAGTGTCCTCGAGCTCGAGAGCGCGCTGGGGGACGTCCTGTCGATGCGGAATCGCTTCGCACGTGGGGCGGTGAACAGTGGGGTCACGCAGTTGGTGATCGTGGTGGACGGCGGACTGGTTGCCAACTGTTCGACCGACCTCACCGACACCGGCCTCGATTCCGTCACCATCGTCGACCTGTCCGGGTTGTGTACGCGACTGGCGGCAAGTCGCGGGCTCCAGCTGGTGGTCGAGAACGGCTCGATCGGTGCGGTCAGCGGCACGGCAGTCGAGGTCTTCGCTGTGGCGGACGCGATGAGTACCACCGAGGCACACGCCGTTGCTCGACGCCTTTCTCCGTATCGCGCGCCGTCGTCGCCCTCCGCTGTCGATACCGTCACCGACGACGGGGCCGCAGTGTCGGGATGGAACAGCCTCGTCGGAATCGCCGACGTCGGTGCGCTCGATACGGATCGAGCGTGGACAGTGCGTCGCGGTCGAGACCGGTTGCGGGTACCCATCGGCGTCGCACCCGACGGCAGCGCGGTCGAGATCGATTTGAAGGAGTCTGCCGAGAACGGCATGGGTCCACACGGATTGTGCATCGGCGCAACGGGTTCGGGTAAATCGGAGTTTCTGCGTACGCTCGTTCTCGGGTTGGTGTCCACCCACGCCCCGCAGCAGTTGAACCTGGTACTGGTCGACTTCAAGGGCGGGGCGACCTTCGCAGGGCTCGAGGCCGCGCCGCACGTTGCGGCCGTGATCACCAACCTGTCCGAGGACCTGGCTCTGGTCGACCGGATGCGTGATGCCCTCGCCGGCGAGATGAACCGTCGGCAGGAGTTGCTGCGCTCGGCCGGAAACTTCGCCAATGTGTCCGACTACGAGAAGGCGCGCGCAGCGGGAGCTGCTCTGGCACCGTTGCCCGCTCTGTTCGTGGTGGTCGACGAGTTCTCGGAATTGCTCAGTCAGCAACCGGAATTCGCGGAATTGTTCGTGGCTATCGGGCGGCTCGGACGTTCGTTGCACATGCATCTGTTGTTGGCCAGTCAGCGTCTGGAAGAAGGCAAGCTGCGCGGACTCGACAGTCATCTGTCCTATCGAATCGGTCTGAAAACGTTCTCGGCCAACGAGTCACGTTCTGTTCTCGGTGTTCCCGACGCGTACCACCTACCTGCTCAGCCCGGTGCCGGCTATCTCAAGTGCGATTCGGCCGAGATCGTCCGCTTCGCTGCGGCCTACGTGTCCGGACCGTACGTTCCGCCACGTTCGAGTGCGGGGGCACCCGCCGCGCAGGGCGTCGATATCCGTCCGAGGCCGTTCACCGCATATCCCGTCATGGTCGATCCCGTCGAGAACGACGTCCGTGTCGAGCCGGTGGTCGAACCGGATCCGGTCGAGAACGACGACACCGGCGCGACCGTTCTCGATGTCGTCGTCGGCCGAATCGCAGGTCGCGGTATGCCGGCCCACGAGGTATGGCTACCGCCGTTGGACAAGGCACCGACACTGACCCGCTTACTGCCTCGGTCGGTACTGAGCGGCGGCGTCGATGCGCTGAGCACACTTCGTGCTCCGATCGGCATCATCGACCGGCCGTTCGATCAGCGGCGGGATCTGCTCACCGTCGACCTGTCCGGTGCAGCCGGGCACGTGGCGATCGTGGGGGCTCCGCAGTCGGGGAAATCGACGGCCCTTCGGTCGCTGATCATGGCTCTGGCGATGACGCACACACCCGCTCAGGTTCAGTTCTACTGCTTGGACTTCGGGGGTGGAACGCTGGCCGGGTTGGCCGAACTACCGCACGTCGGATCGGTGGCCAACAGATTGGACGTCGACCGAGTACGCCGGACCGTGGCCGAGGTCGCGGCTGTCGTTCGTCAGCGGGAGAAGACTTTTCGAGATCGCGGCATCGATTCCATGGTCGAGTTCCGGCGGCTGCGGGCGATGCAACCGGTCGATGCGAACGACAGGTTCGGCGACGTCTTCCTGGTGATCGACGGATGGCAATCCATCAGATCCGACTTCGAGAGTCTCGAACAACAGATCGCGACGCTGACGACCCAGGGACTGGCATTCGGTCTGCACCTCGTTCTGACGGCCTCTCGCTGGGCAGAAGTGAGGCCCGCGACGAAGGATCTGATCGGGACCCGGCTCGAGCTGCGACTCGGAGATCCGTCGGACTCGGACATCGGCCGAACGAAAGCCGCCAGTGTGCCGCAGGGCCGACCGGGCCGGGGCATGACCAAGGACGGTCTCCACCTGCAGATCGCACTGCCTCGGGTCGACGACCGTCGATCGGTGGCCGACCTGTCTCGAGCTGTCGCAGAGTCCGTCAGCGCGATCGCCGCAGCGTCCACGGGGTCGCCTGCCCCGCCGGTCCGCATGTTGCCGGAGATGCTCGAACGGTCGGAGGTGCTCGATCGACTCGCCGGCGCCTGGCCCCGCGACCGTGGCACCGTTGCGGAACTGAGGGTTCCGATCGGCATCGACGAGGCCGAGCTGGCTCCGGTGACGGTCGACTTCGCCGAGAACCCACATTTCGTCGTCTTCGGCGACAGCGAATGCGGGAAGACGTCCCTGCTGCGGGGGATATGCCGATCTTTGGTCGATGCGAACCCACCCGATCGGGTGAAACTGATCGTGGCGGACTACCGTCGAACTCTCTTGGGCACAGTCGATTTCGAGCATCTGGCCGGCTATGCGGCCGCGCAGGCGACGTTGACGGCGATGATCGTCGATCTCGCAGGCAGAATGAGCAGGCGCATGCCGGGATCGGACGTCACCCAGCAGCAGCTCCGCGAGCGGTCGTGGTGGGACGGGCCCGAGGTGTTCGTCGTCGTCGACGATTACGACCTGGTGGCCACCGCGTCCGGAAACCCGTTGTCGTCCTTGGTCGAGCATCTGCCACACGCCCGGGACATCGGACTGCACCTCATCGTGGCGCGTCGCTCGGGCGGGGCGGGGC
>NZ_JABFAQ010000031.1:0-472 GCF_017168275.1 Rhodococcus sp. KRD175
GTCTTGAGCATTTAAAAGAAAGACTTGTCGGTCGTGGAACTGAATCAGATGAAATCATACAGAACCGTATTCTTGAAGCACGTAAAGAAGTTGAAATGATGAACCTTTACGATTATGTTGTTGTAAACGATGAAGTTGAATTAGCGAAAGAGCGTATTCAAGCCATCGTAGAAGCTGAACACTTAAAAAGAGAACGCGTTGAAGCACGTTACAGAAAAATGATATTGGAGGCAAAAAAATAATGTTATACCCACCACAAAACGAATTAAAAGACAGCATCAATTCTAAATATTTAGTTGTAACAACTGCAGCTAAGAGAGCACGTGAACTACAAGAAAACCCTGACAGTTTATTATTAGATGAATACCGTTCACTAAAAAATGTAGGTCAAGCACTAGAAGAAATAGCAGCACATAAAGTATATGCTAAATTAGAAGACTAATCATTTGAATTAACGAAAGACCTTTTATGT
>NZ_JABFAQ010000032.1:0-10501 GCF_017168275.1 Rhodococcus sp. KRD175
CCCCCCACCCGTCATACGGGCCCCGTATGCCCCGGCTCGCAGCGCAGCATCGACGGCGCTGTCCAGCTCGGGGGAACTGACCTCGTAGTCGTCTCGAAGCGAGACGTGCGACGCCGTCATCAGGTCGCCGAGTTCGGTACCGATGTCACCGCCGTCCAGCAAAGCTACTGCCCGCTCGACTCGTCGTATCTCGCTGGTGACGTGACGAACTCGGGGAACGAGAGCCTGATCGACGAGCCCCGATACCGCCCGCTCGGGGTCGAGTCCGCGCAGCGTCGACACACCCAGCTCCAGGTAGGCCCGGTCGAGGGCGGCCCGGCGGGCACCGTACTGGCCGTCGACCAGACGGTGCGGAGCGTTGGTGTCGATCACCATGATGCGAGCACCCGACGCCGCGACGTCCAGTGGGATCTGCCGGGTCGACCCGTCGAGGCAGTCCAGAAGCAGGGCATGCCCTCGTTCGGCAAGCATCGCGATGGCTTGATCCATTCCCCCGGTCGACGCGCCGGCCACATCGTTCTCGGCGCGAATGCTGGCGTCGATCAGTACCTTTCGATCGACGTTCAGATCGAACAGATCGCTCAGGGCCAAGGCGAACGAGCACTCGAGGGCCGCCGAACTCGACAGGCCCGAGCCCACCGGTACCGAGGAGTGCACGGCAACATCGACTCCGCCTATCCCGTGCTCCTGCAGCGCCCAGGCAACGCCCGCGACGTACGCGGCCCATCCCGACGGACTTCCCGGTCCGATGTCACCGAGTTGCCCCGTCCACGTCTGGTCGGTGTGCGTCGAGACCGCCCGCATCGTGGCATCCTCGCGCCGCCGAACAGCGACTGCAGTGGCGAAGGGCAGCGCGAACGGCAACACCAGACCTCCTGCGTAGTCGATGTGTTCGCCGATCAGGTTGACTCGCCCCGGTGCCAACCAGACGCCGTCCGGCTCCCCGCCGAACGCGGTGTCGAACAGCCCCGAAGCACCGTCGGCGAGGCTCTGCTCGGACACGACGCTCAACCAGTTCACACCAGCACCTCGCGCAATCTGTCTGCGATTCTCTCGGGAGTCGTGTCGTTGATCCATGCGCCCATCGCCGACTCGGATCCGGCCAGAAACTTCATCCGGCCCGGTGACCGCATCATCGAGAACAGTTGCAGGTGAAGTCGTCCCAGCTCTCGATCGGATCCGACGGGGGCCTGGTGCCACGCCGAGATATACGGCACCTCGTCCACGCCCTCGAAGAATGCGTCGACGCCCCGCAGCAATGCGCGGTAGACGCCGGCCAGCTCGTCGCGCTCCGCGTCGTTCAGTTCCGCAAGATCTGCGACGTCGCGGCGCGGAGCAAGATGTACCTCGAGCGGCCACCGTGACGCCGCGGGGACGTACGCCACCCAATGCTCGACATCCACGACTATCCGTCGGCCCGAGCGCAATTCGGCGGCGAGTACATCGGCCAACAGAACTCGACCGGTGTTCTCGAAGTGCTTGCGCGACTGCCTGATCAAAGCATCGGTACGAGGAGGAAGGTAGGGGTAGGCGTAAATTTGGCCGTGCGGGTGCGTCAAGGTGACACCGATCTCCTTGCCACGATTCTCGAAGCAGAACACCTGTTTCACTCCATCGATCGCCGAGAGCTCCGTGGTCCGGTCTGCCCACACGTCGATGATCGTTCGGACCCTCGACAGTTCCAGCGAGACGAAAGACGCGTCGGGATCACTGGCGAAACAGACGACCTCGCACCGACCGGTACCTGCCGCCAATGGCCACATCGGCTCACCGTCGACCGCTGCCGGAAGAGTTTGTTGTGCAGCACTTCCCGCCAACGACGGGAAACGGTTCTCGAACACCACGACGTCGTAATCCGAGGCCGGGATCTCGGTCGCCGGCCGGCCCGGACGGCTGGGGGCCAACGGGGACAGGTCGGCGGGAGGCAGGAACGTGCGGTCCATCCGCTGGGCAGCCATGACGATCCACTCGCCGGTGAGAACGTCGAATCTCATCTGCGAGAGCGACATCGACGGCGGCAGCGGCCGTGAATCCACCAGCTCCCGGGTGGCACCACCGGAAAGGTAGGGCTCGGTGTCGTCGTAATAGATCAATTCTCGACCGTCGGCCAGCGTGGTCGAGGTCTTGCGCATCGGATGGCTGGTGTCCTGCGTGGTCATCGACTGCTCTCTTCTCGAGTTGTCGGCCGGGGCTCGGCGGGACCGGTTGCGACGACCACGTCGTCGACGATGTCGGTCAGCGCGTCGCGAATACGTTCGGGCACATCGACATCGGTGACGATCACGTCCACCTCCGACAACGCAGCGGTGGTTGCGAGGGCGCGAACACCCCATTTGGTGTGATCAGCGAGGACCGCGACGCGTCGAGCCGAGGCGACGAAGGCCTGATTGGTCTGTGCCTCCAGCAGATTGGGGCAGGTGAGGCCCGCATCGATGTCCACTCCATGCGTGCCGAGAAACAGAATGTCGACGTGCAGCGTCTGCAACGCACCGACCGCCAACGGGCCGACGAGTGCGTACGACGGGGTGCGTTGGCCTCCGGTGAGCAACACGGTGTGGTCTGCTCTGCCGCCGGCGTGAAGGACGTCGGCGACGGGCAAGGAGTTGGTCACCACGGTTATGTCGGGTACACGAAGCAGTTCCCGCGCCAGCGCGTGTGTCGTCGTACCTCCGGAGATGCCGATGGTCGTTCCTGGCCGGATCAATCGTGCTGCGGCGCGGGCAATGGCGGCCTTGGCGTCACGGCTCTGCTCGGACTTGACCGGAAAACCCGGCTCGAACGCGCTCGCGGAACTCGGCGCGGTGATGCCGCCATGCACTCGCTCGACCAGGCCCTGGGCGACCAGTTCATTGACGTCACGTCGAATGGTCATGTCGGACACCGACAGAGCAGTGCCCAACGCGGCCACCGTGACGGCTCCCTCGGACAGCACCCGGTCCAGAATCTTTTGCTGACGTTGATGGGCGAGCATCACACCATCACCAGACCTGATTCCATGCACACAACATTCACCAGATAACAACAAATGTCAACAAAAGCGAACAGGGTGCGGCGATGTGGTCAGAAGTCGTCGTCGCTCTCGGACGCGGTTCGTGTACGCCCGATCCGTGTCAGATGCACCCGTCGCGCCAGTCGAATCACGGGACGAATGAGCAGTTCGATACTCCCCAGCAGGAAGAGCCACGTACCGATGACCGTCGTGCTCTCCTGAAAGAAGAGGATGCTGCCGGCGATGAACCAGACCGCAACGAGAATGTCGTTGATGATGCTGACAACTTCCCACCGCTGGCGAATCACCAGCTCCTCGTGCCCGATGGTGAAGGTCAGGTCGTTCATAGCGGCTCCTTCGTAAAACGTCGGTGTACCCAGTCCGACTACCCGGATCCCTCCCAATCGACCCGGGCTGCCATCTCGAGCAGTTTCCGACGGCGTGTCTCGCTGGTCTCGCCGATCCGCGCGATACGTCCGTACACATGGGCACGGAAGTCGGTCAGAACGTCCCGATTCTGTTGAACTGCACCGCTACCGATGCAGTTGTGCAGTAACGCGCGGAGGTTGTCGTACTCCTCTCGCGGAACTGCGGGCCACGCATTCACCACCAGCCCGGTGAGCTGTTGGCGTTGATGCGCGCGCCGCACTCGGGTTTTGTCGGGATGAATCGTGAAGCCCTCGTCGTGCACAATCTGGGACAGCACCCATAGCAACTTGTCGACGTCGAGGTCAGCCGGACCGGAGAACGCCAGGTCGTCGGCGTAGCGGGTATACCGGGCACCCATGGTGCGGGCGAGCCCGGCAGCTCGAATATCGAGTTGGCGGGCAGCCAGGTTGGCCAAGGCGGGCGACGTCGGTGCGCCCTGCGGCAAGTGAGTGGTGCGAAGCCTCGCCGCCGTCGCGCGGTCCATGCCCGTCAATTCGCCGGCCGGGGTGACCGTTGTGCACAGCGCGGCAAGATTGGCCGCGACCTTTCTGCGGTAGCCGACGGCCTCGAAGATCGCAACGACGCGATCGAACCCAATGGACGGAAAGAAGCGACGTAAGTCGACCGAGACCACCACCTCACGCTCGGCGTGGGGCGTCGCGAACGTGCGGGGGCTTCGCCCTTTACGAAAACCGTGCGCGGCGGGATGTGGTGGAATTCGATCCAGGATGCGGTGCAGTATCTTTCGCTGAATCTCGCGCAGGCGCGGTTTGGGAACCTCCAGCAGTCGAATGCCCTGACGTTTGTCCAGTCGCGCAGATCGATAGTGCTGCAACGGGAACGGCGCGGTGCGCAGCCTCCCCTGCAGGTCGGCAAACCATTCGATTTCGGAGATCGTCAGGTCGAGAGACCGTGCAAGCTGACCGGTCGATTCGTACCGTGGTACCTCGAATCGCCAGGGCTTGAAGCCGGAGCTCGTATTCGGCCGCTGCGAGGACGCGGAGGGCTCCGAGATGAACGGAAGATCGCGCAACAAACCGAAAATCGACGCCTCGTCGAAGGGTGGGTTGGGATACAGATTGATGATTCGGGCTGCGAGCCACGAGGCTCTTTCGGGCATGAAATGTGCGAACGCAACCTCGAGCCCCGACCGCGTCCACTCTGCGTCTGCAGCCAGACCTGCGAGAGTTGCGGCGGCGCGCGGCGTCAGTTCGCGGTCGTTCACGTGTGTCGCTCCGCCGGGTCTGGGGCGAGGGAATGCAGCGACGCGGGGCGACCGAAATCTTTCGTCCTCGGAGCAGTCGGGCACGCGTAGCGTGCGGAGCTGCTTCGGACGCAGTGCTCGATTCTCTTCCTATACCCAGGGGTTACCCCTGAGACCGGTCCCGCGGACCAACTCTCGCCCACGCGCCGCTGCATCCCACCACAATGCCAAACCGACGCGGATCTGTCAGCGGGATGACTCGCTGGTTCGACCGACCGGTCGGGTTTTGAAGTTCTAGTGAGTTGCTCAATTGCGAGCCGGAGCTCTCGAGTCCGGAGGAGGTGAACGGAACCAGCGCCGACTCCGTTGCGTCCAACCCATAGATGGGGTCTTGGGAAAGGACAGTGCACATGCATCGAAACAGTAGATGGGCATCGATCGCGGTGGGAGTGCTCCTGCTCAACGCATGTTCGACGGGCCAAGACGGTACTGCAGTCCCAGAAGTCATCGCAACAACCAGCACGGCCGTCGCAGCACCGACGCCCTGGGATCCATGCACCATCCCCGACGACGCCATCGAGCAGGCGGGATTGAACACGGCCACCAAGGAGTCGGGGGTGTTCGGCAGAGATCAAAACGGATTCAAAATTTGCGGCTGGGAGGCCAACCCTCCGAGCAGCGAGTACTTCTTCTCAATATTCGTCGGATTGGAGAACATCGATTACATCGACGATCCGAGTTACTTCGACCGACTTCAACCCGTTCGAGTGGGCACGCGTAACGCCACCCAATACCAGCAACTGTCTGCTGACTCGTCCCGAAACTGCGGAGTCGCCTTCGTGGCCGGCGCTGAATTGATCAGGGCCACGATCATCACCAGCGCGTTGGTACGCGACCCGCCGTATGCCCCTTGCACGGAGCTGAACTCCTTGGTGTCAGTGCTCGACTCAGAACTCCCCAGCTGAATCCATCGACCGAAAGAGGCGACACCGTGACTGAAGCCAGGCCGGACCTCATCGCACACTGGCGAGACCTCAACGCCCAAGCCGACGCGGGCACCATCACGATTCCACCCGACGTCGCCGCGAAATGCGACGCGGCATGCGCAACCTACCTCGTACACCTCGCCAAGATGCAAGCTCAAGCAACCCAGCTGAGCGAAGTCAAGTCCTGGGGCGACTTCAAGTCTGCTCAGGATTTGCAAAACAGGTTTGCTCGCCTGGCGACCGGCAAAAGCACGTCACTCGATGTCATTCTGCAGCAACACATCGACGTCATCGATTCGATGCGTACGTTGTTTCGGCGCTACTTCGACGAGACGGCAGAAGTCGACAGCAGAACGGCCGCGAATATCGTCGCGCTCACTCCAGAGAACTGACGGCCTGCAGCACTATTCGATGGACATCGACCTCGCGTTTGTCGTTGTCCAGTCGCCGCTACACCGGCTCGCAACTGCGAGAACGCCACCACTCGATCCGCGCCCTCAGCCGTCAGGCACACCCCACCGACGAGGTGAAAATCCCGACGATGGGCGTGAATCCCCGCCTCCCCGCGTTTTCGTCGCGTCCGGAGCGTAGCTGCAAGCAAGCCTCCTGAGACGGATCAAGGCCGCCCAGGTTGGAGCTCACACCTAGAGGTTCGCGTGGTGGAGACTCAGCCTCCGTGCGCCTCGACGGCCACGGGCTGCCATTCGCGCCAGTTCGCCAGGCGTGATTCGTAGTCCTTCGTCGCGATCTGGAGCGGTGCCTCTCCGAAAAAGACTCGCAGCGGCGGCTTTTCGGCGTCGACGACCTTGAGCAGCGCCGCACGCGTAGCTACCGGATCGCCAGGAGTCGCCTGCCTTGCACTCCGCAGTTCGGCGGCCTTCTTCCGAATCGGGTCGTACGCGGCGATGTCGGTGGACTTCTTGGCAGACGGACCGGCCCAATCGGTGGAGAAACCACCCGGTTCGATCAGCGTCACATGGATACCGAAGTCCTCGACCTCCTGCGCCAGGGCCTGACTGAATCCTTCGAGGGCCCACTTGGACGCGTGGTACGCACCGACATTGGGGAATGCGGAGATTCCGCCGATGGACGACACCTGCAGGATGTGGCCGCTGCCCTGCTCACGCATGAACGGCAACGCGGCCTGAGTGACCCACAGCGCTCCGAAGACATTGGTCTCGATCTGCGCGCGGGCGTCCTCCTCGGAGATCTCTTCGATCATCCCGAACTGGCCGTAGCCGGCGTTGTTGACGACGATGTCGAGCGATCCGAAGGTCTTGTGCGCCAGGGCGACTGCTGCGAAGTCGGCAGCGCGGTCGTTCACATCCAGCTCGATCGGCAGAATCGCGTCGCCGTATTTTTCCACGAGATCGTGCAGTGTCGCCGTGTTGCGAGCCGTGGCTGCGACTCGATCGCCGCGGTCGAGGGCTGCAATAGCCCACTCGCGTCCGAATCCCTTGGAAGTGCCGGTGATGAACCACGTCTTGGCTGCCATGAATCTCGCCCCTTCGCTACACGGACAAAAGTAAGGACGACGTCCGCTGCAAACGCCTCTCGGCGAGTGGTCGCTCGTAGCGACAAATGGGGTGAGGCCCGGGGCTTGCCAAGCGAACGCCGTCGAAAGAGTCCAACGGGGTACGTCCGCCGACTATTCCCCGCACGTCAACTGCGTTCCGTTCAGCTGTGCTCGGTGATCATTACCGCCATGGTGTTCGGCTCCAGCGCCTCGAAGATATGCAGCGCGTCGCCGGGGTAGGCGACATAGTCGCCGGGCAACAGTTCGACTGCCTCGCCCACCGGCCCCACCAGCGCTCGTCCGGCGCTGAGCACCACGTGCTCGACCACGCCGGGGGAATGAGGGTCCGAGCGCCTGGGCTCGCCCACGTCCGCACTGACCAGATAGATGTCTCGTCGCGCGTTCGGCGGAGACGACGCCAGCAGCGTCGCCGAGTAGTCCGCCCGGTCCGACGCGAATCTCGGCCCCTCCCCCGCACGGATCAGCCGGACCGACTGCTTCGCGGGCTCGACCAGTCTGGAGAACGGCACGTCCAGGGTGACGCTGAGCGCCCACAGAGTTTCCAGACTTGGATTCCCCGTACCCGATTCCAGTTGCGACAGAGTCGATTTGGCGATACCCGCACGACGCGCCACCTCGGCCAGCGAGAGGCCGACGCGTCGTCGTTCCTGCTGCAGAGCAGCAGCGATGGCTGCGATCGGTGGTCCGGCGTCCGCCATTCGTTCACTCCATCGGTACGTTCGTTTGATTTGACGAACAGCCTAACATCGTCCACTATAACGACCATGCGTTCGACATGGCGAACCCTGCAGGGGGTCAATATTCGCGACATCGCGTTGGTTTGCCTGGCCGACGCCTTGGTCGGGGCCTCGTTCGGTGCCATCGCCGTCGCCGCCGACCTGCCACTGTGGCTACCGGTGGTGATGTCCTTGGTGGTCTTCGCGGGCTCCTCCCAATTCATCTTCGTCGGCATCCTGGCCGTCGGCGGCAACCCCGTCGCCGCCGTGGCGAGCGCCTTGCTCGCCAATACCCGGCTCGTGCCGCTCGGATTCTCCATAGGATCCGTTTTCGAGAACGTCTCGCCATGGAAGCGACTGCTCGGCACCCACCTGATCACCGACGAAGCGGTCGCATTCAGCGTCGCCGAAGAAGACGAAGGACGGCGTCGAACAGCGTTCTGGCTGTGCGGAATCGGACTGTTCGTCACCTGGAACATCGGGGTGGTGATCGGCACTCTCGGTGGTGGCGCAATTACCGATACCGCCGCACTCGGACTCGACGCCGCATTTCCGGCGATCCTGCTCGGACTGATCATGCCTGCGCTCCGAGATCGGGGCACGCGCAATGCCGCACTCGTCGGCGCAGGGATCGCCCTGGCAGCGTCGATGTTCCTACCGAGCGGACTGCCGGTGCTCCTCTCGCTGATCGCCGTGGTCCCCGCACTGCTGTCCACCAAGCCCGCCGCAGGCAAGGAATCCGCATGAGCCTCACGATCCCGCTGATCGCCATGATCGTCGGCACTTTCGCGCTCCGCCTCATCGGCCCGGCCCTGCGCTCGCGCATGACCATCTCGCCCCGCATCGACCGCGTCATGTCCACCTCGGTCGCCGTCGTGTTCGTAGCCCTCATCGCCACCTCGACCCTGCTCGTGGGCAAGGACTTCGCGGGCTTCGCAGCCCCTATCGGCGTCACCGTCGCCGGAATCCTCGCTTGGCGCAGAGCACCCTTCGTCGTCATCGTGATCGCCGCTGCCGCAACCACCGCTGCCCTCCGCTGGTTCGGTGTCGCCTGACCGAACCGCGGCACCCCAAGTCCACTAGATGTGACATTGACCCCCGAAAAGTCCACCAAATGTCACATTGAGTGCATCGGATGGGGAACACGGGTGACAGCCATCGCCCCTTCGCGGACTACCGACTCGGCAACAAGCCCGTTGCCACCCGGGCCACCTCGCTTACTGACCTGAGCGCCCACTATTTCTCTGCATCCACGGGATCCCGCCTTTCGAGCCGAATTGTGGGCGCTGACATCAGTTGACCGGCACAGCGTGAACCGCCGACCCCCACTGGACCCACCTGATCTCGTGCACCGCTCCCCGTTCACCGGCACCCCGAGTCCACTAGATGTGACATTGACCCCCGAAAAGTCCACTCGACGTCACATTGAGTACCCCCGGGCGGGGACAATGGAGAATGAACACAATGTCTCGATGTGGGGAGCAGCAATGACCGCGCTGGATGCAGTACGACGACGCTGGCCGAAGACGATGCCACTTCAGCCGCTTCCGTCGGAGTCGTGGGCCAAGCAGGAGCCGACGTGGAAGGGTGCGAATCCCCAGGTCATCGAGTCGGCGTTGAAGCGTGCGAAGACTCGGACGTCGGGTAATTGGTTCGTTTTCGCTGCCAGTCGCGACGTGAAGGCCGACAAGCCGTTCGGTCGCTATGTCGGCACCACCGAGTTGGTTGCGTGGCGGGATTCGGCGGGCAAGGTGCATATCGGTCCGGGTGCGTGTCCGCATCTCGGGGCGGCACTCGATACCGCGAAGATCGAGTGCGACGCGTTGGTGTGCCGGTGGCATGGGCTGGCGTTGGGTCCGAAGGGTAAGGCGGGCTGGCGGCCGGTTCCTGCGTTCGACGACGGTGTACTGGTGTGGGTCCGGCTCGACGAGCTTGGCGGCGAGGAGCCGACGCCGGTGCCGGTGGTTCCGATCAGGCCCCCTGCGTCGACGTCCATTCCTGGTGTCGTCACGTTGATCGGGAAGTGCGAACCGGACGACATCATCGCCAATCGCCTCGATCCGTGGCACGGCGCATGGTTCCATCCGTACTCGTTCGCGAGGTTGAAGGTGGTGAGCGCGCCCACCGACATCGATGTGCCCGAGGAGGACGATCGCTTCCTGGTCGATGTCACGTTCCGCGTCAGTCGCGGCATCGGCGTTCCGGTTCGAGCCGAGTTCGTCTGCCCCGGCCCACGCACCATTGTCATGCGCATCCTCGACGGTGAGGGGGCGGGAAGCGTCGTCGAGACTCACGCGACTCCCCTGGCTCCTGCGCCCGACGGCACCCCGCGGACGGCGGTCATCGAGGCGACGATCGCGAGCTCGGATCGACCCGGCTTCCAGATGGCGCGCAAGGTTTCGGGATTGCTGCGTCCGGCGATGAACTTCACCGCAGCACGTCTGTGGAAGGACGACCTCGACTACGCCGAACGCCGTTACGAACTGCGCTCGACGGGTCGCGCGTGATCTAGCTGTTCTTCTCGGGGACGTTGTGGACGGTCAGTCGCTCGATGGGTGACTTGCCGCCGATGCCTGTGTGGGGTCGGTGGTGATTGTAGTGATGGATCCAGTCTTGGTAGGTCGCCGCTCTGGCTTCGTC
>NZ_JABFAQ010000033.1:0-1910 GCF_017168275.1 Rhodococcus sp. KRD175
CGGGATCCGGGCTGTTGCGAATTGGGCCTTGTTGATTTTGCTGCGTGTTGTGCTGTAGCGGGTGGTGGTGGGCTGGGAGAATGTGGTGGTGGCCAAAGGGTATCGCCCGGTGGATCGGGATCAGCAGTTCTTGTTGCCGGTGGACATGCGTGAGTGGTTACCGGTGTCGGATCCGGTGTTCACGGTGATCGATGTGGTTGCCGCGTTGGATACCTCGGCGGTGCATGCGGTGCGCCGCACCGGTGGTGTCGGGCGTGCGGGATACGACCCGGACATGTTGCTCACGGTACTGATCTTCGGGTGGGCTCAGGGGCAACGATCCTCGCGGGTACTCGAGCGGATGTGTCGGCGTGATGCCGCGTTCAGGATCATCTGCGCCGGAAACACCCCTGATCATGTGACGATCTCCCGCTTCCGTGCCGACGTCGCCTCGCACATGGAGGCCTTGTTCACGCAGGTACTGCTGCTGTGCGGGCACCTGGGGTTGGCCAGGTTGGGTGTCGTCGCCCTCGACGGAGTCAAGATCTCCTCCAACGCCTCACTGAGCGCCAACCGCACCGAGAAAGGACTACGCGCAGCGGCTGCCGAGGCAGCCGAGCAGCGACTTCGCGAGCACGCACGGGCTGCCGCGGCCGAGCATGCTGCGGCCGACGCGCGCGAGGACGAGATGTTCGGGCCGGGCTCGTCCGGCGGCGAGGTGCCCGAGGAGATGGCCGATCCACGCACTCGCGCGGTGCGTATCGCGCAGGCGTTGGCAGAACTCGAGAAGGTCAACGCGGACACAGCAGCGAAGCGGGAGCAGGTCGAGAAGAACAAGTCCGATCTCCGTATTGCGACCCTGGCGCGGCGAGAGACGCTGGTGGCGAACCATCTGCGCAGGCGTGAGGAATCGGGTCCGGTCAGGGGTAAACCCCCGACGGAGATCAGAGTCGAAATATTGCAGATGAACCTGGCCCACGCGCGGGCCAGGCATCAGGCCACGATCGAGAACTATCAGGCGAACAAGGCCGCAGGCTCAGCCAAGGGGCGTGCACCGGGGCCGGTGGAGAAGAACGCGAAAGTCATTCGTGTGCAGCGTTTCCTCGACCGTGCGATCGCCGACCGCGCCGCCGCCGACGCGAAAGCCGCGGAGCAGGAACGAGTGCGCGCCGCGGTCGAGGCCGCCACCGCATCTGCTGTCACCTCACCAGCGAAGAAGGTCGAACCCACACGCAATGTCACCGATCCGGAGTCGCGGTCGATGCAGTTGCGTGGTGGTGGGTGGATTCAGGGCTACAACTGTCAGGCGGTGACCACCAGCGATGGGATCATCATCGCCACATCGGTGGGCAACAATCCCAACGACGGCACCACCTTCACCTCGATGCTCGACAAAGCCGTCGCTGCCGCCGACGTCATCTCGAGTGCTCGTGTCGATCGGGATCCGAACGTGGACAACGAGATCGGGGTACTGCTCGCCGATGCCGGGTATCTGACCGAGTCGAATCTGACCGCGCCCGGCCCCGACCGGTTGATCGCGATCGGCACACACGCCGCGGTATCGAAAGCCGCAGCCGACAAGCCCGTGGACGGGCCACCGCCACCGGGTGCGACACCGAAAGAGGCGATGTCGCATCGACTGCGGACCCCGGTCGGTGCCGCGCTCTACGGCCTCCGCAGTCATATCGCCGAAACCCCGTTCGGTCACGCCAAACACAATCTCGGATTCCGACGATTCAGCAGCCGAGGACAACAGCGAGCAGCCGCCGAATTCACCTTCCACGCCCTGGTGCACAACCTGTTCAAGGCCATCGGAGCACAAACCCCGGCACTGGCGTGAGGCCGGTGGCCCTGCCCGTGGCCGCATCGATATCCGCCGTCCAACACAGCTCGAGGGAAGCCACCTCGAAATCGAAACAGCCCGGATCCCG
>NZ_JABFAQ010000034.1:0-387 GCF_017168275.1 Rhodococcus sp. KRD175
ACATTATTGTTGGATTGCAGTATAGTCTTGACCATGTAACATCCAACGAACACCGTATTTATCGGTAAAGATGCCCATTTTGCCACCCCAGAATTGGTCAGCAAACGGTAATTCTATTTCAATTGAAGAATGATCTTTAATTTGCTCATAGAATGCTTCAACTTTATCAGCATCTGCCTTATTGTTACCATCATAATCAACTAATAATGATATGCCATTATTAATTTTGTCAGCGCGACCAAAAGAATCAGAACATAGCACTTTTACGCCAAGCACTTCCAATTCAGCATGCATAGTTGCGTCTTGCGCTTCTTCCTTAGTCATACCAAAATGTGACGCTTGTTCTTCGCCAACTTCTAAACGTTTAACGTCAGTTGCACCAAATAC
>NZ_JABFAQ010000035.1:0-1077 GCF_017168275.1 Rhodococcus sp. KRD175
TGTAATGAGCAGGGACGTTGTGGACGGCGTGGCAGCGACAGATAGGTGAGGACCTCCGGTATCGGTGTGGTTACCACAACTGCACCGACAACCGAGAGGTCCTCGTGTCACACGCTAATGCCTTGCTCACCCCGAAGGGGCGATTGAAACTCGCGGCATCGATCGTCGACGACGGATGGTCGATCCGCCGAGCGGCCGAACGATTCCAGGTTTCACCGACCACAGCCAAGAAATGGGCCGACCGCTACCGCACCGGCGGCCCGACGGCAATGGCCGACCGCTCGAGCAGACCCCACCACAACCCGAACCGGACACCGACCCGCACCGAACGCCGAATCATCAACCTGCGCTTCCTCCGCCGGTGGGGACCACACCGCATCGGCTACCACCTGCACATGCCGCACAGCACCGTCTCAGCGGTCCTGCGCCGCTACAAGATGCCGCTGCTTCGCCACCTCGACCAGAACACCGGACTTGCTGTACGACGCCCGCAGCCGCATCGCTACGAGCATCCCGCTCCCGGGGATCTGATCCACATCGACATCAAAAAGCTCGGCCGAATCCCCGACGGCGGCGGACATCGCAAGCTCGGCCGCGCGATCGGGAAGCGGCACAACAAGAAACAGGGCCGCGGATACTCCTACGTCCATCACGCCGTCGACGATCACAGCCGGCTCGCGTATTCGGAGATCCTCGGTGACGAACGCAAAGAAACCGCATCGGGATTCTTCGAGCGCGCCAAAGCCTACTTCGCAGCCCATGACATCACGATCGCGCGTGTGCTGACCGACAACGGATCCTGTTACCGCTCAACACTGTTCGCGCAGACCCTAGGCCCTGGAATCAAGCACAAGCGAACCAGGCCGTATCGGCCGCAGACCAACGGCAAAGTCGAACGATTCAACAGAACCCTCAACCAGGAATGGGCCTACGCGAACACCTACCTCTCCGACGAAGCCAGAGCGGCGACCTACCAAGACTGGATCCATCACTACAATCACCACCGACCCCACACAGGCATCGGCGGCAAGTCACCCATCGAGCGACTGACCGTCCACAACGTCCCCGAGAAGAACA
>NZ_JABFAQ010000036.1:0-2386 GCF_017168275.1 Rhodococcus sp. KRD175
TATCGGTGGACGACCTCACGTGTCGGTCTGTGTACGACCTGACGTGTCGGTGTCCGGCAGGTTCATGATGCCGGTGCCTCCACTGGTGTGACAAGCCCTTGCCGGTCTTTGAGCCGGTAGCTGGGGCCGTTGATGGCCAGGACGTCGCAGTGATGAAGGAGTCGGTCGAGGATCGCGGTGGCGAGGACGTCGTCGCCGAGGACGGTTCCCCATTCGGTGAAATGCTTGTTGCTTGTGATGATCGTGGAGCCCTTCTCGTATCTGCGGCTGATCAGCTGGAAGAACATGTTGGCTTCGTCGCGGTCGAGGGCGAGGTATCCGACCTCGTCTATGACCAGCAGAGATGGGCGCATGAGGTTCGCGAGTTGCCGGGGGAGCCGGTTTGCTGCGTCGGCGGCTTTGAGCTTTCGAACGAGGTCGTCGAGGGTGGTGAAGTAGATCGACTTTCCGGCTTGGCAGGCAGCGACCGCCAGCCCGATCGCGATATGCGTTTTCCCTACTCCCGGTGGTCCAAGTATCGCGATGTTCCCTGCGCCGGTGAGGAATTCGAGGGTGGCAAGGTCTCGGATGCGGCGCGGTTCGAGTCCGGGTTGGAAGGTGTAGTCGAAGTCGTCGAGGGTTTTGTGATGGGGAAGCCCGGAGAGTTTGAGGGCGTTGCGGAACCGCCGGGATTCTCGGACTGCGACTTCTTCGGCGAGGAGGTGGTCGACGAAGTCGAGGTATCCCATCTGCGCGGAATCTGCGCGGGCGGCGGATTCGGTGACCGATTCGGCGGTGTGACCGAGGCCGAGCCGGAGGGCGTTGTCGATGATCCGTTGGGTGGTCAGTGAACTCATGAACGGTGTCCTGTCGTGGAAGATGCTGTGGGATAGTGGTTCACGGTCAGACGGCGTAGGCGGACAGTGGTCGATGTTCGACGTGGACGTGTCCGACGAGTGAGATGACTTTGGCGGTCAACGGGTCGCCTGCGTCGACCGAAGGTGACGGTGTGCCCTCCGCGGGGTTTGTATCGACGCGTCCGTCGGTGGTGGCACGGGTGTGACCGTCGGGCAGTGACGCCCAGTGCGCCTGGTCGACGACCCAGGCGCCGCGGACCTGCGAGCGAGCGTGGACGGCCAGGACGGTACCGCCGGCACTGTCGAGGGTGGCGATGGCGATGTTGTCGGCACCGGCGCGTACCTGTACTCGTTGACCTGCCCGGACGCGGTCGGCGGGTACGGAGTAGAGCGATGCCTCGAACGAGATCAGCGCGTCGTTTCCGATGCGCCGTAGGTGGGCTTCGGCGACAAGATACGGCTCGGCCGGGGCAGGACGTAGCGCCGCGTGATCGACGACGGCGCGGGTCCCGATGACCTCACGGTGAGTACGGTGCACCTGAGTCCGGCGGATCGGAACCCAGTCCATGAAGGTGCGGTCGGTGCTAGCGAGATCGGTGAACGTGCGACCGGCCAGGACGTGATCCCGAACGATCTTCACTTGCCGTTCTACACGGCCTTTGCCGGTGGGCCGGTACGCGGCGAGGACGTCGATGTCGAAGCCGTAGTGCCCGGAGAATGCGACGGCTGCTGGATGCAACGGGACAGCATGTCCGGGACGGACATGTTTGCGGACAATGGTTTTGGTGCGGTCGTAGACGATCGAACCCGGGACGCCACCGAAGTGCGCGAAGGCTCGGATGTGGCTGCCCCAGAACGCGGCGGCGTCCATCGAGTGGGTGTAGCAGCAGAATGGGTCACGGGAGAACGAGAGGACCATGTGGAAGGAGTAGACCTTGCGTCCGGTGCCGAAGAGATCGCCTTCATCGCCCCAGTCGACTTGTGCTTGGGCGCCGGGGATGGTTTCGAATCGGCGGTGTAGATTGCCGAGCCCGGATTCTTCTGCGCCGAGTTCGTCTCGGATGATGGGTCTGGCTGTGCTGCAATAGATTTTGACTCGTTGGTAGTTCACGGTCACGGACTTTTCGTTGGTGAGGCGTTCGTGGATGACCGAGGCTGCGATGGTGATGTCGGCGCGGAGCATCTCTTCGATCAGTGCGGCGATGTCGTCGGTGATCGCTCGGGGTTGTGTTCCTGCTCTCGAGGTTCCCTGCGGTGGATGCGTGGGTGCATCGTCGGCGAGGTATCGGCGGACAGTGCGCCAATCGCAGCCGCATTCGCGGGCGATGTCGGCATAGGTCGCGCCGGCCTCGTGCAGGGCTTTGAAACGTCGGATGTTCATCCAAGACTCTCCATCTAGGATCATGGCAAGGGCCACCCTTCGGGTTCGTCAACTTTGGCGGTAGACGATTCGAAGGGTGGCCCTTGTCGTGGGCGAGTTACGACAGGACTCGCCGAGCACCTACATATGAGGTTGTACGGGGACCATCACGTGAGGGTGTACACCGATA
>NZ_JABFAQ010000037.1:0-410 GCF_017168275.1 Rhodococcus sp. KRD175
ATTCAAGCACGATTTGAAAATATTAATTAATTTAAATGCGAGTGGAGGATTTGAACTGGTTAACTATACAACAGGTGATATTTTTAAGTACAACAAAAGTATAGATAAAAACACTGATTTTGTTTTAGATGGTGTGTATGCATCTCGAGATATAAATAGAGTGGGACTTGATACAAATAGAGGCATTATAACATTAGAGCCAGGTAAAAATGAATTTAAGATTAAAGGAGACGTCAGGGATATTAAAACTACATTTAAGTTTCCTTTTATTTATAGGTAGGTGATTTAATGGATTATCATGATCATTTATCAGTAATGGATTTTAATGAATTGATTTGTGAAAATTTACTAGATGTAGATTATGGTTCTTTTAAAGAATATTATGAACTGAATGAAGCTAGGTACATCAC
>NZ_JABFAQ010000038.1:0-14654 GCF_017168275.1 Rhodococcus sp. KRD175
TTGACTACCGTGAGCACGAGGCGTGCCTTTCCGCCAGCGCTGCAACGCTGACTTGATCAAGTGACTACCAGGATCATATTTACGGGAAGGCACGCCCTCCCTGATCCACAGGTCTTGATCATTCCTCGTGTCCAATGAGCGCACGCCGTTGCGCCACTGGGTCTACAGCTCGAACATTGTCAATTGGTCGCGGTGGTGCCGAGGTCGGTACTTCGCTCGCGGACGAGCATCGATACCGCCGGCCCGCAGCTCTGCATCGGTGACACCTAGCGATCGAGCGATCGCGATGTCGCGGACGGGCGCGAGACCGGCTCGATGTGCGAGCCCGATGCGTATCAAGACCCTCCGACGCTCAAGATCGCGGCCGTCGGCGGTATTTCGGTCGAGCCAGTTCGAGCGCCACGCATCCGATCCGGCGCGTGGTGACGCGAGCACACGGTCGGTGAGCCGATCGAGAAGCAGGTCCAGCTTCTCCAACAGCAGCTGCGCGAGATCGTCGAGCATCGGATCGGCCTGACGACTGGTCGGTAGATCGCCGGACATGCCCACACAGTAGGCCCTGGCACCGACAGCACTAGTCCCATTCGCCTCACAGGAGCGGCTATGACTGCGACCGTTGAAGCTACAGCCGCGGGCCGCGCCGCTGGTGTCCGTGTTCGATGTTCTGCTGCGCGATGGTGTGGTGGTGCTCGATGTTCTCGGCTTCGCGCTGTAGTCGCTGCTGTTCTTCGTGTTCGTCGCGTCGTTGTTGCTCGATGTGGTCGTGCAGGGTGTCGATGTTCGTGTGGACGGTGTTGTACGGCGCGTGCTCGGCCCGGTTCTCGGGTCGGTCGCCGGCGATCGAGGTGGTGTCGGTGACTTGGTAGCGGTCTCGGTAGGCGGCGATCTCAGCGGCGGTGCGATTCCATTCGGTCGCGAGGGCGTCGTCGTCGGGCCGCTGTTCGAGGCGGCGGGTGAATTCGAGGTCCGGGGTCGAGGCCGGGTCGGGGACGGCGGCGATCCGGTCGACGGCGGCGGCGTGCTCGGCGGCGATGTCGTCGTATCGGTTGTCGAGTTGCTCGCCCAGGACGGGATCGACGAGGTGGGCGTCGAGGTCCGGTGAGGGCACCCAGTGCGGTGCGTCCTGGTCGACCGGTGTCCGGTGTGTGGGCGCGATGTCGTCGAGTGCGTCGACGATCCCGCTGGCGAGGACGCCGGGGTGTGTGGCGGTGTGGATGTCGCGGCACAGCTCGTCGAGGTCGTAGCCGCCGTGTGCGGTCAGTTCCCGCATTCGGGCGATCGCGGTGTTCCATCGGGGATCGTCGCTGCGTGCTGCGGTGGCCATCGCGATCGGGAAGTGTCGGCGCATTGTGTCTTCGTGCTCGGCGAGCCACCTGGTGTTCGCGCGTTCGGCCGCGTCGGTGACGGCGGGTACTAGGTCTTTGATGAGAGCGCGGGCGGTGACGTCGTCGCCGCGTGTGGTCAGTTGCTGGGCGTGCCAGGCCAGTACCTCGCGGGGTTCGATTCCTGCGAGCGCTGCAGTCCGGAGGTGTCGGCCGAGGCGGTGCACACCGGGTTCGGCGAGGAGTCGTTCGGCGGTCGCGGGATCGAACGCGGCCTGGATGGGGCGCTGGACTCGCGCAGCGTCGAGTTCGGCGCGGGCAGCGTCGTAGTCGCGGATCCGCCGGCCGATGCCATTGGTCTCGGCCGGTGCCGGCCGAACGGTCGCGTAGCGGTCGGCGACGAGTCGGGCGTAATCGTCGAGCTCCTTGTCGGTGCCGGGTGTGCGCGGAGGGAGCGGGGGCAATTCGTGTTCCGGTCGCCCGGTAGCGCCGGCCACCGTGTCGATGTCGGTGGTGTTGGTGGTGTCGGTGGAGCTGCCTGCCTCGATGATCCGTGAGTTGAGCACTCTCGCGACGTCGCGTGCAGTGTGGAGCTCGCCGGCGGCGAGCGCGTCGACGAGAGCGCGGCGGGCACTGTCTCCGCGGTCGTGGATCTCGGCGAGGGTCGCACGCAGTGCTGCGAGGCTTCCGGGGTGTTCGGCCTGTGCGGTCGCCAGAAACGCTGCCGGCAGTGCCCGGTCGAGGACGGTGTCGAGCCAATGATCACGCAAGCGGGTGTGGGCGGCGAGGAATGCCTCGCGGAGCCGGTCCGGGCTGTTCGCGTGTTCGGCGGCGTCGCGTATCGCGGTGATCGCGGCCTTGTGGCCGTTGTCGTTGGCGAGGATGCGCGTGAGAACCTCGCGGGAGTTCGGAGTCTCGATCTCCGAGAGGTGCATTCCTTCGGTGTCGAGTGTGACCCCCGGTTCGACGGGCACGTACAGCTCGTTGTTGGTGCGCCCACGGGTCAGTGCGACGTAAAGCCCGGCTCTGTTGGTCGTCGCGCTCACGGCGGTGTGCGAGGTGTCGACAGTGATGCCTTGGCTGCGGTGCACGGTGGCGGCGTAGCCGAGTTCGGTCTTTCTGCGCACGTAGTCGGCCGGCAGGGTGATCGTGCCGTCGTGAGTCTTGCTGCGGACGGTCAGCGAGCCGTCGTCGCCCACGGCGGTGACGGTCCACAGGTCGCCGTTGCGGACGAACATGTTCCGCCGCCGACCGCCTTTGGTGCGCAGGGCGCGGGTGTTGCGGCGGGTCAGGATGGTGTCACCGACTCCGGCGTCGAGCTCGTCCGACAGTCTCACGGTGTGGACAGCGTCGGCGGCTCCGTGTCCACGGAAGTGGGCTTGGATCGCGAGGTTGACTTCGCGGACGTCGTCGCGGGTGGAGAGCATGACGATCGAGGACTTTCCTGCCCCGACGTCGGCGAGGTACGCCGATGCAGCGGCGTCCTTCATCTCGGCGGCGGTGCCGTCGTGGACCCAACCGCGGTCGTAGAACATGCCGAGACTGGCCGGGTCACCGTGCCGCAGATCGAGCGAGTTCTCGGCTTGTTCGGTGTCGTCGCCGAACCGCACGACGGTGGTCAGCTCGGGCGCACGAGTCTCTTCGGCGAGCAGACGGAGGGTGCCGCCGGTTTCGACGGCGTCGAGCTGGTTCGGGTCACCGAGCAGGCGCACGACCGCGCCTTTGGCTGCGGCGATCTCGGTGATGGCGGCGAGGTCTTTGGTCGAGGCGAGAGAGGCTTCGTCGACGAGCAACATCGCACCGGCAGGGATGTCGATGTGCTCGGGCAGCGTGCCCGCGTGTCCGCCGTCGACGCCGCGCCACGGGTAGGTCAGGGTGGCGAGAGTGTGTGCGGTGACGCCGATTTCTTCACCGAGGGTTTCCGCTGCGACGGCCGACGGGGCGAGGGCGATGACCTGATATCCGGCCTTCTTCCAGGTGTCGGTCACGGCTTTCATGGCGGTGGTCTTGCCGGTGCCGGCCGGTCCGATACCGACCGCAACGAGGGTGCCGCTCCCGACGAAATGTTCGGCGAGTTCGCGTTGCCCGGCGTTGAGGGTGCGCCCGTCCTTGCCTTTCGCGGCGGCGGTGATGACCTTGTCGAGCGCGGCCTGCGGGGCGATATACGCGACCGGGGTCTGAGCGGCGTCGAGCAGGGAACGTTCTGCGGACAGCACGCCGTGCGAGGTGTGCAGGGCGGTGCCCGGGCGGGTCAGGATGAACTCGCCGTCGCGGCGACGCAGCGCTGTCGGCGGTGCGGGCAGCTCGGGGAGCGGCATGTGCACCGAAGTTGCGAGGACACGGTCGACGACGGCGGCGGTGGCGGCACGGCGGGCGGTGTCGTCGGTGAACGCGACGGCGGCGAAGTTCGCATCGACCGCGGAGTGGACGTGGGTGATCGCCCAGTTCGATCGCGCGTTCTCCAACCGTTCGACCACGCGGGCCGCTTCGATGTCGAGCGAGTCGAGCGGGCGCATGTGCTCGCCCACTCCCCGGATGCCGGAGGCATGGGCCTGCTGGATCTGCTGCCACTGCGCGGCAAGTGCGTCGACGCCTGCGGGTGTGCCGAGGATCTGCGCGGACCGGGTGAGCCAGTCGTTCTGCATCTCGCGCAGCGTCTGCGGTTCCTGTTTGCCGGCGCGGGTGTCGAGGTTGGCCTGTTGGTAGAGCGAGTACATCGCTTTCGGGGACGGCATCCGACCGTGTTCGGCGCGGTACTCGGCGACGAGCTGGTCTCTGCGTGTTTCGATCTGGCTGCGGCGTGAGGAGAACATCTCGCACAGCTCACGCGGGACCTGCTCGATTTCGACGACGTCCTGCCGACCGTGGCCGGTGGAGCGGGCGGCGAGGGAGAAACCGAGTTCGGTGTGCAGCTTGGACATGATGGTGGCGTTGTAGCGCTGCGAGGCCGGCACCGCGTACCGGTGCAGGATCGACCCGTCGAGGGCGCGCCATTTGCCGTCGGATTCGGTGCAGACCTTGATCGAGACGACGGCGTGGGTGTGCAGGTTCGGATCCCCGGCGCGGGAGTCGTAGTGGTCGTAGAGGGTCGCGACCAGACCGGTGGTGTCCTGGACTTCCTGGCTGGTGTTGCCGGTGCGGGTGAAGCACGCTTCCTTCTCGATCCAGCCGAGGGCGTCGGTGACGGTCTCTTTGTGGATGCGCTCGATTTCTCGGCGGGTGCCGTCGTCGGCGAGCGCCCACATCACCGACACGCTTTTCGGTGGGGTGAACACCAGGTCGTAGCCGGCCACTGGCTGGCGGACGCGGGACTTCTGCGCGCTGATCCACGAGCGGAGCTCGCGCTGATCTTCCGGCGGTCGGCCGTGGCCGTCGGTGAACAACCGGGTGCCGACCTCGTCCATGATCTGCTGCGACTGCGCTTTCGACGGCGCGTGCCCGTGCTCGCTGCGGAACTCCCCTACCGCTGCCTTGTGCTCGCGGAGCAGTTCGATGTCGTTGGAGAATTCGGGGAATTTACGGCCGAGTCGGGCCGCTTTGAGCGCGGCCTTCTCGTTCGCGCCCTGGGTAATTGAATTTTCGATCAACGCCGAGGCGTTCGGATGCAGCCCGCTACCGAACAGTGCTTTCATCTGCGGCTCGGACACCTGCCCACCGCCGGTGATCGAGCTGGCCGCAGTCGGGTCGATCCCGGCCTGCATCTGCTCGAGATTGTCCAGGCCGGCACCGAACCAGACACCCGGCGGTGTGCCGTGCGCGGTGTAGTAATCGGTCAGATCTTGGCCGTGCTCCCGTTCGCGGTCAGCGGTGGCCACCTGCTTGGTCAGGTACTCGTAGCCATCGCCCGCGTGCAGTACGTGGAGCGTCATCACACCGCCACCCTAGACGCCGCAGGCGGGCAGGCGGAAGGCCGGAACCCCCCCAAAGTCTGAAATTCAGCAAGAGGTGTGTAGATCATCTAGGCTTTTGGCAGGCGAAGCCTGTGTGCAGTAAAGCCCAGGCCTCAGGACGGTCAGCCAGGTCAGAGACTGAGGGGCGGTTCGGAACTAGGTCGAAGGTGTCAGAAGATGAAGGGGCAACGGGGTCATGGGGTCGACAGGCGATCGGGTAGCCGCCCGTGAGCGCGGATGGCAGAAAGCCACCCGCGCAGCGGGTACAGCGGTGCGGGAGCGTGAGAGCGCTGCGCGGCGATTCGCTGCAGCGCGGGCACAACGGGACGCCGCCGAACAGGTGATGGCTGCCGAGTTGGAACGGCTGTCGACGTCAGAGGGATCTGTGCCCCGTGCGGCGGAGCTGGTCGGCGTGGAGCTGGTAGAGGCCGAGCGGCTGATGTCCGCGCGTCGGATCGTCAGAGCTGTTCCTGAGAGCGATGACTCGACGTCGTCGTGAGCACCCCACTGTCGGAACCTCGACGGGACCACCGGACGAGCCCTCGCCCGCCGGCCATACGTGAGCACCGTGTGGGTGCGATGTCCCCTATCTGTGTGTCCGGCCCCGATTGTGGGTGCCTGAGATCGAGCGGAGCGGTGGGAGGAATCTCGGGCATCCACATGAGGATGAAGGCCGGTGCACAGTTGGGGGCACCGCACCAGATCCCCTCCCTCGTCGATGACTCCCCCGCCGAGCCGTGCACCGGTCGGTCAGGTAGGTCGTCTCGCCCGTCCGCTGTCGTCAGCGACGCCCGGGCGGTAGAGTTCGCAGTGCGTTCTGGCGGTGCCGTGTGGGCCCTCCGCCGAACGTCAATCACGTGCACCCTCACCGACTCTCCCCGTGTCTGCGGGCGGTCGGTTCGACGAGAAAGGCCCACACACACCATGACTGTCACCCCGTTGGACAAGGACGCGATCCGCGCGGCCGCCGAAGCAGCGATCAACGAGCGCATCGCCAAGGTCGAGGCGATCACCGACGCGCAGCAGAAGGTCGTCGAGGCCGAAGCCGACGACGCGAAAGCGCGTGCCGCCGCCGACGCGGCAATCAAGGAAGCCCAGGCCGCGAAACGGTCCTCGGCCAAGTCCGTCGAGAAGGCCAAGGACGCGGTCACAGCCGCGTTGCGGGCCGCGCTCGACGGCGGATGGACGGCGCAGCAGTTGCGGGAAATGGGGTTGACGGTGCCGACTTCTGTCATCGCGTCCCCGAAGCCGGCCTCGACGGGATCGGGACGCAAGAGGCGGCCGGTGCGCATCGGTGTTGCGAGCACCGCCACCGACTCGGACAAGCCCAGTTCGGGCGAGTCGCCCGACGCCGCTACTCCCCCGCATACCGACCCCGCACCGAACTCCGAGACACCGCCTGCGGCGCAGGAGTTCGCCTCCGCCGGGCAGGGTGCGCAGTGAGCGCCCTGGGCGAGCTCGGCGTCGTCGTGTCGAACTCGGTCGGGCCCGACCCGGCGACGTTCGCGGCGTCGATCGCCTACGCCGACAGTGCCGGTGAGCCGGGAGCACCAGTTGCGTACGGAGAGTTCTTCACCTTGCTCGACGCAACCCAGTTCGTCGTCACCCAATCCTGGGTACTGGCGATCACCCGCGAGCAGGCACACCTCGCCGCGACGATCGTGCGCGGCGGTCCGGTCGACACCGGACTGCACCTGCTCGATGCAGCCGGGACGCCGACGGAGATCTCCGACGCCGTCGGACAGCTGTTGATGGATCAGGCGGGTGCGCGATGACCGGCGAACACCGTGAGACGGACCTGAGCGAGTCCGACGTGTTGGAGCTCGACATCCTTGCGCTGCTGCAAACCGCGGAGGCGAACGAGGCGTTCAACACCTACGGCCCTCTCATCACCACGCGGACCGCGCCGCAGTTCGCGGACCTGTTGCGGATGATCAACGCTCTCGCGGCCGGCGGCGACTTCGAGGCGGCGATCGACGCGGAAGTGTTCGCGGCCGTGCGCTCCCCCGTCGACATCTCGCGGTTGGAGAAGTTCGGAGTGTTCAACACCTCGGACCCGGTCCTCAAACTCACCGCCGTGCAGACGCTCCGGACGATCCACGACGCCGAGACAGTACCAGCATCACCAGAAGCGCAGTCGCCGGCTCCGGGAGACGTTAGGTGATGGTCGGCGGGCCGGGTCAATGCCGGAACCGTTAGGTATCGGCGGGGCAACAGAACTCACGCGGTTCGAGCGCTACATCGTGCGCGGACCGCGCGATGATTCGTGTGCGATCTGGGTCGGCGCGATCGCCGATGACGGGTACGGCCGGTTCTGGTTGATGCGCGATGGCCGGCAGCGAGTGGTGCGCCCGCACCGGTACGCGTTGGCCCGCGCTCTCGGCGTCCCGCTCACCGACGAGGTGACGGCATTGCACCTGTGCGACAACCCGATCTGTGTACGGGTCACCCTCGATCCGCACGCGGCCGCGGGCGGGTTCGGCGTCCGTCACGTCGTCGATGGGACGCAGTCACAGAACCTGCTCGACATGGGAGCCAAGGGCCGCGGGGGTGGCAGGCGTCAGCGCGGGCTTTGGTACGGACCCGATCGGGTCGCGAGAGCGGCGCGGTCGCGGCGGCTACGCGATGCGGTGCGCGGTGGGTGGGACGAGGACGCTGTTCGTGCTGCGTTGCTCGATGAGGCTGCCCCGACGCTGTTCTGAGTCCTGAACGTGCGCGGGCGGTGATGGTCGGTCGGTTGTGGCACCGACTGTGTCGGTGGGTGGGTGTGTACTGACAGCCAATCGAAGACCGGTCGCGTCGAAACGTCTGCGCGAGTGAACGACACGAGGAAGGAAGGGGTGGTTCGATTGGCTGTGTATCTCGTGGCCGGTGCGATCCTGGCGTACGTCGTGCTGCGGTCCGGACAGCGAGCGGACGGCACGTGGAAATTCGCGCCGTTGCGCGCGACGGGAATGCTCGCCAGTGGGGTGTTCCGGATCGTGGTGTTCGTGGCCGTGTTCGCGTTCGCGCTCACGCTCGGGGCATTGTTCAGCTCCGGCCGCAGTACGTTCATGCCCTAGCCTGCGTCCTTCTCGGCGACATCGACTGCCCGATAGATGAACCCCCGGCCACACACTGTGGTCGGGGGTTTCTGCTGTCCGGCGGGGTTCTAGTGTTGGGGCCAGCCGCGGACGAGCTTGTCGGTGCTCGAATGCACGGCATTGAAGGCGTCGACGAGGTACGTCAGCCACGACGCTGCGGTCTCCGGATTCGGGACCAGCGTGGAGGGGACGGCGTTCTGTTCCTCGTCGGAGAGCTCGTTGAAGTCGGCGGGGTAGTCGGTGGTGTCACCGTCGACGATGTTCGGTGCGCCGTCGATCTCGTAGGTGATCACGAATTGGAGCTCGTGCCGGTTCGGGGCGGTGAACTCGGCCGACAGTGCGAGCTCGCCCCACAGTCGCCGGTCGTAGGTGACGGCCCCGGAGTTGATCGCGGCCTGCAGCAGCCAGTGCGGAGTCCACAATGCCTGCGCGCTGCCCGGTTCGGGCCACTCGAAGTCGTCGTCGAGCACGTCGGCTTTGGCGAGGTCGAGGGTGAGTAGCGGCGCGGCCGGCGCGTGGGTTCCGTCGGCGGTGGGTGCGGTCATGGCCGGTGCCTCCAGGGTGTCGGTGTGGGTGTGGGTGACGATGAGGACGCCGAGGTCGGTGCCGATGTTCGCACTGTCCCCAAGAGCGTCGAGCAGCCGTTCGGCCAGGGTTGCGGCGTCCGCAGCGCGGTAGGTGCCCAGGGTGCTCCACGTCGCGGCGTCGTAAGAGGTTTCCGATGCCGAGCACACCTGCACGGTCAGCGCGCCGCTACCGGTCGGGACGCGCTCGAGGTCGCCGGACGCGTCGACGACAGCAGCGATCTGCTCGCGGATGTGCACGGGCAGATTCGGATCGACAGCGGCACCAACGGTGGGTGCGTTCGTGCGGTCCGGCGCGTCGTGTGGCGGCCGTTCGGCGTGCTCACCTGTCTCTGTCACTGTCCTCGTCTTTCGGTTGTGGCCAGCTAGCACCGTAGTGCCCTCGGCGTCGTCGACGCGCCCACCGGTGCCCGTGCGGGTTCGTTCAGGATGTCGGTGGTTGCCGAAAGCTGTTGAGCCTGTTGAACGCTGCCCGCTGCCGGGTGCCGAGTTCGACCATGTAGTCGAACAGGTCGGCTTCGGGTGCTTCTTCGGCGGCCTGAGCCAGTCGTTGGCCCGCGATGTGGAAGCTGCGGCGGTAGGACTGGGACAGGACGTTGTCGGCGTAGTGCACGGCCGCGACGGAGTGTGCGCCGGCGGTGACGATGCCCATGAGGCGTTTGCGTAGCGGTGCGTCTTTGGCTCCGTCGGCTCCGGATCGGATGAGTGCACCGGTGACGGAGGCGAAGTCGTGGGGTTGGCCGGCGGCGATGAGGTCGACGATGTGGCCGTACATGCGTGCGTGCGCGGGATCCTCGAAGTCCGCCGCAGTAAGCGTGCTGGTGATCCGCTCGATGTCGGTTCCATCGGCGCTCTGGTTACGCACGTCCATCAGGGCGCACAGGAGCATCGCTTCGGGGTCGGTGGCCGGGTCGTAGCCGGGTTCGACCGACGTATCGAGGTCCTCGACGGGTGCAAGGTCCGCGCGTGCCTGCGCTGCCGGGTCGTCGCCGGGTGTGGGGACTGCGCGTAATGCGTTCATCGTGGGCCTCGCGTTCGGTTCGTGTCGGACGTCGTACCGGTGGGACAGTGCTACCGGCTGTGGTGCATCGCGTCGGTGATCAGGATGCGGCTTTGTCGATGTCGTTGTGCTCGCTGTCGGCATGGTCGGCCTGGCGTGTTGTGGGGTGTTCTGCGGTGAGCTCGGCGTCGATCTGGCGGTCGATGTAGTCGGGGTCAGGGGTGTAGGCGGGCACGAGTCGCATGGCGGGGCCTCTTCTGTGTTTGTGGATTTGTGGGTTTCAGGCGGCGCTGAGTTCGTTCAAGGCATCGATCTGAAACCCGCTGAAGTGGTGGTTGTCGTCGACGTAGACGACGGGGGTCTGTCGGTAGCCGAGTTCGTCGGTGATGAAGCGGTAGGCGTCGGGGTCCTCGGTGACGTCGACAATTCGGTAGTTCACCTTCTTCCTATCCAGGAAGATTTTGGTTGCGCTGCAAGGATCGCATTGCGGTTTGGTATACACGGTGATCGGCATAGCTTTCCCCTTTTCGGAATTGCTTGCGTTGACTTCTATTCTACGTCAATAGCGGCGTTTATACCAGCTCTGATACGACATCAATATCGTCCATTTATGGTGCTGCACTTGCGGTTTCATTGCTTACTCTGACAGTACTGCTTACTTTTCAGGGCAATTGCAATATGGTTATAGGGCACCTCCTCTGCCCCTTTTCTTACTGCGTTCTTTTCGCTTCCGGCTGGCGCGGAAAAGAGACGCGGCGCACGGCGTCGACGGTCAATGCCTGGCCAGTGCGAGTGTTCGCCGGGGAGCGCAGCGAGTGCGGGTCGGGCGAACAGTCGTGCTGAGTCCTGTGGGCCGAAGCGTGAGCGGAGCCAGGGGTTGATCCGGGAGATGACGGGTGATGCATTCTCGTTGCGCAGTCAGACGGGCCGAAAAGAACCTCACCTTGTCGTCGCGGCGCGGAGCTCGTCGCGGTGGCTGTGTTCGTGCTGGTCGGTAGGGTGCTGGGGTATGGAGCGCTCGCGGATCGAACATGCCTTGTCCAAAGCTGTGGTGAACGCTGAGCCGCCGCCGTCGGAGCTGGCGCTCGATGCGATCGTGGCCGGTGTTCGGGTCGAGGACACCCGTCCACCCGCCGCCCACGTCGATATGGTGTGGCCGGCCAGTCCGACGTCCCTCTGAGCGCTGTTCCGCTCTTTCTCTGCCACGTCTGACTCGCCGCACCCGCCTGCCCTTCTGTCGTTGCTGCGGGTGGCGCGTTTGTCGGTGTGAGGGCTCGATGCCCGATGCACCGGCCCCGCGCCCGCGCCCTGGCTGCCGGGCGTGGCCACCTCGAACCGGTGGCCACGCTCGGCTGCGGGTGTCAGGTGTAGCTCTGCACTGCGCCGATGTGGGCGGCGATGTAGTCGGAGGTGATGACTCCGCCGATCCCCCTGACCTCTTCCGGCGGCATTCCGGCGTTGAGGACGCGGAGGAGAATCCCCGTCAGGCTCGGCAGCGGCACGTTGGCTCGTTCGGCGGTGCGTTCGGCGGCCTGTAGTGCTCCGTGAGCTGCTGCGCCGTCGCCGGTGCAGTACACGAAGTAGGCAGCGATGGTGAGGGCGTTCGCGCGGGCGGTGCCGCGCAGCGGGGCTGCGATGCGGGTGAACGCGTCGGCTGCGTCGGCGTCTCCGTGGATGGACATGGCCAGGAACGCGTCTCGGACTTCGAGGTGCCCGGTGGCCAGTGCCAGGCCGACGCGGGCGGTGAGGTCGGCGCTGGGAATTTCGCGGGCGTGGATGACAGCAGCGAGCTCGTCGAAGGTGACGGGCAGGAAGTCGGCACCCATCGTGGCGGCGGCGGCGAGGGCGAGGGCTTCGGGAATCTCCGTGGTGGGGGCGTATCGGGCCTCGAGGTCGGCGCGTGATGCTGCGATGACGGCTCCGTCTGCGGTGCGGGCGGTCGCGAGTGCGGTGGTGGCGGGGTCGGGGATGGTGCCGTCGGTGAAGCGGTCGAGGTCGGTGAAGGTCGTTCCTGCGGTGAGACTGTAGGTGTGCAGGGCGCGGATGGTTCGGATTCCGGCGGCGGCGAGCGCGCCGCGGATGGCGTCGAGTCCGAGCAGGGCTACGCCTGCGTGGGTGGTGTCGGCGATGGCTGCGAGGATGACGGCGGTGATGGGGGTGTTCTGCCTGGTGAGCGCGTCGGTGATGATGCCTGCGGCGGCTTCGGCCTGATGGGCGTCGACGCGGGCGGTGGGCGCGACGAGGTGGGAGCCGTTCCCGTCGTCGGCCAGGGCGATGATGACGACGGAGTTGTCGGGGGTGTAGCCGAGCAGGGCGGGGATGGCGGCGAGGGTGTCGGCGGCGGTGGTGAGGGACATGCGGTGTTGGGTCATGGCGAAAGCCTTTCGAGAGTGTGTGCGGGATGGGTTGGGGTAGCGCGGTTTTCAGTGGCGGAGTTCGCGGCGTGCGGTGCGGCGGTCGCGCCGTGCACTGGCGCGTTTGACGGTGCGGCGAACTTTCCGGCTGCCGTGGCGATGGACGATGATGTCGATTTCGTCGGCGGTGGTGGGGTGTTGTGCTCGCATGACGGTCCTTCCCTGTGGTTGGTTGCTGCTGGGTCTCACCGTGTGCGGGTGAGGTTGCGCAGGAAGCGGCGGATTCTTTCGGTGATGGACGGCGGGCCGGGGACGGTTACGTCGAACCAGTCGATGGTGTGCTCGTAGCAGGTGGGGCAGTCGTGGTCTTCGCATGGCGAGCTGTCGGGAGCGCCGCGTGTGTCTTCGTTGATGCACGGGAGGTCGGGGATGGCACCTGCGGGGCAGTCGTAGTCGCGGCAGTCGCATAGCGCGCCTGCGTAGAGCCGGTTGTTCTTGATTGCTGCGTAGTAGTCCTCGTGCATGACGGGCCTCTTCCCTCTCGACTGGTGGCCGGACCTGCTGCCCTGCCAATTTCTTTGTGCCGTGGTGGCTGGGGAGAGAAGTCAGCGCACGGGGCCGGAGCGTCAAGGGTCGGGCCGAAAAGTTTTCAGCCGGAGGCGTTTTGAAAAGTTTTCGGAGCCCTTGGGCCGGGAGCGCAGCGGACGCCGGCGGTTGATGCGGAGGTCACGGGTGATGAATGCTCGGAGAAGCCACCTACGTCACAAAGAAAATTGATTCTTTTCGCTCTTTTGAGTGCGGAGCGCAGCGGAGTTCGATTCGGTGCAGCCCGTAGGGGTGCGTGTGGCCCGCCAAGGGTCTGCCTGTGAACGTGGCCGGCCTCGGGTGGTGGGACGCGAGCGCCGCCGGCGCTGGTGCTCTCCGGCGGCGTGGTGTGGGGTACGGCTGGTAGGTGATTGTGCGGGAGCGACGGAGGGTGACCGGGCTTGGTGTCGCGGTAGCTCGTGGTGTGTCGGTCACGTGCTCAGCCTGGCTGCGTGACCGTGTAAAGATCACCCCATGTGGCAATTCCTGGCGCAGGCGAACGACGCCGCCCCGAGCATTCTGGAACGCTTCGGCCCCGTATTCGTACCGGCTGGGGTCATTCTGGCGGCCATCATTGCTGGATCGTTCACCATCCGCAACGCGCGTAAGACGCCGCACGAGCAGCTCAAGACCCTGGTGGAGATCCGGGAGAAGCTACATGTGGTCGATACGCACGTCATCGATGCCGCAATCGATCGAGAGCTCGAGAAGATCGATCGACTGTATTCCGCACGCACGCGTGGTGTTTGGAGTGGATTGAACGAGGCGGTCAAGCAGGCTTTGGAAGTCACGTACGGGGGAGGACTGCTCGGTGCGGTGGCCGCCGGGGTTGCGGAGCTGATCTATGCGACCGCGTCTGGTGTTCAGAAAGTCATCGGTGGTGTGGCTCGGGTGCTGGTTGGCGAGCAGTCACCTCGGCGCGAGGACAAGGATGCGGCGATGAGACATGACAACGACGAAGAGGACCGCCCCGCACAATGAACCGGGCCTAATTGTCGCTGCCGAAGAACCACCAGGTGAGGGTGATTGCGGTGGCGGCCGCGAGAACGAACAGCAGTGCATTCATCCAGTGGGGGTTGCCGGTGTCGATGTAGGTCAGCGCGTGCGCCATGGGTGCCGCTCCCCTCTTCGTCGTGTGTCGAGAAGTGTCCGGCTGCTGGGGCGTCCAGTGTGTCACTGCCCCGGTGGGGTCTCAGTGCTTTCGGGGGGCTGTTCTGTCAGGTGGTGACGGGTACGAGGGGGTCTGGTTTGACGAGGTAGGGGTAGACGCCGGGGCCTGGTGTTTCGTTTTCGACGAGGATGAGGCCCTCGGGTTGGATGTCGCGTACGACGACGATGCCGGGTGCGCCGGGTGCGAGGTGGTAGCGGTCGCCGATGTTCACGGTTCCTCCTGTGCTTGCGGTGGTGTGGACTGATTGTCGGTGCTCGAGGCCGATCCAGATGGCTACTGCGGTGGTGGTGTCGGTCATGTGATGGGTGTGATGGCGGCGGCGGGGCACCATTGCCGGTCGAGGTCGAGTCGGCCTTTCTTGTTGCCGGTGGGGATCGAAAACGACACTTGCGCAAGCCAATCACCGGTCCCGGTCCGTGCCCAGGCGTACAGGGTTCCATCGACGATGCTGTCCATGGCCAAGCCCTCGGCCCGGACTTTCAAGGGTGTGGTGTCGCGGAATCCTCCGCTTCCGGATCGCCCGATGGCGAGCGCCACATTTTGTGCACGGATGGACAGATGTCCACGTACTGTTGCCCACCATGCCGAGACCTGGTTGGCGTGTTTGTATCACTCCACACGAGTTGGTGCCGCGGCCAGCGGTGCCGGACACAAATTTGGAGTGG
>NZ_JABFAQ010000004.1:0-148025 GCF_017168275.1 Rhodococcus sp. KRD175
CCCATGCCCCGGCCCCGGTGGATTCCTGCCAGCGGCAGAAGAGATAGACGATCGAGGCGAAGACGAGGAATCCCGTCGCGACGGTTTTCATCTTGCGGAGGTCGCGACGCTTGGTCTCGTCGTCGAAGTTCATGAGCTGCACACCCGACATTGTGCCCAGAATCGCAACCGATCAACCGGGCACGGCCCCCTCCTGTGTCGTACCCGACGCATAAGGTGGGTGACGTGGTGAAAAATAGTGCGGCGGCAGCCTCGGAGGACGCCCCCGAGGCGGACGCGGACAAGCCCAAGATCGAGAAGCCGGACGGCCGCAAGCGTCGATGGCGAGAGCACAAGATTGCCCGACGCGAGGAGCTCGTCGACGGTACGTTGGCCGCGATCCGGCTGCGTGGTCGCGAGATCGGGATGGACGAGATCGCGTCGGAGATCGGTATCTCGAAGACGGTGCTCTATCGGTATTTCACCGACAAGAACGATCTGACCAGCGCGACGATGTCCCGGTACGTCGAAACCACCCTCGCGCCGCGCATCTACTCCGCGATCTCCCACGAGCTCGACGAGTACGAGCTGACCCGGGTGGTGGTGACCGCCTACGTCGAGACGGTGGCCACCGATCCCGAGGTGTACCTCTACGTGATGGCCAACAACGCCGGCAACAACCGGGACGTGGTGGCCGAGTCCGAGCGCATGATCGCCGAACTCCTCTCCACCGTGTTGGGTGAGCGGCTGCGCCAACGCGAGATGGATTCGGGCGGCTCGGTGCCGTGGGCGTTCGCCATCGTCGGCGCAGTCCAGTTGGCCACGCACTGGTGGATCTCGAACAAGTCCATGTCCGCCGATGACCTGATCGACTACCTCTGCATGATGATGTGGGGCGGCATCCACGGCGTGGCCATGGCCGACGGCTCACCGGCCAAGTTCAAGTCGCAGCCGCATCCTCTGGTGGACGACGAGCCGGGTAAGTCCTAGCGCTCGTCGTATTCGTCGTCGAGCGGAACTTCGGTGCGTTGTTCGATGACGTCCGTGGCGTCGGCCTCGACGGGGAGATCGCCCGCATCCGGCTCCGGTTCGTCCGCGATCGGCAGATTCTGCTCGACGCGATCCTCGGTCGGAGATTCGATCGGTGATTCGCTCATGTGTCCATTCGTACCACTGCCGCGCACACGGTTCTCGTTTGAAACTCGATCGCGCCGGTAATCCGAACGAGCATGAGCAACGAAACATTGTCCGGACGCCGCATTGCCGTTCTTGCCACCGACGGTGTAGAGCAGGTCGAGTTGGTGCAGCCCCGTGAAGCCGTCGAAAATGCCGGTGGCACAGTCACATTGGTGTCGCTCGATCATGGCGACATCCAAGCCATGAACAGCGACGTGAACGCAGGCGACACGTTCAGTGTCGACAAGATCGCGGGCGAGGTATCGGTCGACGACTTCGACGCATTGATCCTGCCCGGCGGCACCACGAATCCCGATCAATTGCGCGTGGATGCGGACGCAGTGGAGTTCGTGCGTGCGTTCGTTCAGGCGCGCAAACCGGTCGGAGTCATCTGCCACGGCGCGTGGACGTTGGCCGAAACAGACGTACTGAAAGGCCGCACGCTGACGTCCTACCCGAGCATTCGGACCGACCTTCGTAACGCCGGTGCGACTGTCGTCGACGAGGAAGTGGTCGTGGACGGCAACCTGGTGTCGAGCCGCAACCCCGACGACCTGCCTGCCTTCTGCGCGAAGATCGTGGAGCACTTCCGCGCTTGATAGGTTAGCGTGCCCTATGCGCATCTCTCGATCTTTGGCCCTGCCTGCGGCAGCCGTGGCCCTCGCTCTGACCCTGACCGCGTGCGGATCCGGTAATTCCGACGGCGGCGACTCGGCCGATTCGGCTGCTGCGGGCACCGTCGTCACCGACATGTTCGGGGAGGTCGAGGTGCCGGCCGACCCCCAGCGAGTAGTTGCACTCGGCTGGTCCGACGCCGAAACCGCACTGGCTCTCGGCGTGCAGCCCGTCGGAGCCAGTGACTGGCTCGGCGTCGGAGGCAACGGCCTCGGCCCCTGGGTCACCGAAAAGTACGACACCGACCCGACGATCCTG
The DNA here is from genome assembly GCF_017168275.1 of Rhodococcus sp. KRD175. Lineage (NCBI taxonomy): Bacteria > Bacillati > Actinomycetota > Actinomycetes > Mycobacteriales > Nocardiaceae > Rhodococcus > Rhodococcus sp. KRD175. The sequence goes on from NZ_JABFAQ010000004.1 coordinate 2,089, forward strand.
GCCACCTACGACATCGACGTCGAATCGGTCGCCGCCCTGGCACCGGACCTGATCCTGTGGACCCGGAGCACCAACGACAAGGCCGTGTACGACCAGCTGTCCGACATCGCCCCCACTGTCGCGGCACCTCCGGGAACCGACGTCGCCTACGGCACCACATGGGACGGGCAGACCGAGATCGTCGCCGAGGCGCTCGGAAAAGTCGACGAAGGCAAAAAGCTGATCGACGACACCAAGACCCAATTCGCCGAGACCGTGGCTGCCAACCCGGAATTCGCCGGCAAGTCCGTCGCCGTCGGCACGCTGTACAGCGGCCAGAGCGGGGCCTACGTACGCGGCGACACCCGAGTCGACTTCCTCGAAGCACTCGGACTGTCGAACGCCCCGGCCATCCAGGGCCTCGCCCAACCCGGGAAGTTCAGCGTCGACCTCTCCGAGGAGAACATCGCGAACCTCGACGCCGACCTGACGGTCATGTTCCCCATCGGCAGCGGACCCGAGGTCATCACCGAGAACCCGCTCATCCAGGGACTCCCGTCGGCCCGCGACGGACGCCTCGTCGTGCTCGGTGACACCGACCTGTCCAACGCATTCTCGGCCGCCTCGGTCGCGGGAACCCGATATGCACTCGACAACGCAGTGCCACTGTTCGCAGCACCACTGAAGGCTTAGCTCACACTCTCCCGGGCGGGCTTGTCACACTCTTCCCGGGGGAAATCCACCCGCGGCGATCGGGCCCCAGGTGTCGATCGTGATGCGGATCAACGACTTTCCCTGCTTCACCATCGCCGCGCGGTACTCGTCCCAGTCCGAGTGCTCACCGGCGATGCTGCGGAAGTACTCCACCAGAGGCTCGACGGCGTCGGGGAGATCGATGATCTCGGCCGTCCCGTCGACCTGGACGTAGTCGCCGTTCCAGTCGTCGCTGTGTACCAACACGGTGACGGCCGGCGTGCGGCGGATGTTGTGCACCTTGGCGCGCTCGGGGTAGGTGGCGATGACGATGCGGCCTTCCGAGTCCACGCCTGCGGACACCGGGGAGACCTGCAGACCGTCGTCGCGCTTACGCGTGATCAGGGTGTGGTGGTGCCGCGGAGAGACGAATTCGAGCAGTTGCTCACGCGACACAGTCTCGGCTTTTGCGATGGTAGGGGCCATGAATCCCATGGTAGAGAAGTAGTCTTCCGCCTATGGCCGACAAGTCGAAACTGTGGACGCTCTCTCCCGTCGATGTGCTGCGCGCCAGTGCCTCTCCTCGTGTGGAGGACATCGATTTCACCGCCACTCCGGGGTTCGACGGCGCGAAAGCACACGGCAACGACGTCCTCGAGCAGCGCGGTGCGGTGCTCGCGGCGCTCCAGGAAAAGCTCTATGCCCACGGGCGCGCAGGCGGCACCAAGTCGGTTCTGCTCGTGCTGCAGGGTATGGACACTGCAGGCAAGGGCGGCATGGTCAAGCACGTCATCGGGATGGTCGATCCGCAAGGCGTCGACCTCGCGTCGTTCGGAGTGCCGACCCAGGAAGAGAAGCAACACCACTACCTGTGGCGCATCCGCAAAGCCCTTCCGCGCGCAGGCCGAATCGGGGTGTTCGATCGGTCCCATTACGAGGACGTTCTCGTCGTCGCGGTCCACGACCTCGTGCCACGGCAGGTGTGGGAGAAGCGATTCGACGAGATCAACGCCTTCGAGAAGGAGTTGGTCGACGAGGACACGGTCGTCGTCAAGGTGGCCTTGTTCGTCTCGGCCGACGAACAGAAGAAGCGACTGCAGGAACGGCTGGATCGACCCGAGAAGCACTGGAAGTACAACCCGGGCGACGTCACCGAGCGTGGCTTCCTGCCGCAGTACCGGACGGCGTATCAGCGGGTTCTCGATCGCACGGATACCGACCACGCACCGTGGTACGTCGTCCCGTCCGACCGCAAGTGGTACAGCAGACTGGCCGTCACGGAAATTCTCATCGACGCGCTCGAAAAGCTCGATCTCGATTGGCCCGCAGCCGATTTCGATGTCGAACACGAGAAGCAGCGACTCGCCGAGAGCTGAACCCCCTTCGAAGGCGTGAATGGTCCATCGACCTGCACAGCTCCCCGGAAGTTGGACTGAGTAATTCAGTTCCGACTACCGGGGAGTTTTGTATGCGTGCACGAAGTTCACTTACCGAGGATCAGCGGGTCGCGGCGGTAGCGTTGTTCGAGGATGGTGTCATCGACTGGTTCAACAACGACCGCATCTCGCTACGACTCGACGGCCTGAGCCCGGTGCAATACCGAGCCCAGGCCCTCGCAGCCTAGGATTTCCATTAACCGGTCCAACCCACGGGGTCCAGTGCAACCCCCGTCTGGGCAGGTCGATGGACCATTCACGCGTCCAAGGAGACAGTTACAGCGTGGCTGCGTCGATCACGAAGCGGTAGCGCACGTCGGACTTGACGACGCGGTCGTATGCCTCGTTGATCTTCTCGGCCGGGATGACCTCGATCTCGGCACCGATGTGGTGCTCGGCGCAGAAGTCCAGCATTTCCTGGGTCTCGGCGATGCCGCCGACCATGGAACCGGCGAACGAGCGACGGTTGGCCAGCAGGTTGAATGCAGGCACCTCGAGGGGCTTCTCGGGAACACCGAGCTCGACGAGTGTTCCGTTGCGGGCCAGCAGTCCCAGGTACTTGCCCATGGGCAGGTTGGCCGAGACGGTGTTGAGGATCAGGTCGAACTTGCCCTGCAGATCCTTGAGCGCGGTGGTGTCCTTGGTGGCGTAGTACTCGTCGGCACCGTAGGCCTTGCCGTCTGCTTCTTTCGCATCCGTCTGGCTCAGCACGGTGACGTGCGCGCCCATGGCGTGAGCGATCTTGACGCCGATGTGGCCGAGTCCGCCCATACCGATGATGGCGACCTTCTTGTCGGGGCCGGCTCCCCAGTGCTTGAGGGGCGAGTACAGCGTGATGCCTGCGCACAGCAGCGGCGCTGCGACGTCGAGTTCGACGCCTTCCGGGATTCCGAGTACGAACTTCTCGGTGACGACGATCTGGGTGGAGTAGCCGCCGTTGGTGAACTCACCCTCGTAGGTGGTGGAGTTGTACGTCTGGACGACGCCCTTGGTGCAGTACTGCTCGTCGCCGTCGAGACATGCCTCGCACTTGCCGCAGGAGTCGACGAAGCAGCCGACGCCCACGCGGTCGCCGACCTTGCGGGTGGTCACCTCGGAGCCGACCTCGGCCACGATGCCGGCGATCTCGTGTCCGGGAACGACGGGGTACGTGGTGCCGCCCCACTCGTTTCGGGCGGTGTGGATGTCGGAGTGGCAGATGCCCGCGAACTTGACGTCGATGAGGATGTCGTGCGGTCCGACTGCGCGTCGCTCGATCGTCGCCTTCACGAGCGGAGCGTCCGGAGCGGTGGCCTGGTAAGCGGTAGCTGAAGTCATGTCTACATTGCTACCTACGCATCTGTGTAAGCGCAACACAGCTACCGCTACGACCAGGCTATTCCTGCTCCGGACGAGTCGTTCGCAACAGTAACGTCAGCTGTTCTTGGCGATATTGACGCCGAGCCATCCAACATACGCTGCCAGACCGACCAGTCCGATCTTGCGGGTCTTGGGGTACGCGATCGCCACGCCGACGGCCAGTTCTGTGGCCCCGTTACGACTGATCCAGGTTCGAGTGTCCTTGGGGAACGGAAGCTTGGTGATTCCCTCGAAGGCCTCCGGCACCACGAAATGGGCCGCGCCTGTAGCGGCCAACCCGATTCCGAATGCCTTGGGCACCAGACCGTTCGACTTCTTGGACTTGCTCACTGACATGCTCCCTGGGATCGATGGATTTGCACCGGCAGACCGACAATAGCGCTCTGCAAGCCGCTGCGCGGCGACCCGCCCGAGACGCCCACTACTTTGCTACGCGGCCGTTCTCGTAGCGGTAGAACCCGGCCCCGGTCTTCTTGCCCGTCTGTCCCGCCTCGACCATGCGCAGCAACAACGGCGGTGCCGCGAACAGCGGCTCGTCGAATTCCGAATACATGGAGTCGGCAATGGACTTGACGGTGTCGAGACCTACGAGATCCGCGAGCGCGAGCGGTCCCATCGGGTGCGCCAAACCCAGAACCGTCGCTTTGTCGACGTCTTCCTTGGTGGCGAATCCCGACTCGACCATGCGGATCGCCGAGAGCAGATACGGAACGAGAAGTGCGTTGACGACGAAGCCCGAGCGATCTGCGGATCGCACCACCTGTTTGCCGAGAACATCTCCGGCGAAGGCTTCGGCACGGTCGGCCACCGCATCGGACGTTGTGCTCGTGGTGACCAGCTCGACGAGTGGCAACACCGGTACCGGATTGAAGAAATGAAGTCCGACGACGCGCTGCGGTGCCGTGGTGGCCGACGCGAGCGTCGTGATCGGAATGGACGAGGTGTTGGACGCGAGCACGGCATTCGCGTCGGACACCACCGCGTCGAGTTCTGCGAATATTGCCGACTTGATCTCTTCGTCCTCGAGGACTGCTTCGACGACCAGTTGGCGGTCTGCGAAGTCCCCGAGGTCGCAGGTGAACCGTAACCGGGAGGCGGCGTGTTCTCGTTCGCGCTCGGTGATCTTGCCGCTGCTCACTCCGCGGTCCAGTGATTGCAGGATGCGGCTGCGGCCCGCCGTCGCCAGTTCGCGAGTCTGTTCGTAGACCGACACGTCGACGTGCGCGCGGGCGCAGACCTCTGCGATTCCCGCACCCATCTGTCCGGCTCCGACGATCCCCACCCTCTCGACCGTCACTGAGACACTCCTTCAAAAAACATTGCGCTACAACATCTTTGGTGAGATGGGGGTAACTCTTGCCGGGTACGCCCAAGACCCTCGCGATACAGAACAGGCGGCCCGCAACGAAAGTTGCGGACCGCCCGACTGGTGCGCTGAAGGCCAGGAGAGGCGGTACCTCTAGTGGAACTGGCCTTCTTCGGTGGAGCCCTTCAGTGCTGCCGTCGAGGTGTTGGGGTCGACGGTGGTGGCGATGCGGTCGAAGTAGCCGGCGCCAACCTCACGCTGGTGCTTGATGGCGGTGAAGCCACGCTCTTCGGCAGCCTTGAACTCACGCTCCTGCAGGTCGACGAACGCGGTCATGCCTTCGCGGGCGTAGCCGTGTGCCAGGTCGAACATGCCGTAGTTGAGCGAGTGGAAGCCCGCGAGGGTGATGAACTGGAACTTGAAGCCCATGGCGCCGAGTTCCTTCTGGAATTTCGCGATGGTGGCGTCGTCCAGGTGTGCCTTCCAGTTGAACGAAGGCGAGCAGTTGTAGGCGAGCAGCTGGTCCGGGAATTCGCTGCGAACCGACTCGGAGAACTTCTTGGCGACCTCGAGGTCCGGGACGCCGGTCTCCATCCAGATGAGGTCTGCGTACGGTGCGTAGGCCTTGGCGCGAGCGATGCAGGGCTCGATGCCGTTCTTGACGCCGAAGAAGCCTTCTGCGGTGCGGGTTCCGTCGAGGAACTCGCGGTCACGCTCGTCGACGTCGGAGGTGATCAGCGTGGCTGCCTCGGCGTCGGTGCGGGCGATGATGACCGAGGGGACGTCGGCGACGTCCGAGGCCAGACGGGCGGAGGTCAGGGTGCGGATGTGCTGCTGGGTGGGGATGAGCACCTTGCCACCGAGGTGGCCGCACTTCTTCTCCGATGCGAGCTGGTCTTCCCAGTGCACGCCGGCAGCACCGGCCACGATCATGGCCTTCTGCAGCTCGTATGCGTTCAGTGCGCCACCGAAGCCTGCTTCGGCGTCGGCCACGATGGGCGCAACCCAGTTCTTGACGGACGTGTCGCCCTCGATCTTGGCGATCTCGTCGGCGCGCAGGAGTGCGTTGTTGATGCGACGGACGACCGACGGAACCGAGTTGGCCGGGTAGAGGCTCTGGTCCGGGTAGGTGTGGCCCGAGAGGTTGGCGTCGCCGGCGACCTGCCAGCCGGAGAGGTAGATCGCCTGGAGGCCGGCGCGAATCTGCTGCACGGCCTGGTTGCCGGTGAGGGCACCGAGCGAGTTGATGTAGTCCTCGTTGTTGACGAGATCCCACAGGATCTCGCTGCCGCGGCGAGCGAGTGTGGCTTCTTCGACCACAGTGCCCTGGAGGTCGGAGACCTGCTGCGCGGTGAAGTTACGGGTGACGCCCTTCCAGCGCGGGTTGGTGTCCCAATCCTGCTGAATCTCGGCGGTGGTCTTCGGGGTGCCGGTGGTCGACATCGGAGCTCCAGTCTCTTCTCTGCTTCTCGGCCTGCCGCGAGACGAATCTTCACATCGTTGCCAGGCCCTTCTGGTGTACTCCAAAACAATGGCACACCCGAAAAGAGGCGTCTACCAGTTGTTAGTGCCAATCTTGGCTAGCTTTCCAGAGCCCTTTGCTAAGTCTGCAAATTTTCGGGGCTCACATACCTCGCCGATCGGGCAGCGTGATTACTCGTCGGTAGCGACGAATCCCCAGTTGGTGAACGGAATGAACAAAATTCTTTACGGGACGCTTGTACGGTTTGAATCGGGCGTCTGAATCGAGTCAGAAAACGACTCTGTAGTGATGGACATCACACTCGCTTCGTCTCACGATGTGGACGCTGCACAAGGTGCTCCTCTCGCGATCTCTCGTTGGAGAATCCCCCGTGCGAGTGCGTCGAGTGGAGCAGGAATTGCACCATCCACAAGCATTCGGCCATGCACAGGCCATTCCATTTCCCCAGGTCGACCGATCAACACCTCACAACGACGCACCGATGCTGCAGCCATGACACACCACAGTTCCGCGGGCTCCACTCCCACCACTTGGGGGGATCTCGTCGCCGCAGGGATTCACCCCAGCACCATCTCGCGTCGCTTCACGCGCGTCCTGCCGACGGTCCATATGCGCGGGGAGCCGTCGACGACGGACCGTTGTCGGGCGATCACGCTGTGGCGACCCGACGCCGTCCTCAGTCATCGATCGGCCGCGTACCTGCGCGGCTGGACCACCGAACCGACAATGCTCGACGCCACCGTCCCCCGAACTGCGTGGCTGAGACCTCCGTCGTGGCTTCGGCTGCACCGTCGCGACATGGACTCCACGCTCATCGACGAGGTCGCGGCGCTGCCCTGCACCATCTCTGCGCAGACGATGCTCGATTGCCTGGCGCTACTCCCCCGCCCCGATTCCGAGTTGCTGATCGACGAGCGCCTGAAGTTCGGAATGGACCCGGCTTCGCTGCTCTGCCTACTCGACCGATTCCCGGGTCGGCACGGGAACGTCGAGCTGGCTCGTCAGGTGCGGCTCGCGGTATCGAGATTTGCGTCGGAGCCCGAGCGCGCCCTGGGCCGCGCAGTGCATCGACTCGGCCTGCGCCTGGAGATGAACGCTGCAGTCGGACCGTTCGTGTGTGATTTCGTCGACCGCCGCAGCCGAACGATCGTCGAAGTCGACGGTCGCGAATTTCACAGTGCAGCAGCCGTATTCAGCAAGGATCGCCGACGACAGAACGCGCTGATCCTCGATGGCTGGTTGGTGCTGCGCTACTCGGCGTTCGATGTGCTCACCGCGCCTGACGACGTGGCTGCCGAAATCGCGTCGGTTGTCAGGCGGCGCCGGGCATCGCGGCGATGACTGCACACAATGCTCCACTTCCCGGGGCGAGCACGAGTCTCATCGCGCACGCCCCAGGGAGTGGAGCACCAGTCGCATCCGGCCGGTCGCAGTGACCGACCCGGCGCTGAATGCACGAAATGCTCCACTTCCCGAGGCGAGCACGAGATTCATCGCGCACGCCCCAGGGAGTGGAGCATCAGTTGCAGAGAAGGGATCAGATGCGAACGCCGGTGCGCTCGTTGCTGGAGGCCACTACTCGCGAGGTGACCGGTGCCCGGCGCGACGCGATGACCCCCAGCGCACCCATGGCGGCGATCACGAGTCCGCCGACGATGGCGAACAGGTCCGCAGCCAGCAATCCGGAGGGGAAGACCATCAGCGCGGGTGAGACGGCGAGCAACACACCGAGGCCGACGTGGGTCCAGTGGCTCTGCCTGGACGCGGACCCGATGGCCCAGAGCGCCGACGATGCCGCGAGGATGCCGAGCACCAGGATGGCTCCGGTGACTTCTTGGTCGCCCTGGACGGAACGCCAGACGGTGGAGGCGACGAGAACGGCTCCGGTGATGAAGACGACGACGTCCCTGACGATTTCCGATGTGCGCTGACGATTGGACATGACCGCTCCTCGAGGTGCGTGGTGAATAGCTCGTATATCGGTATACGCCTTTACTTCGGCTAATGTTCCCGACGGTCACCGAATCGTGACCCAGCAGCTAGTTGCGAACGGTGTTAAGGCAAATCTTCGCAGGCGTAGCCTGGCAACCGTGTCCAAGACTTTCGTCGGCGTTCGCCTTCGGCAGCTCCGCAGCGAACGCAGCATGAGCCAGGTATCTCTGGCGCAGAAGCTCGGCATCTCGGCCAGCTATCTCAACCAGATCGAGCACGACGTGCGTCCGTTGACGGTTCCGGTACTGCTGCGCATCTCGGAGGTCTTCGGCGTCGACACATCGTTCTTCTCCTCCGAGGACGACACCAGGTTGGTTGCCGAGTTGCGCGAAGTCGCACTCGATCAGGACATGGGCATCGATGCCGATCCGCACGAGATCGCGCAGATGGTCAGCTCGCACCCACAGCTGGCCCGGGCAATGGTCAATATGCATCGCCGCTACCGCAATACGACGGCTCAGCTGTTGGCAGCGACCGAGGAACGATTCTCCGATGGCAGTGGCAGCGGCTCCATCAGCAAGCCGCACGAAGAGGTGCGCGACTACTTCTATCAACGACAGAACTATCTGCACGAATTGGATACCGCCGCAGAGGCATTGACGTCGAGAATTCGGTTCCATCGCGCCGATGTGGGCGGTGAGATCGCGAAGCGGTTGCGCACGGTGCACGACGTGCAGATCGTCAATCGCATCGACCTCGGTGAGAATGTGCTGCATCGGTTCGACCCGCAGACGCGGGTGTTGGAGATTTCTCCTCACCTCTCCGGCGGGCAGAAGGTGTTCAAGTTCGCTGCCGAGCTCGCGTATCTCGAATGCGGTGATCTGTTGAACAAGATGGCCGACGAGGGAAACTTCACGAGCGAGGCGTCGAAGAAATTGGCGGTGCTCGGGTTCGCCAACTATTTCGCGGCCGCGACGGTGTTGCCGTATCACCAGTTCCACGATGTCGCCGAGGATTTCCGATACGACATCGAGCGGCTGTCGGCCTTCTTCTCGGTGAGTTACGAGACCATCTGCCACCGACTCTCCACGCTGCAGCGCCCCGAGATGCGCGGTGTTCCGTTCTCGTTCGTCCGAGTCGATCGCGCCGGCAACATGTCGAAACGACAGTCCGCCACCGGCTTTCATTTCTCGTCCAGCGGTGGCACGTGCCCGCTGTGGAACGTGTACGAGACGTTCGCGTATCCCGGCAAGATCATGACGCAGATCGCCGAGATGCCCGACGGCCGCAACTACCTGTGGATCGCGCGGACGGTGGAACGCCGCGCCGCTCGATACGGGCAGCCCGGCAAGACTTTTGCCATCGGCCTCGGTTGCGAACTGCGCCATGCCGGACGGCTCGTCTATGCCGATGGATTGGATGTGCAGGGCTCGGCGGTCGCAACTCCGATCGGAGCGGGTTGCCGGGTCTGCGAACGCTCGAATTGCCCGCAGCGTGCGTTTCCGCCGCTCGGCAAGGATCTCGACATAGACGAGCACCGAAGCTCGGTGTCCCCGTACCTCGTTCGATGAGTAGAAAGAGAATTCCCATGACCCGAATCGGCGTTGTACTCCGGCCCGAGATCGCCCCGGAGGCGCTGGTCGACGCGGCTCGCGCAGCCGATGCCGCGGGCGTCGACGAGGTCTGGCTGTGGGAAGACTGCTTCTTCTCCGGCGGGCTGTCCACTGCTGCACTGATTCTCGCGAGCACCGATCGCGTGAACGTCGGCATCGGGGTGTTGCCCACTCCGATGCGGAACGTGGCGTCGACGGCCATGGAGATCGCGACCGTCGCTCGGGTCCATCCGGGCCGGCTCCGCGTGGGACTCGGCCACGGCGTCCAGTCGTGGATGGGCCAGATCGGCGCACGAGTGCAGTCTCCGCTGACGTTGCTCGACGAGCAGATGACAGCCCTCACCGCTCTCCTCGCGGGCGAGAGCGTCACCACGCAGGGTCGGTACGTCTCGCTCGACAATGTGCAGCTCGATTGGCCTCCGCTGCAGGCACCTCCACTGCTCGTCGGGGCCACGGGCCCGAAAACCCTTGCTCTGAGCGGCCGCAGGAGTGTCGGCACAATTCTCACGAGCGAGACGGACCCGGATCAGCTGCGGGCTGCCGTCGGGCATATCGCCGCGGGGTCGGGTCACGACATCGTCGTCTATGTCGCCGTCGGATCCGATTCCGATGCCGCCATGAGCAATCTGCAGCGCTGGATCGATGCGGGCGCGACCACTGTCGTACTCGAACCGTCTGCAGAACAACCGGATCCGACCCCACTGTTCGCGCACGCCGCGTCCTTGACGAAGGAGCTCGGAGCCCGGTAACCAGCAGTCTCACCGAAAGGCTGACACTAGCGCTCCCGCAGATACCGTCCCGCGTCGGCGAACGCGCGTGCTCGACGCGTCAGCGTGGGTGGCGCAGCGGGTTCGCCTCGCCACAGGCGGTAGAGCGTGCTCATGCTGAGGATGAGTCGCTCGGGCGAATCCCAGTGCGCGTAATGGCCGAATTCGGGTGATTTGAGCAGGTTCAGGGCGGCCTCGGTGGAGCCGAGGCCCGCGTCGAAGCACGCTCGTCCGGCCTCGCCGACCCAGGTCCAGTAGCTGCGCACGGCGCGTATTTCGTCGGTGCCGCACAGGGGTCCGTGGCCGGGGACGTACACGTCGGCGTCGAGTTCGAGGAGGTGGTCGAGGGCGTCGATCCAGTTCTGCAGAGGACCGTGCCAGAGCACCGGGGTGGCGTCGATGAAGAGCAGGTCGCCCGCGAACACGACCCCCACGTCCGGGAGGTGCGCGATGAGATCGCCTTCGGTGTGCGCCGGACCGAGGTAGCGCAAATGTACCGATCGTCCTGCGACATCGATGGTTTCGGTGGTTTCGAAGGTGTGATCAGGCAGGCGGGGCAGCGCCGACGGAAACAGCGCATCGCCGCGAACACGGTCCATGTAGGAGCCCATCGCACCGATCGGTCCCGGCACCCAGCCGACTGCCTTGCCGAAGGACGCGAATGCGGATACACCCTTCGGCGGGGTCTCCTCCTTCATCGCGTGCAGCGACGCCGCACTGGTGGTGATGCGTGCGGAGGCGGGCACGCTGTCGTTACCCCACCAGTGATCACCGTCCGAATGCGTGTTGAGGACCTCGGTGATCGGTGCGGCGGCAACCAACTCGGCCGTGTCGGCGGCAACCCTCTCGGCCCAGTTCACGTCCCAGACGGTGTCGATCAGCATCGACGCCGAGCCGGGTGCCACGACGAGCCCGGTGTTGGTCTGACCCCAACTGCCCGGTGGACGCATGAAGGCCCAGGTGTCGTCGGCGATCTGCTGGTATCCCACCTCGGTGTTTCGCACTGCCACAGGCTATCCGCTGAGCATCTCTTGCAGTCGACCATTCCACTGGCGCTCCGGAAAACATCGACCCAATACTTCCAGCATGATGGGAACAGCGGTGGAGGCGCCGGGCGATGCGCCGAGAACGGCGGCGATGGAGCCGTCCTGCGACGCGATCACCTCCGTGCCGAAACGCAATTGCCCGTTCACGACGATCTGGGCGCGCTGTCCGGCGGGGACCACGGACCAGTCCGACGGATCGGCATTCGGTACGAATTGGCGCAACGCAGCGATCTTCTTGGCTCGGGTGGCCGTCAATTCCGACAGCAGCAGACCTATCAACGGCGTGTTGTTGCCTGCCATCGACAGCAGTGAACCGATGTTGTGCCGGTCGATCGACGTCGGGAAGTCGAGCCACGATCCGTGTTTCAGAAACCGAGGATTCGCGCCGGCGTACGGTCCGAAGAGTATGGACCGCCGCCCGTCGACGATGCGGGTGTCGAGATGGGGCACCGACATCGGAGGCGCTCCGATGGGCGGAGTTCCGTAGACCTTCGCGTCGTGTCTGTCGACCACCTCGGGCCGATCACAACGCAAGAACTGCCCGCTGATCGGTAGTAGTCCATAACCGCGGGCCTCGGGAATCCCTGCTGTGCGCAACAGCTTCAGAGCCCAGCCACCGGCACCGACGAACACGAAGCGCGCGCGCTCGATCGATCGGCCACCGCGCACTCGCAGGGACCAGGATCCGTCCCGTTCCTGACTCATCCCGGTCACCTCCCGCCCGGTCTCCACGCGCGCACCACGTCCACTCATGTCCCCCAGCAACTGCCGCGTCAGTGCACCGAAGTCGACGTCGGTTCCGGTCGCATCTCGGGTGGCGGCCCAGTCGCCTGTTCGTCCCGCCGACACCAGCGGTGCCCACTCGTCCAGTACCGCAGCATCTTCGGTGTACTCCATGGCTCGAAACAGCGGATGCGCGGTCAACGCTCGATGCCTGGCCTGCAGCGATCGGACGTTCTCCGCCCCCTGCACCAGGGTCATGTGCGGCACCGAACGTACGAAGCTGGTGTCGGCCAGCGTCGACCAGAAGCGTCGCGTCACGGCGAACTGCTCGGCGATCGCGACGGCCCGGTCGATATCGACGGAGCCGTCGACTCTCTCCGTCGTGTAGTTGGTTTCGCACAGGCCGGCGTGGCCGGTCCCGGCATTGTTCCACCCGTCGGAGGCTTCCATCGCTACCTCGGGCAATCGTTCGAGGACCCGAATCGACCAGGTCGGCTCCACACGTTGCAGCAGCGTGCCGAGCGTCGCGCTCATCACCCCACCGCCGACGAGGATGACGTCATCCATCGCGCACCCCTTTCTCGTACTAAGTACAAGTCACGCTAACACCGACTCGTACGCATGTATAGTTCTGCCGGTGCCTCGCTTGACCAGGACTGCCGTCGTCGACGCCGCGCTCGAAGTCGCGTACCGACGCGGACTCGACTCGCTCACCATCCGCAAGATCGCCACCGAACTCGGTGTCTCTCCCATGGCGATCTACTGGCATGTGAAGAACAAGGACGAACTGCTCGACGCCATGGGCGACCGCGTCTGCCAGGATCTCGAGATCACCGTCGACCCCACGGCGACGTGGTGGGAGCAACTGCGCACCGTGCTCGAGGACTTCATGCGCGCCTTGCGCGCACATCCCGGAGCAGCGACCATCGTCGTTCCACGAATGCTGTTCTCCCCCAACAGCAGAGCGGCGATGGAGCTCAGCCTGAAACTTCTCGGCGAGGCCGGTTTCTCCCTGTACGACGCCACCCAGCTGGCCCGTCACGGCGTTCGAGTCGCCATTTCGTCGATCACGGAGCCGCTGTTCACGGGTGTCGAAGTCGAGCCGGAGCGTCGGGCACACGTCGAACACGAGGTGGCGGAAACGATGAACTCCCTCAATCCCGACGAGTTTCCCAATATCCTCGCCGCAGCCTCGTATCTGAGCGACGTCAGCGCGCGGACGGCGTTCGAGAAGCTCGGGCTGGACACCTACATCGCCGGTGTCAGGGCGCTGGCCGAGGAGACTGACGTTTCGTCCTGATTACTCGCATCGTCGTGTACATCTTGTCGGGTGGCAAAGTCTCGTCCGCGGGTGCAGGCTTTGCAGAACCGAAATAGTCGACGCTAGGGGTTGTGATGACGGTGCCTGTCCTGCAGAACTACATCGACGGGGCATTCGTGACGCCCTCGGGTACCGAGATGCTCGATGTCGTCAGTCCGGTGGACGAGTCGGTGGTCGCTCGAGCCCCGATTTCCGATGCTGCCGATGTCGATGCCGCAATGTCGGCTGCCGCCAAAGCTTTCGAGACCTGGGGCAAGACGACTCCGAGTGAGCGGCAGAAGGTACTGCTGAAGCTCGCCGATGCCATCGAGGCCCACAGCGACGAGATCGTCGAGGCGCAGAGTCGTAACACCGGTCAGCCGAAGGCCACCATCGCCGCCGAGGAAGTCACCGTCGGAGCAGATCAGATTCGGTTCTTCGCCGGGGCTGCACGGATGCTCGAAGGCAAGTCGGCCGGCGAGTACATGGACGGGTTCACCTCGTACGTACGCCGCGAGCCGATCGGCGTCGTGGGGCAGGTGACGCCGTGGAACTACCCGTTCATGATGGCGATCTGGAAGATCGGGCCTGCCCTCGCGGCCGGCAACACCGTCGTTCTCAAGCCGAGCGACACCACCCCCGAGAGCACCCTGGTGCTGGCGAAATTGTCGAAGGGCATCGTCCCCGACGGTGTGCTGAACATCGTGCTCGGCAACGGCGGCACCGGCGCAGCCATCGTCGAACACAAGAGGCCCGGCCTGGTCTCGATCACCGGTTCCGTGCGGGCAGGCATCGCCGTCGCCGTCGCCGCCGCCAAGCAGCTCAAGCGCGCGCACCTCGAACTGGGCGGCAAGGCACCGGCCATCGTGTTCGACGACGTCGACATCACCAAGGCCGCCGACGGCATCGCCGAGGCCGCGTTCTTCAACGCCGGCCAGGACTGCACGGCGGTCACTCGCGTGTTGGTTCACGAGTCGGTACACGACTCGCTCGTCGACGCACTCGTCGCCAAGGCGAAGACACTGAAGGTCGGATTGCCCGACGACCCCGACACCTTCCTCGGCCCGTTGAACAACGTCAACCACTTCGGCCAGGTCAGCTCCAAGGTCGACGGTATCGGCGCGCACGCCACCATCGTCACCGGCGGAAAGCGTATCGGCGACAAGGGATTCTTCTACGAGCCCACGATCATCACGGGCGTGCAGCAAGCCGATCCCATCGTGCAGGAGGAGACGTTCGGCCCGGTGCTGACGGTGCAGAAGTTCTCCGACGAGGCAGAGGCGATCGAGCTGGCCAACGACGTCGACTTCGGTCTCGCTTCGAGCGTCTGGACGTCCGATCACGCCCGCACGCTTCGCATTTCGGCGGCTCTGGACTTCGGTGCCGTCTGGGTCAACTGCCACATCCCGTTGGTGGCCGAGATGCCGCACGGCGGCTTCAAGTACTCCGGTTACGGCAAGGACCTCTCGGCCTACGGCGTGGACGATTACACCCGCATCAAGCACGTGATGAGCTCGACGGAGACTCTTCGATGACATTCCATCCCCTGGACCCACTCTCAAGCGACGAGTTCTCTACCGTCGCCGAGGTTCTGGGCCGGGAACACGGTGTCGGCGACGGGTGGCGATTCGCCTCGATCGAGATGATCGAACCGTCCAAGTCCGAGGTCGCCGCATTCGATGCGGACGGTACAGTCCCCGCCCGTCGCGCAGTCTCGGTGGTGTTGAACCGCGCCGAGAACAGCACGTTCAAAGCCGTGGTGTCACTGGACAACAGGAGCACCGAATCCTGGACCCACATCCCGGACGTGCAGCCCAACTTCACCGTCGACGAGTGGGAAGAGGCCGACGCGGCGCTGCGTGCACACCCCGATGTGATTGCCGCGCTTGCCGATCGAGGCATCACCGATCTTGATCTGGTGTTCATGGACACCTGGACGTACGGCGAGGCGGTGACGCCCGAGAAATACAAGGGTCGACGCCTGGGCTGGTCCGACACGTGGGTCAAAGCCGCAGAGGGTGCCAATCCGTACGCGGGGCCGGTGGGCGGCTTCCACTGCGTCATCGACGCCAACACGATGGAACTGCTCGAAATCGAGGACACCTACCGTGTCGAGCGGCCGGAGATCATGGGCGAGTACGTGCCCCGCCATATTCCGGAGCGCATCCGGAACGCCAGCAGCCGTCCGCCGCTGAAGCCGCTCGAGATCACCCAGCCGGACGGCCCGTCGTTCGAGCTGGACGGAAACAAGCTGACGTGGCAGAACTGGTCGCTGCGCGTGGGGTTCAACTACCGCGAGGGCATGACGCTGCACGCCGTCACCTACGGCGACAACGGGAACGTGCGATCCGTCGCGAACCGAATGTCGTTCGCGGAGATGATCGTTCCGTATCGTGACCACACCGAGGATCACTATCGGCGCACCGCATTCGACATCGGCGAGTGGGGCCTGGGCTTCATGACCACCTCGCTCGAGCTCGGCTGCGACTGCCTCGGTGAGATCCGGTACCTCGATGCCGTGCTGCACAACAGCAAAGGCGAGCCGTACACGATCACCAACGCGATCTGCATCCACGAGGAAGACAACGCGGTGCTGTGGAAGCACGTCGATCACGACGCCGGGGCAGAGGTGCGTCGGATGCGCCGTCTCACCGTCAGCTTCCACGCCACCGTCGCCAACTACGAGTATCTCGTCTACTGGCGCTTCTACCAGGACGGCAACATCGAGTGCGAGGTGCGCGCCACCGGCATCATGGTCGTCACCCACTTCGACGAGGGCGGCACCCATCCGTCGGGCACGCTGATCGACAATCGCACGTATGCGCCGTACCACCAGCACTTCCTGGTCGCCCGGCTCGATCTGGACATCGACGGCACCGAGAACACCGTCTATTCCAGCCAGACCCAGATGGTTCCGATGGGTCCCGACAATCCGTACGGCCTGGCCCTGACGCAAGTGAACACCCCGCTCACCACCGAGTCCGAGGGCAAGCAGGATTACGACTGGAACACGCAGAAGGCGTGGAAGGTGGTCAACGACAACGTCACCAACGGTCTCGGCACCCGGCCCGCGTACAAGTTGGTGCCCGGCTCGGCGATTCCGGCGATGTTCGATCCGGCGTCGCCGATCTTCCAGCGTTCCCAGGTGATCGGTCACACCGTATGGGTCACGCCCAATTCACCCGACGAGCGTTGGCCCAGTGGCGAGTTCGTCAATCAGAGTGGCGTCGACCATGGCCTCCCCGAGTGGACCGAGAAGAACCGTTCGATCGAGAACACCGATGTGGTGGTCTGGTACACCTTCGGCATCCATCACATCACCAGGCCCGAGGACTGGCCGGTGATGCCGTCCGACACCGTCTCGTTCTGGCTCAAGCCTTTCGGCTTCTTCGACCGCAACCCCTCGCTCGACGTCGCACCATCGGAGCCGAAGCACTGCCACACCGATCCCGGCAGCACCTGTCACTGACTGGCGCGACCCGACGGCAGCGAGGACCGACAACGAAGCGAAGCGGCGCGTAGCTCACCTGAGCTACGCGCCGCTTCGCTGTGTTGTGAGCCGAGGTTTACGAGCTGCGTCGGACCTCGAACTGCTCGCCGACGACAGCAGTCTGCGATTCGGTGACGCAATCCAGGCGTCCGTCCAGACGCAGCGAGACGTTGTACTCACCCGGCTTGAGCGCGAACGTGGTGATCGTGATGCTTGTCGCGTTGTCTTCCACGACGACGCGTGGGCTCAGCGACAGCATGCCGTTGTGCAGGACCTCGCATACCTGACCCGGAAAAACGTTGTCCACATCGACGGTGATGGTTCTGGGGCCGCCCAGAACCTCGATCGTGGGAGTGCTCGACCCTACGAGTCTGAGGTAGCTCTTTTCTCTGCGCACGGTCTCGACTTCCCTGTTTGCATGCTCCACCGGAAGGTGGACGCCCGACACGGTCTCGTTGGTACTTCGTGGCGCGACGGAGGACGGATTGGTATTACACGTCGTCATCGCCGTCCACCCGAGCCTCCCTTTACATCGAACGTGCATCCGTCCGCGTTACCGAAACCGCCGCCGAACAGCACCCCTACAGCCGCAACACCGGGAAATCGCGATGTCATCGGTCAGAACATACCCTCCGGCCTGCAAATCTGCGAAACGGAGACGGTCCAATCGAAGCCTTTACGCATCCTTGCACCCTGAAACAGATCGTGCGACACATTCGAGACCCAATTCATTCGTCCGTATCGAAAGCCCGCTGCTCGGCCAGCTCGGCGGCACGCTCGGCCTGTCGGGCCTGCCGCCGCCTACCCCTGATGCCCACCACGACACGGCAAGACCTCCGACAAGGCCGATGCCGGCACCGACCAGGATCGGTGCGAGCCTCCCGTGTCCGTAATGAAGCAGCAGGCGCAGGCCGGCACCACCAGCACCCACGAGATAAAGAACCACCAACACCCCGATCCGCGACCGGCGAAGCTTCTGCGAGGTGTACATGTCGATCCCCCGCGCGCGGGCGTATGCCAACACCACGTTCGCGACGGCCGTCAGAGCCACGAAGATTCCCAATGCCACCCAGGCCCCGGTGACACCCGCCGCGAAGGGCAGTACAGCGCCGACGATCATTCCGATCCACAGCAGGGATTGGAATCCGACGGCCGAGGCCTCGTTCCAGATGTCGCGTTGTAGTTCGTCGGCGTAGAAGTCGTCGTCCAGGTCTCCCACGAAGCGGGCAGCTTTGGTGAATGCGCTCATGTTCGTTTCCCTTCGTCGTCGCCGAACAGTGTTTCGACTGTCGTGTCGAGTGCTCGGGCCAGTCGCAGTGCCAGGTACACGCTCGGTGCGTAGTCGCCGCCCTCGACGGAGACGATGCTCTGCCGGCTGACTCCGCAGATGGTGCCGAGTTCGGCCTGCGTGATGCGTGCCTGTTTGCGATGCGCGCGAACGTTGTTGGATCCGGGCATGACAAAAAGTCAACTCTGCTTGTCACAAAATGTCAAGCAGTCTTGTCATTCGCTCGCCTTTACCTACTCGTAACGCGAGAAACAGACTCGTCACCGCAGAAAATACCAACGCAATAAGTTGCCTTTACTGTTCGCAATCGCGAATACATCTCCGTATACACACTTTCCGAAAGGGCCGTAGATGCCTGCTGTCTCGAAGCGCATGTCCGTCAAGCGCGTCATGGTCGTTCCCGCAGCACTGGCTGCATTGAGCCTGGTTGCCACTGCCTGCGGTAGCAAGGCGAGCGACACCACCACCGCCGAGGGCGGCGGAGGCTCGTCCACCTCGTGTGTGGACACCTCCGGTGACACCATCAAGGTCGGCTCGCTCAACTCCCTGTCCGGCACGATGGCGATCAGCGAAGTGACAGTGCGTGATTCGATCGCACTGGCCGTCGAGCAGATCAATGCGGCAGGCGGCGTCAACGGAAAGCAGATCGAGGTCGTCGCAGAGGACGGCGCATCCGAGCCGACCGTGTTCGCCGAGAAGGCCGAGAAGCTGATCAGCAGCGACTGTGTCGCAGCCGTTTTCGGTGGCTGGACGTCGTCGTCGCGCAAGGCGATGCTGCCGGTGTTCGAGGACAACGACGCACTCCTCTACTACCCCGTGCAGTACGAGGGCCTCGAGGCGTCGAAGAACATCTTCTACACCGGAGCCACCACCAACCAGCAGATCATCCCCGCCCTGGACTACCTGAAGGAGAAGGGCGTCAAGTCCCTGTACCTGGTGGGCAGCGACTACGTGTTCCCGCAGACGGCCAACCGCGAGATCAAGGCGTATGCGGCCGCCAACGGTATCGAGATCAAGGGCGAGGATTACACCCCGCTCGGTTCGACGGACTTCTCCACCATCGTCAACAAGGTGCGCTCCGCCGACGCCGATGCCGTGTTCAACACGCTCAACGGTGATTCCAACGTCGCATTCTTCCGTGAGTACACCAACGCCGGCCTCAAAGCTGCTGACATGCCGGTCATCTCGGTGTCCATCGCCGAGGAAGAGGTGGCGGGCATCGGAGCCGCGAACATCGCTGGCCAGCTCACTGCCTGGAACTACTACCAGACCGTCGACAGCCCGGAGAACACCAAGTTCGTCGCCGACTACAAGGCGAAGTACGGTGCCGACAAGCCCACCTCGGACCCCATGGAAGCCGCGTACACCTCGGTCTACCTGTGGAAGAACACCGTCGAGAAGGCAAATTCGTTCGCGGTGGCCGACATTCAGGCCGCAGCCGACGGTGTCAGCTTCGCCGCTCCCGAGGGCGAGGTCGTCATCGACGGCGACAACCACCACATCTCCAAGACCGCCCGCATCGGTGAGATCCGGCCCGACGGCTTGATCTACACGGTGTGGGAGTCCCCCGAGGCCATCGCTCCCGACCCGTTCCTCGAGACCTACGACTGGGCCTCCGACCTCAACTGACCACCACCCATGTGAGTGGAACTTCGTAGCCTGCTACGAAGTTCCACTCACATGCTCCGAAGGAGCTCCCCCATGGACGTCGTGATCGGACAGTTGTTCACCGGCCTGTCGATCGGATCCATTCTCTTGCTCGCCGCCCTCGGGCTCTCACTGACGTTCGGTCAGATGGGCGTCATCAACATGGCACACGGCGAGTTCATCATGGCCGGCTCGTACACGGCTTACGTAGTGCAGCAGATCGTCTCGACCGGCGGCGCATCACTGTTCATCTCGCTCATCGTCGGCTTCCTCGTCGGCGGCGCAATGGGTGTGCTGCTCGAGGTGACGCTGATCCAGCGCATGTACCACCGTCCACTGGACACCCTGCTCGTCACGTTCGGCGTCGGGCTCATCCTGCAGCAGCTCGCTCGCGACATCTTCGGTGCCCCTGCGGTCAACGTCGTCTCGCCGGAATGGCTGAGCGGCGGCGTCGACATCCTCGGTGCCGTGGTGCCCAAGACCCGAATCTTCATTCTCGTGCTGGCGGTCGTCGCCGTCGTCGCACTGTCGATCGCGCTGAAGAAGACCGCAATGGGTCGACGCATCCGCGCGGTGGTGCAGAACCGCGATCTCGCGGAAACCTCGGGCATCTCGAGCCGCAGGACCGACATCTCGACGTTCTTCCTCGGCTCCGGTTTGGCGGGTGTCGCGGGCGTGGCACTGACTCTGATCGGATCCACGAGTTCCACTGTGGGACAGAGCTACCTGATCGACGCCTTCCTGGTGGTCGTCGTCGGTGGACTCGGCCAGATCAAGGGCGCGGTGATCGCCGCCTTCGCCCTCGGAATCCTCAACTCGTTCATCGAATACAGCACCACGGCCTCGATCGCCAAGGTCATCGTGTTCGTCCTCATCGTGATCTTCCTGCAGGCCCGCCCGCAGGGCTTGTTCGCCGTCAAGACAAGGAGCCTGGTATGAGCGAGTTCATCGCCAAGCGCGGCGCTCTGCTGGGTTTCGCGCTCGCCGCAATCCTGTTGTTCGCTGTGGCGCCCGCCGTCCTCAGCGACTTCCGGTTGAATCTGCTGGGCAAGTTCATCTGCTACGCGATCGTGGCTGTCGGTATCGGATTGGCCTGGGGCCGAGGCGGAATGCTCACCCTCGGCCAGGGTGTCTTCTTCGGCATCGGTGCCTACATCATGGCTATGCATCTGAAGATCTCCGACGCCGATCTGCGCGGCGACGCGGTACCGGACTTCATGTCCATCGCCGGCATCCGTGAATTGCCCTCGTACTGGCTGCCGTTCACCTCGCCCATCACGACGATCCTGGGCATCCTGTTCGTGCCGGCACTGGTGGCGCTGGTGCTCGGCCTCGGCGTGTTCAAGCGTCGCGTCAAGGGCGCGTACTTCGCGATCCTCAGTCAGGCACTGGCCGCCGCCTTCGCGATCCTGCTCATCGGACAGCAGACCACCGGTGGATCCAACGGGCTCAACAGGTTCCGCACGTTTTTCGGGTTCAACCTCAACGACCCGGCCAACAAGCAGATGCTGTTCTTCATCGCTGCCGGCGTACTGCTCGTCGTCGTCGCCATCACCCGCCAGCTGATGTATTCGCGCTACGGCGAACTACTGGTGGCCGTCCGCGATCAGGAAGAGCGAGTGCGCTTCCTCGGCTACGACCCGGCGAACGTGAAGATCGTCGCGTACGTCGCCGCAGCGTTCTTCGCCGGTCTCGCCGGGGCGCTGTCCGTCCCGATTGTCGGCATCATCTCCCCCAACGACGTCGGCATCGTTCCGTCCATCGCGTTTCTCATCGGCGTCGCCATCGGCGGCCGCACCACTCTGCTCGGCCCGGTTCTCGGCGCGCTCGGAGTCGCGTGGGCGCAGACCACGCTGTCCGAGCAGTTCCCGTCCGGTTGGACGTACGCGCAGGGTCTGCTGTTCGTCGTGGTCGTCGGATTCTTCCCCGCCGGCATCGCCGGACTCTTCGCACTGCGCAAGCGAAAGAAAGAGCCCGAATCGGTCCCCGAGGCCAGCGCGGAACCAGAGAAAGAGCTCGCACGATGATCCATGTCGAAGGCCCGCAGCCCACGTTCGGCGGCAACGCCGGCATGTCCAGTCAGTACCTCGAAGTCCGCGATCTGACAGTCAGTTTCGACGGCTTCAAGGCCAACACCAACGTCGATCTGACGCTGATGCAGGGCGATCTTCGCTTCCTCATCGGACCGAACGGAGCCGGCAAGACCACGCTGATCGACGCCATCACCGGTCTCGTTCCGGCCACCGGCTCTGTCACCAAGTCCGGAGTGGAACTGCTGGGCAAGAAGGTGCATCAGATCGCCCGGCTCGGTATCGGTCGAACCTTCCAGACGGCCAGCATCTTCGAAAATTTGACGGTGCTGCAGAACCTGGACATCGCCGCTGGGTCCGGACGATCCGTGCTGACGATGTTGCGCCGTCGGGCATCGGTTCTGCCGCAGATCGAGGAGGCCCTCGAAACGATCGGCCTGACGGCCCAGAGAGACAAGGCCGCAGGAATTCTGGCGCACGGCCAGAAGCAGTGGCTAGAGATCGGAATGTTGTTGGTGCAGAACGCCGATGTGCTCCTTCTCGACGAGCCGGTCGCCGGCATGAGCCACGAGGAACGTGAGGAGACGGGCCAGCTGCTGCAACGCATCGGCGGTGAACGGACCGTGGTGGTGGTGGAGCACGACATGGACTTCATGCGGATGTTCGCGACCTCGGTGACAGTACTGGCGGCCGGACGCGTTCTGGCCGAGGGCACCGTGGCCGAGGTGCAGGCCGATCCGAAGGTTCAGCAGGTCTACCTCGGCACCGCCGCGGCGGGCGAGGAACTCGAGCACATCGCAGAAGAGGGAGCCGATCATGCTTGAACTGGTCGACGTCAGAACAGGTTACGGCCGCAGCGAGGTCGTTCACGGTGCGTCGCTGACGGTTCCGGCCGACGGTGTCGCGGCGGTGATGGGCCACAACGGTGCGGGCAAGACGACGCTGCTGCGCGCGGCGGTCGGGCTGTTGAAAGTGAACTCGGGCAAGGTCATGTTCGACGGTGAGGACGTCAGTGCGTTGCGGCCCAGCGCCCGCGTCGCCCGCGGACTGGCGTACGTGCCACAGGGCCAGCAGTCGTTCGGTCAGTTGACGACAGCGGAGAATCTGCAGGTGGTGGCCGACGGGCGCAAGCGCGGCAAGGCACTGATCGACGAGGCACTCGACCTCTTTCCGGCGCTGAAGGAATTGCTGAATCGCAGAGCCGGCCTACTGTCCGGCGGCCAGCGCCAACAGCTCGCCATCGCACGAGCATTGATCACCGAACCGCGGATGCTGATTCTCGACGAGCCGACCGAGGGTATTCAGCCGTCGGTCGTCGCCGAGATCGAGCGCACCGTCATCGAGCTCACCCGCCGCGGCGGTCTCGGAGTTCTGTTGGTGGAGCAGCACATCGGCTTCGCATTGGAATCTGCCCAGAAGTACTACATTCTCGAGGCCGGCCGGATCACGTCCACCGGTGTGGGCGGATCCGATTCCGAGGCCGACGTGCGCGCAGCCATGGCGATCTGACCGGGCGTATCGTGCCGCGCAAGGACCTTCGCGAGAAGGTCTATTCGTCACTGCGCCGGGATCTGATCTCCGGTGCGATCGGCTCCACGGAACGGCTCGGCGAGGAGCGTCTCGCCGAGCTGTACGGCGTCTCGCGCACGCCTGTGCGGGAGGCGCTGGCACGTCTGCAAGCCGACGGTCTGGTCGTGCGCGACGAGGCCGGTCTGCATCCCTATCGTCCCCGGCTCGGCGACCTACCGGATCTGTACGAACTGCGGTCGACTCTCGAGTCCCGCGGAATCACTCGCTCGACGCCGCAGTCCTTCGATCGGGCGGCCTTGTCGGCGTTGGCGGTGACGTGGGCCGGGTTGCGTGCGCACCCACCGGAGACCACCGACGACATGGTCGCCATGGACGAGCAGTTCCATGTCGCGTTGTCGGCCGCTTCGGGCAATGCGGCTCTGACCGAGGCCCTGTGCGCCGTCAACGCCAAGGTGCGGCCCGTGCGTATTCTCGGTGGTCTCGACGCCTCGGCCGTGGTCTCGGCGATCGATGAACATCTCGCGATCGTCGAGCACCTACTGGCCGGGCAGCTGGACACGGCGCTGAATATGCTTGTTGCACATATCGATTCGTCCCGCGACCGAGTGGTCGAGCGCGCCCGTCAGGCAGCGGCGTTGGCCGGCGCGGTCCGAATCTGACGCGTCAGTTGGAAGCCGACAGAATACGATCGATGTCGTCTAGCACGGTTTGCCCGCCCATGGGCCCGACGCCGGTGATCCAGTACGACAGGTCCACCGCGTGCGGGTTGGGCAGTGCCGCAGCGTTGGCGGTGATCGACGACGGGATCGCGGCGGGGTCCGACGGGTTGTCGGCGGTGACGACGATCAGGTCCGCGGCCGCCTGAGCCGCGAGCTCGGGCGAGAGGTCGACCGAGATCTCGTCGGCCCATTCCGGCCGCGGCGGGGTGGTGAATCCGGCGCATTCGAGCGTGCTTCCGGCGAACGACGACGGCCCGTACAGGGTCAGCTCACCACTGCGCGGCCTGATCAATTGCGCTGTTTTCCCGGCGGTGTCGTGCTTTTCGGCGATCTCGGCGCACCGGTCGTCGTAGGCGGTGAGCAGTTCCTCGGCCTTCGCTTCCTTGCCGAGAACGCGCCCGACGAATCGGACACTGTCGCGCCACGGATCGGACTGGGAGGCGATGAACACCGTCGGCGCGATGGCGGAGAGTTGGTCGTAGTACTGCGCGTGCCGAGTCTCCGTCCCGAGAATGAGGTCGGGTTGCGCGGCCGCAATGTCCTCGATGGTCGGTTCGGCCACCGTGCCGACCGTGGCGATGTCGGCCGCTTCCGTACCGAGATAGGCCGGCACACCGGCGGTTTCGCTGAGCACCGCCGTGCCGACGGGCACGATGCCGAGCGCGACCGTGGTGTCGAGTTCCACCGGTTCCAGGGTGACGACCCGCAGAGGATTGTCGGGAACGTCGATCGAGCCTCGAACGGTCTCGACCGTTCGAGTCGCTTCGCCGGCCGAACCGTCGGCGGTATCGGCCGACGAGCATGCCGTCGCTCCTGCCGCCACCGCGAGCGCGGTGATGGCCAACGCTGTCAGACCGAGCTTGAACTGCACCACTTCGAGGGACCTCCGGGTAGAACAATGCGAGACACAAAGGAGGTTAGCCTACCCTGCAAGCCGTTGCGAACCGCGTCCCCGGACGGCGGAGCTACCAGTCGGTAAGATGTGATCGTGACCACTCCACGCATTCCGTCCGGTACCGCCCGCACCCTCGGCCCCGTCAACTGGGTCATCTGCAAGGTCATCGCCAAGGGCGCGGGAGTACCCAACCCCCACCTGTTCACCACTCTCGGTCGAACCGGCGGCCTGTACCGGGCGTGGCTGTTCTACAGCGGCCATCTGATGCCGGGCGGAAAGATATCCCGCAAGGAATCGGAAATGGTGATTCTCCGGGTGGCGCACCTGCGCGAATCGGCATACGAGATGGACCACCACATCCGCCTGGGCCGTCGAGCCGGCATCGACCGAGACCTGCTCGAGCTGATCATGACCGGCCCGCACGCCCCTGGGCTGTCGACTCGCTACCGCACCATCCTCACTGCCGTCGACGAGCTGATCGAGACCAAGACGCTCACCGACGCCACGTGGTCCGAACTGGCGACCCAGTTCGACGAACGTCGCCTCATCGAATTCGTCTTGCTGGTCACCCAATACGACGGGCTCGCAACCACACTGGGCACCCTCCGCGTCGAACGCGACTACGGCGACCGGCCGCCACGACGATGAACGAGACACCCGAGACTGCACTGCGCCGCGCTCTGGCGATGATCGAACCGGAGTCGGTCCGCACGAGCGCCCGGATCGACGGCGACTACGTCGAACTCATGGACGACGCCAAGGCCCCCAATCCGACGATGGCCAGCCGAGCGATGAACAACCGCGGTGTCGCGGCGATCTACGAGAACATCTGGCGACCGTTCGGCGTATCGATGATGGGAATCGGCGGGCTGCCCATGTCCGCCGAACGCGCCAAGGCCGTCGCCGACTTGCGGTTACACGGGCCACAGCGAGTCCTGGACGTCGCCTGCGGCCCCGGCAACTTCACCAGGTTCCTGTCGGAGCAGCTGACCGAGGACGGTATCGCCGTCGGCTTCGATATCTCCGAGGCCATGATCGCTCGTGCAGTGCGCGACAATCGGGGGCCGCGTGCGGCATACGTTCGCGGCGATGCGGCCGAACTCCCGTACGCCGACGCGACATTCGACGCCGTATGCTGTTATGCCGCACTGTATCTCGTGCCACATCCACTGCAGGTGGTCGACGAGCTCATCCGCGTCCTGCGACCGGGTGGACGCATCGCCATCATGACCAGCTGTGAACTGGGCCTGGCACCGCTGCGTACCGTCGTCGGCCTGGGATCTGCCGCCGTCGGGGTACGCATGTTCCCGAAGGGGCAGTTCACCGAGATGTTCGCTGCTGCGGGCATGACCGACATCGAGCAGGACATCCGCGGTCTCGCCCAATTCGTCAGTGCCACCAAGAATTAGCGCTACCGACCCTGCTACACCCCCGGCAATGCGAGACCTGACCGTGGTCAAGAACGAACCGGAAGGGCTTTTTACTGATACTTTGGCAAACAGACCGATCAGACTGGGAGCCACACAGTGACACACGCACCGGACCGTACTCGTATCGAGTTTCCCGATATCTCCTCTCGCACTTGGGAACACCCTTCGGACCGAGCAGCCTTGGTCACTCTTCGCACCCTCAAGGGCTTCGACACGGTGCTGCGAACGCTGTCCGGACTGCTGCGCGAGAGACAGCATCGCCTGATGTACTTGGCCACCGCGGTGCGTGTCGACGAACGCCAGTTCAAGGATCTGAACGATCTTCGAGCCGATTGTGTGCAGATTCTCGGCGCGGAGGAAACTCCGGAGCTGTTCGTGGTTCAGTCGCCGATGGTCAACGCGTTCACCATCGGGATGGATCGACCGTTCATCGTCCTGACCACCGGCATGCTCGACATCATGACCTACGAGGAACAGCGATTCGTGGTCGGCCACGAACTGGGCCACGCCCTGTCCGGCCACGCGGTGTACCGCACCGTTCTCATGCACCTGATGCGCCTCGCCGGCACGGTCGGCTGGGTTCCGGTGGGCGGCTGGGCCTTGCGCGCGGTCATCGCGGGGCTGATGGAATGGCAGCGCAAATCCGAATTATCCGGCGACAGAGCAGGTTTGCTGTGCGGACAGGATGTGCACACCGCGATCAGCGTGCAGCTCAAGTTGGCGGGCGGCGCACGTATCAGTGAAATCGACGTCGACGCCTTCCTCGCTCAGGCCGCCGAGTACGAGGCCAGTGGAGACCTGCGCGACGGCGTGCTCAAGCTGCTCAATCTCGAACTCCTCTCGCACCCGTTCTCGGTGCTGCGAGCTGCGGAACTGAAGAAGTGGGTCGACACCGGCGAGTACGCGGCGGTCCTTCGCGGCGACTACCCGCGCCGGTCCACCGACCACGAGGCCAAGGTGTCGGAGGAGTTCCGTAACGCGGCCCGCACGTACAAGAACAACTTCGACACGTCTGAGGACCCGCTGATCAAGACGGTCCGCGACATCGGCAGCGGCTTCACCGGTGCCGTCGACGCCGTCGGCAACGGAATCGGCGACGTGGCATCGGACATCAAGGGCAGGTTCGATCACTGGCGAAAGTCCTAGCACCCCAGAACGAAGCGAACGGCGGCGACCACCGAGGTGGTCGCCGCCGTTCGTCGTTCTACAGCAGAGATCAGAAGTTGATCATGTGGCCTGCGAGGCCGTGGATCGCTTCCTGCAGTGCCTCCGACAGCGTCGGGTGCGTGTGGACGTTGCGGGCCAGCTCGTTGACCGTCAGGTCCCACTTCTGGGCCAGGGTCAGCTCCGGCAGCAGCTCCGAGACGTCCGGTCCGATGAGGTGGCCACCGAGCAGCTCACCGTGCTCGGTGTCGGCGATGAGCTTGACGAAGCCCGTCGCGTCGCCCAGGCCGTGTGCCTTGCCGTTGGCGGCGAACGGGAAGTTCGCGACCTTGATGTCGGATCCACGAGCCTGCGCTTCTTCGCGGGCCTGGTCCTCGGTCAGACCGAAGCTGGCGACCTGCGGCTGGCAGAACGTGGCGCGTGGCATCATCCGGTAGTCGTCGATCGGCAATGTCTCTGCGCCGCCGATGGTTTCGGCAGCCACCACGGCCTGCGCCTCCGCCACGTGGGCGAGCTGGAGCTTGGCGGTGACGTCGCCGATGGCGTAGATGTGCGGGACGTTGGTCTGCATCGTGTTCGTGATGCCGATGGCACCGCGATCGGTGAGCTCGACACCGGTCTTCTCGAGACCGAAGCCCTCGACGCGAGGGGCGAATCCGACGGACTGCATCACCTTGTCGACGGTGAAGGTCTCGCTCTCACCGGACTTGTTGTGCTTGATCTCGACGGTGACCTTGGAGCCGTCGTCGTCGATGCTCTGCACACCCGCGCCGGTGATGACCTTGACGCCGAGCTTCTTGTACTGCTTCTCGATCTCCTTCGAGACGTCCTTGTCCTCGTTGGGGAGCGCGCGATCGAGGAACTCGACGATGGTGACGTCGACTCCGTAGTTCGTCAGGACGTACCCGAATTCCATACCGATGGCACCTGCGCCGACGATGAGGATCGAGCCCGGCAGATCCTTGGTCATGATCTGCTCTTCGTACGTGACGACGTTCTTGCTGAGCTCGGTTCCCGGGAGCAGCTTGGTAGTGCTGCCGGTCGCGATGATCGCGTTGTCGAACGTGATCGTCTCGGTGCCGCCCTTGGACAGTTCGACCTCGATGGTGTTGGCATCGGTGAACGTGCCCTGGCCGTCGTACTCGGGGATCTTGTTCTTCTTCATCAAGAAGTGGATGCCCTTGACGCGTCCGTCCGCGACCTTGCGGCTGCGGTCGAATGCTGCGCCGAAGTCGAAGGATGCTTCACCCGAGATACCGAACAGCTTGGCCTCTTTGGTGAAGAGGTGCGCCAGCTCGGCGTTACGGAGAAGCGCCTTCGAGGGGATGCAGCCCACGTTGAGGCACACACCGCCCCAGTACTTCTTCTCGATGATGGCAGTGCTGAGTCCGAGTTGTGCCGCGCGGATAGCAGCGACGTACCCACCGGGACCGGCTCCGAGGACAACGACGTCATAGTGTGAGGTCACGAGTCCCCAGCGTAGTCGTGCCCTCCGACACTGTCTCGACCTGGTCTTCGTTACCAGCCGGTAGCCTCGCACGCGTCCTGCACCCGACCGCACGTGTGCTGCTAGAACTGTGCCATGGCTTTCTCGGACGACCCGTACCTCTGGCTCGAAGACGTCACCGGCGACGACGCACTCGCGTGGGTACGCGAGAAGAACGAGGTGACGATCCAGGCGCTGGCAGGCGAGCGTTTCGACGCCACCGTGGCGGGTGTACGCGAGATTCTCGACACCGATGCGCGGATTCCGTACGCACGCAGGCGCGGGCAGTTCCTCTACAACTTCTGGCGCGACGCCGAGCACATCCGCGGGGTGTGGCGGCGCACCACGATGGACGAGTACCGCACGGACGAACCCGCATGGGACGTCCTGCTCGATCTCGATGCCCTGGCCGCCGACGAGGGCGAGAACTGGGTATGGGGCGGCGCTCAGGTACTGCGCCCCGACCAGCTGCGCGCTTTGGTGACGCTGTCCCGAGGCGGTGCCGACGCGACGGTGGTACGCGAGTTCGATCTCGACTCCCGCACGTTCCGCGCTGCGGAGGACGGCGGTTTCACGCTGCCCGAGGCCAAGACCGACATCGGCTGGATCGACGCCGACACCGTCTTCGTCGGCACCGATTTCGGACCGGGGTCCCTGACCGAATCCGGCTATCCGCGGATCACCAAGAGATGGCACCGAGGCACCCCGCTCGCCGACGCGGAGACCGTCTACGAGGGCGAATCCCAGGACATTTCGATCTCCGCGTGGCACGACCGCACGCCCGGATTCGAGCGCGACTTCGTGCAGCGGTCCACCGACTTCTACAACTCCGAGACCTACGTGCTCGACGGTACGGCGGTGACCCGCATTCCGACGCCGACGGACGCATCGACCTCGGTCCACGAGAACTGGCTGCTGGTTCGGACGATGACCGAGTGGACCTACGACGGCGTCACCCATCCGGCGGGCGCTCTGCTCGCGGCCGACTTCGACGAATTCATGAGCGGCACAGCATCTCTGGCGGTTCTGTTCACTCCGGACGAGCACACGTCCCTGCATCAGTACGCGTGGACCGAGAATCATCTGCTGCTGGTGACGCTGCAAGATGTCCGCACTCGTCTGCATGTGCTCACCCCTCGTGCGCGTTTTGCGTACCTGGAGGGGCGCAAAACGCGCACGACGGAGTGGGACACGGCCACCGTCGACGGGCTGTCGGAGTTGGCGTCGACCGAGATCATCGGTACGGACGCCGAGGAGAACGGGGACGAGTTCTTCCTCGGCTCCTCGGGTTACCTCACCCCGGCCACGCTGTTGGTCGGCACGGTCGGCGGCGCGCTCGAGGTACTGAAGCAGGCTCCCGCCTTCTTCGACGCGGACGGCATGACGGTGCAGCAGTTCTTCGCGGAGTCGGACGACGGCACCGCGATCCCCTACTTCGTCGTCCGACGCGGCGACGCAGGCCCCGGCCCGACACTGCTGTACGGCTACGGCGGCTTCGAGATCTCGATGACGCCCGGCTACAGCGGAGCGATGGGTCGAACGTGGCTCGAGCGCGGCGGCACCTACGTCGTTGCCAACATCCGCGGCGGCGGCGAGTACGGACCGTCCTGGCACACCCAGGTGTTGCGAGCGGGCCGGCATCTGGTCCACGAGGACTTCGCCGCGGTCGCGCGCGATTTGGTGGCCCGAGGGATCACCACCGCCGACCGCTTGGCCGCCCAGGGCGGCAGCAACGGCGGCCTGCTGATGGGCATCATGGAAACGAAGTACCCGGAACTGTTCGGGGCGTTGGTATGTCAGGTCCCGCTACTGGACATGAAGCGGTACCACCTGTTGCTCGCGGGAGCGTCCTGGGTGGCCGAGTACGGCAACCCCGACGACCCCGCCGAATGGGAGTTCATCTCGCAGTACTCCCCGTACCAGAACGTCGTGGCCGCGTCCGAGCGGAAGTACCCACCGATACTCATCGCCACGTCCACCCGAGACGATCGAGTCCATCCCGGTCACGCCCGCAAGATGGCTGCGCGGCTGGCCGAGCTCGGTCAGGACGTGAGCTACTACGAGAACATCGAGGGCGGCCACGGCGGGGCGTCGGACAATGCGCAGCTGGCTTTCAAGACCGCACTGACGTACGAGTTCCTGTGGCGGCACCTCGAGAGCCGGTGATGTCAGTCGGCCAGAGCCTGCTCGAACATCGGCCAGGAATTGTGGAGATCGTCCTGCCAGTATCCCCAGGAGTGCGTCCCGCGTTCCCGTAGCTCGAAATGGGCTGGGATGTCCAGCTTTTCGAGCGCGCTCTTCAGTCGACGGGTGCAGTCGCCGGTGGCGACCTCGATGGCACCGCCCACCACCATCTGGTTCAGCAGCACGAAACCGGGGCCGTTGGGGTTGGTTCCGTCGAAGGTGTCCGATGCCCCCGCCAGGCCACTGCCGTTGGAGATGTACAGCGCGGTGCCGCGCAGCTTGTCGGCGTTGACGACAGCGTCGTTGTGCACCCAGTCGGGGTCGCCGTCCGGGCCCCACATGTTCTTCACGTCGGTTCCGAGCGCCATCGATACGACGGTCTTGACGTACGCGCGGCCCAACGGATCGGTGGTCGAGGCGCAGCCGCTGTAGGAGCCGACCGCCCGGAAGAGACCGGGGTTGTGTGCCGCCAGATTGAGCACCGACGTCGCAGCCATCGAGATTCCGGCAATGACGTTGCGGCCGTTGGTCTTCAGCAGTTGGTCGACGAGTGGAGGCAGTTCACGGGTCAGGAAGGTCTCCCACTTGTTGCGGCCGAGCACGCGATCGTCTCGCTGCCAGTCCGTGTAGTAGGAATAGGCCCCGCCGACGGGTGTGACCACATTGACGTTCTTGTCCGCGAAGAACGACACGACATCGGTCTGGGTGTACCAGTCCATACCGTCCACCCCACCGCCCGCGCCGTTGAGCAGATACACGGTGGGGCTCGGCTTCGCACGGTCCGGCGAGCGGAGAATCTTCAGCGGGATGGTCCGCTCCATCGCGGCCGAATGCACGAACGCCGTCATGGCGACGGCGTCGGTCTCCTCCGTTCGCACCACGTACGACGTCGACGCGTCGGGCGCGGCGAGGGCCGTGCCCTGCGCGGCCGACGCAGCGATACACGCGGCCACGAGCACAGCCCTACCGATCCGACGAGCTGTAGCCCCCAGGCCGTTCATACACGTGCTCGCTATCTTCGGCAGAACAGAAGTTGAGTCACTAGCGTTGTACACCAGAACGGGCGCGGAGTTGGAACTTATCGCATGAATTAGTCCAAACGACCGTATCGTTCGGCACGGGGTTGTGTCAGCGGTGCATCCACCGCTCGACCAGGTCGGCCACCGCGGTGGGATTGCGGATCCACCCGTTGTGGCCCAGCGGCTCGTCGATGTGTTCGGTGGTGATGTCGGCGTTGGCAAGCTTGGCCGTCAGATTCTCCATCGAACCCTTGGGGGCCAGATCGTCGCCCTCGATGGTCACTGCCAGCACCGGTAGGGTCAGCCGGCCCATCCGTTCCTCGTAGTCGATGTCGGCACCGGCCGGCTCGATCGAGCCCGTTCGGGCGAACCTCGACCAGTCGTCGATCAACACTCGTGATTGACGACCGAATCCGCCGACCCCGATGCGGTCCCCCGGCCAGAATCCGGCGATGTTGCTGGTGATCGCCATCGCCGCCGCGCCGAAGTAGAGCGGGACCCCGCGAGTGGTGCCGAAACCGCGGTGGTACGGCGACCCGGATGCCACCAGGATCAAGCCACCGAGCCTGCCTCGAATTCGGGCTGCGTACATCGCGCCCAGTTGTCCGCCCATACTGTGGCCGAGCAGATACGGGGTTGCGGCGGGGAACTGCTCGCGCACCACCTCGAAGATCGCCGGAAAGTCGACCGAGACCAATTCCTGATATCCGTACCTGCTCGACGAACTCGGCTTCGGCTTACTGTCCCCCTGGCCCCGAAGATCGCCGATCGCAGCATGGAATCCGCGGGCGACGAGCGCTTCGGCGAACAGCCGGTAGTAGCCGCCGGGGATGCCGAGACCCGGGAGAACGACGATGACGGGCGCATCGTCTCGGCCCTCACTCGGAAACAGCGTCACCGGCACCGTCGAACCGTCGGGCATCTGAATCGGAACCGTCTGCATCGGCCAACCCTATGACGGTGCGACCGCACCTTCCCCAGGGCACTACCTCACAGGATGATCGGGTGGTAGCTACCGGTCGACCAGCTGAACCAGAACAATTGACTGTTGATGAATCCGACTACGGCTTCGAGCATGGCACCACCTCTATTACCGTCGATACCGAGCGCATCGAGGATGAGGTTCAGGTCTACCCGGTCGGCGGCGAATCATCGACCGCTGGAGGATATTTCGGTCGACCGAATGACACTTCGAAACCACGAAAACCGGGCCCGACGGTAGTCGGGCCCGGCTTCGGGGTCGCGCTTCAGCTGGGGAGCGTGCCGGGGATGTTGACGACCGAACCTGTTCCTTCGGAGCTGCCGACAGCGAGCAACTGCAGCAACAGCGAGAGAAATTCCATCAAAACTCCTTCGAGAGAGGGGGATTCGCCGCCGACGCGGCGTCGCGAGCCTTACTGTTCATCGATTCGGCTCCGGTCTGCCGTCCTGGCCGAGGCCTACGGCGCGGAGCCGGGATGTCAGTCGGAGGAAGAACTGATACCCGAGAAGAGCTGGATGAAGATTGCCAAGAGGTCACCGAGTTCAGCGGACATGCGACAGGCTCCTTGTTGTTCGAGGGATGTGCAGATCGAACGTGACGGTCGTCACTCGATTACCTCTGCATGAAGATTTCTACCCGAACGGATAACGTTTCGTACACGCATTGGCATCGAAAAGTCAGAAATCTTGGTGAGCTGTCACAAAACGGTCACGGAGACGAAAAGTCGCGGCCGCCCCCGACAGCGACCGCGACTCGTGGACCGACGAATTACGCGGCGCTACCCGACGTCAGCACGCCGACGATCTGCTCGACGATCGCGTCGACGATGCCGTCGTAGACTCCGGTTGCAATGTCGGTGATGAACTGCGCAGCTGAACCCATGAGAACTCCTGATGCTCGTCTCTTCGTACAGCCGTAGGTAATACGGCCTACCACTTTCCTACCGCAACCACCGGCGCGGTGCACAACGCGGCACGAACTCACTGCGCGGATACCGAAGCGACGCAGGACGTTCACCGAGCAGACCCCGGTATGTAGCCCAGAATTATTCTCCGAGCACGTCTTTCGCGCGACCGACGAGCAACGGGTCTGTTTCGCCCACGATCTCGGAGTCCTTGTTGGCGTAGTCGAACTTGTTGAGCACGAACCGCATCGCGTTGATCCGCGCGCGCTTCTTGTCGTTGCTCTTCACCACGGTCCACGGTGCTACGTCGGTATCGGTGGCGCGGAAGTTCTCTTCCTTCGCAGCGGTGTACGCATCCCACTTGTCCAGTGACGCAAGATCCATCGGCGACAGTTTCCACTGCCGTACCGGATCCACCTGCCGGATCGCGAAGCGAGTGCGCTGCTCGTGCTGCGACACCGAGAACCAGAACTTGGTCAAGCTGATGCCCTCGTCCACCAACATCTGCTCGAACAGCGGTGCCTGCCGAACGAACTGTGCATGCTGCTCCTCGGTGCAGAACCCCATGACCCGTTCGACACCGGCACGGTTGTACCAAGACCTGTCGAACATCACAATTTCGCCGGCCGCAGGCAGATGCCCGATGTACCGCTGGAAATACCACTCCGTCGACTCCCGCACCGACGGCTTCTCCAACGCGACGACGCGTGCGCCGCGGGGGTTGAGGTGCTCCATGAACCGCTTGATCGTGCCGCCCTTACCGGCGGCGTCGCGACCCTCGAAGATGATGACGTGGCGTCGTCCGGTGTCCTTGGACCACATCTGCAGCTTGAGGAGTTCGATTTGCAGCAGCCGCTTTTCGAGTTCGTACTCGGCGCGGGTCATACGCTCGTCGTAGGGGTAGTTCTCCCGCCACGTGTCGACGACGTGACCGCCCGGGACCGTCAGCAACACCGGGTCGTCGTCATCGGAGTCGTCGACGACGAATCCCGAAGTATCGGCAAGATCCACGGCGGTCGTGATGTCCCGCACGTCGCTGAGATTCTTGCGTGCAGCCACGCCGTTGCGGAGATCGAAGTCGGTCATGCGCCGAAAGTTAGTGCTCATCGGTGACCGGTCCATGGCGATTCGGTGAACACCGAGCGCAACCGGACGCATCGGACACGCTTCCGGTCTGCAAGGGGGACGGACCGGAAGCGACCGACACATCCGACCGTAATCCTCGCGCCGACAACAGGTCGAGTGTCCGCGTCGTAAAAGTCACCGAACTTGTTCGGCGACCCGTTTCTCGATCGTTCGATTCTCCGGGTCGATATGGGTGAAAGCCCCGATGTGCCCACAGGCGTCGGCGACGCAGACTTCTCACCATGACATTCGAGAGCAATTCCCCCAGAGAATTCACCCTGTCCAACTCGCAGAAGATGATCGGAGGCGTCTGCGGCGGTATAGCCGACTACTTCGGTTGGGACGTCAACCTCGTTCGCGTCGCCACCGTCGCCGGTGCAGTGCTCAGCGGTGGCACAGTCGTGCTGATCTACCTGGCGGCCCTGATGCTGATGCCGCGCCGCCCGTGAGCTCCCGCGACCGCGGAAAGGCCCCGCATCCTCGCCGGTGGAGGAACGGGGCCTTGCCGTCGGACTTCGCGGAATGGGGCCTAGCTGGAGCCGAAGCTACCGGTGCTTCCGCCGAGCAGTCCGTCGAGGAGTTCACCGAGACCATCGGTGAGGCCACCGGTGATGGGTCCGGTGATGCCACCGTCTTCGCCGCCGCCGAGGATGGGCAGGAGGCCGGTGAGGAGATCGAGGAGCATGGGTAAGCCTTTCGAAAGACACGTCGTGGCCCGAGTCGGAAGGTGACCAGGCCACAGGAACATAACGTTCCAGACGCGGTCCATTCCATCGTTTCGGACAAAAAGGACCCACCGGCTGTTTCGGGGCTCGAAAGCCGACCCGGTTCTTCGCCGTTCCGGTGATCAGTCCTCGGTTTTCCCGGTGATCAACCAACCGCAGGACGCTGCCAGATCGTCGGCTTCCGTCGGTCCCATCGAGCCCGGCGCATAGTTCTTCACCGCGGGCGGATCGTTCAACAGCGGTGCCGCCACCTCCCACACGTGGGCCAGGCCGTCGGGTCTGGTGAACAGCGATCGGTCCCCGTTCAGTACATCGAGGATCAGACGGGAGTACGGGCTCAACGGCTCCGCGTCGGGCACCGATTTCAGCGGCAACGACAGATGCCCGACGGACAGGTCGAAATCCGGTCCCGGTTCCTTGACCGTCATCGCGATATCGATGCTGCCGTCACCGGACAGGTCGAACGAGAGCACCGCGCCGTCTTCGGGCAGCGTCGACAGTGGACTGTCGGCGGGCTTGCGGAACACCAGCGATACCCGCTGCGCTCCGGCACCGAGCATCTTGCCGGTACGAAGCAGGAACGGCACCCCACGCCAGCGATCGGTATCCACCCACAGCTTCGCGGCCACGAACGTGTCGACCGTCGAATCCTCGGCAACGCCGTCGACGTCGCGGTAGCCGTCGTACTGCCCCAGAACCACCTCGTCGGTGTCGAGTGGACGGAACTGCCCGATCACCGTTTCGCGAGCCGACTGAAGATCCTCGGCCTTCAACGACGCAGGGGGTTCCATGGCCACCTCGGCGGCCACCTGGAACAGATGGGTCACCAGCATGTCCAGTACGGCACCGGTCTCGTCGTAGAACTCGGCGCGGTCGTCGATGTCGAGTGTCTCGGGCACGTCGATCTGCACATGCTCCACGTGCTCGGAGTTCCAGATGCCGCTGATCATGCCGTTGGCGAACCGCAGCACGTGCAGGTTCTGCGTTGCTTCCTTACCGAGGAAATGGTCGATGCGATAGACCTGTTCCTCCTTCACGACCTCGTGCACGGCCTTGTCGAGTTCCTCGAAGTTGTGCTGCGAGGTGCCGAAGGGCTTCTCGTACACCACTCGGGAACCCTCGGCGAGATCGTGTGCACCCAGGGCCTTCGTGTAGTCGACGAACGTGCTCGGCGGCAGCGCGATGTAGTGCACCAGCTGTGCGTCGTCACCGATCTCTTTCCTGGCGTCGGCGACGACGTCGGGGAGCTTGCCGGGATCGTCGACGGTGAAGCCGTTGCCCGCGAATCGGATTCGCTTCGAGAACGCCGACCAATCGTCGTCGGCCACGTTCTCGGCGAACTCGTCGAGCACATCTTTCACGTGGTCGCGGAACTCGTCGTCGGACGAGTCCTTGCGACCGTTGCCGATCAGGATCCATTTCTCCGGCAGCAGGCCTTCGACGTGGAGTTGGTAGAACGACGGCAGAACCATTCGCTTCGCGAGGTCTCCGGTCGCGCCGAACAGGACGAATACAGTGGGTTGCGAGGACGCCATGACCTCCACTATGCACCGCATAGTGCTACCTAGGTGAGAGTGCACGAAGATGACCAGATCACGGTTTCACGGAGAGATCTACGGGGTAGGTACGACGTCGGGAGTGCGCATCGTCGTCGGACACTGGACGCGCTCGCCCCTCGGCGAATTCACCGATGTGATGGTCCAATTCGCGGACGGTCGACGCCTACTCGTGGCCCCGAACGAGGCGGTACGTGAATTCGTCACGGCGACATACTCGTTCGATTCCACCGAGCTGGTACCGGTCACCTTCTCCGACCAGCCCGACGGGTGGCGGTCCGTCGTCGCCGGGGATCTGTCGGTACGCATCCGAGTGGCCGGGCCGACGGTTCTCGGCCGCGCCCTGAGCCTCGTCCCCGACGCCGTGTCCACCGCACCGTGGTTCTGCACGATCAGCGACCCCATCGCCCGAGTGATACTGCGCGGAGTGCGAACTCGCGGCAGCGCCGGCGGAGGCAGGCGCGAATACTACGGAGCCAGGCACCAGCACCGCGTCGTCGACGTCGTCGCATCCTGGCAAGGAGAGGACCTCGGCTCGCTGACGCCCGTCACTCCCCCGGTGACGTTCGGTTTCGGCAGCACCCCCGCGGCACCGTCGGTCACGTCCATCACCACCACGATCGACTCGTAGACCACTGCTGTTTCACACCACTGCTGTCTCACACCACTGCTGCTCCGACTTCGCGGAGTTCGTCGAGAGCTGCTGCGGAGGTCTCGGGAGCGACCCCGGCCACCAGATCGGTGAGAACCCGAACGTCCAGGTGCTGTGCCACTGCATCTTTCGCCGACGCCAGCACGCAGTAATCGGTGGCGAGACCGACGATGTCGACGGCCGTCACCTCGTTGGCGGTCAGGATCTCGGACAGGGATGTTCCGTCCTCGGTGACGCCTTCGAACGCCGAGTACGACGGTCTGCCCTGCCCCTTGTAGACATGCACGTCGACGCTGCCGGTTCGGTAATCCGGGTGATATTCCGCGCCGACCGTTCCCGCGACGCAGTGCACGGGCCACGTGGTGACGAAATCCGGGGCAGCGTCGGTGGCGAAATGTCCACCGTTGTCGCTGTCGCCGTCGTGCCAATCACGTGAGGACACCACGAGATCGTAGTCGTCGCCGCTCCGGGCGAGGTACGCGCTGATCCTGCGCGCCACCTCCCCACCGCCGAACACGGCCAACGCACCACCCTCGGTGAAATCGTTCTGAACATCGACTACCAACAGAGCACGAGTCATGTGTCCCAGTATCCTCGACGGGTGCGCGTGTCGTCTTTGGTGACCTATCCCGTCAAAGGATGTGCCGGTACGGCACTGGA
This sequence comes from Rhodococcus sp. KRD175, assembly GCF_017168275.1. Classification (NCBI taxonomy): domain Bacteria; kingdom Bacillati; phylum Actinomycetota; class Actinomycetes; order Mycobacteriales; family Nocardiaceae; genus Rhodococcus; species Rhodococcus sp. KRD175. The sequence continues at coordinate 41,212 of NZ_JABFAQ010000004.1, forward strand.
CTCGGCCCGGGTGAGCACATCCGGTCTCGAACACGACCGAGCGTTCATGATCGTCGACGCGGACGGCTCGTTCCGCAGCCAACGCACCGATCCCGTACTGGCCGTCGTTCGCTGCTCGGTGGAAAACGGCTCACTGACACTGCGCCACGAGAGCGCAGGGAGCGTCACCGCCGTCGTCGATCGTGATTCCGCGGACCGCGAGGTCACGATGTTCGGCACGCCGCTGCGGGGCATCGACCAGGGCGACGACATCGCCGCCTGGCTCACCGACGTCATCGGCGAGCCCTCACGCCTCGTCGCCGCGCCCCGCGATCACGGCCGCGTCACCGACGGAATCCGTCCCGGCTCGGCCCATTTCGCCGACAGCGCCGCCGTCCACATCCTCTCGACCGCCACGCTGGCCGGTCTGAACTCCCGTCTCGACGCCCCGCTGCCGATCGACCGATTTCGGCCCAACATCGTCGTCGACGGCTCGCAGGACGCTCATGTCGAGGACGAAGTGCGCGACATCTCGATCGGCGACGCACGATTGGCGTACACGAAGCTGGCGATCCGCTGCGCCGTCACCACGGTGGAGCAGAGCACCGGTGTTCGCACCGGACCCGAACCCCTGCGCACTCTCGGCACCTACCGCCGGGCCCGACAGAAGGGCGTCGCCTTCGGTTCGAAGTTCTCGGTGGTCGAGGAAGGAACCATCTCGGTCGGGGACGAACTACGCGTCGAGACCTGGGGCGAGTCGGAGCTGTAACTCGAACGGCATGTGGTTCGCCCACCCGTTACGCGCGCGCAGCCGAAGATGCTGTTCTGCACCGAGTTCGACGCGTCGCCGCCCGATGCCGAGTGCGGATGTCGTGCCGCGATAGCGGATGAATGCGGTGAGCTCGTGGCCACCCGGTGCCAGCTCGTAGGTCGACGGTTCCGACCACGACTGGCGATGCTCCACGCCGTCGATCGTCACGAACGGCCGCGCCAGCGTGCGCACCAAGGACGCGTTCACCCAATGTGGGGCGAATTCGATCTCGATCGTGCTCACGTCACGCCTCCTTGGTGCGCTGAGTGTCCACTATTCGGCTCCGTAGGCGGGGGATCCCGCCTAGGCGAACGAATTGTGGACGACCACGTCAGTAGCTCCAGTGGCGACCAGCGCCGCCAACTGGATGCGCGCCTGTCCGGCCCGGAGTTCGCGGGAGAAGACCGCACCGGCGTCGAGCAGATCGTGGCCGCCGCCTCCGCCGCCGTACGTCGGCGAGGTCTCACCGAACGGCACCCGCGTCGTGACGACCACGTGCAGCCCAGCAGCAACGGCCTCTTTCACCGCGTGCACCACCAGAGCGTTGGTGTTACCCGAGCCCAACGCCTCGAGCACGATGCCCGACGCCCCGGCTTCGCGACAGGCATCGATCTGCACCCCGTCCGCGCCCGGGTACAGGGCCACGACGTCCACGCGCACTCCCGCGACGGGCTGCCACCGCAGCGGGTCCGGCCTCGGCACTGCTGCCGACCGAAAGGCGTCGAGTTCGAAGGTGTGCTTCTTGATCGCCCCGCGGGCCGGCAGTACTCGTCCGCCGAACGCGATCAGCACTCCCTGCTCGGACCACGCGGCCGCTACCGCTGCTGCGATGTTGCCGGGGCCGTCCGGGTCCGGATGATCGGCAGTACGTTGAGCCCCGGTGAACACCACCGCACGCGCGTCGTCGTGGAACAGGTCGACGTACAACGCCGACTCCTCCATGGTGTCGGTGCCGTGCAGCACCACCACTCCGGCGCAGCCGTCCTCGGCCAACGCGTCGACCACGGCAGTGCGAATGGCGTCGAGATCGGCGAGGTCCAGGGCGGAGCTGTCCTTCGACATCACCTCGCGCACCACCACGCCGTCCATGTCGACGCCCACGCCTGGGACCGGCCGAGAAACCCCGTGCTCGTCGCGACTACTGGCGATCGTCCCACCGGTGGTCAACAACGCGACGAACTCAGCACTGTCGGGTCGTTCCGGCAGGCTCCACTCCTCAGTCATTACGGGCGGCTACCTCTCGAATTCTGTTGCGGCACATGTACCATCCGGCGATCAGCATCGGCGCGATGAGCAGGATGGACGCGACGGTCCATGTACCGACGGGTTTGTCGAAGGCCATCAGTACCAGTACACACGCCAGAAAGCCTAGCGTTGCGTAGCCGGTGTACGGGGCACCGAACAACCGGAACGCAGGCCGGGTGACCGCGCCGGTCTTGGACAGAGACCAGAACTTGAGCTGGCACGCCACGATGACGGCCCACGCGCTGATGATGCCGAGCGCAGCGAGGTTCAGCACGATCTCGAACGCCTGCGCCGGGACGACTGCGTTGAGGACGACCCCGAGCAGCGTCACCACCGACGTCAGTGCGATGCCGCCGTACGGAACTCCCTGCTTGTTCATACGGGCCGCGAATTTCGGTGCCGAGCCGGCGACCGCCATCGAATGCAGGATGCGACCGGTGGAGTACAGCCCGGCGTTGAGAGACGACAGCGCTGCGGTCAGCACGACGAGGTTCATTATCGCGTCGGCACCCTCGACGTCGATCGCTCCGAAGAATGTGACGAACGGGCTCTCCCCGGCCTGATACGCGGTGTACGGCAGCAACAGCGAGAGCAGCAGCACCGAGCCGACGTAGAAGACGACGATGCGGACGATGACGGTGTTGATCGCCTTGGGGATGACCTTCTCGGGGTTCTGCGTCTCTCCGGCGGCGGTACCGACCAATTCGATGGAGGCATAGGCGAATACGACGCCCTGGATCACGACGATCGCCGGAAGCAGTCCGTTGGGGATGAGACCGCCGTTGTCGGTGAGAACGCTCAGACCCGGAGCCTGACCGTCGATGGGGGTGCCGAAGATGACGTAGTAGGTGCCGATCGCGAGGAACGTCACCAGGGCCACGACCTTGATGAGCGCGAACCAGAATTCGAGCTCACCGAACACCTTGACCGACACCAGGTTCAGACCGAGAACCAACACCAGGCCGGCCAGCGCGAACACCCACTGATCGACGTTGCCCAGCGGTGCCCAGTACTTCTTGAAGAAGTTCATGTACAGCGCCACTGCCGTCACGTCCACGACGGCCGTCATCGCCCAGTTCATCCAGTACAACCACCCGGCCGCGAACGCGACCTTCTCACCGAAGAACTCGCGGGAGTACGAGACGAACGATCCGGACGACGGGCGGTGCATCACCAGCTCACCCAGCGCGCGCAGGATCAGGAATGCGAAGAAGCCGCACAGTGCGTAGACCAGAACCAACGCGGGCCCGGCGTCACGCAGTCTTCCGCCGGCACCCATGAACAGGCCGGTGCCGATCGCGCCGCCGATGGCGATCATCTGAATCTGGCGCGGAGCCAGCTCTTTTCGATACCCCAGCTCCTCTTCGCTGAAGGCCTGCTTCTGGGTCGGGTTCTCGGTGCTCATCGCATTACCTCGTCGACGTCTCGGGAGCAACGGAATGCTCGGTGGGAGCCACCCGCAGGTTCGCGAGATGCTCGGGGCTCAGCAATCGATCCAGCTCTTCTCGCGCCAGCAGGCCCTTCTCGAGCACCAGGTCGACGACGTTGCGGCCGGTGACCAGCGCTTCCTGCGCAATGGCCGTCGACTCCACGTACCCGAGGTACGGGCTGAGCGCGGTGACCAGACCGATCGAGTTCTCCACCCGCTCACGCAGCAGATCGACGTTCGCGGTGATGCCGTCGACGCACCGATGCGCGACGGTGCGGCAGGCCGCACTCAGATGCGCCATACCGTCGGACAGGGATTTGACGATGATCGGCTCGAAAGCGTTGAGCTGCAACTGTCCTGCCTCGGCGGCCATCGTGATGGTGACGTCGTGACCGATCACCTCGTAGGCAACCTGATTGAGAACCTCGGGAATGACGGGGTTGACCTTGCCGGGCATGATCGATGAACCCGCCTGCATCGGAGGCAGATTGATCTCGTTGAAGCCCGCGCGCGGCCCGGAGGACAGCAGCCGGAGATCGTTGCAGATCTTCGACAGTTTCACTGCGACGCGCTTGAGCACACCCGACAGGTGCACGAACTGACCGACGTCCTGCGTTGCCTCGATGAGGTCCGTTGCGGTGACCAACGGCAGGCCGGTGATGGTGCGCAGGTGCACGACGGCCGATTCGGTGTATCCGGCAGGAGCATTGAGCCCGGTGCCGATGGCCGTGGCCCCGAGGTTGATCTCGTGCACCAGCAGCGCGGCTTCCTCGAGCCGTGAGCAGTCCTCGTCGATCATGATCGCGTAGGTGCCGAACTCCTGACCGAGTGTCATCGGCACCGCGTCCTGCAGCTGGGTGCGGCCCATCTTGACGACGGTGGCGAACTCGCTTGCTTTGCGGGAGAACGAATCTCGCAGGACCTTCATCGATGCGATCAGCTCGTGCACCGCGAAGATGGTCGCGATGTTCACCGACGTCGGATACACGTCGTTGGTGGACTGCGAGGCATTCACATGCTCGTTGGGGTGCAGCATCGAGTGGTCACCGTGCGCGTGGCCGAGGATTTCCAGGGCACGATTGGCGATGACCTCGTTGGCGTTCATGTTGGTCGACGTACCCGCGCCGCCCTGAATGACGTCGACGACGAACTGCTCGTGCCACTGGCCGTCGAGAATTTCCTGGCACGCGGCCCGGATCGCTTCCCCGCGGGTGGCGTCGAGTATTCCGAGGTCCTGATTGGCCGCCGCGGCCGCCCACTTCACGGCTGCGAGCCCGCGGACGAGGTGGGCGTTGGTGGAGATCGGCCGCCCCGTGATGGGAAAGTTCTCCAGCGCGCGCAGGGTATGGATTCCCCAGTAGACGGTCATCGGAATCTCGCGTTCGCCGAGAAGGTCTTTCTCGATGCGGGTATCGGCCACGGTGGGTGCGCTCCTTCAGAGGGTGTCCAGCTGTCCGGCTGTCTGACAGGTAGAGTGTGGCGTAGAACACCTCGTCGGTCAACCCCGGGATAGGATCACTGCATGAACCTGTCGGACAGCTGGGCAGTCAGTGCGCCCACCAATGCCCGCATGAGCGCCGCCGAGGCAGTCTTCGCCGACCTGCGTGCCGCGATCTCGTCGGGAAAGCTCCCCGTCGGGCAGAAGCTCCCGTCCGAGGCGGCGCTGGCCGCGAGGCACAGCGTCAGTCGTTCCGTCATCCGCGAGGCGCTGCGCTCGTGCCACGCGCTCGGTCTGACCGAGACCAAGACGGGCCTCGGCACCTTCGTCGTCCGTGATCGAGTGGGTAGCGACCTCGACATCGGCAATTACGAGGCCCGTGAACTCATGGATGCCCGACCCCACGTCGAGGTACCCGCAGCCGGGTGGGCGGCCGAACGACGTACCGACGACGAGTTGGCGGTGCTCTCCGGCCTCGCCGACGAGATGCGTTCCGAGGACGACCACGAGGCCTGGGTCCTGTTGGACGCGCAGTTCCACACCGCGATCGCGCGGGCCAGCAGGAACCGCGTGTTCGAGTCGATCGTCGTCGACATCCGAGATGCCTTGACGCGGCAGTCCGAAACGTTGAACCTCGTCGCGCACCGGCAGCAGCAGTCCAACGTCGAGCACGACGCCATCGTCGCCGGTATCCGATCCGGCGATTACGACGCAGCAGCCCGCGCCATGACCGCCCACCTCGATGCCGTCCGTGGTGCAGTGGAGTCGCTCGCCGATCGGCCCAGCTGACCGTACGACTAAGCTGCGGGCCGTGACGAAGGTATTGAACTCTCTCCCGGTCGGTGAACGAATCGGCATTGCATTCTCTGGTGGTCTCGACACCTCGGTGGCCGTGGCGTGGATGCGCGAGCACGGCGCGATTCCGTTTGCCTACACCGCCGACATCGGCCAGTACGACGAGCCGGATCTGTCCGACGTGCCCGCCCGCGGCCTTGCGTACGGCGCCGAGCAGGCCCGGCTGATCGACTGCCGCGAACCGCTGGTCGAGGAAGGCCTCGCGGCACTGACCTGCGGCGCGTTCCACATCCGATCGTCGTTGCAGACGTACTTCAACACCACTCCCCTCGGCCGCGCGGTGACCGGCACGCTGCTCGTGCGCGCGATGCAGGAGGACGGCGTCTCCATCTGGGGCGACGGCTCGACGTACAAGGGCAACGACATCGAGCGGTTCTACCGCTACGGCCTGCTCGCCAACCCCGAGTTGCGCATCTACAAGCCGTGGCTCGACGAGGCATTCGTCGCCGAGCTCGGCGGCAGGCACGAGATGTCGCAGTGGCTCACCCAGCGCACCCTCCCCTACCGTGACTCGGCCGAGAAGGCGTACTCCACCGACGCCAACATCTGGGGTGCCACCCATGAGGCGAAGCGTCTCGAATACCTCGACACATCCCTCGAGATCGTCTCGCCCATCATGGGTGTCCGCTTCTGGGACCCCGAGGTCGAGATCGCAGCCGAGGACGTCACCGTCGACTTCGAGCGTGGCCGTCCCGTTCGGATCAACGGCAAGTCCTTCGACAGTGCCGTCGACCTGGTGATGGAAGCCAACGCCATCGGCGGACGCCACGGGCTCGGCATGTCCGACCAGATCGAGAACCGGATCATCGAGGCCAAGAGTCGCGGCATCTACGAGGCCCCGGGCATGGCACTGCTGCACATCACGTACGAGCGGCTCGTCAACGCCGTCCACAACGAGGACACCATCGCCTCGTACCACAACGAGGGCCGCCGCCTCGGACGCCTGCTCTACGAGGGCCGCTGGTTCGATCCGCAGGCACTCATGCTGCGCGAGGGCCTGCAGCGCTGGGTCGGCAACGTCGTGACCGGCAGCGTGACGGTTCGCCTGCGCCGCGGTCAGGACTTCACCATCGTGGACACCCAGGGCAGCAACTTCAGCTACCACCCCGAGAAACTGTCGATGGAACGCAGCCAGGGGCAGGCCTTCTTCCCCGGCGACCGCATCGGCCAGTTGACCATGCGCAACCTCGACATCGCAGATTCGCGCAGCAAACTCGAGCAGTACGCCGCTCAGGATCAGCTGACCGCCTGGGGCGACCTGATCGGCGAACTCGCCCCCGGTGGAGCCGACGCCATCGCCGCCAGCAGCGCCGACAACTCCGTGGACTCCGCAGCCCTCGACCACGCCGCAATCGAGTCCGGCACCGACTGACTTCTGGCTGCCGAACTCGAAGTTATGGACGGATTTCTGCCGATTTCCGTCCATAACTTCGAGTTCGGCTACTCCTCGGGCTCCGTCAGGCCCTGATGCTCGTCGCGTTCCGCCCATTCGAGTAGCTCGTCGATGGCGAACACCGCGTCGTCGATACCCGCATGTAGGTCGCCCAGTTCGGCGTATCTGGCCGGTACGGTGAAAATCGTGAACTCGCGTGGATCGACGTCAGGTACCTCGGCCCACGAAATGGGTGTCGACACAGTCGCCCTCGGGTTTCCCCGCACCGAATACGCGCTGGCGATCGTGTGGTCGCGGGCATTCTGGTTGTAATCGACGAACAACTTCGACGGGTCGCGATCCTTGCGCCACCACGTCGTCGTCACGTCCTCGGGTGCGCGGCGCTCCACCTCCCGCGCGAATGCCAGTGCGCCCCTTCGCAAGTCCTTGAAGCCGTGGGCGGGGTCGATGCGAACGTAGATGTGCAGGCCGTGACCGCCCGAGGTCTTGGGCCAGCCGACTGCGCCGAGGTCATCGAGCACGTCCTGCACGACACCGGCGACGCGTTGCACCCGATCGAAGGGGCAGTCGGGCATCGGATCGAGGTCGATGCGCCATTCGTCGGGCATCTCGACGTCGGCGCGGCGCGAGTTCCACGGATGGAACTCCACCGTCGACATCTGCACCGCCCACGCGACGTGCGCCAATTCGGTCACGCACAGCTCGTCCGCGGTGCGGTTGTAGCGGGGAAACGTCACCTCGACGGTCTCCAACCACGGCGGGGCTCCGTGCGGCACCCGCTTCTGGTGCACCTTCTCGCCGGCGAGGCCCTTGGGGAACCGGTGCATCATGCACGGCCGCTCCCGCAACGCGCGGACGATGCCGTCGCCGACGCTCAGGTAGTAGTTCACCAGGTCCAGCTTCGTGGCACCGCTCTCGGGGAAATACACCCGATCGGGGTTGGAGATGCGCACCGTGCGCGTACCCACCTCGAGTTCTATTGCCGGAGATGCCATACCAGCGACACTAGATGTACCCGCGGCCGCGCGCGCTCGGAAGTCGGAGTTTTTCTCGCAGGTCCACCGAAGCTACGTGTGGGAACGCAGCGTGATGCCGTAGCGGTCTCGCTTGCGGTAGATCGTGGCCCGACTCATTCCCAGTTCCTCGCCCGCCTGGTTCATCGTGATGCCGGGCCGGCTGAGTACTCGAATCATCTCGTCGCGCTCGAACGTCTCGATTCGTGTCAGACGTTGCGTGGTGCGCGAAAGCACTTCGGGCGGAAGATGATTGACGCCGACGACGTCGGCGCGGACCGCCGCCTCGTGCATCACCGTCGCCAACTCGGTGACGTTTCCCGGCCACGAATATCCGACGAGGGCTCGTTCGGCGTCGCCGGTCAGGCTGACCTCGCGTCCACGCGCCCGCAATGCCAGATGCCGAGCGAGCGGAGCGATGTCCTCGGGCCGATCGCGCAGCGGCGGGACCTCGACGACCGAACGCACCAGCTGCGCCAGGGCAGCGGGAACAGCGTCGTAATCGGAGGCCGTCAGGGTGACGGGCACGCCGTCACCGACGCGAGAGATCAGTTCCGCCAACGCGTCCGCCCCTCGCGCCGGCAGCCGGTCCACGTCGCGGACGATCACGGCGGTGTCCGGCTTGGGCAGCTCGGGCGTCCACAGATCCAGCCAGGCGTCGACGTCGCGCGCCGCCGGAACTCCGGCACTCAGAATTCGACCCCGTGGGCGGATGGTACGCAGCGCTCGGGCCAGAATCGTGGCACGTCCGGTTCCCGGTTCTCCTACCAGCAGGACCGAATCATGTTGGCTCAGAGCTGTTTCGGAGGACGCGAGAGCCTGATTCCACCGCGTCGACAGCGTCGGGACGCTGCCCGCACCCGGCCGACCCGATGACGCCTCGACGCGAAAGACCGTCCCACGTGGAGCCGGACGCGCATGCTGTCCCTGCGCTCGCGCGAGCATCATCGCCGCAGTGTTCCCTGCCGCCGACTGAGCAAGGGCCAGCAGCAGATCCGTCGACGACTCCGACCACGTGGTGAGGTTGACGCAGCCCTCCACGGTGCCCGTCATCGGGTTCAGCACCGGTGCCGCGGCGCAGGTGTATCCGGTGAGCGAGAGCGAGTAATGCTCGGAGGCGCGCACCACTGCGGGAATTCGATCGGCGAGTGCGAGGGCGAGACCGTTGGTGCCCGCCTGGTTCTCGCCGTACGAGAAGCCGGGGGCCAGATGCACACGGTCGAGCGCGGCCAACAGCTCGCGGTCCGCGCTCACTCGATCGAGCACCAGACCGTCGGCGTCGGTCAGCATCATCGACACCGGCTCGTTCGCCAACGTGTCGCGCAGTCCGTCGAGCACCTCGCGCCCACATCGGTAGAACAGCGATTCGCCGTCGTAGGTGCCCGAAAATGCAGGTACGACGTCTTCGAGTGGCACTCCGAATTCCTGGCTTCGGTGCCACGATGCGAGCAACCGATGCGACACGGCAGCGAGGGGCTCCGAGTGCAAGCGGGCCCGCACGAGACCCTCGGGATCTGCCATGTGATTCAGGTTACATTCGCTGGTCGCCATGGATCCGAAACCAGCGTCTCGAATTGAGACATCACTCCATTTCGCCGAGCCTCAGCCGCGCCTACCGTCATCGACAGATCGCTTGTGACAGACGTCACGCACAGTCTCTGGAGGTCAGCCATGTACAGCAAGAACGGCGAGAACTACTTCATCGTGGACGCCCACGTCGCGCTCTGGGATGCGCGGCAGGAGAACCAACGCAACATCCACGGCAAGCAGTTCATCGACTGCTTCTACGACTACCACCGCAACCTCTCCCCCGAGAGCGAGCTGTGGAGTTACGAGGAGTACCTCTACCAGGGCGGCGATCGGTTGATGCGCGACCTGTTCGAGATCGGGTACGTCGACCACGCCATCTTCCAGCCCGCTCACCTGGGCGAGTTCTATCACCGCGGGTTCGGCCAGACCGACGAGGCATCGGCGCTCGCTGCAGCTCACCCGGACAAGCTGACCTACAACCATCACTTCGACCCACGCAACGGCGAACGTGGCCTGGACCAGCTGCGTGCGGACGCAGAACGCTTCGGGCTCAAGGGCGTCAAGCTCTACACGGCCGACTGGCACGGCGATTCTCGCGGTTACAAGCTCGACGACGACTGGACTCGGCGTTACCTCGACGTGTGCCGCGAGGTCGGCATCAAGAACATCCACGTGCACAAGGGACCCACCATCCGTCCGCTCGATCGCGATGCGTTCGACGTCGCAGACGTCGACCACGTGGCCACCGACTTCACCGATCTGAACTTCGTCGTCGAACACTGCGGACTGCCGCGCCTGGAGGACTTCTGCTGGATCGCCACCCAGGAGCCCAACGTGTACGCCGGCCTCGCGGTGGCCATCCCGTTCATGCACACGCGGCCGAAGTACTTCGGTCAGATCATGGGCGAACTGCTCTACTGGCTCGGCGAGGACCGCATCTTCTTCTCCTCGGACTACGCGCTGTGGACGCCCAAGTGGTTGGTCGAAGGGTTCGTCGACTTCCAGATCCACGAGTCCCTCGACGAATACGCACCGATCACGCTCGAACAGAAGAAGAAGGTGCTCGGACTGAACGCCGCCAAGCTCTACGACATCCCGGTGCCGGCCGAACTGCAGTTGCCCGACGCCGACGAGACCGAGACCGGACCGCGTCAGCCCGAGCGCGCCGATCTCGCGGCGGTGTGACGTGACGACTGCTGTGACCACCAGGAAGGACGAGGCGTACACCGCCCTCGGAGTCGTCCTGGATCCCGAATTGGACGAGCCCATCACCGATCTCGGCTTCGTCCGGTCGCTCGACGTCGACGAGGGCACTGTGCACGTTCATCTTCGACTGCCGACGTCGTTCTGTTCGCCGAACTTCGCGTATCTGATGGCGGGAGACTCCAAGGACGTGCTGACGGCGTTGCCGTGGACCGAGCACGTTCTCGTCGAACTGGACGATCACCACGACTCGGACAAGATCAATGCCGGCCTCGCCGCCGACGCCGGCTACCGCGGCACCTTCGGACACGAGGCCGAGGAGGATCTCGAGGAATTACGCGCGACGTTTCGCCGCAAGGCCTATGTGGCGGCGATGGAACGGTCGCTCATGGCGTGGTTGCGCGCCAATCCCGACTCGACCGAGAACGACTTGGCCGCAGTGGTTCTCGGAGATCTACCGGACGATCGCACCTCGACCGCGCTGCTTCGCCGCCGCGAGGCTCTCGGCCTGCGGACCGATCCGGCCGCACCGGCACTGGTCGATCATGCGGGTCGTCCACACACCGGCGACCTGACGATGGTGATGCGACGCGCCCGCGCCACCCGCGTTTCGATCGACGGTAATGCGCACTTCTGCCGCGGATTGCTGCAGACCCGCTACCCCGGCGCAGAGGAACAGCAAGTCCCTCGCGAAGAGGGCGCGTTCGTTCCTCTCACCACTCTCACTGTCCCCCTCCGCACTACACAGGAGCATGTTTCATGAGTTCGATGCGCGCCGTCCAGGTCGTCGGATATCACAAGAATCTGGAGATGACCGAGGTTCCGATTCCGGAAGTACAGGGTCCACTCGACGTCATCGTCAGGATCGGCGGTGCCGGCGTATGCCGTACCGATCTGCACATCCTCGAAGGCCAGTGGGCCGAGAAATCCGGCGTCACACTGCCGTACACGATCGGCCACGAGAACGCCGGGTGGGTACATGCCGTCGGATCGGCCGTCACCAACGTCCGCGAGGGCGACAAGGTGATTCTGCATCCACTCGTCACGTGCGGGTTGTGTCGGGCGTGCCGCTCGGGCGACGACGTCCACTGCGAGACGAGCGATTTCCCGGGTATCGACACCAACGGTGGATACGCCGATTACCTACGGACCAATGCGCGAACCGTCGTCAAGATCGACGATTCGCTCGAACCGTCCGCGGTCGCTGCGCTCGCCGACGCCGGCCTGACGGCCTATCACGCGGCCGCGAAGGCGGCCCGGCGTCTGACTCCCCGCGACAAGTGCGTCGTCATCGGAGCAGGTGGCCTCGGCCACATCGGCATTCAGGTACTCGAGGCACTGTCGCCCGCCGAGCTGATCGTCATCGACCGCAATGCCGACGCCGTGAAACTCGCGCTCACCTTGGGGGCCGATCACGCGGTGGTCGCCGACGGCAGTCAGGTCGACCAGGTCATGGAACTCACCGGCGGCTTCGGAGCCGAGGTGGTACTCGACTTCGTCGGCGAGAACGGCTCCACCGCAGAGGGATTGGCCATGACGAGGCGGGCCGGCGACTATCACGTCATCGGGTACGGCGAGAACGTCGACGTGCCGACCATCGACCTGGTGTCGGCGGAGAAGAACATCGTCGGCAATCTCGTCGGGTCCTACAACGACCTGTGCGACTTGATGTCCCTCGCCGCCCGTGGTGCCGTCAACCTGCACACGCAGACGTACGCCTTGGACGACTTTCAGAGTGCCATCGACGACCTCGACAACGGTCGGGTTCGCGGCCGCGCGATTCTCGTACCGTGAAATCGGGTACAACCCAGATTCGTCACTACAACCACAGGGAGCAACGTTGATCTTCATCACCGCCAAGTTCAAGGTGAAGCCCGAGCACGCCGACAACTGGCCCGAGATCTCGCGCGATTTCACCGAAGCCTGCCAGGCCGAGGAAGGATGCCTCTGGTACTTCTGGTCGCGCACCCTCGACGACCCCACCGAGTACGTCCTCGTGGAGGCGTTCAAGGACCCGGATGCCGGTGCCGCCCATGTGAATTCGGATCACTTCAAGCAGGCCCAGAAGGATCTTCCGCCGTACCTGGTGGAGACGCCGAAGATCATCAGCCAGGAAGTCGACGGCACCGACTGGAACGAACTGGGCGAACTCGCGGTCGACTAGTTCCTTTCGCGATCCCGGATCACCTGGCCGAGCGTCATGACGGCGTCGGCGAACTGCCCAGGCAATTCCTGAGGCGGGTTGTGGCCGCAATCGACCTGGCGAACATCGATCAGATCGGTGAAGTGCGCCGTGTGGTCCGGGCTGCCGTACAGCGAGGCGACGGTGTCCTCGGTCGGATCGATCACGACCGTGGGCACCGTGATCGCCGGTTGCCGTGTCAGCAACTCCTGCGTTTCTGCATAGGCGGCGTCCCCGGCCTCGATGCCGTATCGGTGCCGATACGAGTGCACGGACACGTCCACGAAGTCGGGGTTGTCGAACGAGGGCGCGGTGGCCGCGAATTCGGAATCCCCGAACCTCCACGTCGGCGACCAGTCCGTCCACAGCGTCTGCGCGATCTCTGCGCGGTAGGCCGTGAGCCCGGCCCGACCCCGCTCGGAGTGCAGGTAGTACTGGTACCAGTATCGCTTCTCGAGGTGCGGCGGCACCGGCGTGGACACAGCGGCAGCGATGTCCTGCACCAGATATCCGGAGACGCTCACCAGACCCGACACCAGTTCCGGCCACAGCGCGGCGACGACGCACGCCGCTCGCCCACCCCAGTCGTAACCGGCGACGATGGGGTCGTTCAGCTCCAGGGCGAGGATCAGCTCGCGAAGATCGTGGCCGATCGCAGCCTGCTCACCCGAGCGCATCGTGTCTCCGTCGACGAACCGGGTGGGCCCGAAGCCGCGCAGGTACGGCACCACCACGTCGTAACCGGACTGGGCGAGCAGCCTGGCGACGTCGTCGTAACCGCGCGGGTCGTACGGAAACCCGTGCATCAGTACCACCGAGCGGCCGGACGGATCACCGACGCGGTCGTAGGCAACGTCCAGCACCCCTGCGCGAATCATCATGGGTCCATGCTCGCATTGTCGGGCCCAGGGTCAGCTGCTCAGCACGTCCTCCATGCCGGGAGCGAGGACGTCGGACAGGTCGGTCCATGGGACCGTGATCGTGATGAGGCCGATGCCATAGGCCCCCACCTGGTAGTCACCGAAGTGAATGTTCATACCGTCCGGCGATGCCGTCCAGTTCGCGAAGTTGGCCTCCGTCGGCTCGATGCCCGAGCGCTCGAAGCTGTCGCCTGCGCGGGTGGACGGGAGAATTGCCGCTGCTCGATCGGACAGTCGAGACAAGCCGGCATCCAGATCGGTGAAGGCATCGCCGAGGGAGATCGGCTGCGCCGTATCGGCATCGATCGTCACGGTCGCAAGCAGTGAATTACCGTGCGCTCCGGGCGGCACAGCGATCCAATCGGTGATCTGTTCGGCACTGATCACGCGTCGACCGACGTGGGCCTGCCCCTTCGAATAGCCGTCGCTGAGGGCGAAGTCGTTCCCGTAGTCGCGGTCGATCTGGTCCTGCAACGCCGCGCGCATCGACTCGTTGAATTCGGCTGTCACGGCCGGATTGCCGCCGCTCAGCTGTGGAATCGCGACGTCGTAAGTCGCACGCGCTGTCGATCCCGTGACCCGGGTGCTGCCGACAACGTACGGCTCGGCGGCACTCGAGGTAGTGGTTGGCGTTGTAGTCGTCGGCGCGGCTCGATCGATGGTGGCGGTGACATCGGTTGTGGTCGGTGCAGATACGGGCGTGGCAGTTCCCGAGGTGGAGCAGCCCGCGACGGCCGCTGCCAGAGCGAGTGCGACCGTCATCGAGCGGATTCGCGTCATGACCCACACTAACCACCGAACAGCCGGCAACTCCGCTGCTAGCGTCGAACCTCCCGGGTCTCCGACCGGCCCACGTTCGGAAAGGGAGTTCGATGAAAACGACGAGCATCATCACCAACCTGCGGGTTCCGGACGTCGACGAGGCCAAATCGTTCTACACCGAGTTTCTCGGTCTGAAATCCGAGGAGTTCGATATGGGGTGGGTCGCGCGGCTGTCGTCACCCGATCGCCCGGTGAGCGTTCAGCTGGTGACGAGCGACCGGAGCGCACCCGAGGATTCGGTGATGTCGGTGCACACCGACGATGTCGATGGCGCGTACGCCGAAGCGCTGAAACTGGGCTACGAGATCGTGCACCCATTGACGACCGAGCCGTGGGGTGTGCGCCCCTTCTTCGTTCGCGCTCCCGACGGCAACGTCGTCAACATCGCGTATCACCGGGACTGACTACAGCACATCGGGTGCAGCCGACCGCGCTGAGCGCGGCTGGTTGCACCCGATTCGAACGTGAAAAAGCCCGGCACCTCGAAAGGTGCCGGGCTTCTTCAGTGCAAGACGGGACTCAGAAGTCCATGCCGCCCATGCCACCGGTCGGATCGCCAGCGGGCGCTCCGGCCTTCTCGGGCTTGTCGGCGACGACGGCCTCGGTGGTGAGGAACAGAGCCGCGATGGACGCTGCGTTCTGCAGTGCCGAGCGGGTGACCTTGACCGGGTCGTTGATGCCTGCAGCGAGCAGGTCCTCGTACTCGTTGGTCGCGGCGTTGAGGCCGTGACCTGCGGGCAGGTTGGAGACCTTGTCCGCAACGACGCCGGGCTCGAGGCCTGCGTTGAATGCGATCTGCTTGAGCGGGGCGGACAGTGCGACGCGAACGATGTTCACGCCGGTTGCCTCGTCACCGTCGAGCTTGAGGTTGTCGAGTGCGGGCGCTGCCTGGAGCAGTGCCACGCCGCCACCGGCGACGATGCCTTCTTCGACGGCTGCCTTGGCGTTGCGCACTGCATCTTCGATGCGGTGCTTGCGCTCCTTGAGCTCGACCTCGGTTGCCGCTCCGGCCTTGATGACTGCAACGCCACCGGCCAGCTTGGCCAGGCGCTCCTGCAGCTTCTCGCGGTCGTAGTCGGAATCGGAGTTCTCGATCTCGGCGCGGATCTGGTTGACGCGACCGGCGATGGCGTCGGAATCTCCCGAGCCTTCGACGATGGTGGTCTCGTCCTTGGTGATGACGACCTTGCGTGCCTGACCGAGCAGCTCGAGTCCGGCGGTCTCCAGGGAGAGGCCGACCTCTTCGCTGATGACCTCGCCACCGGTGAGGATGGCGATGTCGGCGAGCTGCGCCTTGCGACGGTCACCGAATCCGGGAGCCTTGACGGCGACGGACTTGAAGGTGCCACGGATCTTGTTCACCACGAGTGTGGAGAGAGCTTCGCCCTCGACGTCCTCGGCGATGATGACGAGCGGCTTGCCGGACTGGATGACCTTCTCCAGCAGCGGCAGCAGGTCCTTGACGGTGCTGATCTTGGAGCTGACGAGCAGGATGTACGCGTCTTCGAGGACGGCTTCCTGACGCTCTGCATCGGTGGCGAAGTACGCCGAGATGTAGCCCTTGTCGAAGCGCATGCCCTCGGTGAGCTCGAGCTGCAGGCCGAAGGTGTTGGACTCCTCGACCGTGATGACGCCTTCCTTGCCGACCTTGTCCATTGCCTCGGCGATGAGCTCGCCGATGGACGGGTCGCCTGCGGAGATGCCAGCGGTAGCAGCGATCTGCTCCTTGGTGTCGATCTCCTTGGCGGACGCGAGCAGCGACTCGGTGACGGCTGCAACAGCCTTCTCGATGCCGCGCTTGAGGCCGAGCGGGTTCGCGCCGGCTGCGACGTTGCGCAGGCCTTCACGGACGAGTGCCTGAGCGAGAACGGTAGCGGTGGTGGTGCCGTCGCCTGCGACGTCGTCGGTCTTCTTGGCGACCTCCTTGACGAGCTCGGCACCGATCTTCTCGTAGGGATCTTCGAGCTCGATCTCCTTGGCGATGGAAACACCATCGTTGGTGATCGTGGGAGCTCCCCACTTCTTCTCGAGTACGACGTTGCGACCCTTGGGGCCCAACGTCACCTTTACTGCGTCGGCGAGGGCATTGAGGCCTCGCTCGAGGCCACGGCGTGCCTCTTCGTCGAACGCGATGATCTTGGCCATTGCGAAGTGATCCTCCGGATTGGGGGTGACACATTGCTGGCCGAGCTCGGTGCCCGCGACGGACGACCAGGGGTGTCGTTGATTCCCCGGCCTCACCGTGTCCCGACCTGGCACTCACGTGTCGAGAGTGCCAACTGCATTTCTAGCACTCGCCCATGGTGAGTGCAAGGTCGTCCGCCGCCAGCGAACCGCCGCACCCCCCATGCTCGACGCCACCGCGGGACGCAGGTCTCGAGCAGATGCTCGGCCGAGCCGGTATCCGTCACACACTGTTCACACCCGGACGCATTGTTAACATCCGAATACTGTGCATCGAACCCGCGACGCTAATACCGTTGAGCGACAACGGTTTCGACACCCGAAAAATTCGGGCAAACCCCCGCAAAAGCGACAGTGAGGATCGAATATGTCCGATACGGTCGACACGTCGTACGACAACTCGGCGATGGACCACGAGGAAGAGGGCTACCACAAGGGCCTCAAACCTCGACAGTTGCAGATGATCGCGATCGGTGGCGCAATCGGCACCGGCCTGTTCCTCGGCGCGGGCGGACGCCTCGCCAGTGCCGGCCCCGGCCTGTTCCTCGCCTACGCCCTCTGTGGAATTTTCGTCTTCTTCATTCTCCGCGCCCTCGGCGAATTGGTGTTGCACCGCCCGTCGTCGGGCAGCTTCGTCTCGTACGCTCGCGAGTTCTTCGGCGAGAAGGCCGCATTCGTCGCCGGGTGGATGTACTTCCTCAACTGGGCGATGACGGCCATCGTCGACGTCACGGCCATCGCGACCTACATGCATTACTGGGGAAGTTTCGAGGTGATTCCGCAGTGGGCCATCGCCTTGGTCGCACTGGTTCTGGTGATGAGCCTGAACCTGGTGTCGGTCAAGTGGTTCGGTGAAATGGAGTTCTGGGCGGCCATGATCAAGGTCATCGCGCTGGTGACCTTCTTGATCGTCGGCATCGTCTTCCTGGCCGGCCGCATCCCCGTCGGCTCCGAGATGCCCGGAATCAGCTTGATCACCGACAACGGCGGTCTGTTCCCGTCCGGCGCGTGGCCCCTGGTCATCGTCATCTCGGGCGTCGTGTTCGCCTATGCTGCAGTGGAACTGGTGGGTACCGCCGCCGGTGAGACCGAGAACCCGGAGAAGATCATGCCGCGGGCGATCAACTCGGTCATCGCCCGTATCGCACTGTTCTACGTCGGCTCGCTGGTACTGCTCGCACTACTGTTGCCGTACACCGCATATCAGGCCGGTACCTCGCCGTTCGTGACGTTCTTCTCGAGCATCGGCCTC
This sequence comes from Rhodococcus sp. KRD175, assembly GCF_017168275.1. Taxonomy (NCBI): domain Bacteria; kingdom Bacillati; phylum Actinomycetota; class Actinomycetes; order Mycobacteriales; family Nocardiaceae; genus Rhodococcus; species Rhodococcus sp. KRD175. The sequence continues at coordinate 59,468 of NZ_JABFAQ010000004.1, forward strand.
GGGGGCGCGGGCACCATCATGAACATCGTGGTGCTCACCGCGGCGCTGTCCAGCCTCAATGCCGGTCTCTACTCGACCGGCCGCATCCTGCGGTCGATGGCGATGAACGGTAGTGCGCCGGAGTTCACCAAGAAGATGACCAAGGGCGGAGTGCCGTTCGGCGGCATTCTGCTGACCTGCTTCATCACGTTGTTCGGTGTCGCCCTCAACGCCATCGCCCCCGGCGAGGCCTTCGAGATCGTGCTCAACATGTCCGCACTGGGCATCATCGCCAGCTGGGCGACCATCGTGCTGTGCCAGATTCAGCTGTACCGCTGGTCCAAGAAGGGCATCCTGAAGCGGCCCAAGTTCCGACTGTTCGGTGCGCCGTACACGAGCTACGCGACGCTGGTGTTCCTGTTCGGCGTGCTGGTCCTGATGGCCTTCGATGCCCCGATCGGCTCGTGGACCATCGCGACCCTCGTCGTCATCATCCCCGCACTGATCGGCGGCTGGTTCCTGGTGCGCACCAAGGTGCTCTCGGTGGCCGAGGAACGAATGGGCTACACCGGCCAGTACCCGGTGGTGGCCAACCGTCCGACCGAACCGGAGGAGTGACCCTTCCCAACCCCCTCTCGAGCCAGGGCCCCGCATCGACCCGATGCGGGGCCCTGCTCATGGAGTCAAGAAAACCTGAGCCATCGCGAGCGGGTGAACGGTGAGCGTCGCGCCGGCGGCTCCGGCACTCCGGCAGAAACAGCAGCAGCGACGGCGTCGGCAAGCTCCACGCAGGTCTGGAATCGATCCGCCGGGTCCTTGGCCAACGCGCGTGCGACCACCGCGTCGAGACCCCGCGGCAGTGATCGGCGGCGCCGCGTCACCGCAGGAGGTTCGGCCGACAGATGTGCGGCGGTGATCGCGAGCGGCGTGGCCAACGGGTACGGCGTTCGCCCGGTCAGCAATTCGACCAGCGTCGCCCCCAATGCGTAGACGTCGGTCTGCGCGCTCAGCACTCCCCCGCGAAGCAGTTCCGGTGCCGCGTAGTGGATGGACGCCAGCACCGTTCCGCCGACGACCAGCGGCGTCGAGTCGTCGACCAGACGCGCAATTCCCCAGTCGGACAACAACACCTGCTCGTACCCGTCCACCCGCTCGGTGGAGATGAGGATGTTCGACGGCTTGACGTCGCGGTGCAGGACGCCGTTCGAGTGGGCGTAGTCGAGGCCCTTGGCCACCTCGGCGACGATGCGTGCCACGCGGGAGACGTCGAGAGCGATCTGACCGCGAGCGACCAACCGCGCCGCGCTGTACCCGTCGACGTAGTGCATCGACATCCACAACTGGCCCTCGAACTCACCGTGTTCGTGCACCGACACGATGTTCGGATGCACCAGCAGCTCGGCCACCGTGGCCTCGGTCCGAAATTTGGTGCGCAGTCGCGGCGAGCGCGAGGCGTCGCGGTCGAGGATCTTCAGAGCTTCGAGCCGATCGTGTCCGCGGCCGAGTACGAGGTACACCTCACTCATGCCGCCGACCCCGAGGCGACGCTGCACCCGGAAGCCGGCGAACTCCGCACCCGGCTGCAGCTGGCCGGGATTCACGGAATCTCCTGTGCAGCAGTGCTACTCGCGGCACATCGACTCCACAAGGGGACGACCGGGCGAGACCGCAACATCGACAGAACTGTAGTCCGTTCGGGTGCTCGCGGCGACTCGGCAGACTTTCGACGCGGGCCTGTCTCCCCAGCTCACCGGCTCGGTCACGTTTCGCCGCCCGCGCCGACGTCGTTTATGGTGATTACCGGTACTTGACCAAAACAAGGGAAAAAGAACGGCATACCGATAGTGGTCAGCCGATCACCTCGACTCGAGTTGTAAGGAAGTCAAGTAAGTGAAAGCAGTAAAGGAAGCGTGGGGCGGCCTGCTCAAACCGGTCTTCGTGCCCGCGTCCGTCATCATCTTCGTCATGATCGCCTTCTCCGTGGTCTATTCGAGCACCGCGGCGGATTCGTTCGACACACTCAACAAGGCGATCACGTCCGGCGTCGGCTGGTGGTACATCCTCGCCGCGACCGGCTTCGTACTGTTCGCGCTGTACTGCGGCCTCAGTAGGGTCGGCAATATTCGCCTGGGCCGAGACGACGAGAAGCCGGAGTTCGGCGTCCTGTCCTGGTTCGCGATGCTCTTCAGCGCCGGCATGGGCATCGGCCTGGTGTTCTACGGCGTCGCCGAGCCCCTCTCGCACTACGTGACACCACCCGAGGCCGGAGGCATCCCCGGCAGCACCGACGCGTCCGCACGCCAGGCGATGGAGCTGACGCTCTTCCACTGGGGTCTGCACGCATGGGCCATCTACGTGGTCGTCGGCCTCGGTATGGCGTACATGACCTACCGCAAGGGTCGCCCGCTGACCGTGCGTTGGCTGCTCGAGCCACTGCTGGGCCGCAAGCGCATCGAGGGCGCAATCGGGCACACCATCGATACGGTCGCCATCGTCGGCACCCTGTTCGGTGTGGCGACCTCGCTCGGATTCGGTGTACAGCAGATTTCGGCGGGGCTGGAATACCTCGGCTGGGTGGAGACCACCAACTGGTTCGTCATCCTGCTCATCGCCGCCATCACCGGCATCGCCACCTTCTCGGTGGTCAGTGGAGTGTCCAAGGGCCTCAAGTGGCTGTCCAACATCAACATGGGTCTGGCAGCTGCGCTCGCCCTGTTCGTGCTGCTCCTCGGCCCGACGCTCTTCCTGATGCAGTCCTGGGTGCAGAATCTCGGCGGTTACGTCCAGGCCCTGCCCGAGTTGGCGCTGCGCACCTCTCCGTTCTCCGACGACGGTTGGGCCGGCGGCTGGACCATCTTCTACTGGGGCTGGTGGATGAGCTGGGCACCCTTCGTCGGCATGTTCATCGCCCGCATCTCTCGCGGTCGCACCATCCGTGAATTCGTCTTCGGCGTACTGCTTGCACCGACCATCGTCGGTTCGCTGTGGTTCACGATCTTCGGTGACACGGGCATTCTGCGTCAGCGCAACGACGGCGATCTGCTCGACGCCGAAGGGGCCGTGAACACCAACACCAGTCTGTTCCAGGTGCTCGACGGTCTGCCGATTGCGGCGTTGACCAGCGTCATAGCCATTGCTGTGATCGTGTTCTTCTTCGTGACGTCCTCGGACTCCGGCTCGCTGGTGATCGACATCCTCGCGACCGGCGGCGAGCTGGAAACCCCGAAGATCACGCGGGTCTACTGGGCCGTCCTGCAGGGCGTGGCTGCGGCCGTGCTGCTGCTGATCGGAGGAACCAGTTCTCTGACTGCCCTGCAGACGATGTCGATAGCCACGGCAGTACCGTTCTCGATCGTGTTGGTGCTGGCATGCGTGTCGATGCTCAAGGCCTTCCGCTACGACGTCGCCACCACCCCGCGGTACCTGCGCGTCACCGCGACACCCGATGTCGGGGAGGACGAGCCTCAGGCAGCACCGGTGTCACCGGCGGCACGCAAGCGAGTGAGTGCCGGGATTTCGTCGACATTCTCCGGCTTGGCACCGTCTCGGGAAGGGGTGACGCCGCCGCGCACGGACGGCAGCGTCGTACTGGCGGTGCACGAGGTGCCCACCGAACAACTCGAGATTCACCCCGAGACGGGTGCGGTCGAGTACTCCGGCGACAACGCGCCGGTCGATCCCCTGGGCGGCGAAGTGTTCGACACTCAGGAGTTCGCAGATTCGGCCGAAGGCCAGAACGTCAGCAAGAACGCGGACTGAACGCCTTCTCACCCACCGATCTCTGGCCCTCGCGACATGTTCGCGGGGGTCAGAGGTTTTTCGAAGCCCAGTCGGTCAGTGCCTGCAGGGACGGCAGCAGCGCCGCACCGGACTGAGTCAGGCTGTACTGCACCGACAGCGGCGGTCCGTGATCCACTGTTCGCTGAACCAGGCCGGCTTTGCCGAGCTCTCCGAGCCGCTCGGACAGGACCGAATCGCTGATGCCACCGACGGCCCGGCGTAGGTCCGCGAATCCCATCGCCCCGTTCATCAGGGTGGCCAGCAGAATTCCGTTCCATCGCTTGCCGAGGAAGCCGAACGCTTTGGTCAAGGCTCCGTCGCAGGCACGAGGTTCGTGAGTGGGTTCGTTCGCGGCCATGACCCCACCGTACCGAAGTGCTACTGTCTGCCTTGCCACTTCTGATTCACTAGTGGCCTCAGAAATGAAAGCAGGGCTCATGTTCATCGCAACAGTCGTCGTATCGGTGCTGCTGGCCGTGGCACTCTCGTTCTCCGCCGTCGGGAAGCTGACGCGCAACCCCTCCGTCGTCCCGATGCTCGAGCAGGTGGGCGTGCCCGCAGACAAGATTCCGTGGTTGGCCTACGCAGAGATCCTCGGTGCCGTCGGCCTGCTCGTCGGCCTGTTCGCGTGGCCGATCGGGGTCGCGGCAGCCATCGGCGTCATCGCGTACTTCGTCGGAGCAGTCGTCGCGCACCTGCGCGTCAAGGACAAGGAATTCGGGCCGGCGGCAGGCCTGGCCGTGTTCGCCGTCGTCGCCCTGGTCCTACGGGTGCTCAGCGCCTGACCAGTCGTAGTCCATCTGGCCCGCGGTGGCGAGAGCCTGATCGGTGCTCGTCCACCGCGCGACCAGATGCAGTGCAAGGTCCAGGCCCGCACTGATACCGGCCGACGTCGCCAAATCACCGTGGTCGATGTATCGAACTCCCTCGTGCACAGCCAGCGCAGGCCAGCGCGTGCGCAACAGGTCGAGGTCCTCCCAGTGCGTGGTGACCGGACGCGAATCGAGCAGGCCCGCCGCGGCGAGAACGAACGCACCGGTGCACACCGATGCGACAACTTCTGCGGTGGGTCGAAGTCGCTGCAGCCACTGAAGAACTCGGCCGTCCGCTTCGACCGCGTCGACGACACCCCCGGGAATCAGGACGAGGTCGTAGGTCCGTGGATCGTCGATCGTGGTGTCGACGCCGATCCTCATCCCACCTCGCGCGCGTACCGCTCCGTTTTCGAGCCCGACGAGCGTCACGTCGAAAGGCACCGCGCCACCGGCACGTTGGGCCACCCGATTGGCCACCGAGAACACCTCGAACGGCCCGCAGGCATCGAGCACCTCGACGTCGTCGAACAACAGAATCGCAATGCTTCTCATTTCGCCTCAGCTGCTCGTGGTCGAAACGATGACGGGAACCATGATCGCTGCCGTCACCGCGGCATTGACGTCCGAGACCGCTTTGCGGACAGCCGCACCCGCCCACTCACCCTCGGCGATCTGCTTGGCCCTGGTCTTCAGTAGTTTCTTGTCGGCGTCGACGATGACCTTGTGCGTCAGATCGACTGCCGAGATCAGTGAGATCAGGGCAGCCGAATGCGGCGTCGGCGTCGTGTCGTCGACGAGGGCACTACGCAGTGCATCCCGCAGCACCTTCTCCCGAGAGGTGTCGCGAGCCGGCCACGTCATCGTCGGGAACAGTCCCCAGACCTTGTCCTGCTTCTCGGTGACGAAACCCTGCGCGACCAGACGCGCAGCCAGTTCCTTCGCCAGGTTCTTCTGCGACTTCTCGATCACCTTCTGCGGCTTCATCGGCCGCGACGCCGTTGCCACGAGATCGAACACCCGGCGCAGCAACGGGTCTGCGGGCGGATCTCCCGCGACGACGACGTGGTCCTTTTTGGTCTGCTCACCGGGACCGGTGATGCGGAGCGACCCGCCCAGGGCGAGCTCGACGACCAGCGCACCCGCGAGAACACGGGGCAACTTGGTGGAATCGGCCGATGGCTTGCCCGATTCGTCGTCGAGCAACAACAGCAGCAGGTCCTCCGCAATCAAGGTCATGCTGCGAGATTACCCACAGTGCGCGCTGGATTTGCGGTGTTCATCCGGGCGAAATCGACTGTTCAGTCGGCCCCGCCCACTCAGTTGATCAGACTCTGCCAATTCGAGGGCACCCGTTCACGGGGGCCCGGAACCGTCTGATCGAGCGGATGATGTTGCGGCGGAGCAAGTTCGGGCCCGTCGTACATCTGCTCGTCCTCGTAGTTGTAGAACCAGTCCTCACCGGGCTCGTAGCTGCGCACGAATTGGTGCCGAGTGGATTCGGCGTGCTTGCTGGCATGCTGCGACGGAGACGAGTCACAGCACCCGATGTGCCCGCACTGCGCACATCGCCGCAGATGCACCCACCACCCCTGCGTCTGCGTGCACTCCACGCAGCCCGGACCGGACGGCGGGACCGTCGGATCGATACCGTCGATTGTCATGATGCCTCCTCGATTGCTGGATGAACGGGCAGTCGCACGATGAACCGGGTGTCCCCTGGCTCGGACACCACTCGCAGATCGCCCTGATGTTTCTTCACCACGATCCGCCACGAGATGTCCAGACCCAGTCCCGTGCCCTCACCGACGGCCTTGGTGGTGAAGAACGGCTCGAATATTCGTGACCGAATGTCCTCCGGCACACCGGGTCCGGTGTCGCACACCTCGATCTGCACCTGATCGTCGTCGAGAAGTGTGCGGACGGTGAGTGTGCCGCGGCCCTCCATGGCCTGCACCGCGTTGTCGGTCAGATTGGTCCACACCTGATTGAGCTCGGCGGCATATGCGGGAATCGGCGGCACCGACGGGTCGTATTCCTTCACCACGCGGATATCGTCACCGATCTTGCGCCCCAGCATGATCAGCGTGCTGTCGAGTAGTTCCCGCACGTCGACGGTCTGGTACGGCGCTCGATCCATCTGCGAATACTGCTTGGCTGCGCCGACCAGAGTGGAGATGCGAGTGGTCGAATCCGAGATCTCGTTCATCAACAACTCGGTTTCCACCGTGTAGTTGAGCCACCTGATCGCCCCTTCGAGCATGGCCGGATCCCCCACCGTCGCCGACACCCGATCCAGCCACGGCACGTCGAGACCCGCCGAGACGAAAGTGGGGGCCAGATCCCATCCCCCGTCGATTCCGTTGTCGTCGAACCACTCTCCGAGCTCGTCCTCCCTGTCCGACGCCTCCATGGCCGTCAACTGGGGCGCCTTGGCCACCAACTCCACGGCCTCGTTCTGCAGTCCGACCAGATGCGACAAGCTCGAGCGATCGAGAGTCCCGCCGGCAATCATTGCCAATTTCTGCCGCATGTGCGCCACCCGATTTCGCAACGCGGACGTCGCCCGCACCGCGGCCGCGGCCGGATTGTTCAGCTCGTGCGTCAACCCGGCCGACAGAGAACCCAACGCCAACAAGCGTTCTCGTTGCTCGACGACCTGCTTGGTGTTCTGGTTTCCGAAGAACAATCCCTCGAGCAGATGCAGGGCCATCGGGAACCACTCGCGCACGATCGAGGCGAAGCAGTCGGCATCGAGGACGAAGAACCGGGACTGCGCGGTCACCCGCATCGAACCCTGATAGGTCTGCGGCACTCGATCACCCAGATATGCCTGCCACGCACCGGCATACACCCCACGCTGCGAGGTGCGATTGACCACCAGGTCTTCCCCGCCCGAGAGCTTCGAGAGCACCACCGAGCCCTCGATCAACACGTAGAAGCACGTCGCTGGGTCGCCCTCCGCGTACACCGGCCCCGGCTCGATCGTCTCGATGCGGCCGTCTCGACACAGCTCGGCGAGCTGTGCGTCGGTGAGCTGCTCGAACAAGAACAGCGTCCGCAACTCCTCCGGATCACACAGGGGCGCGTTCACGGGTTCGCCAGATATCTGTGCACCAACATCACGGCCATCGCTCCCTCTCCCACTGCCGACGCGACACGTTTGGCCGAGTCGGATCGAACGTCCCCGGCCGCGAACACCCCGGGCACACTGGTCTCGAGGTGATGCGGCAGCCGCGCGGGGGTCCACCCGGCAGGACCGCGGCCGTCGACGACCAGATCGGGGCCCGTCACCACGAATCCATGATCGTCACGAACGAGCACGCCCTCGAGCCAATCGGTGCGCGGTGCCGCGCCGATGAACAGGAACAGGTACTGCGCGTCCACTGTCGTCGTCTCGTCGGTTGCCCTGTTGTGCAGCGTGATCTGCTCGAGGTGCCCGTCACCGGAGACGCCGACGACCTCGGTGCACGGCCGAACGCTGATCTTCGGGTTCTCCTCGATCTGCTTGATGAGGTAGTACGACATCGATGCTTCGAGGGACGCCGCGCGGATCAGGATCGTCACCGACCTCGCGCCTCGCGAAAGATAGACCGCTGCCTGGCCGGCCGAGTTCGCGCCGCCGACGATGAAGACGTCCTGCTCGGCGCAGCGAGCTGCCTCGGTCATCGCCGACCCGTAGAACACCCCGCGGCCGGTGAAGTCGTCGATTCCGGGGGCCTCCAACCGGCGGTAGGCGACGCCGGTGGACAGGATGATCGTCTGGGCGCTGATGCTGCGGCCGTCGGCGAATCGCACGGTCCGCGCAGCGCCGTTGGTCTCCAAGGCCACGACGTCCTGCGTGGTGACCACCTCGGCACCGAACTTCAGCGCCTGCCGCCGAGCCCGCTCCGCGAGTTGTGCACCCGAGACGCCGTCGGGAAAGCCGAGGTAGTTCTCGATGCGTGAACTCTGCCCGGCCTGCCCGCCCGTCGCAGTGCGCTCGATCAACGTGGTGCGCAGTCCCTCGGACGCGCCGTAGAGCGCAGCGCCGAGACCGGCCGGGCCGCCGCCGATGACGACGAGGTCGTAGAACTCTTCCGACGGTGAGACCGTCAGCCCCAGGCGGTTGCCGAGTTCGGCATCGGACGGCTCGATCAGCGCGTCACCTTCGGTGGTGATGACCACCGGGAGCCGGTCGTCTGCCACTCCGGCCGCGGCCAGCAGACGCGCGCCCTCGGACTCGTCGGACATGTACCAGCGGTACGGCAGTCGATTGCGGGCGAGAAACTCGCGAATCTCCGACGACCGCGCAGACCATCGGTGGCCGACGATCTTGGTGTCCTCGACGGCTCGGTGGTCGTACGCGCACCAGGCCTCGAGTTGGGCGTCGAGCACGGGGTAGAGCTTTTCCTCGGGTGGGTCCCACGGCTTGAGTAGGTAGTAGTCGAGATCGATGACGTTGATGGCGTCGATCGCAGCGTCGGTGTCGGCATACGCGGTGAGCAGGATTCGCCGCGCCGTCGGGAACAGATCCATGGCCTGTTCGAGAAATTCCATGCCGCTCATGTTCGGCATGCGGTAGTCGGCCAACAGAATCGCGACCGGAGTGCCGCGCAACGTCAGCTCCTTGAGCGCATCGAGCGCCCCGGCACCGGATTCCGCGCGCACGATCCGGTACTGCTCGCCGTACCGGCGGCGCAGGTCGCGGGCGACCGAACGCGATACTCCGGGATCGTCGTCGACGCTGAGAATGACCGGTTTCATGACCCTCCAGGACTGGTGCTCGTCAACCTCATGAGCATGCCACCACCGGACCCCTTATGGGAGGTGAGTGACGGCGTCGAGCCTGGGAACAGCAGGGTCAGATTCGGCCGCGCCTGATCAGATCGATCTCCTGCGGGGTGAGCAGCCGCTCGAGCTTCTCGGCCGGCCAGGTACGCGGACTGCCGCTCATCCTGGCGGTCTTCAACAGGGGCAGATCACTGCTGGTACGACGCATTATCGACTGTAATTTCACGGTGGATCACTCCGAACAATTTCTTCGTTGGTCCCGACACTCCGCTTGCTACATCGATCAGTGTCCGCCCGGCGTTAACGCCGGGCTGGGATCTCGTACGGCGTTTCGCGCCGAAAGACCGTTTCTCCCCGCTCTACGTGGGGTAAACATCGGCCCACATCAACTGATCGGGGAACGTTCGTGAACACGTCGGGAAAATCCACGTCGGGACATTCGGGAACAGGCAAATCGGCTACAGGAAAATCACTGGCCAATTCGGTTCAGGACAACGGTGCATTCGAGAAGGCGGCCCGGGCCGGACACTTCGTCAGCGGAGTGCTGCACATCCTGATCGGATACATCGCCATCCGATTGGCGTTCGGTCAGGGCGGTAACGCCGACCAGTCCGGAGCACTCGCCGAACTGGCCGAGAAGCCCGGCGGCAAAATCGCACTGTGGGTTGCCGTCGTCGCGTTCGTGGCACTGGCCCTGTGGCGCATCGTCGAGGCCATCGTCGGCAAGAAGTCCGATTCCGACGAGGGCAGCGCGATGGATCGACTGAAGGCGGCGGCGCTGGCCGTCGTCTACATTGCCTTCGCGTTCTCCACCTACGGTTTCGCGACCGGGTCCGGTAAGTCCAGCGGACAACAGAACGCCGGCTACTCCGCGCGATTGATGGAATCCGGTGGCGGCAAGCTCGTTCTGATCGTCATCGCCCTGATCGTCATCGGCGTCGGCGGATACCACGTTTACAAGGGCGTCTCGAAGAATTTCCTCGACGACCTCGAAGGCAGCCAGAGCGGAGCGGTCGTCAAACTCGGCATCGCCGGATACGCGGCCAAGGGCACGGCGCTCGTGGGAGCGGGAATCCTCGTCGTCGTGGCGGTACTGCAGTCCGACCCGTCGAAGGCCACCGGAATCGATGGTGCTGTCAAGACCCTGGGAGCCCAGCCGTACGGGCAGGTTCTGTTGATCCTCGCCGGCGTGGGAATCGCTCTGTACGGCCTGTATGCGTTCGTCCTGGCTCGCTTCGCTCGCATGTGAGTGGAAGTTCGTAGTGGGCTACGAGGTTTCACTCACATGGTGGCCGAGTGTGGTCACGGCCACATAGGATGCACACGATTGGTGTGACGATCAGTTGCAGCTATTCCTACAACCCGGAGGCCCACGTTGAGCAAGACCCTCGAAGCCACGATCGACATCGATGCCAGTCCGCAGGCCGTGTGGTCGGTCGTCTCGGACCTACAGCGCATGGGCGAGTGGAGTCCGCAGTGCAAGAAGATGAAGGTCTTCGGCGGACCCGTCGGCAAGGGCACCCGAACGCTCAACATCAACCGCAAGGGCCTGCTCGTCTGGCCGACCAGCGCCAAGGTCGTCACCTTCGAGCCGAACAAGGCACTGGCGTTCCGCATCGTCGAGAACAAGACGACCTGGTCGTACACGCTCACTCCTACGGCAACCGGAACCACCGTCGTCGAGAAGCGGGAAGCCCCCAGCGGCACCTCGGCCGTGTCGTCGTTGCTGGTCAAGCGGATCCTCGGCGGGATCGACGAGTTCGATGTCGAGCTGGTCGAAGGCATGAACAGCACGCTCCGACGAATCAAGACCGAAAGCGAAAAGTCGAGCCGAAAATAACTTTTCTCAGGAAGGTTTCAGGTTTGTTGCCCCTGGGCATCCATGGTTTCGACAAGCAATCGAACACACGGAAAGTGGGGGCAACACATGTTGGGTCTCGGAATCATCGGCTGGATCATCATCGGCGGGCTCGCAGGCTGGATCGGCAGCAAGATCATGAAGACCGATGCTCAGATGGGCATCATCCTGAACATCGTCGTCGGCATCATCGGCGGCCTCATCGGCGGTTACCTGCTCAAGGTCTTCGGCGTCGACGTCGAAGGTGGCGGCCTGATCTTCAGCTTCATCACCTGCATCCTCGGTGCATGCATCCTGCTGTTCCTGGTCAAGCTCGTGACCGGTCGCAGCCGCGTCTGATTTCACTCGCACTTCCCGACTGCCGGGGCCGCTCACGTACTCTGTGAGGGCCCCGGCAGTCGTTTTGTTCGCCGTCCGATCAGTCCCCGGCGTCCAATCCCTGCCCGCATCCGAGCTCGCCCAACAGTAAGAGGAGACCGTGGCACGCCGTCCCGCCCCGATTGATCAACCACCCCGCACGGGAGTGGCTCACATCGTCGACCTGGTTCGCGAAACGGTTCCACCGCTACACCCCGCCGGACTGCCCTTCGTCGGCGGTCCCCTGGCCGTCGCAGTGCTCGGCCGTCGGTCGAAGTGGGTCCGCAATGCCGGGCTCGTCGCCGCAGGAGCCTGCGCCACCTTCTTCCGCCACCCGTCGCGGGTGCCGCCGAACCGCCCCGGCGTCGTCGTCGCTCCCGCCGACGGTTTGGTCACCCTCGTCGACACCGCCGTCCCGCCCGCCGAGCTCGATCTCGGTGCACAGCCCGTGCCGCGAGTGAGCATCTTCCTGTCCGTTCTGGACGTGCACGTGCAGCGTGTTCCCGTCGGCGGACGCGTGGTCGAGGTCGTGCATCGCCGCGGTCAGTTCAAGTCCGCAGACCTGGCCGAGGCCAGTGAGGTCAACGAACGCAACAGCATGCACATCGAAACCGATTCCGGTCACCACGTCGGCGTGGTGCAGATCGCCGGTCTCATCGCTCGACGCATCGTCAACAACGCGAAGGTCGGAGACGTGCTCTCCATCGGCGACACGTACGGCCTGATCCGATTCGGCTCCCGCGTCGACACCTACTTCCCGGCCGGGACGACGCTCCTCGTCGAACGCGGCCAACGAGCGGTCGGTGCCGAGACGGTACTCGCCGAGCTCCCCCAGTAGAAACGACATGATCACCAGACGCGCCAAGCCGCCTGCTGCTATCCGTCTGCTTCCGTCGGTCGTCACCATTCTCGCGTTGTGCTCCGGGCTGTCGGCGGTCAAGTTCGCTCTCGACGGTCAACTCGGAACCGCACTCGCGATGATCGGTGCCGCTGCGATACTCGATGCACTGGACGGCCGCATCGCTCGTCTGCTCGACGCCACCAGCAAGATCGGTGCCGAGCTGGATTCTCTGTCCGATGCAATCTCGTTCGGCGTCGCGCCCGCCCTGGTGCTCTACGTGACTCTGCTCGAGGGCAGTAGTGGCGGTTGGATCGTCGCACTGGTGTACGCCGTGAGCATCGTGCTCCGCCTCGCCCGGTTCAACACCCTGCTCGACGAGGACGACACCCCGGCGTACGCCCGCGAGTTCTTCACCGGGGTCCCCGCACCCGCAGGTGCACTCATCGCGCTCGCCCCGATCGCTGCGTTCGAGGAATTCGGCGACGGCTGGTGGGCCTCGTTCTACGTCGTCGCCGGCTGGTCGATCCTCACCGCAGGTCTGATCGTCAGCACCATCCCCACTCTCGCGCTCAAGACGGTCTCGGTGCCACCGCGCTTGGCCGCCGGTTTGCTGGTGTTGGTCGCGCTGCTCGCTGCCGCGCTCATCACCTTCCCGCTGGTCCTGCTGATGGGATTGGTGTTCGCCTACCTCGTGCACATTCCGTTCGCGGTGCGCTCGCAGCGCTGGACGGCTGCACGCCCGTACACGTGGGATGCGAAGCCGGCCGAGCGTCGCGCGGAACGCCGCGCCATTCGACGGTCACCCGGCAACGCGCGCCGGTCGCAGGCGCGTCTGGGACTTCGCCGACCGCGCAGCTGACGACCCCATTAGGTTGGACGTGTGACCGAATCCCGAACCCCCGAGCTCGTTCTCACCACCCGATTGAACACCTCCGCTGCCGACGCCAGACGAGGCGTCGTCCGGCTCCATCCCGAGGTCTTGGCGGCGCTCGGTCTGCGGGAATGGGATGCCGTCTCGCTCATCGGTTCTCGGCGTACGGCTGCGGTGGTTGCCGAGGCTCCCAGCGGAATCCCGCAGGGTACCGCGCTGCTCGACGACGTCACGCTCTCCAACGCCGGACTACGCGAAAATGCCTCTGTGGCAGTCGCTCCCGTGACGGTCTACGGGGCGAGAACCGTCAAGGTCACCGGATCGGCCCTGGCCACCGGTTCCATCTCCGACGCCACCCTGCGCCAAGCGCTACTCGGCAAGGTCCTCACCGTGGGCGACACCGTGTCGCTCCTCCCCCGCGATCTGGGGCCCGGCACATCGACGTCGACGGCCACGCAGGCACTGTCGCGAACGTTCGGGGTGGCGTGGACGACCGAACTGTTGACGGTCTCGGCCGTCGAACCCTCCGGCGGTCCCGTGAGCGTGCAACCCAATTCTGCGGTGAGCTGGGGACGCGGCACGGTCGCCTCGGGATCACCCGAATCGGCCTCGGCCACATCGGTTCCGACGCCCGGAGCTGCGGCCCCGCCACGCGTCAGCGCAGCCGACCTGGTGGGTATGAGCACTGCACAGGCCAAACTCACCGAGTGGCTACGACTGGCGCTCGACGAGTCGGAACTGCTCGCCACCCTCGGCGCATCTCCGCATCTGGGTGTGCTGATCACCGGCCCCGGCGGAGTGGGCAAGACGACGTTGGCACGCGCCGTCATCGGCGAACGGCGATGCGTCGTGCTGGACGGGCCGTCGATCGGCGCATTGGAGGCGTCGGCTCGCGTCGAACGCGTCACTGCTGCGGTGGACGAACTGACCGGCTCGGGGGTGCTGCTGATCACCGATGTCGACGCGTTGCTGCCGTCCGATCCGGAGCCTGCGTCGACGTTCGTCCTCGATGTGCTGCGCCGTGCCGTCGACACTCCCGGCTTCGCACTGATCGTGACGACGGCACATCCCGAGGCCACCGACGCCAGAGTGCGTGGGCAGGATCTGTGCGATCGCGAACTGACCCTCACTCTCCCCGATGCCGCCGGTCGCAGAGCGTTACTGGAGCATCTACTGAAGAAGGTCCCTCAGGAAGATGTCGACCTTGTCGAAATAGCCTCACGGGCACCGGGTTTCGTTGTCGCCGATCTCGCTGCCCTGGTGCGCGAAGCGGCGCTACGAGCGGCTGCGCGGGCATCCAACGATGCCACCGCCGCCTCACTGATGCACGACGACCTGATCGGCGCGTTGCAGGTGATTCGGCCGTTGTCGCGCTCGGGTGCCGAGGAATTGGCGATCGGCAGCCTCTCCCTCGAGGACGTGGGAGACATGGTCGAGACCAAGCAGGCCCTGACCGAGGCCGTATTGTGGCCGCTGCGTCATCCGGATTCGTTCGCGCGCTTGGGCATCGAGCCACCGCGAGGGGTTCTACTGTACGGCCCACCCGGATGCGGCAAGACGTTTCTGGTGCGCGCCCTGGCCAGTTCGGGCCAGCTCAGCGTGCACTCGGTCAAGGGCGCGGAACTGATGGACAAATGGGTCGGGTCCTCGGAAAAGGCTGTGCGCGAACTGTTTCAGCGCGCCCGCGACTCCGCCCCCTCGCTCATCTTTCTCGACGAAGTAGACGCCCTCGTACCGCGTCGCGGGCAGAGTTCGGATTCCGGTGTCGGCGACCGAGTGGTCGCGGCACTGCTGACCGAGCTCGACGGCGTCGAACCACTGCGCGACGTCGTCGTTCTCGGCGCAACGAACCGGCCCGATCTGATCGACCCGGCTCTACTGCGGCCCGGCAGGCTCGAGCGCCTGGTCTTCGTCCCGCCGCCGGATGCCGATGCGCGAGTGGACATCCTGAAGGCGTCGGGCAAGTCGATCCCGCTCGCCGAGGATGTCGATCTCGAAGCCCTCGCACGCGATCTCGACGGCTACTCCGCCGCGGACTGCGCGGCCCTGCTGCGCGAGGCCGCACTGACGGCGATGCGTCGGTCGATGGACGCAGCGGACGTCACCGCCGACGATGTCGCCACCGCTCGGGCGACGGTCAAACCGTCACTCGATCCCGAGCAGGTGGCGCATCTGCGGGCCTACGGGTCGTGAGCGGAAACTCGTAGCAGGCTACGTGTGCTGTCTTGATACATGTGGGACACGGGTGTCTCGATACATGTGAGACACGATTCTAGGCTGCGGGGCGGTGGAGTTGTCCTTGGTAGCGCTTGTCGGTGTTCAGGTGCAAGTGGCCGAGGACTTCTCCGCTGGCCGTGTAGGTGGTGATGTGGTTGCCGTCGCGCAGGACGGTCACGCGAGTGTGTGCGTGGGGCCGTCCGACCGAGATCGTGTGGTCGCCGACGGAGATCACGCCGGAGCCGGAGACGGAGTGGGTGCCGACTGTGGCGTCGACCTGGGTGGGTAGGTGCTGCGGGCCGCCCAGGGTTGCAGCGCGGTTCCATGCCTGCTGCGGGGGCATGTTCACGGCACTGTGGCGGCGGTCGTTGTTGTAGAACTTCTGGTAGCGGTTGCACGATGTCTGCAACTCGGCGGTGGTGGCGGGCCGGGTGGGTTGGTCGGTGAGCCACTGTTTGAAGGTGCGGTGGTGGCGTTCGACTTTGCCGTTGGTCTGCGGGTGGTACGGGCTCGAGTGAATGAGCCTGGCACCGGACCCGGTGACGACATCCGGGCATCCGATCTGGCCATGGATTACTCCATAGCCGGTCACAGTGCCCCGCAGCATCATCACAGCCCGTGTGTCACATGTCCGTGGACATCTCGTGTCTCATATGTCCCCAGACTGAACACGTAGCAGGCTACGAAGTTTCACTCACATGCGGCGCAGCCGCTCTCACTTCCAGCGGGCCAGAACTTCTTCGGCGCGCTTGGCGAGCACCATCTGGAAGATCGGGCCGAAGCTGATGCGACCGACGCCGAGGGAAGCGAAGTGCGAGAGGTCGCCCTCGGCGGGGTTGGCGATGGCGTTGATGGGCAGCGGGAGTTCTTCGGCGAGACGCTTGTAGTCGTCGTCGTTGTGGAAGCCGACGGGGTAGAGCGAGTCGGCACCGGCAGCGGCGGCCAGTTTCAGGCGTGCGATGGCGCGGTCGACGCGATCGTTCTCGTCACCGATCTGCTTGACGAACAGGTCGGTGCGAGCGTTGATGACGACGTGGACGTCGGTGGCGTCGGATGCCGCGCGGAGGGCTCCGACGAAGTCGGCGTGTTCCTGTGCTTCACGAAGTCGGCCGCCCTCGCTGTGGACGGTGTCCTCGATGTTGAGGCCGACGGCTCCGGCGGAGATCAGTCCGTCGATCAGGCGCTTGGGGTCTTCTCCGTAGCCGGACTCGATGTCGACCGAGAGCGGTGCGTCCACGGCGGCGGAGATCTGGGAGATGCGGGTGAGCAGTTCGTCGAAGGTGATGCCCTCGTTGTCCGGCTTGCCGATCGAGTCGGAGACGGGGTGGCTGCCGACGGTCAGTGCAGTGAAGCCGGCGGACACGGCGAGGTTGGCGGACCAGGCGTCCCATACGGTCGGCAGGACGACCGGGTTGCCCGGCTGGTGCAGCTCGAGCAGGGTGGTGGCCTTCTGGGACAGGTCGGTCATGGAGACTCCTTCGCGGCGGTTGTGGAGAACGTACGTTCTCCCACGTCCAACATACGCGCTTCAGTCGATCAAATCGAGGGCCTTCATTCGGTCGAACACCATCAACGACCCCGGGGCGACATCGGGCATGGCGGCGTACTCGTCGCGAGTGAAGTACCGAATCTCGGCGATCTCGCTGGTCGGCGTCGGCTCGTCGGCAAGATCGGCGAGAAAACACGTGATCTCGAGCGGGGTGCCCATCGGATGGCCCCAGGCCTGGCACTCGAATACTCCGAGCAGCCGAACGTCGATGACCGCGGCGTCGAGTTCTTCCCTGATCTCGCGGTGCAGCGCCTGCTCGGGCGACTCGCCGGGATCGATCTTGCCGCCGGCCATGTAGAAGGCAGATTTGCCCGTCGACCGCGTCTGAAGCATGCGGCGGTGGCGAACGTAGGCAAGACCGGCGGTGCGAATGGGTCTCGAATTACTCATCGACGATCGACTCTCTCTATCGGAAACGTCCGGTTTGTACCGCATGGCACGCCGTCGACCACGCAAAGTAGGATGGAAACCGACAAACGTGCCCGCCACCGTTCGGTGGTCGGTCCGCTATTTCTCAAAGACCGAGTCTTCGGAGACCCAGGTCGATTTCACACACAATTTCACGACCCTACTCATCGCCGCCCTACGACCACCGCCCCGGCCCGAAAGCCGAGGCGACCGAGACGACGGAGTGATTTTTGCTCTCTATTCTTCTTGCGCACGCCGCCGCCGCGCTGCTCGCGCCGCTTCTCGTCCGATGGTGGGGACGTACTGCATTCTTCCCTTTGGCCCTGGTGCCACTGCTCAGCCTGATCTGGGTGTTCGGCAACTGGAACACCGACCAGAAGCTGCACATCGAATGGGTTCCCGGCCTGTCGATGGACATCGACATGCGCTTCGATTCGCTCGCCGCCATCATGTCGTTGCTCGTTCTGGGCATCGGTTCGCTGATCCTGCTGTACTGCGCGCGCTACTTCGAGGACGACGAGCCCAGGCTGGGCCTGTTCGCCGCCGAGATGGTCGCGTTCTCCGGAGCCATGTTCGGTCTGATCACCAGCGACAACATGCTCGTGCTCTACATCTTCTGGGAAATCACGACGGTGTTGTCGTTCCTGCTGGTCGGCCACTATGCAGAACGCGCGTCGAGTCGGCGCGCCGCGACGCAGGCTCTGCTCGTCACCACCGCAGGTGGTCTGGCGATGCTGGTGGGCATCATCGTCCTCGGCCAGGCCGCTGGGTCGTACAACCTGTCCGACGTCGTCGCGAACGCCCCGGGCGGCTGGCTGCCCGGAGTGGCGATCGTGTTGATCCTCATCGGCGCACTGAGTAAATCGGCCATCGTGCCGATGCACTTCTGGCTGCCCGGTGCCATGGCCGCGCCGACACCGGTCAGTGGGTACCTGCACGCCGCCGCGATGGTCAAGGCCGGTATCTACCTGGTCGCGCGTCTCGCTCCGGGTTTCGCGGACTCCGGTCCGTGGCGCGCCACGGTCATCAGCCTCGGATTGCTGTCGATGATTCTGGCCGGCTGGAGAGCACTCCGTGCCTTCGACCTCAAGCTCATTCTGGCGTTCGGCACGGTCAGCCAGCTGGGCTTCCTGATGGTCCTGGTCGGCATCGGATCCGAGAAGGCCATGCTGGCCGGTCTGACGATGGTGATCGCGCACGCGATGTTCAAGGCCACCCTGTTCATGGTGGTCGGCATCATCGACCACACCACCGGCACTCGAGACATTCGTAAGCTCGCCCACCTGGGCAAGAAGGCCCCGTGGCTCGCCGCCATTGCAGCGCTCGCGGCGGCGAGCATGGCCGGACTACCACCGATGATCGGGTTCGTCGGCAAGGAAACAGCCCTGTCGGCCGTGATCAGCACTCCGACGCTCGACCCCACGGTCGCGGCTGTCGTCGTCGCAGGCCTGGTGATCGGCTCGATTCTGACAGTCACATACAGCATTCGGTTCGTCTGGGGCGCGTTCGCCCGCAAACAGCTCAAGCGTCCGAGCCCGTCCGTCAGAGCAATGCATGCACCCTCCGCTTTGTTCCTCGCCGCGCCCGCGTTCCTCGCCGTTCTGGGTCTGATCGCCGGATTCACGTCCTCGGTCGTCGACCACATCGTCAGTCCCTACGCCCGAACCCTGCCGTCGTACGGGCAGGAGCCTTACCACCTGGCGTTGTGGCACGGGTTCAACCTGCCGCTGGCGTTGACCGTCGTCGTCGTCACCGGCGGCGTCGGGCTGTTCATCGCACATCGGGTGGTCAACCGACTCAAGTTCGAGCATCCCCCGCTCGGCAACGCAGACCGCATCTACGACAACGTGCTCAAGTTCATGGACACCCTGTCCATCCGCCTCACCGGCACCACGCAGCGCGGTTCGCTCCCCCTCACCCAGGGCACCATCTTGCTGACCCTGGTGCTGCTGCCGATCATCGTGTTGCTCGTCGGGCAGAAGCCAGGCCTGGAGTACACCCTCTGGAACACCCCGCTGCAGTTGGTCATCGGAGTGATCATGATCGCGGGTGGCCTCGGCGCAACAGTGATGCGCAACCGTCTGGCCAGCGTCATCCTCGTCGGACTCACCGGATACGGCTGCGGCGTCATCTTCGCCATCCACGGTGCACCCGACCTCGCCCTGACTCAGTTCCTCGTCGAGACGCTGACCCTCGTGGTCTTCGTGCTGGTGCTGCGCAAGCTACCGGCCGAGGTCGACGACCGGGGCTCGGCGGGTTCGCGTGGCCCCCGCGCCGCACTCGCCGTCGCCGTCGGAGCGACCGTCAGCGTGCTCGGCGCGTTCGCGATGAACGCCCGCAGTGCCGCGCCGGTCTCACTGCAGTTCCCCGAGGCCGCGTACGAGCTCGGCGACGGCAAGAACATTGTTAACGTGATCCTCGTCGACATCCGCGCCTGGGACACACTCGGCGAAATCTGCGTACTCCTCGTCGCCGCGACCGGCGTGGCCAGCCTGGTGTTCCGCAACCGCCGGTTCGGCAGCGCTCCGCGGGTGTCCGACGCCCCCGCATCGTCCTCGGACACGAACGACGCGGCGGAGACGACGTGGCTGCTCGGCGGCGATCTGATCGATCCGCGGCATCGTTCGTTGATTCTCGAGGTCACGACGCGGTTGATCTTCCCGACGATCATGGTGCTGTCGATCTACTTCTTCTTCTCCGGACACAATGCCCCCGGCGGCGGTTTCGCCGGTGGTCTGACGGCGGGCCTCGCGCTGGTGCTGCGGTATCTCGCCGGCGGCCGGTACGAGCTCGGTGAAGCGGTCCCGATCGACGCAGGCAAGATCCTGGGTCTCGGGTTGATCTTCGCGGCCGGCACGGCGGTGGCGTCGATGTTCCTCGGCGCTCCGGCACTGTCGTCGGCGACGTTGGAAGTGACACTGCCGATTCTCGGTGACATCAAGCTGGTCACCGCATTGTTCTTCGACCTCGGTGTCTATCTCATCGTGGTCGGGTTGGTACTCGACGTGCTCCGCAGTCTCGGCGCGCGTCTCGACGCACAGGTGGAAATGCAGAGCCAAGGCCGAGTGAGTGCCCGATGACCGCAGATGTCGGAATGCTCGTCATCGTCGGCGTTCTCGTCGCATCGGGTGTGTACCTGCTGCTCGAACGCAGCATCACCAAGATGCTGCTCGGTCTGCTGCTGTTCGGCAACGGAGTCAATCTGTTGCTGCTCACCGTCGGCGGCCCGGCAGGTACCCCGCCTATCGTCGGTCGAGACAACTCGCTGCACCAGAACATGGCCGATCCGCTGGCTCAGGCCATGATCCTGACGGCGATCGTCATCACCATGGGTATCGCCGCCTTCGTGCTCGCGCTGGCGTATCGATCGTTCACGCTCAACACCAAGGACGACCTCGAGAACGACCCCGAGGACACCAAGGTCTCCCAGCGCCGTTCGATGGCCGAAGCACCGGACCGCGACCGTTCCGACGACCCGGTCACCGGTGAGCCGAGCTTCGGCGGCGACGCTTTCGACTCGAAGGGCAATCCGATCCCGCTCGAGCAGATCAGGAACCTCGAAGACCTGGAGTGCTACGAGGATCTGCACGACGGCGACTTCGACAACGACGACGACAACCCCCAGCTCCGCGGTCTCGACGGACTCGACACGGCCGAGAAAGACGACAGCCGACCGGAGCACCCCAGCACCGACGACTCCAGCACCGACGACTCCAGCTCCGACGACACGAAGGGAGACGACAAGTGACGATCTCCCCGGGCGTGATCGATGCCCTGACGCCGCTGCCCGTGCTCATCCCGATGCTCGCCGCGGCACTGACGCTGGTGCTGGGACGTCGCCCCCGCGCGCAGCGTTTCATCACTCTCGCCGCGCTGACCGCGGTGGTCGCGATTTCGTCGATGATGCTCTACCTCGCCGATCGCGATGGGACCAGCGCACTGCAGGTCGGCGGCTGGGATTCACCACTGGGCATTTCGCTGGTGGTGGACCGGCTGTCGGCGATGATGCTCGTCGTCTCGTCGATCGTGTTGCTCGCGGTCATGGTGTACTCGATCGGCCAGGGCATCCGCGACGGCAGCGAGAATCAGCCAGTCTCGATCTTCCTGCCCACCTATCTGGCCTTGACCGCAGGCGTCTGCAACGCGTTTCTCGCCGGCGACCTGTTCAATCTGTTCGTCGGCTTCGAGGTACTGCTCGCCGCCTCGTTCGTGTTGCTGACGCTCGGTGCGAGTGCCGACCGGGTCCGCGCCGGCGTGTCCTACGTGATGGTCTCGATGGTCTCCTCGCTGATCTTCCTGATCGGCATCGCATTGGTCTACGGCGCCACCGGAACACTGAACTTGGCCCACATCGCAGTGCGGATGGACGACATCCCGTCCGGCACTCGTACGGCCATCTTCGCGGTGTTGCTGGTTGCGTTCGGCATCAAGGCCGCGGTGTTCCCGCTGTCCACGTGGCTGCCCGACTCATACCCCACAGCCCCGGCTCCGGTCACCGCGGTGTTCGCCGGCTTGCTGACGAAAGTCGGTGTCTACGCCATCATTCGCGCGCACACGCTGCTGTTCCCGGACGGCTCACTCGACAACGTGCTGATGGTCTGCGGCCTGCTGACGATGCTCGTCGGCATCCTCGGCTCCATCGCACAGAGCGACATCAAACGACTGCTCTCGTTCACTCTGGTCAGCCACATCGGCTACATGATCTTCGGCGTCGCGCTGTCGACTCAATCGGGACTGTCCGGCTCGATCTACTATGTGGCCCACCACATTCTGGTGCAGACGACCCTGTTCCTCGTCGTCGGCCTGATCGAACGTCAGGCCGGTTCGTCGTCACTGCGACGGCTCGGCGGATTGGCCGCGGCCAGCCCGGTGCTGGCCATCGTCTTCCTGGTGCCGGCCCTCAATCTCGGTGGTATTCCACCGTTCTCGGGGTTCATCGGCAAGGTCGCCCTGCTGCAGGCCGGCAGCGACCAGGGCAGCGTACTGGCCTGGTTGCTCGTGGCCGGCGGCACTGTCACCAGCCTGCTGACGCTCTACGTGGTTGCTCGCGTCTGGACCAAGGCGTTCTGGCGAGCCCGCGCCGACGCACCGGAAGGCGACCTCGCGGACAACAGCCCCTCTGCCCTGCTCGACGATTCCTCGGACATCCAGTTCGGTGACCGCGAGGATGTGGGCCGGATGCCCGCCTTCATGTTGATCCCGACGATCGGCCTGGTCGTCGTCGGTTTGGCGATGACGGTGTTCGCCGGGCGCATCATCGACATCAGCGATCGGGCGGCGGCGGATCTGCGGGATCGCTCGGTGTACATCGACGCGGTGCGTGGAGCCGAGTTCGTCGGCGATCAGGCCTACGAACAGGCACGCGCAGACGAGGAGGGCACCCGATGAAGATGAACCGTTCCTTCCTGCTGCGAATCTGGACACTGGGATGGTTGACGGCTATCTGGGTTCTGTTGTGGGGCAACGTCTCTGCGGCCAACATCCTCGGCGGACTCGCGGTCGGCCTGCTCATCATGGTGCTGTTGCCGTTGCCGCGGGTGCCGGTCGAGGGACGCATCCACGTGTTCTCGCTCGTAAAGCTCGCAGTCGTATTTCTCTATTACGCAGCCGAATCCAGTGTCAGTGTGGCGTGGTTGGCGATCCGCCCGAAGGCACCGCCGGTCACCGGTGTGCTGCGCTGCCGCATCGCCATCAAGTCCGATCTGGTGCTCACCCTCTTCGTCGACGCGATGAATCTCGTGCCGGGCACGATGGTCCTCGAGATCGATCGCACCCGACGCCTGTTGTACGTGCACGTGCTGGACATGGGTACCCAGAAGGCAGTCGACGGCTTCTACGCCTACGTCCGGCATCTGGAGAAGCTGTTCATCGCCGGCTTCGAGCGTGATTCCGACTGGAAGCCCAGCCCCCTGCACTACCAGGAGTACGAGCGGTACCACGGGGTGCTCGGTGACGACCCCGTGGAAGCCGATTCGGACGCTCCTCGGGACGACAAGAAGACCGACGACAAGAGGAAGGGGGACTGGTCGTGACCGTTGTTCTCGCAATAGCCGGCGTCCTCCTGATCGCCGCCGCGATCCTCACCGCGTTCCGACTGCTCGACGGCCCCAGCACGCTCGACCGGCTCGTGGCCATGGACACGATTCTTGCCGTCTCCATGTGTGGCCTCGCCGTCTGGGCCGTCTACAGCCGCGACACCACGCTGGTACCAGCCATCGTCGCGCTGTCGCTGGTCAGCTTCGTCGGGTCGGTCAGCATCGCACGATTCCGGGTGAGGGACGAATGAGCACGATTGCCCAGGTCATTGCCTCGACCTTCATCCTGTTGGGGGCTCTGCTGGCCTTCACGGCCGCCGTGGGCATCGTTCGCTTTCCCGATACCCTCTCGCGCATGCACGCGGCCACAAAGCCGCAGGTGGTCGGGTTGATCATGGTGTTGGTCGGCGCGATCATCAGCCTGCGCGGCAATGTCGACATCTGGATGCTGGTGCTGGTCGGCATCTTCACTCTCGTCACTGCTCCGGTGATTGCGCACACCGTGGGACGCGTCGCCTACCGGGAACAGCGCGGGCGCGACGGCCTGCTCATCGTCAACGAGATGGAACCGAACGAACCCGATCAGTGAAGCGCGAGCGATCGGCGAAGAACGCGGTATGGAATCCGAACGCCATACCGATCAGGATTCCGAGCACGAGCGGACCGAACACCAGTGGGTTCGCGGCGAATTCCTCGGCGAGGTAGCGGTAGCTCAGCAGTAGGGCGGCCATCGCGACGCAACCGTAGGTCACCAGCGTGATCCGGTCGCGGTCCCATCCCCGTTCCGGGTCGCGCAGCAAAGATTCGATGGTGAGGCACAGGACCGCGCCCGCCACCAGGTCGACGCCGTAGTGGTAACCGAATCCGAGCGTCGCAGCCAGTGTTCCCAACAGCCACAGTGTGCCGCCGGTGCGCAGCCACCAGGGGCCGCGTCGGGAATGGATGAAGATGCTCAGAGCCCACGCGGTGTGCAGGCTCGGCATGCAGTTGCGCGGCGTCTGCGAGTCGAACGGGATCTCGCCGAGGCTGCCCGAGAGCGAAACCGACTGCGTCGGCCACGACTCGAACGCGAACATCGGGCCCACCACCGGGAACAGCAGGTAGAACACCGGTCCGACGAGTCCGATGAGCAGGAACGTGCGGAACAGGAAGTGTCTCGGCCACGCTGAGCCCGCGGCGACCCCACGCAGTTGGTACAGCGCAACGATGATCGCCGCGACGGGGAGCTGAATGTAGATCCAGTGCAGCGTTCCCTCGGCGACCGGGCCGAGTCGGTCCAGAATGCTGCCGAGCACCCAGGACGGATTTCCCAGCGCATGATCGGCGGCGTATGCGTATTCGTCGAGAACGTAGGGCCGGACCAAGGTCGTGATGTGCAACCAGGCATCGCCGGCCTTGGTCGCGAGCAGCAACAGTGCGCCGAGGGCGACGCCGCGCATCGCCCGAGCGTCATGCCGCCGGACGACATGGAACGCGAGCGCGACCAGCACCAGCGACGGCCCGTTCCCGACGGTCGGTGGCACATCCAACAGATACCGGCCGCCCAGTACGACGGCATCGAGCGCGGCAGCGACGGCCAGTACGCGCAGGCGGGACGAGCTGTTCAGACCTACCGTGGCCAGGACGAGCGCCGCCCACGGCAGCGACATCGACTTCGGTGTTCCGAACATGTCGTTCCACATGCTCGGCAACGGGCCGGGGAAGTTCCATTTCCACGCGACGACCTGCAGCGTCAGCAGAAACGCTGCGACAAGGACCGCACCGACGATCAGAGGACGAACAGAGTCCTCACGTGTCGCATCGACCTCGACGCTCTCGACGTCCCCCTGCAGCACGCCGTTGATCGTAAACGCTGAGTGAACACAAAATTAAATACAGAGGGTCACGATTGGAGATCGGTGACCAACGACTCCACGACGGCACGTAGATCGCCGCCGGATTTCGCGGCCACTGCACGCTGGCGTTGATACGAGGCACCGAGGCGGGGAATGTCGGCCACCGCGGCAAGCTCGTCGACGCAATTCAACCGGACCGCCGTCGGAGTCAACTTCTCCAGTAAGTCGTGCAGATCATCGGTGACCAGCCGCTCGTTGCTGTCGGCGTCGAGAATGATCTCGGCGTCGAGGCCGTACCGGGCAGCTCGCCACTTGTTCTCCTGGACGTGCCACGGCGGGATCGTCGGCAGGGTCTCGCCTGCTTCGAGTCGTTCGTCGAGATGCACGATCAGGCAGTGCGTCAACGCGACGAGGGCCGCGAGTTCACGCTTGGTCGATGCGCCGTCGCACACCCGAACCTCGATGGTTCCCCACTTCGGAGCCGGGCGGATGTCCCAGTGCATGCCCCCGAGCTGCTCGATGACGCCGGTCTTGAGCTGATCACGAACGAATCCCTCGAACTGCGACCAGTCGTCGAACTGAAACGGCAGACCGGCCGTCGGCAACTGTTGAAACATCAGTGCTCGGTTGCTGGCGTATCCGGTGTCGTTGCCCGCCCAGATCGGCGACGACGCCGACAGTGCCAACAGATGCGGGTATTGCAGCAGCAACGAGTTGAGGATGGGAAAGACCTTGTCGGGAGAGGACACCCCGACGTGGACGTGCACGCCCCAGATGAGCATCTGTCGGCCCCACCACTGGGTACGCGCGATGAGCTCGTCGTAGCTCGGGGAGCTGGTCAGCTGCTGCGTCGACCATTCCGCGAACGGGTGCGTCCCGGCCGAGAACAGATCGATCCCCAGAGGATCCGCGGCTCGGCGCACCAGGTCCAACGAGCCGCCGAGGTCCTCCATGGCCTCCCCGACGTTCTCGCACACTCCGGTGACGAGTTCGACGGTGTTGCGCAGCAGTTCCTTCGTCACCCGAGGCGTGTCTCCGGCGAGGTCACGAACGCCGTCCATGACTGCCTCGGCGGAGTTGACGAGATCCCGCGTGCTCTTGTCAACCAGCGCAATTTCCCACTCCACGCCGAGCGTGGGTCGCGGAGAACTCGCGAAGTCGATCCGGGGAGCGTTCAAACTACTTCAGTACCGCGCACGCCGCCCGAGCACCGGCATCACCGGTCATCAGGGTCGCCATGTCGGGTACCGCAGCACCGTCGGGCAACGTGTACCGCGGCGGGATGTTGGCGAAGTTGTCTGCGCCCTCGTGCACGATGACCGACGTTCCGGCACCACCGGCGCGCAGGTCGTCCAGCGTGATCGCATCGGTGGTGGTGACCAGGCGGCCCGTGCCGTCCTCGCCCACCTGGATCGACGACAGGTCGCCGCTGGAGGGGTGTTCGGTGCGTCCGTCGACCTGCAGGTGACCACCCGCAGAGAGGAAGTTGCCCGGCTCACCGCCGGTAGGTGCCACCGAGTTGGGCTCGCAGGCCCCGACGGTGTGGACGTGGAAGCCGTGGAAGCCCGGCGTCATGTTCTCGACCTCGGCCGTGACGGTGAGCTTCTCGCCCTCCGACGCGAACGACACGGTGCCCACCTCGGCACCGGACGCGTTGCGGAGCACGCCCTCGATCATGTTCTCGGAGCTGCCTTCCGAGCCACTCTCTGCCCGACCGTCACCGGCGACTGCGGCCGCGGACGGGTCTGCTTCACCGGTCCACACCGGCGGCACCGTGCCGGGTGTGTCGGACGCGACCTCGCCGTTGCTGCAGGCGGAGAGCCCGAGAGCGGCGATCGCGAGGACCGGGGCCACGTAACGCAAAGAGCGGGTCGCAGCAGTGCGTCGCTTGAACAGGTCCATCGAAGAGTGCTCCTCTTTCGGGCAGGGTGAAGGGCTTGCAAAATCATAACGTGCCGACCGATTCGGCCGAACCGGACAGGTTGTCATGCCGGCGAGTTACTGCGTCACGATGACGACGACACCCGCGGTGGATTCGAGTGAACTCGGTTTGGGCTCGGCCGGAATGCCGAGTTGGGTGGCGATCGTCTGCGCTGCCTGCTGCTCACCGGTGTCGGTGCCGTAGTACACCGCGGTCTGGGCGAACTGGGCTTCGCTGAAGTTGCCGGTCTCGGCGACCGTCCAGCCCTTGGCGGTGAGTGTGCTCGCAGTGCCGGCGGCGAGCCCGGAGACGTTGGAGTTGTTGAGCACGCGCACCTCGACATCGGCGGCGGCGCGAGAGGTGGTTGCCGCGGAGGACGTGGTCGACGACGCGGCAGGAGCCTGCGCGGCGGGAGCTTGGGTACCGGGAGCTTGCGCGACCGGAGCGGCAGCCGTCGTCGTCGCGGCAGCGGGCGCCTCTGCGGCGGCATCCTCGGAATCGGAGCCGGTCAGAGACAGTGCACCGACCGCTGCGAACAGGATCGCGAGCGAGATCAGCACCATGGCCAGGGCACGGAGGGGTGGCCCGGTCTGTTCCGGGTTGGGGCTGCTCACGTACTCGACCCTAGCCGACCGTCGATCGAGGCCTTTTTAACGGAGCTTGCACCTTCCCCAGGGAGCAACATCTCTCGGCAGAGTCGAAACCCGGCGCGGGGGATCAGACGTCGAAACCGAGCCGACGTGCGGCGCGGGCCTTCTGCCTGCTCGCACGCAAACGGCGCAGTCGCTTGACCAGCATCGGGTCTGCGGCAAGGGCTTCGGGACGATCCACCAACGCGTTGAGGATCTGGTAGTAGCGGGTTGCCGACATGGAGAAGAGTTCCTTGATCGCCTCTTCCTTGGCCCCGGCGTACTTCCACCACTGGCGCTCGAAGGACAGGATGTCGTGCTCTCGTCGGCTCAAGCCGTCCGCACCGACTTCGTTCGGATCGTGAGAGCCGTCCGATCCCGGTTGCTGAGACTGGTTCGAGTCACGCGCTGCTGCGCCGTCCATCCCACTCCTCGACTTCTCGACTCCCCTGGGCCCGTGCGACAACCGACCCCGAGGAAATCTGCTTCCCCCAGTGCTGCCGGCACCCGTACGAGTACCGACCGAACTTCGAGCGAATTACACAGTTGTACTTCGGGGATCATTCAACCACGTTCGACCGCCCGGACCCGGCTCCCGCGAGGTACTCGCGCGTGGCGTGTTCGTCGACGACCGAACCGTCGGTGCGACACTCGTCCACCGGCTCCGCTCCCGACGGGCCGGTGGGTGGGCCGGGCGTCACCCACTATCCTTGTCGACCATGGCAATTCTTCCCATCCGGATCGTCGGCGATCCGGTGCTCCACACTGCGACCGATCCCGTCACCGAGTCGCCGGCCGAGCTCGCCGAGCTGATCGCCGACATGTACGAGACGTTGGCGGCTGCCAACGGCGTCGGACTGGCGGCGAACCAGGTGGGCGTCGGTAAGCGTCTGTTCATCTACGACTGCCCCGACCAGGGCGCGGACGGCAAGGTTTTCCGCCGCCGCGGAGAGGTCGTCAACCCGGTGCTCGAGACGTCCGAAATTCCCGAGACGATGCCCGACCCCGACGATGACGACGAGGGGTGCCTCTCGGTCCCCGGTGAGCAGTACCCCACCGGTCGGGCCGACTGGGCGCGAGTGACCGGTACCGACGCCAACGGCGATCCGGTGGACATCGAGGGCCGCGGGTTCTTCGCCCGGATGTTGCAGCACGAGGTGGGTCACCTCGACGGCTTCCTCTACACCGATGTGCTCATCGGTCGCCACGCGCGAGCGGCGAAGAAGGCGATCAAGCGCTCCGGGTGGGGCGTCCCCGGCCTCAGCTGGGTGCCGGGCACCGTCGACGACCCCTTCGGCCACGACGACGAGGACGAGGACTGATCGCTGCCGTGACCGTTCCGCCGGGGACGCGGGTGATGCTGCGGTACCGACTGCCACCCGGCCACACCCATCCGATGACGGACGTCATCGGGGAATTGGTGTCGGCCGACGCGGTCGCGGTGTCGGTCCGCGCCAAGGACGGCGCTCTGGTGCAGGTGGCCGCCGATCGCATAGTGGCCTTGAAGCCGTTGGGCCCCAAACCTGTTCGCACCTCGGAGATTCGGGCTCTCGAGGCGGCCGCGGCCGACGGGTGGCCGGGTGTCGAACAGGAGTGGATCACCGGCTGGCAGTTGCGTTTCGGGCACGGCTTCACCGGGCGCGCCAATTCGGCGGTGCCTCTCGAGCCCGGCGCAGCAGCAGATTCCGAGACGGTGGCCGCGATCTCCGCCCGATACGACGCACGAGGACTGACGCCGATCCTCGCCCTCCCCGACCGTCTCGCGACCGCACCGGCCGGTTGGTCGACGTTCAACGAGACCGTCGTCATGGCGGCGGATATCTCGAATCTGGTTCTACGCGAGGGCGACTCGCCTGTCACCGTCACCCCCGAACCGACCGCCGACTGGTTGAGTTCTCTGCGCTACCAAGGCCGAGAGGCGACGACGGGTGCTGCCGAGGTGGTCTCGGCGGTGCGCAACGGAACCCTCGGTTTCGGCGCGATCGGGAACGCAGGAGTCGGATCGATCGCAGTGGGCCGAGCCGCCGTCACCGCGGCCCCGGACGGTCGGTCGTGGGTGGGCTTGACCGCGCTCTGGGTGTCCCCCGAGCATCGCCGCAACGGTCTCGGCACGCTGATGTGCGGCGAGCTGGTGCGGTGGGGATGCGAGAACGGCGCCACGCACGCATACCTTCAGGTGGCCGTCGACAACACCGATGCCCAGGCGCTCTACCGCGATCTGGGATTCGGCGAGCATCACCGCTATCGCTACGCGCGCCCGGACGACACGATCGGCCGCGAGCCTGTCGGACGCGTTCTATAGGGTTCCTTCCCGTACGCTTTGCTACCTGGAATGTGAACTCCGTCCGCTCTCGGCAGGATCGAATCGTCGATTGGTTGCAGCGATCCGACGTCGACGTGCTGGCGATGCAGGAAACCAAGTGCAAGGACGCACAGTTTCCGTACGAGCGGTTCACCGAGATCGGCTACGAGGTTGCCCACGTCGGGCTCAGTCAGTGGAACGGCGTGGCGATCGCGTCGCGCGTCGGCTTGGACGACGTGCAGGCCGGCTTCGAGGACCAGCCCGGGTTCAGCAAGGATCCCGAGGTCGAGGCCGCAGACGAGGCCCGAGCCATCGGAGCGACCTGCAACGGGGTGCGCATCTGGAGCCTGTACGTGCCGAACGGCCGCGAGCTCGCCGATCCGCACTACACCTACAAGCTCGAGTGGCTCGCGGCACTGAAGGCCGACGCGCAGGCGTGGGTGGCGGCGGACCCACAGGCGCAGATCGCGCTCGTCGGCGACTGGAACATCGCTCCCACCGACGACGACGTGTGGGATCCCGCCCTGTTCGAGGGCAAGACTCACACCTCGCAGCCGGAGCGTGATGCCTTCGCGGCATTCTCCGAGGCCGGTTTCACCGAAGTGACGCGGCAGTTCACTCCCGAGCCCAGGACGTTCACGTACTGGGACTACACCCAGCTCAGATTTCCGAAGAAACAAGGTCTGCGTATCGACATGGCGTTGACCTCACCTGCCCTGACGGCTCGCGTGACCGGCGCATCGATCGATCGCGAGGAGCGTAAGGGCAAGGGTGCCAGCGATCATGCTCCGGTGATCGTGGAGATCGGCTGAGCCGCGGCCGTCTCTGCTATTCGACGACCAGGTCCAAGAACTCCGGGTGCTGCGCCAGGTAGCGACGGACGTAGGTGCAGATCGGCACGATGCGCCAGTCGCGGTCGCGCGCGGTGTTCAGCGATGCGCGCACGAGCACTCCTGCCCAGCCGCGGTCGCCGTATTCCTCTTTGACGACCGTGTGCATCAGCGCGACGACCGATTCGTCGCCGGCTGCGTCGTCGCCATCGCCGAACCGATAGCCGAGGATGCCGACGAGATCGTCGTCGACGAACAGATCGAATCTGTTGTGATCGGCGTTGTCCTCGATGCGGACCGAGGGGCGCTCGACCGGAATCGCCGCGTCGGAGCGGCGGTGAATGATGTGACTCATGTCACTTATGAGACCAGAGTTGCTCGAGTGTCGCGGGGAAAGTGCACCGATCGACGCCGAGTCGAGTCCTTTACGTAACCAGCCGTGGCGTGACCGGCCGGGCAGTGCAAGTACTCAGAGAGCGACGAGCATGTCGTTGTACTCGGGGTTGGCCGCCGCGAAGCGCTGGACGTAGGTGCAGACCGGCTTGACCTTCCAGCCGTAGGACCGCGCGCTGTCGAGGGCGCGGCGAACCAGAATGCCGGCCAAGCCTTGATGACCGAAGTCCTCGGTGACGACGGTGTGCATGAAGGAGACGACATGCGTGCGTGTCGCACGGGCTCCGTTTCCTTCGACTTCGAAGAATCCGACGATGCCGACGAGGTCGCCGTTCAGTCGAAGCTCGAAGCGATTCTGGTCTTTGTTGATCGAGACATCAGCACTGGGAGAACTCGCAAGCATGGACGCCTCCTTTGCTGGGTGTGGAGTGGTGGAGGAACTTCGGAACCGAGACGGTATGTGACGTGCACCACTATTAAACATGCGCGAGGTGGGTCTGTCACCTTTTCTACCAACAAACCTTCGGATGCGTAGGTTTGTCCATCGATCCCGAACCGGATGCTGGTACAGCTCATAAGTGTCCCCGTGCGGCGTTGTGATACAACAACATTCAAAGTGTCACCATGTTTTCACCAACATTCACCTCCGGCGGCTCGCCTGCCGAGACCCTGCCGATCGCGGCCCGCCGGTACTGTCGTCTCTCGTGAAGTTCCTACCGCTCACGCCCAACGGCGAGACTCCCGTCCGCGCGCTGACGATCGCCGGAACCGACTCCGGCGGCGGTGCCGGAATCCAGGCGGACAGTCGCACGATGGCCATGTTGGGCGTGCACGCATGTGTTGCCGTCGCGGCGGTGACGGTCCAGAACACCGTCGGCGTGACGGGCTTCCACGAGATCCCGCCGGAGATCGTCGCGGCTCAGGTTCGCTCGGTGGTATCGGACATCGGCGTCGGCGCAGCGAAGACCGGGATGCTGGCGTCCACCGCGATCATCGAGGCGGTCACGGCCGTGTGCACCGAGGTGGGTATCGGCCGCGACCACCCGGTGCCGCTCGTCGTCGACCCGGTGTGCGCGTCCATGCATGGTGACCCCCTACTGCACGCCGAGGCGCTCGACGCCATCCGGCACACGCTGTTTCCCATCGCCTCGCTGGTGACTCCCAACCTCGACGAGGTTCGGTTGATCACCGGCATCGATGTCGTCGACGACGCCGGCGCGCGTCGCGCCGCCGAGGCGCTGCACGGATTGGGCGCGCAATGGGCCCTGGTCAAGGGCGGTCACCTCCGCACCTCGACCCACAGCACCGATCTACTGTTCGACGGCGACACCTTCCTCGAATTCACCAGCGAACGCATCGACACCGGCAACGATCACGGCGGCGGCGACACCCTCGCGGCCTCGATCGCGTCGGCGCTGGCCCACGGATACTCGATGCCCGACGCGGTAGCGTTCGGCAAGGAATGGGTCACCCGTTGCCTGGCCGCGTCCTACGACCTCGGTGCGGGCCACGGCCCGGTGTCACCGCTGTGGCGACTGCACGAGTCGGAGGATGCGTAGGTCGTCGGGTGCGCCCTTGATCTTCGGAGCGAAGAAGCTGCGCCGATAAGGCTTGGCGACCACGTGCAACGCGTCGAGCACCTCCGGTGACACGGCGTCGAGTGCGGCGGCCGAGATCATGATGTTGCCGTTTCCGCCGGTCTGCATGACCCGCGCTGCGACGGTGACGTCGACACCGAGCCAGTCGGAACCGACCTGACGCGGGCTTCCGGTGTGGATTCCGACGCGCATCGTCGGGGTGTAGCCGTCGACGTCCACGCTGGTGAGGGCCTCACGCGCCGCGAATACGGCGTCCACGGCTTTGCCCGCGTCGGCGAACACGGCCATGATGCCGTCGCCCAGCCTTTTCACGACGTGACCGCCGCGGAACACGACCTCTGGTTCGACGGCTTTGGAGACTTTGCGAAGCAACGTCAATGTGGCGGTATCGCCGGCGCGCAGCGACCACGACGAGAATCCGACGAGGTCGGTGAAGACGATCGTGACGTCCTCGTCGCCGCGGCCCCGGCCTGCTCGCTCGAGGATGGCCTGCCACACCTGCAGGGCACCGAGGCCGAGTTCGCGGGATGCGCCCGGTTCGTCGTCGAGTCCATTGGCAGCGAGGAACCGGTCCGCCACGCGCGCGACGGCCAGTGCGCGTCCCGGACCGTCGATCGACAGCGGGTCACCGAATGTGGGGTCGCCGGGTAACGCGCGACGCACACGCCGAACCGCCCCGACGACGGTGGGCGCTCGGTTGGTGGTGCGGACCCACTCCACCACCGAGGAGACGACTGCGTTCACAGCATCGAGCGTAACTCACGGTTACACATACTTCCCTTACCCTTCGGCGCGTGCTGCCTCGCGCGCAGCCCCGACCGGCACTCCGTTGGGGCCCTCCACCGACTGCGCGTAGACGCCGATGCCGTACGCCACGGCGGCACCGTTCTTCGCCAGCGCCGCGCGGTCGACGTTCGCCAGGGTGTCCTGATCGGTGTGGTAATTCTCGTCGAACGTCTGATCGGCCGTGCCGCCCCACTTCGCGGCCTGCTCCGCAGTCTTGTTCTCGTCCGCGCCGCTGAAGACACCGCCTGCGGGAATACCGACCTCGATGAACGGGCCGTAGTCGGATCGACCGTCGAAATCCGTACCGTCGACGGCGATACCGTCGGCCGCCAAATGCTCGACGAACGTACGCTCGATGGCGTCGGATCCGGCCGGTCCCGCGGGCTCACCGACCTGGTCGGAGTCGTCGCCGTCGTAGGCGAGGTAGCCGGGGTTGTGCGAGCCGATCATGTCGAAGTTCAAGTACAGCGCGATGTTTCGCTTGTCCTCGTCGGACAGGCCCTCGACGTACTTGGTCGAACCGACGAGCCCGTTCTCCTCGGCACCCCAGAATGCGAACCGGACCGCGTTGGTCACCTCGGGTGCACTGCCCATCTGCAGAGCAGTCTCGAGCACGGCGGAGGTGCCGGTGCCGTTGTCGTTGATGCCCGGGCCCTCGGGGACGCTGTCGAGGTGGGCACCCGCGACCACCACGTTCTCGGTCGAGCCGGTGGTGGTCTGCGCGATGATGTTGCGGCTCGTGGTCGACTCGGTCGTCGTGACGAGAGTCAGCGTGACCTCGGGGGCCGCGAGGACCGCTGCCCCGTCCTCCTGGCTGACACCGCCGGTCGGAATCTTCGCGGTCTCGGAATCACCGAGCGTTCCCGAATCCAGTGGTCCGGGTTCGTTGTTGACGATGATCGCTGCTGCCGCACCCAATTCGGCGGCGACGGTCTGCTTCGCACCGAACGGGCACACCCCTCGCGGCACGACTGCCACCGCTCCCGTCAGGTCGAGACCGGCGTAATCGGTTGCCTCGCACCCGTCTGCCCCGGCGGGAGCGCCGACGACGCGTGCGGTGATCCCCTCGGCGGACGTGGTGGGCGAGTAGCTGAGCGCGAACACCGGAATCTCGGTGCCCGCGAGCGAGAGGGTTTGCGTCTGCGCCTCGAAGGTGTCGAAATCGAATTCGGGAGTGGTGACGTCGAATCCGGCCGATTCCAGTTGGGAGACAACGTAATCGACACTCGAGTCGTATCCGGCAGTCCCGGCCGCGCGGTTACCGTCGTGCGCGGCGGCGATGTCCTCTAATTCCTGCAGGTGCCCGACGAGGGCATCCTCGGTGACCGCTTCCGACAGTCCGGCCCCGTCGGGTGTCGCGAAAACTCTGGCCGGTTCCTCGTCCCCCGTACCGGAGGAGGACGAGCAACCGGCCAGAATCAGGACAGTGACGGCGCTACCTGCAAGCAAGGAAATCCGCATAGCGGACACCCTACCCAGGCAGGTGTCAGGCGTCCCGGCGATTGACGACGAACACTGCCACTCCGAAGATCACCGCGGTGAAGACGACGAAGTAGATCAGGCTGCCGACGGGTCCCCAGTGGAAGTCCGTTCCCGCGGATCCGCCGAGGAAATGGTCGGCGTTCTTGAACGGCAGGAACGGCTGAATCTTCTCGCCGACCTTCGGAATGATCCCGACGAGGTTCTCGATGAGCAACGGCCACAACAACAACACGGCGATGGCACCGGCGGACTGGCGAATCAGCGCACCCACGGCAACGGCCAGAACGATCTGCACGAACGCCAGAACTGCGGTGCCGTAGACGACGCGCCAGGTGCCGTCGACGTCGAAGCTCAGCAATGCGCCGGCTTCCTCACCGGCGATGGATTTGGCCAGGAACAACGCGCCGAAGGCGAGAACCAACGACAGCACTGCCCCGTACACGCCGACGATCAGTGCCTTCGCACCGAGCACCGAGGCCCGGTTGGTGATCGCCTGGAACGTGGTTCGGATCAGGCCGAAGCGGTATTCGCTGGTGACGGTGAGTGCACCGAGGATCATCAGCACCATGATGCCGAGTCCGCCGACGCCGCTGCCGACGACGTCGTATGCGGT
This sequence comes from Rhodococcus sp. KRD175, assembly GCF_017168275.1. Lineage (NCBI taxonomy): Bacteria > Bacillati > Actinomycetota > Actinomycetes > Mycobacteriales > Nocardiaceae > Rhodococcus > Rhodococcus sp. KRD175. The sequence goes on from NZ_JABFAQ010000004.1 coordinate 95,337, forward strand.
GGTCGGTGGCAGACCTTCCGGCGCATCCGGGCCGACGGCGGTCTTTGCGGCCCAACCCAGGATGGCTCCGAACCCGAGGCCGAAGACCACCACGATCGCGCTGCACCACCACGGCGACTTGGTCGAGGTGAACTTGATTCTTTCTGCTGCCAAGACGCCCATCAGAGTGCACCGCCCATTGCTTGCTGAGTGTTCTGGTCTTCGGCTCCCGAGCCGTGATATTGCACTGTGTCTCCGGTGAGTTTCATGAATGCTTCCTCGAGCGAGCCGCGCTGAGAGGCCAACTCGTGCAATGTGATTCCGGCCCGGCCGGCGAGGTCGCCGATCGCATCGGTGGTGGAGTTCAGCACGACGAGCGAGGGCTGCAGTTCGTCGGACTTGTCCGGCTCACGCACCGTGAGGCCGGCGGTGGTCAGCACCTGACGTAGGCCGTCGAGCTGTGGGCTGCGCACGCGTACCGAGGCCTCGGAGGCATGGTCGATGAATTCCTGCACCGAGGAATCCGAGATCAGCTTGCCGCGTCCGATGACGATGAGGTGTTCGGCCGTCTGCGCCATCTCCGAGAGCAGGTGGCTCGACACCAGGACCGTGCGGCCCTCGGCTGCCAAGCGCTGCATGAACTTTCGGATCCAGACGATGCCCTCGGGATCGAGTCCGTTGACCGGCTCGTCGAACAACAACACCTTGGGGTCACCGAGAAGAGCGCCGGCGAGACCGAGCCGCTGCGACATGCCGAGCGAGAATCCGCCCGCATTCTTCTTCGCTACCTCGGACAGGCCCACCAGCCGCAGCACCTCGTCGACGCGGGACTTGGGGATGCCGTTGGACGCGGCCATCCATTCCAGGTGCGCACGCGCAGATCGGTTGGGGTGCACCCACTTGGCGTCGAGCAGAGCGCCGACGGTACGCAGTGGCTGCTTCAGGTGGCTGTAGCTCTTGCCCTCGATGGTCGCCGTCCCCGAGGTGGGGCGGTCGAGCCCGAGAATCATTCGCATCGTGGTGGACTTACCCGCACCGTTCGGTCCGAGAAAGCCGGTCACGATGCCGGGTTTGATGGTGAAGGTGAGGTTGTCGACCGCCGTCACCGCTCCGTACTGCTTGGTCAGTCCTGTCACTTCGATCATGGGACAACTGTCCCCGATCGACGGCGTGTCCACATCGCCCCACAGTCGCGACTTGCATCATCCTTTTGGATGACACAGACCCTGAGACAGCCGAGGCCTGGCTGGGGCACGCGGTCGCCTGAGCGCAGCCGCAAATGCGCGCGCGTTTGCCAGATGCGCGGGGATTCGCCCTCATTTTCGCCACTATTCTGCGCGCGTTTCGCAAACGCGCTCGCGTTTGCGAAATACGCAGCACCACACAAAGGGCCGCGCCGCCGACGCAGCCGCTACATCGGCGAGCTGGCCTGCGCCCAGAATCGTTTCGGGATGCGGCCTGCATGTCGGGCCTGGTAACCCGCGGCCACCGCATGACGCATCGCCGACGCCATCAGCGCCGGGTCCTTCGCGCGGGTCACCGCGGTGGCGAGCAGCACTGCGTCGCAGCCGAGTTCCATCGCGAGGGTGGCGTCGCTGGCGGTGCCGATGCCCGCGTCGAGGATCACGGGCACCCCTGCGGCCTCGACGATCATCTCGATGTTGTGTGGGTTGGCGATGCCGAGGCCGGTGCCGATGGGTGAGCCGAGCGGCATGACGGCAACGCAGCCGATGTCTTCGAGACGCTTGGCCAGTACCGGGTCGTCGGTGGTGTACGGCAGCACCTGGAAACCGTCGTCGACGAGTTGCTCTGCGGCCTTGACCAATTCGATGGCGTCGGGCAGCAGGGTTCGCTCGTCGGCGATCACTTCGAGTTTCACCCAGTCGGTCTCGAGCGCTTCGCGGCCGAGCTGCGCGGTGAGCACGGCCTCGGCCGATCCTCGACACCCCGCAGTGTTCGGCAGCGGGGCGATGTTCAACCGCCGCAGCAGATCGAGCACTCCCGTCCCACCCGCGGCGTCGACGCGGCGCATCGCGACGGTGGTCAGTTCGGTTCCCGACGCGACGAGGGCTTCCTCGAGGACGGCGAGGTTGGCCGCTCCCCCGGTGCCGGTGATGAGCCGGGATGTGAAGGTGCGATCGGCGATGGTGAGTGCGCTAGCCACCCTGCACCGCCGTGAGAACGTCGATGGTCCAACCCTTTTGGACGTCGGTGGTGTCCCATCGACTCTTGGGCAGCACGGCACCGTCGACGGCGACGGCAATGCCTTTCTCGGGCAAGCCAAGGAATTCGAGCAGCCGACGCATGGTCATGTCCTCGGTGAGCAGGTGATCCTCGCCGTTGACGGTGATCCCGATGGCAACCTGGGTCATGGTGTCCTTTCGATCTGTGAGAAGCGTTCGGGTGTGGCGGCTTTCGCCTCGGGCAGCGTGTCGCCCGATACCAGCGCGGCGACGGCGTCGGCGGTGATCGGCGCGAGCAGAATGCCGTTGCGGCCGTGCCCGGTAGCGACGATCACGTTGTCGGCGAGTCTGCCGATCAACGGCAGTCCGTCGGGGCTCATCGGCCGTAATCCTGCAGCAGTTTCGTACAGCTCGTACTCGCCGATACTCGGCATGAGTCGTTCGGCGTCGGCGATCAGGTCTCGCACCCCCGCCACGGTGACCTGGGTGTCCTCACCGGATTCGTATTGTGTTGCGCCGACGACCAATCCGTCGCCGCGTGGCACCAGGTAGACGGGTCGGCCGTGCACGGTTCCGCGGATCGTGCGGTGCGGTGGCGGTGCGGCACTTGGCCTACGACGCAGCCGCAGGATCTCGCCTTTCACCGGTCTGACCGGCAGTGTCGGCCACAGTGCGGCGCAGCGAGAACCGGCGGCCAGGACCACCTGATCGGCGTCGGGAATTGCGTCGACCGAGGTTGCCACGAACTCCACTCCGGCGTCGAGACATCCCTGCTCGAGCGCGGTAACCAGGGCCCGATTGTCGACGGACAGCTCGGTCGGTGCCAACAACCCGAGCCGAATGTTCTGCGCCAATGCAGGTTCGAGTTCACGCACCTGCGCGCGGCCGAGAATCTCGAGCTCGTGTCCCTGCTCGCCCACCCATTCGGCGATCGTGCGCAGGTCGGTGGCGTCGGCGGAGTCGAGGGCGACGGTCATGGATCCGGTGGCCGAGAACACCGACGGGCCGGGGAGGCGTCCGGCGAAGTCCGGCCACCGCTCGAGCGACGCGGCACCGAGCCGTAGGAGTTCGTGTTCACCGGGCCACCCCTCGGACAGCGGGGCCAGCATGCCCCCGGCGACCCACGACGCGCCTCGACCCAGCGCAGGATCGTGCACCACCACCCGATGGCCGTCCTCCGCCAGTCGTAGTGCCGTCGACAGCCCGATGACGCCTCCGCCGATAACGACGATATGCACGCGATTCACGTCCTCACTCCCTGCGCCCGCATGATCGGGTTCAGGTATTGACGGTAAGGGCGGCGAACCCACTCTCAGCCCCACGATCCCCGGGACTCCCGCGATATGTCGGCCACTCCGTCGTCGGTCGCGGCTGCCATGAGAATACAGTTCGTTTCGTGCACCCAACTCAGACCGTCCGCAACCAGACTCCTCGCGAGCGTCTTGCGTCCGCTCGCCTCTACCTGTGTACCGATGCCCGACGCGACAAGGGCGATCTCGCGCAGTTCGCCGAGGCCGCGTTGTCCGGTGGCGTCGACATCATCCAGCTGCGCGACAAGAACTCCGCCGGTGAGCGCCAGTTCGGGCCGCTCGAGGCCAAGGACGAGCTCGCTGCGCTGGCGATTCTGCTCGCGGCCACCAAACGTCACGGTGCCTTGCTGGCCGTCAACGACCGCGCGGATCTGGCGCTGGCGTCCGGTGCCGACGTCCTGCATCTGGGCCAGGGCGACCTGCCGGTGCACTACGCGCGCCAGATTCTGGGCCCGGACGTGGTGATCGGACGCTCGACTCAGAACCGCGCGCAGTCCTCGCTCGCCGCCATCGAGGACGGCGTCGACTACTTCGCCGTCGGTCCGGTGTGGCCGACGCCCACCAAGCCCAACCGCTCGGCCGCCGGCCTGGAAACTCTGCGGGCCACCGCGGATGCGTTGCCGGAGCGCCCGTGGTTCGCCATCGGCGGCGTCGACGCGACCAATGTGGATCAGGTTCGAGCGGCGGGAGCCGAGCGCATCGTGGTCGTTCGGGCGATCACCGAGGCACGTGATCCGCAGGCCGCTGCGCGCGCGCTGGTACAGGCGCTACAGAACTGACGTCACAGCCAGGCGAGCACGGCAGACGGCGAGAGCACGTGCACCGCGCCGGGCAGTCGATTCTGGAGTCCGCGGTCGGCGGTGACCAGCGCGGTCAGGTCTGTCGATCGGTGGGCCTGATCTGTGAGGGTGTCGTCGCCACTGCCGTCCGCGAGGATCACCGGGATGCGCGGATCGTCGACAACGGCGTCGCGCGCTTGCCCCTCGAGCACGGCCTCGATGCGGGTGAGCCAGCCGTACTGGCCGCTGGGTAGTTCCACCGTGCGCGGCAGTGTCGCGGCCAGCGACGTCAACAGTGCGCCGGTCGAGCCGGCGCGGTCCTTCCACCAGCCGTCGGGCCGGGAGCCGAGGACGTTGGCGGTGTCGAGCAGCACGCGCAGCGGCTCGGTACGCAGCGACGGCCAGCTCGACGCGAAACCCGGGTGCAGTGGCAGCTCGCCGACGATGGACTCCGGCACCCACCGCAGTTCCGTGCTCTCGCCGTTCGGGACGGTGGCCAGCGGGTGATCGGTGTCGGCGATGACCGTGGTGTACGACCAACCGCTCGGGACTGCGGCGGTGACACGCTCGCTGCGCACGCTCAACTGTTCGGCCGAGATACCGGCTTCCTCGTGCGCCTCGCGGACCGCCGCGTGCTCGGTGCTCTCGTGCGAATCGCGAGCCCCGCCCGGCAGGGCCCACGTTCCGCCCTGGTGACTCCACAACGCGCGGTGCTGCAGCAACACCATCGGTTCGCCCGCATCGGAGGGCGCACGGAGCAGCAGACCGGCGGCACCGTGCTTGCCCCAGTGCCGAGAACCGTTCTCACCGATCACCCAACCGTCCCCGTCACCGCGCATGCTCCCCACCCTAGGTGAACCGCCTCGCCGTAGTGACTGTGCTGTAGTGGCTGCAGTGCGGTCCGCCTGCTTATATGCTCGATGCGTGATCGCGGCCGGCATTACTCCCTCTGCTGCCGTCCCCCCGACAACGGCACCCCACGTCGGTGCCGCTGCAGGCAAGCCACCGGTTCGATACACGATGCGTTCGACGCCTGCGCGGTTGGTCGCGATGGGTACCGCGCTGGTCGTCTTGGCGCTGACGGTCGGAAATCTCGCGTCCACGGCGGTGACCGATCGAGTCGACACTCTCGGGACACTGCTGGTGCGCACCGAGCCGTTCGCCAACTCGGCTCAGAATCTCTACGGTGCCCTGTCGGTGGCCGACGCGGCGGCCGCGTCGGCATTCATTGCCGGTGGGCTCGAGCAACCCGAAGTACGTGACCGGTACTCGCAGGCATTGGGTGAGGCGTCGTCGGAATTGATCGCCGCGTCCGCCGGGGTCACCGACAAGGACGAGGCCACCAGCGCAGTGCTGACTCAGATCGCTACCGGGTTGCCGGTGTACAGCGGGCTGGTCGAGACGGCGCGAGCGAACAATCGCAGCGGGAACCCGGTGGGTGCGGCATATCTCGGCGAGGCGTCGACGATGATGCAGTCCAGCCTGTTGCCGCTGGCCGAGAAGTTGTACACCGAGCAGGCCTCCCGCGTCTCGGCCGATCAGGAGAGGTTCACCAGTCCCCCGTACTTCGCGATCGGGTCGGTGGTGTTTCTGTTGCTGATGACCGGTCTCGCCCAGTGGTATCTGTCCCGGACGACGCGTCGCACACTCAATGTCGGTTTTCTCGGTGCCACGGCCGCTCTGGCGGGCTTGCTCGGGTGGATGTTGGTGGTGGGGTTGATCTCGTCGATCGCCACCGACCGCGCGATCGACCGCGGGGTGGCACCGCTGAAGTCCTACACGACGGGGTTCATTCTGGCCCAGCAGGCCAGGGCGGACGAGACACTCGACCTGGCCCGCCGCGGTGGCAGCCAGGATTACGGACAGTCGTTCGCCGGCAACGTCTCTCGGCTCGCGGACATGTTCGAGGGCGACCCCGAGGTGACCGAGGCCCTGAACAACTGGTCGGCCTCGCATGCGCGCATCGATTCGGCGCTCGAGGTGGGCGACTTCAACGGTGCGGTGTCGATAGCGACCGGATCGGGTGATTCGGATTCGGCGGCTGCGTTCAACGCTCTCGACAGTGTGCTGGTCGACGGGATCGACAGTGCCCGAAGCGAACTACGCTCCAATATCGATCGATCGGTCTGGGTCCTGTCGGGCTTGTCCAACGGCGCGTACGTGCTCACGGTGGTGGCCTCGGTGGCGTTCGGAGTCGGCCTGTTCCCGAGGCTGCGTGAATACCTGTGAGACGCCTACTCGCCGCCGGCCTCGTCGCGACCGCCCTGCTCGTCGGATGCTCGCCGCCGGAAAGAATTGCGGCACAGAGCGATACGATGTTCACCGAACCGCCTCTGCCCGACGGAGCAACCGTCGCGGCTCGGCCCACCGAAACACCGGCGGACGACGAGTGCGCCCGCCCCACGGCCAGTCTGCGGCCGCTACCGACCGGCACCGACGCGCCACTGCCTCCGCAGCCGACCATCGATGCACTCCGAGCCAAGGGTCGCCTCGTCGTCGGCCTCGACACGGGCAGTAACCTTTTCAGCTTTCGCGACCCCATGACCGGGCAGCTGGTCGGGTTCGACGTCGACATCGCTCGGGAGATCTCACGCGACCTGTTCGGAGACCCGAACCGGTTGGACTTCCGAATTCTGACGTCCGCACAGCGCCTCGAAGCTCTGCAGGACTCGACGGTGGACATCGTGGTGAAAACCATGACGATCACGTGCGCCCGGCGTAAGGACGTCCAGTTCTCCACCGTGTACTTCCAAGCGCAGCACCGAGTTCTGGTGGTGCAGGGCTCGGGTATCCGTGGGGTCGGGGATCTGGCGGGCAAGCGGGTGTGCGCGGTGGAGGGCACCACGTCGCTGCGTCGCCTGCAGCGGGTGCAGCCGGCCGCGACCGTGGTGACGGTGCCGATGTGGTCGGATTGCCTGGTGGTACTGCAACAACGACAGGTCGACGCCATCAGCACCGACGACGCCATCCTGGCCGGACTTGCCGCACAGGACCCGTACCTCGAGATCGTCGGCGACAGTCTGAGCCCGGAACCGTACGGCGTGGGCATCAACAAGAAGAACGAGGATCTCGTGCGCTTCGTCAACGGAACGTTGGCACGCATCAGGTCCGACGGCACCTGGAACCGCATCTACAACAAATGGCTGACGGTGCTCGGTCCCTCCCCCGGTCCACCCACCGCGTCGTACAGCGATTAGAGGCGCACGTCATGGACGAGGACGAACAGCAACCCACCGCTCCCGCGCAACGCACGCAGGCGGTGTCACGCGAGCAGCTCACATCGACGGACGGCGTCGAACGCACGCAGGCGGTCTCGCGGCCGGAAGCCACGCCGACGGACGGCGTCGAACGCACGCAGGCGGTGTCCCGGTCGCCGATCGACGACCGGACCGCACCGACTCCGGGGCCGAATTCGCCGGTAGGTGAGGACAACTCGAAATCGGCAGCCGCCAAATTCACAGCCGCCAAATCCGGCATGTCGCAGAGCGCGTCCACTCGGGCCAGAACCGGTCGATCTCGGTCCGGTCGTTCCCGCAGCACCGGTATTCGGCGTCGTCTGGGCGGCGGCCTGGTGGAGGTTCCGCGGGTGGAGCCGATCGATCCGGCGACCGCGGTGATGTCGGACCCTACGGTGCCGCAGCACAAACGGTTCTGCTGGAAGTGCAACGCCAAGGTCGGGCGCAGCGAACCGGGCGAGCCCGACATCTCGGTGGGCGTGTGCCCGCACTGCGGCACCACCTTCGATTTCACGCCGCTGCTCGAGCCGGGTGATCGGGTGGTGGGCCAGTACGACGTTCAGGGCTGCATCGCGCACGGCGGTCTGGGGTGGATCTACCTGGCCATCGACCGTAACGTCAGCGACCGCTGGGTGGTGCTCAAAGGCCTACTGCATTTCGGCGACGAGGAAGCCCATGCGGTCGCGGTCGCGGAGCGTCAATTCCTGGCCGAGGTAGCGCATCCCGGCGTCGTCAAGATCTACAACTTCGTCGAACAACCCCGCGGCGACGGCACTTCCGTCGGCTTCATCGTCATGGAGTACGTGGGTGGTCGTTCGCTGCGCGACATCCTGACCGCATGCGGTGACGACGCCCGCATGCCGGTCGAGCAGGCGCTCGCCTATGTTCTCGAAGTGCTTCCGGCACTGGGTTATCTACATTCGATCGGGCTCGTCTACAACGATCTCAAGCCCGAGAACATCATGGTCTCCGAGGACCAGATCAAGTTGATCGACCTCGGCGCGGTCGCGGGCATCGAGGATTACGGCTACCTGTACGGCACGGTGGGGTACCAGGCACCGGAGATCGTGAAGACCGGGCCGACGGTGGCGTCGGACATCTACACCGTCGGCCGCACCCTCGCGGTGCTGACGCTGGACATGCCGTCGAAGAACGGCAAGTACCTCGACGGCCTGCCCTCCGTCGCAGAATCGGACGTGCTGCAGCAGTTTCCGTCACTGCATCGCCTGCTGCTTCGAGCCACCAACGCAGACCCGACGCGGCGGTTCCGGTCCGCGGACGAGTTCGCGGGGCAGGCAACCGGCGTGCTGCGCGAGATCCTGGCTATCCGGACGGGCGTCGAGCGACCCGGCCTGTCCGCAGTCTTCAGCCCGCCCCGGACGACGTTCGGTACGGAGCAGTCGGTGGGTCGTACCGATACCTACGTCGACGGCAAAGTACGCCACGAGCGCATGACGGCAGCCGAAGTGGTTGCCGCACTGCCGGTTCCCCTGGTAGATCCCAACGATCCGAGCGCTCCCCTGCTGGCTGCCGCCGTGCACGTCGAAGCTCAGCAGACTCTGGACTCACTGCAGCACGCCAAGCGGAACGGCATCGAGCGAGTGTCGGCCGGTACGTCAGGTGCCACCGGTTCCGCGCCCGCGGGAGCGAGCCTGGAGATCACCCTCGCGGAGGTCAAGGCGCACCTCGATCTGGGCCACGTCGTGGAGGCCACCGACATCCTGTCGAAGGTGCAATCCGAGGATCACGCCGCCGATCCGTGGCGGGTGCAGTGGTACGCCGGATTGATCGCCTTGCTGCACCACGAATACGACTCTGCGTTCACGAGTTTCGACAACGTGCTCGGAGCGATGCCCGGCGAGCTCGCGCCCAAACTGGCGCTCGGTGCCACGTCGGAATTGTTGGGGCATGTCGCGCTCGGCAACGACGAGGACGCCGAGAAGTGGCGGGCCAGGGCCGAGGGCCTGTACCGCGCCGTGTGGCGCACCAACAGGGGCATCGTCAGCTCGGCGTTCGGTCTGGCCCGGCAGCTGCAGCGCCGCGGTGATCAGACCGGTGCCATCGCGGCACTGGACCAGGTTCCGATCAGCTCGCGGCACTACTCGATGGCACGCATGACCAGTGTGCTGACCTTGCTGATGGATCGCTCGCGCGCCGAGCTGTCCGAGGCCGACTTTCGTTCTGCCGCACGGCGAGTGGCGCTGCTCCCCAAGGCGGAAAGCCGAGCACTGCAGATGCGGACGTTGGTCCTGGCGATGGCCCTGGACTGGATCGTCTCCGGTCACGCGTCCACGGCAGAACGCGAACCGATACTCAGCGTGCCGTTCACCGAGGACGGTTTGCGGCGCGGCACCGAGAAGGGTCTGCGGGCACTGGCCCGCAGCGCGACCGATCGCGCGCACCGGTTCTCGTTGGTGGACCTGGCGAATGCGATCCGTCCGCGTTCGCTGTTCTAGCGGTACGTCAGGAGCGAACCAGATCGTCCGTCGCCCGGGCGATCGCCAGCTCCTCGTTCGTCGGCACCACCAGCACCGTGACGGCCGAGGATTCGGCGGAGATCACGCGAGCCGACTTGCTGCGCACGGCATTACGTTCGGAGTCGATCCGAATTCCGCAGTGTTCCAGGTTCGCCAGCGCGTCGGCGCGCACGGCAGCAGCGTTCTCGCCGACTCCCGCGGTGAACGTGATGACGTCGAGCCGCCCGAGCCCGATCATGTACGCGCCGATGTACTTACGCAGCCGGTGGATGTACACGTCGTAGGCCAACCGGGCCGATGCATCGCCGTCGTCGATGCGTTGTTGCAGTTCCCGGAAGTCGTTGACCCCGGACAGTCCGATCAGACCCGACCGGCGGTTGAGGAGAGTGTCGATGTCGTCGACACTCATCCCCGCGCTACGACGTAGATGCATGATCACACCGGGGTCGATATCCCCACTGCGGGTGCCCATCACCAGTCCCTCGAGTGGGGTCAGACCCATCGACGTATCGACCGCCCGGCCCCCGTCGACCGCCGATGCCGACGCACCGTTGCCCAGATGCAGCACGATCTGCTTCAGGTCCTCGAGATCGCGTTCCAAGAACCGGGCAACCTGCTCGGAAACGTAGCGGTGCGAGGTGCCGTGAAAGCCGTAGCGCCTGATGTCGTGTTCGGCTGCGACGGCGGCGTCGATCGCGTACGTCGCAGCAGCGTCGGGCAGAGAATGGAAGAACGCCGTGTCGAACACGGCTACATGCGGCACGTTCGGCAGTTGCTTCCGCGCCACCTCGATACCGAGGACGTTGGGCGGATTGTGCAGCGGCGCAAGACTGCTCAGATCCGAGATCTGCTGAACGACAGCGTCGTCGATGATCGTGGGGCGATAGAACACCGTGCCACCGTGCACGACGCGATGCCCGACGGCGGTGACGTCGGACCCCAGTTCGATGCCGGCGTCGGCAAGCATCTCGAACGCGAGAGCCAACCCGTCCCCGTGGTCCTCGATGTGCTGGATTCGCTCGGTGCTCTCGCCGCGGTAGTCCAGTTCGACGCGCCCGTCGGATTCACCGATGCGCTCGACGAGACCACTGGCCAGCGATTCGCCCGAATCGGGATCGACCAGTTGGAATTTGACCGAGGACGAACCCGAGTTGACGACGAGGATGCTCACGCCTGTGCCTCCTGCTGGGAGATACCCTGCGCCTGAATGGCGGTGATGGCGACGGTGTTGACGATGTCCTCGACCAGTGCCCCACGCGAGAGGTCGTTGACGGGCTTGCGCAGGCCCTGCAGTACCGGCCCGACAGCGACGGCACCGGCGCTGCGCTGAACGGCCTTGTAGGTGTTGTTGCCGGTGTTGAGGTCGGGGAAGATGAACACCGTTGCGCGGCCTGCCACGTCGGAATCCGGCAGCTTCGATTTCGCGACCGACGGTTCGATGGCCGCGTCGTACTGAATGGGGCCCTCCACCAACAGTTCCGGGTTGCGTTCGCGCACGATGGCCGTCGCTTGCCGCACCTTGTCGACGTCGGCTCCCGAGCCGGATTCGCCGGTGGAGTACGACAGCATCGCCACTCGCGGTTCGATACCGAACTGGGCCGAGGTCTGCGCCGAGGAGATGGCGATGTCGGCCAATTGCTCGGCCGTCGGGTCCGGCACGACAGCGCAGTCGCCGTAGGCCAGTACGCGATCGGACAGACACATCAGGAAGATCGACGACACCGTCGACACGCCCTCGGTGGTCTTGATGATCTCGAACGACGGCTTGATGGTGTGCGCGGTCGTGTGCGCCGCTCCCGACACCATGCCATCGGCAATGCCCTTGTGCACCATCATGGTTCCGAAGTAGGAGATGTCGGCCATGATCTCGCGGGCACGCTCGATCGTCATCCCCTTGTGCTTGCGCAGTTCCGTGTACTCCTGCGCGAATTCCTCGGCGTAGTCACAGTTCTTAGGGTCGAGGATGGTCGCCGAATCCAGATCCACTCCCAGTTCCGATGCACGACGTCGAATCGGGCCTTCTTCGCCGAGGATCGTGAGGTCCGCGACCTGGCGTTGCAACAGCCTTCCGGCGGCCCGCAGAATCCGGTCGTCGCCGCCCTCGGGGAGCACGATGTGCTTGCGATCGGCACGCGCTCGATGGATCAGCTGGTATTCGAACATCTGCGGCGTCGTGATGGTCGGGATGGCGATATCGAGCCGTCCCAGAAGGGTTTTGGCGTCCACCCGCTGCTCCATCAGGCCCAGCGCGGTGTCGACCTTGCGCTGAGAACCGACGGCAACACGGCCACGGGTCTGCGCCGCAGCCGATGCGGTGTCGAAGGTTCCGAGCTCGGTGGTCAGAATCGGCAGTCTCGGACCGAGACCGGCGACCAGTCGTGCGATTGCCGGGTGCGGTTCGATGCCGCCGTTCATGATGATGCCGGCGAGGGACGGAAAACCCTCCGCCTCATGAGCATTGACGAGTGCGAGAAGTACGTCGGACCGGTCTGCCGGCGCGATGACGACGACACCTTCGGTGAGCCGCTCCAGAATGTGCTCGGCCGTCATACCGCCGACCATCACCCGCATCGCTTCTCGCTGCAGCAACGACGAGTCGCCGCTGTAGAGCGTTCCGTCCACCGCGTCGAGCAACTCCGCCATGGTCGGCGCGACGAGCAACGGGATCTCGGGAAGGCTCCACGCAGGAACGTCGACCGACGCCAATGCGTCGGTGACGGCGTCCAACTGATCCGGATCGCACCGGTTCGCCACGATCGCGGCGAGATGGGCGTGGTGCTGCCGCAGTTCGGCCTGGCACAGCGCCGCCAACTGAGCAATCTCGTCGGGGGTTCGATCGGAGCCACGCAGCGCGAGGAGCACGGGGGCACCGAGATTGACCGCGATGCGCGCATTGAAGCCGAGTTCACTCGGGCTGCCGACGTCGGTGTAATCGCTACCCACGATCACCACGGCGTCGCACTGCGCAGCCACCTCGTGATACCGACTGACGATCTCGCTCAGCGCCGCATCCTGATCGGAATGCACCTGCTCGTAAGTGACCCCCAGAGACTGCTCGTAACTCAGATCGGCGGTCGTGTGCTCGACGAGCAATTCGAGAATGTAATCCGGCTCCTCCGTCGAGCGAGCGATAGGCCGAAACACACCGACCCGGGCCGTCGTCGCGGCGAGCATCTGCAGCACACCCAACGCAATCGTGGACTTGCCGGAGTCGCCTTCCGGTGACGCGACATAAATACTCGAGGGATACATGTCAGCCGTCTCGGCGCCGGTGGACTCAGCCATGGCCGCCAGCTTAATGGTTGGGGTGTTGACACCGAGCACAGTCGGGTTGTCCCATGAGCCATGGCCGAATCACCGTTTCCGGATGTTCGTTGGGGCAGCGAGACATCGTTCATCCGCAAGCCCGCCGTCAAGTTCGCGTCGACCAAGCCCGGTTCGTGGGTGATCAGAAACCTCGCAGGCGTCGACCGCTGGTTGTTGACCAAGTCGAACGGCCGATTCACCGTCCTCGGGCCGATCGCTGCCCCGGTGGTGTTGTTGACCACCACCGGACGCAAATCCGGTAAGCCGAGGACGAGTCCGCTGTTGTACTACCGGGAGGGTGATCGGATTTTCGTCGTCGGATCCAATTTCGGCCAACAACACCATCCGGCATGGACGTCGAATCTTCTGGCCGATCCGAAGGCCGTGGTGGCCATCGGCGGCAGGAAAATACCGGTGACGGCCACCCGAATCACCGGCGACGAGAAGGCGCGTATCTACCGACAGTTCGACGCGATGGTCGAGGTTTACGGCGAGTACGAAACCAGGACCGACCGAGACATGCGATTGTTCGCACTCTCGGCCGATCCCCGCACTTCGACGTAACTAGCCGAGCTTGCGCAGGCGCGGTGCCAGATCCTTCTCGAACAGCTCGAGGAAGCGCTTCTGGTCGTGTCCGGGCGCGTGGAACACGAGGTGGTTCAGGCCCGCGTCGGTGTACTGCTTGACCTTCTCGACGGCCTCGTCCGGGTCCGACGCCACGATCCAACGCTTGGCGACCTGCTCGATCGGCAGCTCGTCGGCAGCCTTCTCCATCTCCATCGGGTCGTCGATGGAATGCTTCTGCTCCGGCGTCAGAGACAGCGGAGCCCAGAAGCGACAATTCTCCAGTGCCAGTTCGGGATCGGTGTCGTAGCTGATCTTGATCTCGATCATCTTGTCGATCTCGCCGGCGTCACGCTCTGCCTTGCCTGCACCCTCTTCGACGGCCGGGAGGAGCTTTTCGGTGTAGAGCTCCATGCCCTTGCCCGACGTACAGATGAAGCCGTCACCCGCGCGTCCTGCATACCGCGCGACGACGGGTCCGCCGGCCGCGATGTAGACGGGGATGCCGCCCTCGGGGACGTCGTAGATCGACGCGCCCTTGGTCGTGTAGTACTCGCCCTCGAAGTCGACGCGATCGCCGAGCCACAGCTCGCGCATCAAGCGAACCGACTCACGCAGTCGTGCGAAACGCTCCTTGAACTCCGGCCACTCGCCGGTGAACCCGGTGGCGATCTCGTTGAGCGCCTCACCGGTTCCCACTCCGAGCATGATGCGTCCGGGGTAGAGGCAGCCCATCGTGGCGAACGCCTGCGCGATGACCGACGGGTTGTAACGGAACGTCGGCGTGAGCACCGAGGTACCGAGCTGGATCGTCTTCGTGCGCTCGCCGACGGCCGTCATCCAGGCCAGCGAGAACGGGGCGTGACCGCCCTCGTGACGCCACGGTTGAAAGTGGTCACTGACAGTCGCGGAGTCCATACCGTGTTGCTCGGCGAGAACACCGAGTTCGACGAGCTCCCGCGGCCCGAACTGCTCCGCCGATGCCTTGTACCCGAGCTTGAGACCCTGCGCCACGCCGAACTCCTGTCGTTGGTCGTCTAGTACTTCGATTGTGCACCTGTGGCGATTGGCGGTGTGCTACTGGATCCCCAGAACAGTGACCACCGCAGCCAATACTGCTACTGCGCCAATGCCGACCGCGAAGATCCACAGGTCCCGGGACTCGGGCATGGGCGCTCCGCTCTCGAGGGCGGCACGTACACGCATCCATCGCCGTAGTCCGATGACGGGTGCGGCGGCCGCGAGGCCGATGAGAATCAGACCTAGTGCAGTGCGAACCCAGCCGGTGCTGAATCCGGGAACCAGGTGAACGATTGCGATCCCGCCGGCGAGCAACCCGAGCGATGTTCTGAGCCAGGCAAGAAAGGTGCGTTCACTGGCGAGGGTGAACCGCTCGTCGGGGCGCGTCACGCTGGAGCGGTGATGCGTTCGCGGATGAGTCGGGCAACGAGTTCAGGATCGTCGGGGGTGAAGACCGGCGAGACGCGGCGGATGGTGAGCACCACTGCAGTGTCCTTCTTCGGACGCATGACGTCCAGCGGGAGCCACTGGTCGGTTGTCGACGCGCCCCACAGCCGCCAACGTCCGTTCCAGTTGCCCAGCACGGCGGTGTCGACGGCGCGAATGTCGCAGTAGGGGACGAACTTCTCGATCCCGAACGGAAAGTAGTAGTGCCGCAACGTGACCCCGCTATCGTCCACGCGCACGAGACCGTCGTCGTAGTGGGCCGTGGATGTTGTTCGCATAGTTAACGGTAGGCCTGCTCGGGACGCTCTCGCAACCGTGATCTCGAAACCTGTCGGTGGGTCGAGATACTCTTTCTTCGGTTCGAACGCACGTTCTGAACTGGGGGTCACCGGGGGGTGAAAAATGGCTGCACCAGTGCCGCGCGGGAAGAGAATCGGCATGCGGCCCGAAAGATCGCTGCCTGCTACGACTTCCACCTCACCTGCATCGCGCAGGATGCGAAGCATCGGCAGTACAGCCGGTACGGACGCACCGAAATGGCACTCGCGTTGAGCTGCTCCGCCACCGTCGCCGAAGCGTACGTGTCCGTCGGCGTGGCCCTGCACACCCGGCTTCCTCTGCTGAAAGCCGCATTCGAGGCCGGTGACATCGACCTCCCCCGCGCGACCCACTCACCGACCGAGCCCTGATCTACAGACCCGACGCCCTCACCACCGCCGCCGTACGACTACGCGATCGCCACTGCCGCTTCCCCGGCTGCCACCACCCCGCCGCACGCTGCCAACTCGACCACGTCAACCCGTTCGACCACGCCAATCCCCTCGGCGGCGGCTGGACCACCGTCAACAACCTCCAATGCCTCTGCGAATACCACCACAGCGTCAAAACCGCAGGCTACTGGACCGCCGTCATACTCCCCGGCGGCGCCATCCTGTGGACCTCCACCTCGAAGACCACCCGAATCACCCTGCCAGCCAACGGAACAGCCGTACCCATCATCGGCAACGACCTCCGGCCGTACATCCCCACCAAACCCAGACGATCAGGCGTCATCGCCTACCCCGACAACCCGACCCCCGAGCCAGAACCGACCAACGAAGAAGACGAGGAGCCGCCATTCTGACCTCAGACGTCGGCCGCTCGTTCCGGCGTTCTCACCAGCGTCAGCTGCGAGGTCTGGCGCAGAGAGAATCCGATGGAGAGGTACAGCTCGATAGCGCGGATGTTCGTCGCGGCGGCATGCAGGAAAGGCTCGTCGCCTCGGGCCCTGATGCCGTGACCGACCGCGCGGACCAGCTCGGTGGCCAAGCCCTGTCCGCGATGAGCCGGGTCGGTACACACTGCGCTGATCTCGGTCCACCCCGGCGGACGCATGCGCTCCCCTGCCATCGCGATCAGAGCGCCGCCTCGTCGGATACCGAGATACGTGCCGAGTTCGCGGGTGCGAGGAAGGAACGGGCCCGGCTCGGTGCGTCGCACGAGATCGAGCATCTCGGGCACGTCGTCGGCTGTCAGTTCTACCGCCTCGGCCAACGGCCGAGTCTCGAGCTCGGTGCCCACGAGTTGAACGATCCCGAAGCTGTCGACCACGGACCACCCCTCGGGCACATCCAGCACCGGCCCCCGCAATCCCACGATGCTCCGCGGCCCGAACAGCACTGCGATGTCGTCCCAATCCCGTGGCTGCAGAACGTCGGGATGCGCCAGAAAGGGCGAGACCTGGGGATCAGCGCGAATCACTCGGCCGCGCGTGATCGCAAACCGCGACAGCGGACCACCGAGGGAGGTACGAATGGGATCGTCGAGAGGGTGAACAGACACGTCGGTCAGCGTCCCATGTCGGGCTCGGTCAGTTGCTCACGACCCACTCCGTCACCAATACTTATACCGGTATAGTTATTCGCATCGAACCGAAAGGCATTCCGTGATCGAAATCCTGCCCCCGAGCAAGATTCCCCTTGCCCGTGAAACCGGTGCACTCGTCGCCGAAATTCTCGAGACCGTCCGCGAACGCGCGACCGTCGGCACCAACCTGCTCGAGATCGACGAATGGACCAAGGACATCATCCTCGGGGCGGGGGCGACGTCGTGCTACGTCGATTACGCGCCGTCCTTCGGGCGCGGACCGTTCGGCCACTACATCTGCACGTCGGTCAACGACGCTGTGCTGCACGGTTT
Source organism: Rhodococcus sp. KRD175 (assembly GCF_017168275.1). Taxonomy (NCBI): domain Bacteria; kingdom Bacillati; phylum Actinomycetota; class Actinomycetes; order Mycobacteriales; family Nocardiaceae; genus Rhodococcus; species Rhodococcus sp. KRD175. Next base: position 112,816 of record NZ_JABFAQ010000004.1, read on the forward strand.
GCCGCACGACTACAACCTGGCCGACGGCGATCTGCTGACCCTCGATCTTGCCGTGATCCTCGGCGGCGTGGCATCGGACTCGGCCATCAGTTTCGTCGTCGGCGAGAACAAGCCGGCAGAGAGCCTGGCGATGATCGATGCCACCGAACGAGCGTTGGCCGCGGGTATCGCCGCGGCACGTCCGGGCAACAAGATCGGCGATATCTCCCACGCCATCGGGACGGTTCTTCGTGAAGCCGGCTTTCCCATCAACGTTCAGTTCGGTGGTCACGGAATCGGATCGACCATGCATCAGGATCCGCACGTATCCAATACCGGCAGGCCCGGCCGCGGCTACGGCCTTCGCCCCGGCCTGATGTTGGCGCTCGAGCCCTGGGTGATGGCGGATACCGATGAGCTGGTCACCGACCCCGACGGGTGGACGTTGCGCAGCACCACCGGTTGCCGCACCGCGCACAGCGAACACACCGTCGTCATCACCGACAGCGGGGCCGAAATCATGACCCTACGTTCGTGATTCTGCGTCGGTAGTGAGTCACAAACGCTTCTCGAAAGTGTTGGAGAACGGCAGCAGTTCGTACGGCGAAAACACCGGGATGCGGGTGTAGCCGCTCTTCTCGTACAGCCGCACCGCGTCGGGCTGACGATCACCGGTCTGCAGAATCAAACGCCGCAATCCCTGGTCGCGGGCCGCATTCTCGGACGCCTGCAGCAGCGCGGTGGAGACTCCCGACCCACGGTGATCAGGATGAACGAACATTCGCTTCAGTTCGAGGTCGGGGCCGTTCCACCGCAGAGCGGCATGCCCGACGGCCTGCTCGACGTTCTGCGCATCGCACCGATAGACGACGAACGTGCGATGCACGTCGCCTTCGTTCACGGCATTGGCCTGCGTCTTCGCCATCAAGGCCGCTCGGTCCGCGTATCGGGGACCCACCTCCGATGCCATTGCTGCACGGAGCGATTCGGCGTCGGGATGGTTCCAGTCGACGGCGCGGGTGACGAGGTCTGTTCGGGACTGCGCTACATCGGTCACGCTCGATCGGACCACGCGTTACGGGCCGCCGTCAACCGCTGCAATCACGGTGAGTTTATTGCTGGTGCGATCAGTCGTCGTCGTGCACTGTGACAGCGTGAACACGAACTGTCGCTGCCCACGCTGACCATCCGACCTACCCACCGTCGACAGCACTTGTCACAGTCGACACTTGTCACAGGAGCCACAGCCATGAGCACCGAAGCGACCGTCGTTCTTCGCATCTCCGATTCCGGGACGTCATCCTTGCAGGGATTGACCCGACCGCAGTTGCACGCCCTCGCCGATGCTCTCCGCGTCGCCGCCAAAAGCTATGCACCACATGCCAAGATCCTGACGCGTTTCGACGTCCGGGTGAACGAACTCAACGCTCCCCTTGTCATCGACCTACCCGCGCGCGATGTGGTTCTCGCCGGCAAGAGCGTTCGGTTCAGCCACACCGAGTTCGAGATCTTCGCCTATCTCGCCCAGCATCCTCGTGTCGTGGTGAACAGATCCGAGCTGAGTGACTCGAACGGCGGCCGCAGTGTCGACGTCCATCTCTCCAGGGTGCGAACCAAACTCGGGCAGTACGGCCGACTGATCACGACGGTCCGCGGCACCGGCTACCGATTCGACCCCGAGCCCGGAATCCGCGTCATCACCGAGCCGTCGGTGCTGCGCAGCGCCTGAGATCAGTTACACGACTACCGCGTCAGTGCTGCTGTTCGACGTCGACGGTTCCGACGTACCACCACGAACACGAGCAACGCGACCAGAACCACCGCGATGATCGCGCCCAGTGCCGTCGCGCCGCGGAAGCCGGGTGCGCTGGTATCGAGGGTGCGTTCGCCGGCGTGGGCGGCATTGCTGGTACCCAGAACGATGGTCAGAGTCAGCAGGTTCGGGATGGCGGTGACGACTGCGAGAATCACCGATCCGATCGCCAACTGCTTTCCCGCCCTACCCTTTCGGACCGACCACGCACTCCAGAAGAACATCAGTGGCGCGAACGTGCAGACGATTCCGAACAGCAGGCCCCACAGAATTCCCTTGGTGAACGTGCGATCCGCCAGGCTCTCGACGCGCAGGCTCCACCACCGCGGCAGGAACGCCGCCAGAACGAAGTAAGCGATCAACAGAAGAACGACGCCGGCACCGAGCAGGATGCCGCGCCGCTTCCAATTCGCCGAGCTGGTCGACGGTGCAGGCGTGGTCGGGTCAGCAGTCATAGGCCCATGGTAGAGCGTCGAACACCTCGTACGACCTCACCCGAGACCTGATCGTTAGATGGGGATGTGCCCAGCCCGCTACGACGCCCGTGCACGGTCGGAAGCAGCGTCACCGTCGAGGCCCAGGTGTCCCCGCAACGTCGTCGAGGTGTATTCGGTACGGAACACCCCTCGCTCCTGCAATGCCGGGACCAATTTGTCGACCAGATCGCCGATGGCGTCGCGCAAGTGGTACGGGTTGATGTTGAAGCCGTCGACCACACGGTGACGCACGAGGGCTGCCCAGTGGTCTGCCACTGCCGCAGGGGTTCCCGAGTGGAAGCGCGACGCCGGCGACACTTCGAGCACCAACTCTCGGATGGACAGCCCTTTCTCTTCCGAGAGGGCTCGCCATTGCGCGATCTGAGTCAGTTTGCCGGTCCGAGCGTCGATGGACAGCGTGCCGCGTGACGGATCCAGCTCGGCGTCCACCGGATCGATGTCGGGTAGTGGGCCCTCCGGGTCGTACGCCGAGAGGTCCTTGCCCCAATAGTGCTCGAGAAAGGCGATGGCTCGAACACCGTTGTGCGCGTTGGATCGAAGCCACCGAACCTTTTCTTCGGCCTCGGCTTCGGTATCACCGAGTACGACGGTCACCCCGGGCAAGATCTTCACGGCATCGGCGGGTCGGCCGTAGGCGACCGTCCGGGCACGTAGATCTTTGGCGTAGGCCACCGCTGCGTCGTAGGCGTTGTTGGCCGAGAAGACGACGTCGGCGTGCCGGGCCGCGAGGTCCCGTCCTCCCGGCGAGTCGCCGGCCTGGAACAGCACCGGCCCACCTTGCACACGGGACCGAACGTTGGGTGCCGCAACCGCTTCGAGCAGATCGGTGTGGAACTCCACAGGGGAACCTGCCCAGTACTGCTTCGCCAGTTCGACCACCTGGGTGGCGCGCTCGTAACGGCGTTCGTGCTCCAACCATCCTCCGCGCCTGAAGTTTCTACCCGTCCAGGCGTTGTCGGTGGTGACGATGTTCCATCCGGCGCGCCCGTCCGACAGCGCGTCCAGGCTGGCCAAACGACGAGCCAACTCCACCGGGATGCTGTACGTGGTGTTCTGGGTCGCGACAAGTCCGATGCGCTCGGTCACCGACGCCAGAGCCGCCAGTTGTGTGATGGCGTCGGGCCTGCCGGCGATGTCGGTGGAGAGAATGTCGCCACGGTTCTCTCGGATACGTTGACCGTCCCCGAGAAAGAACGCGTCGAACAAACCGCGTTCGAGTGTGCCGGCGACCTCGATGAACGTGTCGGTGGCCACTTGATCGGGGGCGTGCGAATCCTCCCAGATCGTCTGCGCGCCGATCCCTGGATAGAACACGCCCAGATGAATCTGCGCGTTCGGGTCGAACGGTGCGCCGGTGTCCGGGTGATGGTCGATGATGCCCATGACAGCTCTTCTCTACTCGTGCGCAGCCGCGGCGTAGCGGCTGACCGGACGCGGCAACCCCAGGTTCTCCCGCAGCGACAGTCCCGGCGTCGGTCGACGAATCAGATGTGCCGGTACCGCAAGCTCTTTCAACGCCGCACCACCGAGGTGCAGCCGGACGCCGTCGACGACTCCGGCGAGGGCCTCGGCCTTCGACAGGTGGTCGATATCGGCGAACACCAGCGCGGCCCCGTCGCGGCGAGCGGTGTCGGCCTGCTCGCCGATGCCGTCCCCGCGTACGAGTGCGACATCGAGCAGATCGGTGACTCCCAGGTCGGCGTCGCCGATGACGACGACCTGCCCCTGCGGCGGACGAGGAGTGATCAGTGGCCCTACGACGTCGAAGAATTCGCCCTCGAAGCGCACGTGATGCACGCGAGCGGGATCGAGATACCGGCCGGACTCCGCGTCTCGAACGACGGCGTCGTCTTCCCACGAATCCCACAGCCGCCCCGCCACGTCGATGACGTCCCGCACTTCGGCGGTGGTCTCGGAGCGGACCTCGGATCCGACAGCCGCGTGAGTGTCCGCGCTGTTGTCGACACCGACCACCCAGGCCCCGCGGCCGTGCGAGGCGTGGTCCACACTCGCGAGTTGTGTTGCGAGAAAGAACGGTTCGGTCGTCAGAGTGTGGACCGTGGGAGCCAGGCCGAGGGTGGACGTGGTGGAGGCGACGAATGCCGCACGAGTACCTGCATCGAGGCGCTCGCGTGAGGAGACCAGCGAATCACCGAAGGTGACGAGGGTGAAGCCGGCGCGTTCGGCGGCGGCCGCGTTCTCCTTCAGGAGCGCAGGTGTCTCGTCGAACCCGTCGAGTTCGACGGCGAAGTACAACGTCTCGGTCATCCTCGGTTCAGCCCTTCGCACTCGTCGTGTTCCTGCGTCCTCTGTACCGACGATCTTCACCGGACGGCTCAACCACGAGTTCCGAAGTCCAGCGCCGCGGCGGTGCAGGCAGGCTGAGCTCCGAGTCGATCGATCAACGCCGCCGCCAGTGCTTTCAGCCAGGTCATACGTGGACCCTAGGTTCATCCGCTGTAGAGCACACCCGTTGCGATCACGCTGATTCGAACGACGTAGACGCCGGTACGTAGACGCGCAGTGTCAGCACGAGGTCACCACTTCGCGGGCCCGGACCCCCTGCCTGTGCTGCCACCGATCAGGTCGTGCGACCTACGTCGACCTCCACGAGGACCCGGTTTCGCGCTCGAAGACCGGCCGCACATCCACGGTGTCGTAGACGATGGACAGTGCAGAAATGCGTCCGTTCTCGTCGAGTTCGGCGACGTCGACCACGTCGAACGGGGCCGCCACACCCGAGGGCAGTCTCCAGTCGAAATGGAACCAGAACGTGACGAGTCGAGCGCCCTCGGACGTACGACCTTCGGCGACGCCCTTCGAGGTCAGCGTCGCACCCGAGGTGTCCGCGAAAAGCGCGCGATAGAAGTCGGATGCGGGCGTCGGTCCGTACAGCGGCGAGTGCACAACCGCACCGGGTGCGAACAGAGTCAGGACCGCATCGACGTCGGCCCGTCGAAGTGCATCGAGGTACTGCTCGACCAAGTGGTCCGCGGACGAGTTCATGAAGCAAGGGTAGCCGACCGCCAGGACGCAAGACATTCGCTCATCGTGATTTTTTGCCCCTGCAGCAACGACTTTCGGCGTGTGCATACTTCTCGTAGTGGGACAGTGTCAGATGGAGGGCCGCCGGTGAAATCGTTCACTATCGCCATTGTGGGTGCGGGTCCGCGCGGCACAGGTGTACTCGAACGACTGCTGGCGCGCCGGTCCGATGCGGAGCTGCACATCCACGTCGTCGATCCGTTCCCTCCGGGGGCCGGTCGCATCTGGCGTAGCAGTCAACCACCGCTGCTGTGGATGAATTCGGTGGCCGCCGACGTCACCATGTTCACCGACGACACCACCGTCGTCGACGGTCCGATTCGCCCCGGTCCGACGCTGGCGCAGTGGGTTCTGGAACATGCCGACACCCTGCGCCAGGACCTCGAATTGCGGGACGAACTGCGCGATTTCGGTCCGCATTCCTTCGCGTCGCGGACTTTACAGAGTCGCTACCTCAGCTGGGTGTTCGAGCACGCCGTTGCCGACACCGACACGCACGTTCACGTTCATCGAGCACGGGTGACGGACCTGACCGCCGACCAGGTACTGCTACTCGACGACGGGTCGACCATCCGCACCGATGCCGTGCTCTTGGCCCAGGGACATCCGGATGCGCTTGCATCGCACCGTGAATCACAGCTCGATGAGTTCTCCCGAACCCATGGGCTGACGTACATCGGCCCCGGATACACCGCAGATCTCGATCCCAGCCGAGTGCCTGCGGGAGAACCGGTGCTGATTGCCGGGCTCGGATTGGCATTCATCGACTGGATGGTGTTGCTCGCGGAAACTCGCGGTGGATCGTTCGCCCGCAACGCGGACGGCGTGCTCGAGTACACCGCCTCCGGCCGCGAACCGATTCTCTATGCGGGTTCGCGGCGCGGAGTTCCGTACCACGCGAAGATCTCCTACGACATCGCCGCGGCGCGCCCGCCCCTCCCGAAGTTTTTCACCGCCGACGCCTTCCCCGGCCACGGCCCTCTGCACTTCCGCGACGAAATCTGGCCGCTCGCATCCAAAGAACTGGCCTGGGCTCATTACTACGAGTTGTTCACGGCCCACCCCGAGCGAACAGTCGGCTCCTGGCCGGAGTTCGAGATCGGATTGAGCGAGATCACCTGGGGATCGCAGGAACTCACCGCCTTCGTGGAGCAATTCGTTCCGAAGGACGAGGACCGCATCGATCTGGCACGGCTCGACAAGCCCTTTGCCGGACGGCGTTTCGAGGGACTCGATGAGGTAGGTACCGAGCTGCAGACCTACATCGAGACCGACCTTCGTCGTCGAGCAGATCCCTACTACAGCTCGGATGCCGCCGTCTTCTCGGCACTGCTCTCGGTGTACATGACCATCGGAGAGTTGTTGCGACGCGGGCGCATTTCGGCGCAGTCGGTCGCAGGCGATGTGGAAGGGTGGCTGCACTCGTTCTTCAGTTTCGTCGCGAGCGGTCCGCCACCGGAACGGCTCGAACAACTCCTGGCCCTCAGCCGGGCCGACATCGTTCACTTCCTCGGCCCCGATGTCACCTTCTCCACGGAGAACGGGTCGTTCGTCGCCCGTAGCTCTGCACACGATGTGGTGGTGCACGCCGACACTCTGATCGACGCGCGCTTACCCGTCGCAACCATCGCCGCCGCCGAAGACGAATTGCTTCGCACCCTGCATACGCGCGGCGACATCACCGACATCCGCGCCACCGAGCACAGCGCAGCGAAAGTAGCTGTCGACGGGCGCTCTCGATTGATCACCGCGTCGGGAGAGGCGGCCGAGAACCGCTACGCGGTGGGTCCATGGGTCGCCGGACACACGTGGTCGAGTGCCTTTCCGCGGCCGAGGACCAACGCCGGCTTCTTCCGACACAACGACCAGCTCGCGGCAGAACTACTGCGGCACAGCCGCTGAACCGTCGGTCGGCCGGACAACGGACCGGATCACGGCGCGATGCGCAGTCCGGCGATCAGCACCCGCGCCATCTTGCGCGGGTCGTAGCGGCTGTCCGTGGCACCGATGCACAGGTTGCCGACCGCCCGCATCAACTCCAATGCGGTCTGCCCCGGGGCGATCTCCCCCGAGTCCGCAGCGGCGTCGAGCAATGACTCGCACACCGGAACCAGCCGGTTCAGGAAGTAGCTGTGCAAGGTCTCGAATCCGGCGCTGTCCGACTGCATGGCCTGGGCCAGACCGTGTTTGCTGACCAGGAAGTCGACGAACCGATCGATCCAGAGCACCAACGCCGCGTGCGGTGATTCGCGGCCGGCGAGAAGCTCCTGACCGGCGACGGCGCAGGCCTCCACCTGATGTCGGAAGACGGCGACGACGAGGTCGCCCCGCGTCGGGAAGTGCCGGTAGATGGTTCCCACGCCGACGCCGGCCCGCCTGGCGATATCGCGCACCGGCACTTCTACTCCCGACTCGACGAACGCAGCCGCCGCCGCGTCGAGCAGGGTCGCTTCGTTGCGCCTCGCATCCGCCCGCTTTCTGGGCTGCTCGGCTTCGGCCTCGGTCACTGTTCCTCCAGCCATCGACAAACGGAACAACGTTCCGTATGTTTGTTTACGGAACGTTGTTCCGCTTACTCGCAGAGTAACCCCTCCAGAGGCCACAAGGAGATCCCCATGCAGTACCGCACACTGGGACGCACCGGCGTCCAGGTCAGCACTCTCTCGCTCGGCGCGATGAACTTCGGTGCCATCGGACGCACCACGCAAGACGAGGCAACCGCGATCGTCGACGCCGCACTCGAGGGCGGTATCAACCTCATCGACACCGCGGACATGTACAGCCAGGGACAATCCGAGGAAATGGTCGGCAAGGCGATCGAAGGTCGGCGCGAGAACATCGTGCTGGCCACCAAAGTGTTCAACCCCATGGGCGACGAACGCAATCATCAGGGCAGCTCCCGCCGCTGGATCGTCACCGAACTGGAGAACAGTCTGCGCCGACTCGGTACCGATCACGTCGACCTCTACCAGATACACCGCTGGGACCCCACCACGAGCGACGAGGAAACCCTCTCGGCGCTGACAGATCTGCAGCGTGCCGGGAAGATTCGATACTTCGGCTCCTCCACCTATCCGGCTTACCGAATCGTGCAGGCGCAGTGGACCGCACGGGAGCACCGTCTAGGGCGGTTCGTCACCGAGCAGCCGCCGTACTCGATCCTGCAGCGCGGCATCGAATCCCACGTCCTTCCGGTCGCGCAGGAGTACGGAATGGGGGTTCTGGCGTGGAGTCCCCTGGCGGGCGGCTTCCTCTCCGGAGCCATCCGGGCCGGGCGAGAGACCACCACCAACCGCGCGGCGATGATGCCCGAGCGATTCGGCACGGACACTCCCACGGGACGGGCCAAACTCGACGCCGTCGAGAAACTGGTCGGTGTTGCCGACGAAGCCGGACTGACACTGATCCAACTCGCACTCGGTTTCGTGACGGCTCATCCGGGAGTCACCAGCGCGATCGTCGGGCCGCGTACCGTCGAGCACCTACACTCGCAGCTCGCTGCCGCCGACACCGTCCTCCCGGCCGATGTCCTCGACAGGATCGACGAGATCGTAGCTCCGGGAGTCGATCTCGCGCCGGACGACAAGTTCGACACCCCGCCGGCACTGCTCGACGCCTCCCTGCGGAGACGCTGACATGGTCAGCTACGGGATCATGACCCCTCCCCAGAACGTCTCCTACGCCGACCTGCTCCGGGTGTGGCGCGAGGCAGACGGCATTCCGGAAATCGAGCACGCGTGGCTGTTCGATCACCTCATGCCCATCGGCGGTGACCTCGACGGCCCGATCTTCGAAGGCTGGACCATGCTGTCCGCATTGGCCGCTCGTACCGAGCGGTTGCGATTGGGAATCATGGTCACCAGCAACCGCATTCGTCCACCCGCGATCCTCGCGAAGATCGCCACTACGGTCGACGCTGTCTCGCACGGGCGGCTGGACTTCGGCATCGGTGCCGGATCACGGCCGAGCGTGCCGATGGCGAGACGGGAGTACGACGGGAGCGGGCTGCCCTACAGCGACGCTGCGAACGCTGTTGCGCGACTGGGTGAATCGCTCACGGTGATTCGTAGGCTCTGGACCGAGAGCGAACCCTTCGACTTTCACGGCAGCCACGTCGACCTCGTCGGGGCGTTCCAGAATCCGAAACCGATTCAGCGACCGGGCCCGCCGATCGTGATCGGCGGCCGGGCGGCAGGAGTGCTGCGCCTCGTCGCCGAACACGCCGACGTATGGAACATTCCCGGTGGGGACCTGGCCGACGCACTGGACAGAGGCAGACTACTCGACCGGTACTGCGCCGAGATCGGGCGCGATCCAGGGGCGATCACCCGATCGATCGCGCTCGGGGTGTCGTTCGAAGAACCCGAGAGAACGAGAAACGACATCGGCGACGCGGTGGCCGCCGGATTCGATCATGTCGTTCTCATCCTCCCCGGCCCCTATCCCGACGGCATCGCGCAGAGAGTGACCGAGGAGTTCATCGGTCCGAGTACGAGCTCGTGCGCCGGGCCTTGTCCTCACGGAACCAGAACGAACTTTCCACGCGGGTGCGTCGACTGCAGTTCGGCATGCGCCTTCGCGACGTCCTCGAGCGGGAAGGTCTTGGCAACAATCACTTCGAACACGCCTGCACCTGCCTGCTCCAGCAGCACCGGGGATGCGAGGCGTCGACGCTCCATACTCACCGGCCCACCGACGGTGAGGAACCCGTCTGCCGAAGCTCGCCCGAAGGCGGCCGTGCTGACCAATCTCGCTCTGTCCGTCAGTAATTCGAGAGAGACGTCGACGGCCTCGTCGGTGCCCACCGTGTCGATTGCCGCATCCACCCCATTCGGTGCGGCTGCTCGTACCCGGTCGATCAGTCCGTCACCGTATTCGACGGGCTCGACACCGTATGCCCGGAGTGCATCGTGGTTCTGGTGGCGCGCAGTCCCGATGACGGTGGCCCCGCGCTCCAGAGCGAGCTGAGCCACCACGGACCCGACGCCGCCCGCCGCCCCGTGCACGAGAACGGTGTCTCCGCTCTCGACACCGACGGATTCGAGTGCGTCGTAGGCCGTTCCAGCCACGGCGAGTACACCCGCAGCAACGTTCCAGTCCAGGGCTTCCGGCTTCGGAAACACGAACCGCGCAGGAACCAGAATCCGCTCGGCATACGTACCGTTCTGGCCGGAGACAACCACCTCGTCGCCGACGGCGACAGGACCGACCGGGCCCTCGACGGTTCCGCCGACCGCCAGCACGATGCCCGACGCCTCGCTGCCCAACGCAATCGGAAGCTTCGACCCGTCGGTACCGAAGGCGCCGCTGTAGCTCTTGTAGTCGAAGGGGTTGACGCCGATCGCCTTGACCTCGACCAGAACCTGGCCCTCGGACGGTTCAGGCAGCTCTCGTTCGACGATCTCGACGACGTCCGGTCCACCGTAGGACGCTGCAACTGCAACTCGTGTCATGCGCGGTACAACGGTCACCACGACGCAAATGTTCCGCTCAGATCCGCAGGCGCGGCAGTCCCCATTCCCTACCGAGCAATTCGTACGAGCGCAGCCGGTCCGCATGGTCGTATGTGACCGAGGTGAGCACGAGTTCGTCCGCATCGGTCGCTTCCTGCAGGGCGTCGAGCTTCACCGCGACCGTCGCCGCAGATCCGACGATCTGAGTGTCCACTCGATCAGCGACGAGCTCGTATTGCTCGCCGGTCAGCGGTGCCACGTTCTTCGGATCCGGATACTCGATCGCACCTCGACCGCTGCGAATGCTGTGCACCCATTGCGGAAAAGACTCTGCCAGCTCTCGGGCCTGCGAATCTGATTCTGCAACAACCACATCGGCCGACACCGCCACGTACGGCGAGGGCAACCGGGCCGACGGCACGAAAGCACGGCGATACTCGTCGATCGCCTCGAGAGTCGTCCCCGGGCTGAAGTGATAACTCGCCGCGAACGGCAGACCGCGGGCACCGGCCTCACGGGCAGTCGGCCCAGCGCTGCTGCCGAACAGCCACAGCGCCACATCGGCCCCGACACCCGGGCGTGCCGTCAACGGCACCCCGTCGCGCTCGTAGCTACCGGCAAGCAGCGCAACAAGGTCGTCGAGTTGATCGACGAATTCCGGGACCTCAGCGTGTGGCTGCTGCAGCGCAGCCAGAGACGCAGCCAGCAGCGGGGTCGTTCGCGGGGTCGCCGCAGCGGGCGCCACTGGAAACAGTCCACCGGGTTCCGATGACACCGCGTGCTCGGGCGCAGCCTGCTGTGCACCGGTCAGGGCTGCTGCTCTGCGCTGCCCGGATCGACCCACACCAAGATCGATACGACCCGGATACAGCGCGTCCACCGTTCCGAAGGACTCCACAACGGCAGCAGCTGTCGTGAAACCGAGCTGGACCGCAGCCGATCCGACACGAATGCGGTTGGTGGCAGCCGCAATCAAACCCACCAGTACGGCAGGCGCAGAACTGGCCGCAGCGACGAAGTGATGCTCGGCAACCCAGTAGCGCTCGTAGCCCCACTCTTCGGCCTGTCGTGCCAGATCGAGCGAATTCCGGAGCGCCTGAGCAGTGCTCGACCCAGCGCTGATCGGTGCCAGGTCGAGAACGGACAGCGGCACGCGCGTCATCCGGGCGTCTTCTCCCCTGCTTCGACAGCCACCGTCAGCCGGTTCTCCGCCGGCGCGACCGGGCACGTCGCGTAGTCGGTGAACGCGCACGGCAGGTTCGCTGCTCGGTTGAAATCGAGTGCCACGGAGCCACCCTCGGGTTCCGCCACAGCAAGGATCCGCGCTGCCGGGTACGTGGTGACCCCGCTCGTGGCATCGGTGAACAGAACCTTCAGACCAGTGTCGTTGCCGCCGAACGCAACCAACTGCTGGGCTGTACCGGCCAGCTCGAAATCGAGGGTGCCCACCGCAGTGTGGTGGTGTTCGAGACCCTCGACCACGGCACCTGTCGTCACGGTGACCGGGGCGTCGTAGGGCGTGAACGTGGCGCGGGCCACGAACTCCTCGCTGGGTTCGTAGGCCGGTATCCCGTTGTAGGACTGCAGGGTCGAGGCTTTCGGATCGTGGACCCGCAACGCCACCGCGCCGGTGCGGCGGATGACCTCGATACGGCGTTCACCGTCGTGGACGAGGATCCCGGGCGCACCCTCCACCGGATTCAGAGTCGTCACCCCGTCCACTCCCTCGACGGTCACCGAGTCCGCATCGGCCCGCCATCGGCCGGGCAGATCGGCAACGATCTCGAAATCGTCGGTCAGCCAATACAATCCGGTCAGCGACAACCATCCCAATGGATCGCCGTAGGACGCTTCCCGGTCCGCGTGCCACTGCTTCCAGTCCTGCTCGAATTCACTCACGATGCTCGCACTCCTTCACGCTGTTGGTACGGGTGACGCAGACCGAGGTGATCACGCAGCGTGTTCCCGGTGTACTCGGTACGGAAACTACCGCGATCCTGCAGTTCTGGGACGACTTGGTCGACGAACTCGTCGAGCCCGGCCGGCGTGATGTGCGGAACGAGGATGAACCCGTCGCACGCATCGTTCTGGACGTAGCTGTCGATGTCCTCAGCTACCTGTGCCGGCGTTCCGACGAACTGTTGCCGGGTCGTCACCGCGATGATGAGCTCCCGAATGCTCAGATTCTCGGCCTCGGCACGCTCACGGTACTGCTGCGCAAGGGTTCTCGGGTCACCGTGGCGAGCGCGGCCACGGGTGATGCTCACGTCACCGCTCGGCTCGACGTCGGGCAACGGTCCGTCCGGGTCGTACTCGGACAGGTCTCGTCCCCACACCTGCTCCAGAAACGAGATGGCAGTCTTGCCGCTGACCTGCTGGTGCCGAATACGGTCGGCCTTCTCGGCTGCATCCTGGGCCGAGTCCCCGAGGACGAACGTCGCGGCGGGCAGCACCTTCAGGTCTGCGTGCTCGCGGCCGTATTTGGCCAACCTTCCCTTGACGTCGGTGTAGAACTTCTGCCCGTCCTCCAGCGTCCCGTGGATGGTGAAGATCGCATCCGCCTTGGCCGCACCGAACTCACGACCTTCGTCGGAATCGCCGGCCTGCAACAACACCGGGTGTCCCTGCGGACTGCGCGGCAACGTGAAGCGGCCCGTCACATCGAACTGAGGACCCGAATGCGAGACCGTGCGGATCTCGGATTCTCGGCCGAAGACACCTCGATCCCGATCGACGACGAACGCATCGGACTGCCACGAATCCCAGAACTCTCGGGCGACGTCGATGATCTCGTTCGCTCGCACGTAGCGGTCGGCCCGGTCGAGGTAGCCACCGCGTCGGAAGTTCTCTCCGGTGAACGCGTCGGACGAGGTCACCATGTTCCACGCCGCGCGCCCGTCGGACAGGTGGTCCAGCGAAGAGAACTGCTTGGCGAGCTCGAAGGGCTCGTTGAACGTGGTGTTGATCGTCCCGGCGAGTCCGAGCTTCGTCGTCACCGATGCCAACGCGTTCAACACCGTGAGCGTGTCCGGGCGGCCGACGACGTCGAGATCGTGAATCTTGTTGCGATGCTCGCGTAATCGCAGACCTTCGGCGAGGAAGAAGAAGTCGAACAGCCCACGCTCTGCGGACTCGGCCAGGTGGACGAACGAATCGAATTCGATCTGGCTCTTCGACGCCGGGTCGGTCCAGACGGTGGTGTTGTTGACGCCAGGGAAATGCGCGCCGAGGTGGATCTGCTTCTTGGTCCGCTTCGAGATCGTCACCGACTGTTCCTTTCGGGTGCTGCAAAACGATTTGTCGGACGAGCCAGGCCGAGGCGCTCACGCACCGCCGCTCCGGTTCTGCTGTCCGTGGCCGGGAGTGTCTTCACTCCCGACGGAAGCGCGAGCGGCACGAGGGTGACCCCGTCCAGTCCCGCGGATTCGGCCGCTCCGAGAAGCAAGTTGAGCCCGGCGACGTCGCCCACGTACTGCAGCGATTGCGGCGTACGTACCCGACCTGCCCAGTTGTCGAGCTGCGCCAATTCTTCGGCCGCGGTCTCCGACACCAAGGTCTCGACGTCGAGTAGTACGAACACGTCCACCGGGTCGCGGCCCTCGGCCACGACGGCCCGTCGAACACGCGCCGCGAGGGCAGCTGCGCCCTCGATCGAGTCTGCAGCAATCCGCACGATGTCCGCTCTGGCGGCCGCTACCGCGGTGGATTCGGCGGAGTGGGCGCGCACTGCTACCAGTGGCTGTCCTTGAGGTGACCTCGGCGTGATGGACGGCCCTTTCACCGAGAAGTGCTCACCCTGAAAGTCGATGTAGTGCAACTTGTCTCGGTCGACGAACCGACCCGTCGCAGCGTCTCGAATCTCGGCGTCGTCCTCCCAGCTGTCCCACAGCCGAGCGACGACCTCGATGGCCTCGTCGGCCTCCTGCCACAGGCTCTCTTCGTCCTGCTCGCCCTTACGCCCGAACAGTGCTGCCTGCTCCGCGCCGCCGGACACCTCGACCTGCCAACCTGCGCGACCGTGTGAGGCGAAGTCCAGACTCGCGATCTGCTTGGAGATGTGGAACGGCTCGGTGTGGGTGACGGTGACCGTCGGGATCAAACCGATACGTTCGGTGAGCGCAGCAGCCCGGGCTGCCACGGCAACCGCCTCGAGGGTCCGGGAAGCGAAGGAGTCTGCGAGGAATACCAGATCGATCCCGGCCCGGTCGGCCGCGCGGAGCTGATCGATCCAGAATGCCGCGGTGAACACTTCCTCGGCGCGAGAATCCTGTCGCCGCCACGCCTGTGGATGTGCGCCGGTTCCCCTCGGTTCGATTGCGGTGACGAAAAGCTTGTCAGACACCGGTACCCACTCTCTGTGTCGCTGTTCCTGGGATGGCCGCGAGCAACTCGCGGGTGTACTCCTGCTGGGGGTTGTCGAATATCGAAGCTGCGCTGCCGTATTCGACGATCACACCCGACTGCATCACAGCCACGGTGTCGCTGATCTGGCGCACCACGGCCAGGTCGTGCGAGATGAACAGATAGCTCAGACCGAACTCGGATTGCAGGTCGCCGAGCAGCGAGAGAATTTGCGCTTGCACCGAGACGTCCAGGGCCGATACGGGCTCGTCGAGCACCACCACCTCCGGTGCCAACGCCAGTGCCCGAGCGATTGCGACGCGTTGACGTTGACCACCCGACAACTCGGCCGGGCGACGCGCCAGGTGGTCACTGCTCAGAGCCACTTGGTCGAGCAGTTCCGCGGCACGCGCCGAGCGGTCTCGGGACGTCCCGATCTTGAACGCGTCCAGCGGTTCTCGCACGATCTCGCCGACGCGCAACTTCGGGTTCAGTGATGCGTACGGGTTCTGATAGACGATCTGGACTCGACGCCGCAGCTCCCGCCTCGCCGTGCCACGAAGGCCGGTGACATCGATTCCGTCGAACGTGACCGTGCCCGCGGAGGGTGTTTCCAGGCCGATCGCGATACGCGCCAGGGTGGACTTCCCCGAACCGGATTCGCCGACGACAGAGACGGTTCGACCCCGCTCGACCGTGATCGTGGCGTCTCGCACCGCATCCAGGTGAACGCCTCGTCCGATGGCGAAACGCTTCGACACCGACGAGACGAACAGAATTGGATCGCCCGCACCCGTCCTGGCCGGACGGAGCGTCGAGTTCAGAGACGGCGCGGCCGCGAGCAGCTTCTGTGTGTAGGGATGGGTGGGGTTCGCCAACACCTCTGCAGTCGGACCGGTTTCGACGATCTCACCACCACTCATGACGACCAGCCGGTCGGCGCGATCGGCCGCAACGCCCAGATCGTGCGTGATCAACAGAACTGCGGCACCCGTCTCGGCAATTCGGGCGTCCAGATGGTCGAGGATGCGTCGTTGCACGGTGACGTCCAGGGCGCTGGTCGGTTCGTCTGCGATCACCAGTTCGGGGCGGCACGCGAGAGCGATACCGATCAGTACCCGCTGCCGCTGCCCACCGGACAGGTCCTGCGGGTACTGGCGTGCCCGCACCTCGGGGTTGTCGAGGCCCGCGTCGGTGAGAATGCGGATCGCCTCGAGCTTCGCGGTACGCCGATCTGCCAACCCGTGCACACGCAGCACCTCGGCCACCTGGTCTCCGACGCGTACGACGGGGTTCAGTGAGGTGGTCGGATCCTGCGGGACGAGCCCGATATGCCGACCGCGCAAGCGATTCAGTGTCTTGTCCGATGCGGTGTCCAGGCGCCGGCCGTCGAAGGTCACCGAGCCACTTCGGATCCGGCCGTTGCCGGCCAGCAAGCCGATGACCGCGTGGGCCGTGGTGGATTTTCCCGAACCGGATTCGCCTACGACGGCCAGTACCTCGCCGCGTTCGACGGTGAACGAAATTCCGCGCACGGCCGTCGTCGTGCCGTAGCCGACCGTGAGGTTGTCGACTTCGAGGATGGGGCTCATTCGGATCGCCTCTCGAGTGCGTGCCCGAGACGGTGCGCGGACAGCACGACTGCCACGATCACCAGGCCCGGCAAGGTGGTCATCCACCAGGCGGTGGCGAGGAAGTTCCGACCCTCGGAGATCAGCGATCCCCACTCCGGTGTGGGCGGAACAGCGCCGAATCCCAGGAAGCTCAACGCCGAGACCGCCAGGACCGCCATACCGAATTCGACTGCTGCGAGGGCAATCACGGGACCGTACGAGTTGCGGAGGATGTGTCGGCGAAAGACGTCGAACCATCGCACACCCGAGGCGTACGCCGCCTCGACATACAGCGATCGACGCACACGCAACACCTCCGACCGCATGACCCGGGCGAAGTTGGCGATGAGGGTGACCCCCACGGCGATGGCAACGTTGACGGTTCCGAAGCCGAGCGCTGTGACCAGGGCCAGCGACAGCAGCAGCGTCGGAATCGACAGCAGCACATCGACGATACGCATCAGCACGGCGTCGACGAGTCCCCCGACGGCCCCGGAGATCAGGCCGACGATCGATCCGACGACCAGTGCGATCCCGACGGCGAGCAGTGTCGCGGTCAACGACAGGCCGGAGCCGTGCACCACGCGGGTGAAGACGTCACGGCCGATGTTGTCGGTGCCGAACCAATGTGCCGTACTGGGGGCCTGGAGCTTGTCGGCGGGCACGCCCACCAACGGGTCTCCGCTCGCGAACACGGAGGGGAAGAGTGCGAATCCCAGCGCGAGCAGCAGCACGAGCGCGGACAAGGCAAGCCACACGTGCTTCAGGGCGTCCGTCAGAACCCGGCGACGCCGAGCTGTCGACGGCACCGGCTCTGCCTCGAGCAACGCCTCCGCCCGAACCTCGCGGTCACGAATCAGAATGTCAGACATGAGCTTTCTCCGGTTCCGCGACTGCGCGCGCAGGCTTGTACTCGCGCACGATGCGCGGGTCTATCAGCGGATACAGCAGGTCCACGGCCAGGTTCACCACGACGAACACCAGCGAGGTCAACACCACGATGCCCTGCACCACCGGAATGTCCTGGGCCAACACCGAGGTCTGGGTCAGCCGTCCCACTCCGGCCCGCGAGAAGACCGTCTCGACGACGACCGATCCGGCGAGCAGCGTCCCCACCAACACACCCGCGATCGTGAAAGCCGGGATGGACGACAGCCGCGCTATATGCCGCGTTTGCACCCGTAGCCGCGAGACGCCCTTGGCGCGAGCAACATCGACGAACGGCTGCTTCCAGGTAGTCGACATGCTGGTGGCCAACACCTGAGCGATGACCGCACCGGTCGGCAATGCCAATGTGACCCCAGGCAACACCAGTGCAGCCGCTCCGGCGTCACCGAAGGCCGGGAACCACCTCAACTGGAACGAGAACAGTTGCAGTAACAACAGTCCCACCCAGAAGGTCGGTACAGCCACCCCGAGCGGCGGGAGTGCGAACAACAGATTTTTCAGCCACGGCGTTCGGGTGTACGTCGCGGCGTACGCCAGTGCCGACCCGAACACGACCGCCAATACCAGTGCGGTGCCTGCGAGGCCGAGCGTGCTCGGCACGGCATCGAGGATCGCCGTCGTCACCGGCTGTCCGGTGGCGATGGACAATCCGAAATCGCCGTGCACAGCCCCGGTCAGCGAATGCCAGTACTGCACCCACACCGGCTGGTCCAAACCGTAGCGGGCCTGCAATTCTGCGACGGCCGCCGCGTCGACCGGTGTGCCCGAACCGGCAGAGTCGACAGCGAGACTGACCGGGTCCGAGGGCAGCAGGAACAGCACGCCGAACGAGATGGTGAACGCGGCCCACAGCACTGCCACTGCCTGCAGTACGCGCTGTCCGAGGTACCGGATCATGCGCTCAGCCAGGTATCGAAGAACTGCAGTCGAGCGGAGGCCTCGAACTTCAGATCCTGCACTTTCGACGCCGCGCCGACGGCCTGCGACAGCTCGATGGTGGGGATCCACAGTCCGTTGTCGAGCACCTGCTGCTGAGCGGTGGCGAGGATGTCGTTGCGCGCCGTCAGATCGGTGGTCGAGAGCTGATCGGTCAGCGATGCATCCAGATCGGGAATCGGGCCGCGCGCGTTCAGGTTACGTCCGTCCACGGCGAACGTGGTGCGCAGAATGTCGCCGTCGGCGCGGGTGCTGTTGTAGTACGTGGAGTCGTAGTCCTTGGTGCCCTGACGTGCTGTCGCCTCGGACGTCGAGACCAACTCGAGCTGCAGGTCGACGCCCACCGCACGTAGCTGCTGCTGCGTCAACTCCAGGATCGCCTGGTTGCCAGCGAACACTGCGGAGTACATGACCTCGAAACTCAGCCTCTGCCCGTCCTTTTCACGGATTCCGTCGGCACCGGGAACCCAGCCGGCGCCGTCGAGCAGCGATTTGGACTTCTCGGGATCGTTGGTGACATCGACGAGCTCGACGTAACCTGGGGTGGCGCTCGCCAACGTGCTTGTCGCCGTGCGGAAGTCGGGTCCGAGGACGGTATCGACGAGTTCCTGACGGTTGATCGCCGGTACCAGGGCCTTCCGGACGGCGGGGTCTTGTAGCGCACCGCGAGTGACGTTGGGCTGAATGCCGAACGGGACTCCCGGGTTCGAGGTGGTCAGAATTCGGCCGCCGGTCGCTTCGATCTGCGGAGCGTCCTGCGGCAACGCGTCGCTGACGGCGTCGAGCTGATCGGAGGACAAGCTTCCTGTACGAACGCCCGACTCGGGCACGATGGTGAAATCGATGCGATCGAGATAGGCCTCGCCGGTATGACCGAATACCGCTGAACCCCAGTTGTATCCGCTTCGCTTGGCCAGAGTCACTGAACGGTCCTGCTGGTAATCCGCGTAGGTGAACGGTCCCGATCCGATATTGGTACCCAAGCACCGCGACTCGGCCGACTGCGCCGAGGTCGCGATGGATTGAACTCCGAGCTGAGGTGTCGAACTCGCCTGCAGGAACTGCGCATTCGGTGCTGCGAAGTCGATGCGCACCGTCGAGGGGTCGACCACCGTGGCGCTCTGATAACCGGTCAGATAGCTCGCCGCCAACGGTGCCTTCGCTGCGCCGAGGCCGATGATCGCGTCGAAATTCGCCTTCACCGCCGCCGCGTCGAGCACCGTGCCGTCACTGAAGGTGACGCCGTCCTTCAGCGTGAATGTGAAGGATTTCGCATCGGGACCCACGTCCCACCGCTCGGCCAGCCACGGTTCGATCTCACCGGTTTCGGGGTTCTGATCGGTGAGTGAATCGACGACCTGACGGGTGACGTAGATGGTCTGGTTGGTGCCGGACTGGGCAGGATCCGAGCAGGTCGGGGCCCCGGACAAGCCGTAACGCAGAGTTCCGCCGGGCTGGGCCGGACCGGCGTCGGCGGCCGTGGTGGCGGCACCACCGGCGCATCCGGCGAGGACTGTGGCCGTAGTGGCGATCAGGCCGGCCACCAGGAATGCAGGACGAGTGGACACGTAGGTGTCTCCGATATCTGGTCGATCGCGCGCACGATCCCGCATCCGAGCTGGGTGTGCCCAGGAAGGAGTGCGCGCAGATGATGAGGTGAGGTGTGAAGTACGAGTTGTGACGAAATGTCAGCTGCGACAGGTCGAACCGTTGAGGCGGCACAGATCGACATGGAGACGGCGGCAACCGTTGACGAAGCCTGCGGCAACTCGGGTGTTCACGTGCAATCCTCCATCGGTCCCGGCGGTAGCACCCTCACCCGACGAGCGGGGGGTTGCTGCGACGTCATAGAGCCAGGTCTCTCGGTCGCTCTGGATGGTCCTACAGTTTCCGATACTACGAGAGCATCGCCCCGGTTGCCAACCGGGGTAGGAAAACCCGCCGAAAACAGACGCGAGAAGCGCGGTCGGACCGACGCCTACCGTTCAGACGGCCAGCGCCAGTCCAGCGCTCCCACTCGCGCAAGATCTCGAATCATCATGCGACGCAAATTTGTTCAACTCTGGCGCATTCACGCGGTGCACCCAGTAGTCGATCGCTTCGCCGGCATGAGCGAATCGGACGAGGACGTCCATGCAGAGCCAAGTCGCGACCGAGAAGTCCTGTTCCGCACCGTCGAGACCGATCAGTGTCAATTCTTCTCCCACAGCAAGCAACGCGCGATCGATATCGGAACCGCCGGGGCCGAGCCACGCCAGTGCTCGTCCGAGTAGCGCCCAGTCTCCGGCGGTCACAGGCTCATCGGCCGATTGTCTGCACAGTTCCGCAGCCGCAGCGAGAGCATCCGCCACCGGAGTCGACACCGAACCGTGGAGCTCAGCGAGAATGCCGCGATCGGAGTCGACCAGATCGGCCATGTAGCGCCAGCGGGCAGGAAGCGCCGCGTCCTCTGGCCATAGGTCGGCGGTGCCGAACTGGAGACGGGTGATCATGTCCTTGGGCGAACTGCACGAAAGCGCGGAGCCACACGAGTCGTTCATGTCGATCATCCCCACTGGGTCAACACACAACATTGGACACCGGCTCGACACACGCGTTCGGAGATACCGTCGAGCAGTGGCTTTCGTCACCGATGCAAGCAACGCTGCTGTGGTCGTTACGTCCGCCTTGGGAGATATTGAACGCCGCCACCAGCATCTTCGCGACTCGTGGTTGCACAAAACCGACAACGTCACACTTTTGGTCCATATGTAATTGGCCGCATAGTGCCGTGCTCCGACTCCAGCTGGGCCGCAGCGACAGCCGAATGATGCGGGAACAAACGTTCGAATACTTGTCGGTGGGTCGCGGTAGATTCTGTTCATGCTTTCGGGGGACGGCGGATCAGGGGTGGACGGCATCGAAACGGTGCCTCCTGCCCCCGTCGTGTCCGACCCTGTCTTGGCGGGGTTGGTCGAGGCGGTGGAGTCGGCGGTTGCCGAGTTGGCGGGGCAAGGGTCGGTGGCGTGGTCGAATGCCGACCGACGTGCGGTGATCCAGCGCATGGAAACTGTGTCGCGGTCCGTGACGGCGTACTCGCACACCTGGCTCAACGAGCTGATCTCACAACACGGCCTCGACGTGTATCCGGGGTCGGTGCCGTGCTCGGTGGCATGGATGCTGCGAATCACCCCACGAACAGCCGGTGCGCGAGTACGTCTGGCCGCAGAGTTGGGTGACCGCACCGCACTGTCCGGCGAACCGCTACCGCCTTTGCTGCCACACACCGCTGCAGCGGTGCGGGCAGGGTTGCTCGACGCCAAGCACGTGCAGATGATTCGTGAGTTCTTCCGGCACCTACCGTCGAGTGTCGATCCGCAGACCCGCGATCGCGCCGAACAGCAGTTGGTGGGTCTCGCCTCGACCAGACGGCCCGACGACTTCGCACCGCTGGTGGCGCACCTGGACTCGATCCTCGACCCCGACGGCGACTTCGACGAGAACGAAGACGAAGACAAGAACGCGAACCCGAGGCCACGGAAACGGGATGCGTTCTTCTACCTCGGTGAGCAGGGTTCCGACGGCATGTCAGAAGGAAAGTTCTGCGTCGACTCCGAGCTACGCGCCTACCTCGAAGCCCTGTTCTCGAAAGCCGCGAAACCCGGTGTGAACAATCCTGCCGACCCGACATCGGTCGTCCACGAGGATGAAGCTGACAGCAAGTCCACTGCAGAGCAGCCCGAGCCGACGTCCGAGCCGTCGTCCGGTGATGCCGGGTCGAGCGATGCAGGCCTGTGGGATGGGACGACCCGCAACGGGGACAGTGACTGCAGTGACGACGACTGCGGTGACGAGGACTGCTGCGAAGGCGACTGCGGCGAGTGCGACGGTGACGACTGTGGTTGCGGCACAGGGTTTAACGGCACAGCTGCAGCCAAGGACGCAGCGGCACCCAAGGACACCAACGACGATGCCGGCTCCGACAGCACTGCTGAACCCGGTGGCCACGCCGACGCCGACGCATCGGACACCGCTGCTCGCGACGCTGCCGCCGCACGTGATCGACGCACCCAGAACGAACGCCGCTCTCGATCCGCGACGCCATCCGCATGGCCTCGCACGCCCACCACTACCTCACCATCTTCGACGACAACGGCAGAGCCCTCTACCTCGGCCGATCCAAACGCATCGCCTCCGCCGACCAACGCATCGTGCTCATCGCCCGCGACCGCGGCTGCAGCTTCCCCTCCTGCACCCGCCCCGCGACCTGGTGCCAGTCACATCACCTCGACGACTGGGTCGAGGGCGGACCCACCGACATCGACTCCCTGACCTTCGCCTGCGACATGCACCACGCACTCGTCGGCACCGGTCCCGGAAAGTGGGCCACCACCAAAACCACAGCAGGACATCGCTATCCAGGCCGCACCCTGTGGCACCCACCCGCCGGAATGGACCCCACACGCCGCGGGCTGATCAACCACGCACACCACCCCGAGGAAGTGCTGTACCCACCCGACCACCACAGCGACAACACCCACGACACCCGCGACACAGGCGACACCGCCGACGAAGAACCACGACAACCCGCCTGAAGACCCACACCACCACCACGGCACAGCTCTGCCTCCGGCAGGACTGCAACGCAGATACCGAATCCCCCATTGCGTCGACCCACAGTTGCGCTCGACACGACCAGGGGGTTCCATCGATACAACCATCACAGGAGGAGTACGAGCGCATGGCGTACGACGAGCTTCTTGCGGACCGCATCCGCGACGCTCTCTGGGACCAGGAGAGTCTGCGTGAGCAGAAGATGTTCGGCGGTGTCGCGTTCATGGTGCGAGACAGAATGGTGGTGTGTGTCGGCACCGAAAACCGTGCCTTGCTTGTTCGTGTGGACGGGGTACGCGAACCCGAATACCTCCAGCTCGATGGGGCCCACCATGCCGTCATGGGCAAGGGGCGGTCGATGGGTGAAGGCTGGATCACCGTCGATGCAGAAGCGCTGACGAGCGAACAGGCACTGCAGTTCTGGGTCGGTGCAGCTCTGGAACACCACGCCGACACGTAGGGCTGACAAACATTGCTCGGCGATACCGCACCCCACTCGGGCCGTAGTCGGGCATCACTGAACCGGGCTCATTCGAGACTCTTCTCGAAGGGGTGCGATCCGACTGTTCTGGACGGCAGACTTCGGTCGTAGAGCGGGGTGTATCCAGCTGCCAGGTACAGCGCAACGGCCTCGGGCTGATTCCAGCCGGTCGTCAGGTAGACCCTGCGATATCCGCGATCACGTGCGCTGCGTTCCAGCTCGGCCACGACGAGTCTGCCGAATCCCCTGCCGCGGTGCACTTTCGATGTCCAGATACGTTTGAGCTCTGCGGTTTCCGAGTCGTATTTCCGGTACGCACCTCCGGCAACAGGAACGCCATCGGCCAAGGCAATTACCAACACACCACCCGGCGGTGCGAACTCCCGGGCGGGATAGGACTTCAGTTCCTCGTATTGGACACCGGGGCTCCGGCCGTATCGGGACGAATATTCGATCGCCAGTTCTTGCAGCAGGGGCATCGCCAGCCGATCGTGCTGATCGACCTCGACGAAGTCCACGCGTCCTGGACCCGTGTCACCAGTGCGAATGTTGACATCGAACGTCGCGCTCATGTGCTTCCTGTCTCGATTAACTGTCGACCAGATCAGCTTCCCGGCCGACGTCAACTCTGCTCAGTTGTCTGACCTTCCTTGCGGGGTAGCCCGGGCGGGTTGATGACGGACTCGGTCACTGCCTCGGACTGCAGGCCCCAACGATCGATCACCTTCTGATAGCTGCCGTCCTCGATGGCGTGGTTCACTGCGTCCTGCACGGCGTCGATGAGCCCATTGTCCTTCTTGGTCAGTACTGCTATTTCACCCTGCAGCGCATCTCCGGCACCCGAGAACGTGCCGATGATCTTGGTTTCACCACCGGTTGCCGCGTGATAAACCGCGGACGGATTGGGTCCCAGGTACCCGTCGATACGGCCTGACCCGAGCGCCAGGTAGTAATCGGAGGTGTTCTGGTAATAAGCGATCTCGGCTGGAGCCAGACCCTCGGCTACGTTCTGCTCGTTCCAGTCGACCAGCAACTGCTCTTGGTTGGTACCGGAGCCGACACCGATCTTCTTGCCTGCGATGTCCTGACGCTTCTCGACTGTCCAATCGGTGTCCTTCTGCGCCTCGAAAGCGAGGTTGTCCAGTCGATAGGTCGCGAAGTCGTACTTGTCCTTGCGCTCCTCGGTGACGGTGACATTGGAGATGAACACGTCGTTCTCGCCGGAGTCGATCTTCACGAAGTTCTGCGACCAATCTGCGACCTGAAGATCGACGTCGAGACCGAGAATGTCGGCGATCAGGTACGAGAAGTCCACCTCGGACCCCACGATGGTGGTGTCGTCGGTCGCGTAGAAACGCAGCGGTGGCGCGGTACCGCCCGCCCCGGTGACGATCAGGGTGCCGCGATCGCGAATCGCTTGCGGCACTTCCGCTGCGATGTCGTCGACCTTCTGGGCGCGAACGCGGTCGGCCTGCTCGGGTGAAAGATCGAACGATCCGCCGTCCTCGGTGACGACCTGAGATTCGGCAGTGGGCTCGCTGCATGCTGTCGCAGTGAGTGCCAGGACAGCGAATGCCGACGCTACTACCGCGAGCCTACGAGATGATCCGGACATGACTTTCCCCGTTCGTGGGTGCAGGTGAAGCAAGAGTGAGAGCTAGAGAACGTGAGCGAGGAACGACTTGGTGCGTTCCTCCTGGGGTGAATCGAGAAGCTCTGCAGGAGAGCCTTGTTCGACGATGACGCCGCCATCCATGAAGACGACGGTGTCGGCGATCTCGCGGGCGAACCCGACCTCGTGCGTGACGATCACCAGGGTGGCACCATCGCGTGCCAGGCCGCGGATGACCTCGAGAACCTCTCCCACCAATTCGGGGTCGAGCGCTGACGTCGGCTCGTCGAACAGAATGACTGTGGGACGCAGGGCAAGTGCACGCGCGATGGCGACCCGCTGCTGTTGTCCGCCGGAGAGTCGTCGCGGATAATCATGGGCTTTCGCGTGCACCCCGACTCGTTCGAGGAGAGCCAGCGCCTCGGGTTCGACGTCGGAACGCGTGCGCTTCTGCGCAGAGATCGGGGCTTCGATGACATTCTCGAGGACCGTCAGGTGAGGAAACAGATTGAAGTTCTGAAACACGAAACCGATCTGGGAACGCTGCCGCAGAATCTCCTTGTTGCTGAGTTCGTGCAGTTTGTTGCCTTTGCGCCGATATCCCACCAGATCACCGTCGATCCGGACGGTGCCCTGATCCACCTTCTCCAGATGGTTCAGAGCGCGCAGCAGGGTCGACTTGCCCGAACCCGAGGGGCCGATAATCGCGGTCACCTCACCGGGACGTACGAGGAGGTCGACGCCTTTGAGCACCTCGAGCCCGCCGTAGGACTTGTGGACGCCGCGCACCTCGACCGCGTATCTCGTTGCGGCAGTGGATGTGGAGGCATCGAGAGTGGTCATCGGGTTGCCCCTCTCGGCGCGAAGGTGACGTTGGAGAGCTTGTGGCGTATCTGCTGGATCGGCGTCAGCGGAATGTTGCGTACCGCGCCCTTGGCGTAGTGCCGCTCGACGTAGAACTGCACGATCGACAGCACCGACGTCAGAATGATGTACCAGACGGTCGCGACCATGAGCAGCGGAACCACGCGCCCGTTGCGTCCGTATATGACTTGCACCTGATAGAACAATTCGGCAATGGCCATCACCGACACGATCGACGTGCCTTTGAACAGACTGATCACCTCGTTGGCCGCGTTGGGGAGAATCCCTCGCATCGCCTGCGGCAGAACGATCTTGAAGAACTCCCGCCTTTTCGGAATACCCAGCGCTGCTGCAGCTTCGAGTTGCCCCTGGTCCACGGAGATGATGCCGGCCCGAACGATCTCGGCGGAGTAGGCCGCTTGGTGCAGGGCCAGGCCGATGATGGCCGCCGTCGATCCACTGATGACGCTGTTGACGTCGAATTGAAAGAAGCTGGGACCGAACGGAATTCCCAAAGACAGAGTCTGGTACAGGTACGCAATATTGAACCAGAACAGAAGCTGCACGATCAACGGGATGGAACGGAAGGCCCAGATGTAGAACCAGGAAATAACCTGCAGCACAGGATTGTCGGACAGCCGGGCCACCGCCAGGCCGATACCGATGGCGAAACCGATCAGCGTTCCCCAGAAGGTGAGCTGGATGGTCAACCACAGCGCCGACATCACCGATGGTGCAGTGAAGTACTGCGCGAAGGTGCCCCAATCCCAGCCGGGGTTGGTGACGAAGCCGTGCAGGAACTGACCGACCACGATCAGCGTTGCGACCGCGATCACCCAGCGCCACGGGTGCCACGTGCGTGCAACGACGAGTTGTTCGTCGGGAATGTCGTCCGTCGTATCCACAACGGGACGAGAGTCGAGTTGAGTCACCGGAACCGCCGGGTCGGATGGGCAGCGATCATCGCTGGGTTGCCTTTCGAAGATTTCGTGCTGTGAGTACGCCGATCGGTCAAGCGTGCGTACAGATACAGATGTTCATCGGTCGTGCCTCCATCGGTCCTGGCGGTAGCACCCACACGCCGTAGGGCGGGGTTGCTGCGACGTCATCGAGCCAAGGTCTCTCGGTCGCTCTGGATGGTGACAGGAACGTACAGAACAATCTATCGAAAAGTCAAGTGCACGTGCGCATTCGGTTATAATCACGATGATTTCAACCCTTGCCACCGGCGCAACCGCCCCCGGGTTGGATCTGTAGAGGGTCGACGAACTCCACCACCCTCGTGCGAGAATTCGACCCATGCACGTGCGGAAAGCCAGGAGCGGTGACGATGGCTTTCGAAGAACGCCGCGCTATCGGCAGCTGAACGCAGCGAGTGTTGTCTTTCTCGGTTCGCTGGTCGTGATCGGCACGTTCCAGGCGGCCGACACGTCCGATTCGATACGTCTGGCCACTCACAGCGCCGTCCTCGTGGCGATCGCAGCCGCAATTCTGTACGCGCTCAGGCGAACCGACCGAAAGCCGACGTGGCTCCTTCCCCGTACGACACTGATTCTGTTCGGTCTCGGCAGTCTCGTGTGTGTCGTCGCAGGCGACTATCTCCCTGCTGTGATCGCCGCGATCCAGGCTGTGACCCTTCCGCTGTTCATGCTGGACGACCGAGTGAACGCCCTCTATCGGTACACCCCCGACGTGTCCTGAACCGCGGTCTCGAATCACCCTGATTTCAACCATTGCCTCGCGCCTTCGACACGGCAAGGGTTCCTAGCGACAGCGTCGACGAAAGGAATGGGTCGCCACGATGCCGAACGAATCTGCCCCGTCGAAGAACACCGCAATTGCCATGATCGAACGCAGGATTTCCTCGTCTGCCGCCGAATCCTGGGAC
Organism: Rhodococcus sp. KRD175; assembly: GCF_017168275.1. Taxonomy (NCBI): domain Bacteria; kingdom Bacillati; phylum Actinomycetota; class Actinomycetes; order Mycobacteriales; family Nocardiaceae; genus Rhodococcus; species Rhodococcus sp. KRD175. The sequence goes on from NZ_JABFAQ010000004.1 coordinate 140,879, forward strand.
TGGCAGCTCGACGCACTGTGCCGGGGTCAGGACTCGGAGATCTTCTTCTCCCCCTCGGGTGAGGGGCGAACGGCGCGTCGCCAACGCGAGGATCGCGCCAAGCAGGTGTGCGCCGGCTGCGGAGTGCTCGACGCCTGCAAGCGGTTCGCGTTGGCAGCCAACGAACCGTTCGGAGTGTGGGGCGGCATGACGGCCCGCGAACGGCTGGTGCATCGGGCCAACTCGCGACGCGACCACGAGCGGCGGGCGAGTTAGGCCGCGACCAGAAGATGGTCCGCAGGTCGCCGGATGGTCCACAATGGAGGGGTGACCGATATCGAGAAGCCCCTGCCGTGGACGTACCTGATGGACATGGACGGAGTTCTGGTCCACGAGGATCACCTAATCCCCGGTGCCGACACGTTCCTCGCCGAGCTGCAGGCCAACGAGATCCCGTTCATCGTGTTGACGAACAATTCGATCCGCACCCCACGTGACCTGCGCGCACGTCTCGCATTCACCGGCTTGGACATTCCGGAGAAGTCGATCTGGACCTCGGCTCTCGCCACCGCCACCTTCCTCGGCAATCAGCGGCCCGGCGGCAGTGCGTATGTCGTCGGCGAGTCCGGTCTGACCACCGCGCTGCACGACATCGGCTACACCCTCACCGACTCCAGCCCCGACTACGTGGTGCTCGGGGAGACCCGCACGTACTCGTTCGAGGCCATCACCACCGCCATTCGTCTCGTCGAGAAGGGTTCACGCTTCATCGCCACCAACCCCGACGCGACCGGTCCGTCGCGCGAGGGTTCGCTGCCCGCGACCGGTTCGGTCGCCGCACTCATCACCAAGGCGACGGGCAAGGAGCCGTACTACGTGGGCAAGCCCAACGCGTTGATGATGCGTTCGGCTCTGCGCGCCATCGGTGGGCACTCCGAGAACACGTTGATGATCGGCGACCGGATGGACACCGACGTGCTGTCCGGCCTGGAAGCCGGATTGCAGACCATTCTGGTGTTGACCGGCATTTCGACCGTGCAGTCCGTCGAGCAGTACCCGTACCGTCCGACGAAAGTGCTCGATTCCGTCGCAGACCTGGTGGGCCGCACACAGAACCCGTTCTGATGAAACTCCGATTCGTTCTGTCTCGGCAGGATCATCACGTCGTCGGCTTGGGAGTGGAGCAAGAGTTTCCGGACGTCGCCGACGCAGTCGCGGCGGTACAGCAAGGCCGAAACGTCGTTGGGGTACTGCCTTTCGACATGTCCGACGCCACCGCGCTGATCGAGCCGGCGGAGTTCTACCGCCGCGCCGGTGCGTGGGCGGTACCGGACGCACAGCCGCCGCTTCCGTCCGTCACCGTCGTACGCCAGATCCCCGAGCCGGGCGTCCACGTCGAACGGGTACGTGAGGTCGTGCGGCGTGTGAAAGCCGGTGTCGCCGAGAAGATCGTGCTCGCACGAGCGATCGAACTGGCCGCCGAGTCGCCCATCGATCCGTCAGCGGTGTTGAGCGCGTTGGTGACTCGCGATCCGATGGGAAACGGCTTTTTCGCAGACCTCTCGCCCACAGACGAGCCCGGCAGACATCTCGTCGGCGCAAGCCCCGAACTGCTGGTGCGTAAACGCGGCAACGTCGTCAGCTGCCATCCCTTCGCCGGGACGGCCGCGCGATCCACCGACCCCGACGACGACGCGCGTATCTCGGCGGCACTAGCGGCCAGCGCGAAGGACCAGGCCGAGCATCGCTTCGTCGTCGATGAGATCCGGACGGCATTGGCGCCGTTCTGCGAGACACTGGACGTACCCGCGACACCTCAGCTGAGCAGCACTCCGCAGCTGTGGCACCTGTCCACGCCGATCGTCGGTACGTTGGCCGACCCGTCGACGTCGGCCCTCGACCTCGCATTGGCGCTGCATCCCACCGCTGCCGTCGCCGGTGTTCCCCGCGCCGCCGCCATGCGAGCGATCACCGAGATCGAGGGATCCCGCGGCTTCTACGCCGGTGCGCTCGGATGGACCGACGGCAGCGGGGACGGTGAATGGATGGTCGCGATCCGGTGCATCGAACTCACCGCGGACGGCCTGTCCGGTACCGCCACAGCCGGCGGCGGCATCGTCGCCGACTCGGACCCCGACGCCGAGCTGGACGAAACCACGGCAAAGTTCAGAACGGTACTCAGCGTCTTCGAGAACTGACCCAGCTACTTCAACGCCTGGTCCAGATCCCCGATCAGGTCCTCGGTGTCCTCGAGACCGATGGAGATCCGCACGACGCCATCGGTGATGCCCACTGCGGCACGACCTTCCGGCCCCATCGCGCGGTGCGTGGTGGTGGCCGGGTGGGTGATGAGCGTCTTGGAATCGCCGAGGTTGTTCGAGATGTCCACGATCTTCAGGCCGTCGAGCAACTCGAAAGCACGCTGCTTGCCTGCGCCCTCGGGGGCATCGAGCTCGAACGTGACGACCGTGCCGCCGCCCGACATCTGCGACGTCGCCAGCTCGTACTGCGGATGTGACGGCAGGAACGGGTATTTGACCCACCGCACCGCCGAATGCCCTTCGAGGAACTCGGCGATCTGCAGCGCGGAGTTCACCGAATGCCGCACGCGCACCGGCATCGTCTCCAAGCCCTTGAGCAGTGTCCAGGCGTTGAACGGGCTCAGGGCAGGCCCGGTGTGCCGCATCAGCGTCTGCACCGGACCGTCGATGTACTCCTTCGATCCCAGGATCGCACCGCCGAGTACCCGGCCCTGACCGTCGATGTGCTTGGTGCCGGAATACACCACCACGTCGGCACCGAGTTCGAGACTGCGCTGCAGCAGAGGCGTCGCGAACACGTTGTCCAACACCACCGTTGCGCCGGCGGCGTGCGCCATCTCGGACACCCGCCTGACATCGACGAGCGACTGCATCGGATTGGACGGGGTCTCGAAGAACACCGCGGTCGTCGGCACCGACAGTGCCTGCTCCCACTGCTCGAGGTCCTCGCCGTCGACGAAGACGGTCTCGACGCCCCAGCGCGGCAGAATCTCGTTGCACACCACGAAGCAGGAACCGAAAAGGCTACGCGCAGCGACCAATCGATCACCGGCCTTCAACAGTGCGCCGAGCGCGGTGAACACTGCCGACATTCCACTCGACGTGCCGAAACACGCCTCGGCACCCTCGATCAGCCGCAACCGCTCCTCGAACATCTTGACCGTCGGGTTGCCGTAGCGCGAGTACACGAAATGATCGATGTCACCGGTGAACGCCCGCTCGGCGGCACCGGCACTCTCGTAGACGAAACCCGAAGTGAGATACAGCGCTTCGGCGTTCTCGTCGAAGCCCGATCGCATCAGACCGCCGCGAACTCCCAGCGTTCCCTGACCCACACCGTCGGGTAGCGGCTTCTGAAAACCCCCGCCTCTGGGAATGTTCGTCACGACTGCCTCCAGGGCAACCCGACCGCACGCCACCCCACGGCACCGCGGTGGCCGTCAGCATCGGTGGCGCCTTCGAAACCGTCGAGCACGTTGTAGGACGGGCCGATTCCCGCAGCCGTGGCGGCCTCCGCCGCACCGATGGATCGCTGACCGGAGCGGCACAGGAACACCACCGGCCGATCGCCGTCCACGCCTGCCGCTTTCAGCTCGTCGACGAAGCCGGTGTTGCGAGCGCCGTCGGGGTAGCTCACCCACTCGATCAGGTGGGTCGGGCGATCGATGCCGGAGGTGTCGGGTACGCCGACGTACTGCCACTCGGCGTGCGTGCGGACGTCGACGAGAACGGCATCGGGGTTGCTCTGCAACAACTCCCACGCCGCCTGCGGGGTTATGTCACCTGCGTAGGTCACTGGATCAGCCTTCCGTCACTTGCTGTTACGTCACACATACCGAGATCAGACATTGCACACCAACCACGTGTCGTTCACCCGGACGAACTTCCATTCGTCGTCGGATCGCGCTCCGGATTTCTCTTCCTTCAGCGGTACCGTGACGACGCCGCGGTCGCCGTTGACCTCGTACCCCGTGGGCACTCCGTCGATCGACGTCTCGCCGTTGCGTTCCACGTCGCCTGCGCGGTCGGTGCGGTACTGGGCGTCGTCGCCGGGAATCAGGCGCTCGACCTGATCGGCGCACGTGTTCGCACGCAGCAGATCCGCGTCACCGGTGTTCTGTGCTTCGAGGAAACCGTCGACGGCGTCGGTGAGCAACTGCGCCTGTGTCACGTTGTCCTCCGCGGGGGCGAACTTGGACGCCGCAAAGATGCCGACGAGCAGCACGACGACGATGCCCGCAGCGATGATGAACGGCCACGCGGTGGGCGGACGCTGCTCACCGGAGTCGGCGGCCGCTTTGGAAGCGTTGTTGCGCGCTTCCTCACGACTGTCGACCCACTGCTGCCTACGTTCACTCCACGACGCCATGTAGGCAATCTTCCTCGATCCGACGGGTCTGCGTTCAGCTGGGTCCTGCAGTGTGTGGGTCCTTGTAGTAAGTGGGTCCTTCAGCGAGTGGGCCCGACGGGGATGTCGCCCTTCAACGTGATGCGATGCATCTTGCGGTGCTCGGTGCCGTAATCGCGGTTGGCGTAGTGCGAGGTGCTGCGGTTGTCCCACAGCACCAGATCACCCAGACGCCAACGGTGGCGCACGATGTGCTCGGGCTTGGTGAGGTGCACGTACAGCAGATCCAGGATTCCGCGGCTCTCCGCCTCCGAGACGCCCACGATGTGGGAGGTGAAACCCGGATTGACGAACAGCCCCTTGCGGCCGGTTTCCGGATGCACCCGCACGACGGGATGTTCGACGGGAACCAGCGCGGTCACTTCCTTGCCGTCCCACACGTTGCCCTTACCGCCGCGCTTCTGCGCGAGGTAGTAGCCGAACTCACGGTTACCGTCGTGAATTGCGGTGAGCCCGTCGATCATTCGGCGAACCGGCGCGGACAGGGACTCGTAGGCCAGTTGACTGTCGGCCCAGTTGGTGTCGCCGCCGTGCGGAGGCAGTACGACGGGCCGCAGGATAGACCCCATCGGTGGGCGCTCCATGAATGTCACGTCGGTGTGCCACACGTCGGCGAAACCGTTGTCCTGGCTGTCGAGGGCATAGACCTCGGGGGCGACGTGACCACTGTCGTGCACGGGGTGCCCGGCGGTGAGGTCACCGAGTCGGCGGCCGAACTCGATGTGGCCTGCGTCGTCGATCGACTGACCTCGGAGCACGAGAACCTTGTGCTCGACGAGAGCTCGGCGGACGGCGTGGATCTGCGCATCGGAGGCCGACGCGACATCGAGACCGATGACTTCGGCACCGAACGACGGGCCGAGCTTGTCGAGAGTGAGCGAAACTGTCTGTTCCAGAGTGGTCATGTGTCCTCGAATCCGAGAGACAGCGGTGCGCCTACTGGTCGCGGCACGGCCGTCGAGGGAGGGATCCCGTCCCGACGACGTCGGGGAACAGGGATTGGGCGTCGGGTCAGGTCACCGACAACACATGTTGGTGCAGGTGCGACAGAAGTCGACGGTGAACCGTCGGACCAGGTATGTCGTCTGCACGGGTCAATTCCTACCGGAACCCGGGGAATACGGCAAGTTGCCCACTGCCCCAGCTCAGGTTGTCCTTAATTTATGCTGGGGTGTCCGCACTTCCCTCGAAGAAGGTAGCTCGCTGCACATGACTGATCAGACTCGTCCACTCCGCGTCGCCATCGTCGGTGCCGGACCGGCAGGCATCTACGCCGCCGACGCGCTCATGAAGTCCGACCACAATGTCAGCGGACCGGGCGTGAGCATCGACCTCTTCGAGCGGATGCCGGCCCCGTTCGGGCTCATTCGCTACGGCGTTGCCCCTGACCACCCACGCATCAAGGGCATCATCACCGCCCTGCACAAGGTGCTCGACAAGCCTCAGGTTCGCCTGCTCGGCAACATCGACTACGGCACCGACATCAACCTCGACGACCTGCGTCGCTTCTACGACGCCGTCATCTTCTCCACCGGAGCCAACGCGGACCGCGCACTGAACATCCCCGGCATCGACCTCGACGGCAGCTACGGTGCCGCCGACTTCGTCTCCTGGTACGACGGCCACCCCGACGTCCCCCGCACCTGGCCCCTCGAGGCCGAGAAGGTCGCCGTCCTCGGCGTCGGCAACGTCGCCCTCGACGTCGCACGCGTTCTCGCCAAGACCGGCGACGAACTGCTCCCCACCGAAATCCCCGCCAACGTCTACGAAGGCCTCAAGGCCAACAAGGCACTCGAGGTGCACGTCTTCGGACGTCGCGGCCCGGCTCAGGCCAAGTTCACCCCGCTCGAACTGCGCGAGCTCGACCACTCGCCCAACATCGAGGTCATCGTCGCCCCCGAGGACATCGACTACGACGAAGGCTCCGAGCAGGCTCGCCGCAGCTCCAAGCAGATCGACATGGTCGCCAACACCCTGCAGGACTGGGCCATCCGCGACGTCGGCGCTCGCCCGCACAAGCTGTTCCTGCACTTCTTCGAGTCCCCGCACGAGGTACTCGGCGAGGACGGCAAGGTCGTCGGTCTGCGTACCGAACGCACCGAACTCGACGGCACCGGCAACGTCCGCGGCACCGGAAAGTACAACGACTGGGACGTCCAAGCCGTCTACCGCGCCGTGGGCTACCTCAGCCAGAACATCAGCCAGCTCCCGTTCGACGAGCAGGCAGGCACCATCCCCAACGAGGCCGGACGCGTCGTCGAATCGCCGCACTCCACCACGCCCGTTCCCGCCACGTACGTCACCGGCTGGATCAAGCGCGGACCCGTCGGCCTCATCGGTCACACCAAGGGCGACGCCAACGAAACAGTCGCGAACCTGCTCGAGGATGCGCCGAGCTTCGCCGGTGCGGCCGAGCCGGACCTCGATGCCGTCACCTCGTTCCTCGAAGGCAAGCAGGTTCCGTTCACCACCTGGGACGGCTGGTACCGCCTCGACGCCCACGAACGCTCCCTCGGCGAAGAAGAAGGCCGCGAGCGCGTCAAGGTCGTCGAGCGTGAGGACATGCTGAAGGCCTCCGAGCCTGACAAGGCCTAGAGCGGCTGGCGCCGCATGTGATGCTCCTATGAGTGTCAAGTGGCAGTTTTCTGGGTGAGATGTTGGAACATTTCGCGGGCGACGGCTCGCTTGAGGCAGCGGATGATGTCGCGTTTGCTCTTGC
>NZ_JABFAQ010000004.1:148125-454766 GCF_017168275.1 Rhodococcus sp. KRD175
CGCGTGTGAACGATGTCCGTCGAGACGAAGGCCGACACATCACATGAAAGACAGCCATCGGCGTCAGAGCGGAAACGAGTCATACCTTCCACCCCGACGAACGACTCCAGTATCACTGAGTGGAAACGCGTAGCAGGCTACGAGTTTCCACTCACATGCGCGGAGCGCTCTACACCCGAACCGCCAGCAGCTTTCCCTCGGTTTCGATCTTGCGTTGATGCTCGTTGAAATCGGGTGCAGCGCAGACGAACAGCGTGCGGCCGTCGGATCCGCCGAGTCCGCACGCGAACACTCCGAGATCGAAGTCGAGCTGCTCGAGAACCTCTCCGCCCGGCGCGACGTGCAACACGCGCTGACCGAGTGCGTCGGCGATCCACATCGTGCCGTCGGTGTCGATGCAGCAGCCGTCGGCAGCCACCTTCACCTCACTCATGGCCGTTGCCATGTCCGTCGACGACGGCAGTTCACCGAACGTCGCCCAATCACGCCGCTCCCCCAGTGATCCGTCCTCGGCGATGTCGAAGGCACTGACCCGGTTCCCGACCGTCTCGTCGACGAGCAGTTCACCGGAATCGGTGAACGCCATTCCGTTGGGGAAGTACAGGTCCGAGGCCACGACGTGCGCGGACCCGTCCGGGTCGACGCGAATCAGATCTGCCGTCTCGACGGGCGCGAAGTTCATCAGATCGAACCCGAAATTGCCGATGTACGCGCGTCCCTGCGCGTCGACGAGCATGTCGTTGAGGTTCGCCTTCACGTACGTCGACAGATCGGCATGGACGGTCAGCGAACCATCGTGCTCGCGTAGTAGCAGTTTGTAATCGCGCATCGAGACGATCAACAGCCGGCCGTCGGGTAACCAGCCCAGGCCCGACGGCTGATTGGGCACCTCGGCCTCGACTCGCACATCGGAACCGTCCTCGAGGGCGGATACGACGCGATGACTGTAGAAGTCCGATACCCAGATCCTCCCGTCGTGCCAGCGTGGACATTCGAAATACGTGTATCCGTCGAGAACGACGGTGGTCTCCGGTTTCATATTTCGCATTCAAACACCGAGCCAGGTCGCCGCGACGGCGAATCGGCGAGCTGGCATGCTGGGACCCGTGTTCGACGCCCACCTACACATCATCGACCCCAGATTTCCGCTGATCGAGAACCAGGGATACACGCCGGATCCGTACACCGTCTCGAACTATCTCTACGACGTCGACGGGCTCGGGATCACCGGCGGTGCCGTGGTCACCGCATCGTTCCAAGGCACCGATCAGAGCTATCTGTTGGCCGCACTGGAGACGCTCGGACGCGGCTGGGTGGGGGTGGCTCAGCTCGATCCGGAGTGCACGGACGAGGAGATCGTCGCCCTCGACGAGGCAGGCGTGCGGGCGATGCGATTCAACCTCAAACGCGGTGAAACCGACGTCGAGATGCTCACCACGCAGGCCCGACGCGTGCACGAACTGGTGGGCTGGCACGCCGAGCTGTACGTCGACGCGTCGTTGCTGCTCTCGCTCGAGCCGATCCTCGCGAAACTACCGGCGGTGAGCATCGACCATCTGGGACTGTCGACGCAGGGACTTCCCTATCTGTTGAACCTCGTCGACCGCGGAGTACGCGTCAAGGCAACGGGATTCGGGCGCGTGGACCTCGACATCGTCGATACCCTGCAGCAGATCCACCGCGTGAACCCGGAGGCACTGCTGTTCGGCACCGACCTGCCCGGTACACGAGCCCCACGGCCGTTCTCCGAGACCGACATCGACATCATCTCCGGGGCCGTCGGCGGCGACCTCCCCGCTGTGCTCGACGGTAATGCCCGGGCCTGGTATCGGGTCCCCTAGATCAGTACTGCTCCCCCGAGCCACACGGCCGAGGCGAGCAACGCACCGAACAGCTCCACCAGGATGGACAGCCCGGCCGCCTTGGTCGCATGCACGGTCGATCGCCAGGCCTCGGAATGGTTGCGGTGCCTGGGTAGTTCGGCCACGTAGACGCCGGCGATGAAGCCGATGAAGAGCCCGACGACCGGGATGACGAAGAAGCCGACGATGCCGAGCAGGCCGCCGACGATCAGCGACCGCATCGGCACTCCGGCCTCCCGCATCCGGCGGCCCGGCCAGGTGTACTTCACGACGCCGCTCAGAACCAGCAGCACGGTCGCGATGCCGAACACCGTCCACGCGGCGGTGCCGCCGGTAACCCACGCCCACACCGCAACAGCCGCGAAGATCAAGATGGTGCCCGGCAGGACGGGCACGACGATGCCGACGAGTCCGACCAGAATCACCAGGCCGACCAGTATTTCTCCGAGAGCGCTCATGGTGGTCAAGTGTGCACGCCGATCGCCGGTAAGTTGACGCCTGTGCCCCGAACCGCGACTTTCGAACGTCCTGTTTCCGGCGGCGACGCCCTGCTGTCCATCGGCTGCCTGCTCATCGGTGCCATCGCTGTGGTGGCCGCGGTCGTGCTTCTCGTCGGTGTGTTCGACCTGAATTGGGTACTCGGGTACGCCATTCCGCTGGCGACGGCGGTGTTCGCAGTTACCTTGTGGCAGTCGCTGAGTCGCCGCGGCTGGACGTGGAAGGATCTGCAGCTCACGTCGGGTCCACGATCGCTGTGGCACCTGCTGTGGGAAGTACCCGTCGCGTGGATCGCCGCCATGGGCGTCGGCATTGCACTCGCCGGCGCTGTCGACATAGCTCCCGCCTCGGATGCCGGCGGAAGCGCGTCGACTCTCGATGCACTCGACGTGGGTGTGGTCGCCGGAACCCTCACCATCGTCTGCACTGTGCTGATCGCACCGGTACTCGAGGAAGTCCTCTTCCGTCGGGTGATCTTCGGGTGGTTCGACACCCGAACACGATGGCAGATCGCGGTTCTCGGATCCGCGGTGTGCTTCGGGGCCGTCCACGTGCTGCCCGCCATCGCGCTGATCATGGTCTGCATCGGCTCTGCTGCGGCCCTGCTGGTTCGACTGCACCGATCGTTGATTCCGGGCATCGCACTGCACACGATGAACAACGCCGTTGCTACCGCAGCGGTGGTGGCCGCAATCTAGACGGCGCGATCTAGACGGTCGGTCGAACCTTGCCTGCTGCCTCGCGGGCCCGAGCCCGCGCAGTCTCGATGTCCGACGCCGTCGACACCGCAACACCCATTCGCCGCCGGACGAAGCTGGCGGGCTTGCCGAACAGTCGAAGGTCGGTTTCGGGAACCGCGAGGGCATCGGCGACGCCTTCGAACGAGATTCCGTCCGCATCGACACCGCCGTAGATGACCGCCGACGCTCCCGGGGAGAGCAGCGTCGTGTCGATCGGTAGCCCGAGAACGGCGCGGGCATGCAGCTCGAACTCCGAGAACCGTTGCGTACGAAGCGTTACCAGGCCGGTGTCGTGTGGCCGGGGGCTGACCTCGGAGAAGTACACGTTGTCGCCCTGCACGAACAGCTCCACGCCGAACAGTCCCCGACCACCGAGCGCCGTCGTGATTCTCTCGGCCACTTCGCGCGCCGACGCGAGTGCCGCGTCGGACATCGGTTGCGGCTGCCAGGATTCGATGTAGTCGCCCGACTCCTGCAGATGGCCAATCGGCTCGCAGAACGAAGTCCCGTTTATCGCGCGCACGGTGAGAAGTGTTATCTCGTAATCGAAATCGACGAATCCCTCGACGATGACGCGGCCCAGGTCGACTCGACCGCCCTTCAACGCGTAGTCCCACGCCGTTTCGACGTCGGCTTCGCTCCGTACCACCGACTGCCCCTTGCCGGACGAGGACATCACCGGCTTGATGACAGCAGGGAAGCCGATGTGGGACAACGCTTGTCGCACCTCGTCCAACGAATCGGCGAACGCGTACGGCGAGGTCGGCAGGCCGAGCTCCTCGGCCGCGAGCCGCCTGATTCCTTCGCGATTCATCGTCAATTGTGTTGCACGCGCGGTCGGAATGACCACGGAGCGTCTTTTGGCCTCCACCTTGGCGAGCGCATCGGTGGCAATGGCTTCGATCTCCGGGACGACGAAGTCCGGCTGCTGAGCGTCGATCAGCGCCAGCAGCTCTTCGGGATTGCTCATGTCGATCGTGTACGCGTGATGCGCTACCTGATGGCCCGGGGCGTTGTCGTAACGGTCGACGGCAATCACCTCGACACCGAGGCGCTGGAACGCAATGATGACCTCTTTGCCCAGCTCACCTGCTCCGAGGAGCATGACCCGGGTGGCACCGGGCGTGAGTGGAGTACCGATGCGGACGGGTTCTGGGGCAGTCACAGCCCTATTATCCACACCCACATCACTTGGACGCCCTAGTACAAGTTAGTCTCCATTCACAATCGCAGCTGACGAGTCGGAACGAGGCAACAAACGTGGCTAACACTGGTGGACCGCTCGCAGGGCTCCGCGTCGTCGAACTCGCCGGGATCGGGCCCGGTCCGCACGCAGCGCTATTGCTCGCCGACCTCGGCGCAGACGTCGTCCGCGTCCAGCGCGCCGGACAGGTCTCTCCACACGATCACCAGCTGCGCAGCCGCACCATCGTCGAAGCGAACCTCAAGGATCCCGCCGACATCGAGAAGGTCCTCGGCCTGATCGAACGCGCCGACGTCCTCATCGAAGGCTTTCGCCCCGGCGTCACCGAACGGCTCGGCCTCGGGCCCGACGACGCCCTCGCCCGAAACCCGCGACTGGTCTACGGCCGCATGACGGGCTGGGGGCAGGAAGGCCCCTGGGCACAGACCGCCGGCCACGACATCAACTACATCTCCGTCACAGGCGTCCTCAACGCTATCGGCCGCGACGGCGAACGACCGGTGCCACCGATGAACATGGTCGGCGATTTCGGCGGCGGATCGATGTTCCTCGTCTTCGGCATCATGGCGGCACTGTACGAACGACAGAATTCGGGACAGGGCCAGGTCGTCGACGCGGCCATGGTCGACGGCACCGCAGCACTGTCGCACATGATCTGGGCCTGGCGAGGCGTCGGAGCATGGAGCGACGACCGCGGCGTCAACCTGCTCGACACCGGCGCGCCGTTCTACGACACCTACGAGACATCGGACGGCAAGTACATGGCGGTCGGGTCCCTCGAACCGCAGTTCTACGCCCAGCTCGTGACCGGTCTCGGCCTCGCCGATGCAGACCTACCGTCACAGATGGACAAGCCGCGCTGGCCGGAACTGCGCGAGACGTTCACCGCGACATTCCTGACCAAGACCCGCGACGAATGGGCCGCGATCTTCGACGGCACCGACGCCTGCGTCTCCCCCGTCCTCACCTTCGCCGAGGCTCCGAACCACCCACACATGAAGGACCGAGACTCGCTCATCGACATCGGCGGCGTGACGCAGCACCGTCCGGCACCGCGGTTCTCGCGCACCGAAAACGGCGTCCCGACGCCACCGCCCGCCACCGCCACCGACATCGCATCCGTCTGGGCGTAATTCTTTGCGCCGAACTCGAAGTTATGGACGCTTTACGGCTGATTCTCGTCCATAACTTCGAGCTCGCGGTCAGAACACCGCCGCTCAGAACACCAGGGCCGGCTGTTCGGATTCGACGCTCGGTGCCAAGGCTCGATACGCCGCGGCAGTGGCCGCAACCGCAGCCCGAAGCTCCTGCGGCTCACGGGTGTACGGCAGCCGAAGGTAACGCTCGAACGCACCCTCGACCCCGAACCGCGGACCTGCGGCCAATACTGCCCCGAACGCGGGCGCAGTAGCGGCGAGCGCACTCGACACCGGAGCGGGGAGCTGAAGCCACAGCGACATCCCGCCCTCCGAGCGCCGGTACTTCCACTCCGGAACATGTTCGGCCAGGGCATCTTCGAGCACATCTCGACGCTCCCGCAGTTGGGATCGACGGACCTCCAGCGCGGGTTCGGCGTCCTGCAGCAGGAACGACGACGCCAATTGATCGACGATCGAGGTACCGAGGTCATGTGCTGCTCGCGAGCCGGCGAGCTGCGAGACGAGCGAAGGATGCGCTCTGATCCACCCGATGCGCAGACCGCCCCAGAACGACTTGGACGCCGAACCGATCGTGACGATATCCGAACCGGACACCCGTCCGAACGATGCGACCGGTGGCGGCGGTGGCGCATCGAGCCACAGGTCCACCATGGTTTCGTCGACGATGAGCGTCATTCGGGTGTCTCGGGTGATGCGCGCGAGCTCGGCGCGCCCCTCCGCGTCGAGCACCTGCCCGGTGGGGTTGTGGAAGTCCGGAATCAAGTACGCCACCTTGGCGGCGGTTTGCCTTGCGGCACTGCGGATTCCGTCGAGATCCCAATCCCCTTCGACGGGACGGACCGGCACCGGCACCGGCCGGGCACCGACGCGCCTGATGGCCTCGAGTGCATTGGGATACGTCGGGTGATCGATCAGGACGCGGTCACCGGGCGAGGTCAGCGTACCCAGTAGCAACCGAACCGCCTGCTGCGCACCCGAAGTGACCATGATCTGGTCGGCAGTGGTGGGCAATCCACGTTCGACGAAACGCTGCGCGATGGCCTCCCGCAGCACTGCGAGTCCGATGGGCTCCATACCGTGAGTGGGCAGATACGTCGGAAGTGCCTGCAGCGCAGACTCGTACGCTGCCGTCATGGTTCCGTCGGCCGCCGACATGGCCGCATGGCTCATATCCACCACCGGACCCGACGGCGACGTCGACTGAATCAACATGCCGTTGGGGGTCGGCGCGGCAGGCAACGCCACAGTGCTGCGCGATCCCTGCTTGCTGATGAGATAACCCTCGTCACGCAGCACCGAATACGACGAGGTGATCGTGGTACGACTCAGATCGAGAGCAGCGGACAGATCGCGTTCACTCGGCAACCCGACACCCAACGGGATGCGGCCGTCGTGAATGAGCAGTCGAACCCCGTCTGCGAGAGCCCTGTACGTGGGACGGGAGGCCTTGCGCCTGCCGGATCCATCGGCCGACGCGTCGCCGCGCCAGCTTCCGAGATCTCGTGCCAGTGACGTTGCATTGAGCACTCTGGAGGCCATACAGCCCATATTCACCCACTGGCATCGAACTTTCAAGTCCATTGGGCGTTCGACTGGACTGCCTGTCGGCGTCCGGTGGATACTCGACCCATGCCGAGCAGCACCCTCTTCGACACGGCCATCGGGCGATGCGGTCTTGCCTGGAGCGCGGACGGCGTGATGGCCGTGGCACTACCCGAGCCGTCGGACGAGGCGATGCTCGATTACCTGGCCGGCTTCGCCGCTGACCTAGGTCCGGTCGACGCTCTCGCCGAGGACGCGATCGATCGAATCGTGGCGCTCCTCGCCGGGCGCGCCGTGGACATGAGCCCGATCCCGTTGGTGCTCGAGGTTTCGGCGTTCGACGCCTCGGTCTACACCGTGTGCAGCGCGATTCCCCGGGGCGCAACGCTGACGTACGGAGACATCGCGCGTCGACTCGGGGTGCCGGGCGCGGCCCAGGCGGTGGGCGGGGCACTGGGCCGAAACCCGGTACCGATAATCGTTCCGTGTCATCGCGTGCTGGGCGCGGGCCGAGAGGTAGGCGGCTTCTCCGCTCCCGGCGGGGCGAATACGAAACAACGAATTCTCGGCATCGAAGGCGTCACCGGATTCGACGAGCCGACGCTGTTCTGAATTCATCGGTAATCGCTAAAGATACTCTCGACCGAATAAATAGATGAAAAACAGGACTGAAGTTGGCTTTGTCAGCCAGATATGCCGACCGAAGACATCGAGGCGTCGACAACGGAGACCGTCGCGGCGTCGGGACCCGGACTGACATCAGAATCCTCTTCTCTACCGCCGATGGTGAATGCGCCCGTATCCGGTAGCCAGCCGATCGCTCCCCGCTGGAACAGGTTGTAGCGTCCGGAACCGGTGGGCGTCGGGCGCTCGTTGCTGATCGGATAGCCAAGTGCGCCATAGGGTCCGCCGTGCGAGAGGTACCACTCCAAGATTGGTCCGTGTACTTCGTGCGCACCACCCTCGGGGAGAGCGAACACCATCGCGTGGGTGAACTCCAACATGCCGCCACCCTGAGGACCGAGCATGAATTCGCCAGTCTGCGCCCCGATCCACGAGTGTTCGTAAGCAAACCGATCGAATTGGTAGCTGAAAACTTCCAAGCCATTGTAATTTTCAGTCATCGACCGGCCCTCCGTCGCTTTACTTGCCCTCGATTATCCACCCGTTTCGTGGACGCGCACTTCGATTCGGAGATATATGTGACGTCTCCGCTATTGGAGAAGGGCGAGAATCTCGGCGGGGACCTCATCCGTCGCTGCGGGGTCGACCACCGTTCGAGACCAGGCGCAGTCGACATCGACTCGCGCCTGCGGCCGGTCTACGTACACGCCGAACGAGGCGCGCCCCCTACGATCGCTCCAAATCGCGGGTAAGCAGGTCCTCCGCAATGGACCTCCGGTCATACGCGATCATCGAGACCTTGCTGTCGGGTCTGACCGACGGACCTTTCGCGCACATGCCCTCGGCATCATGAGGCGCGGACTCGGCGTAGGTACAGCGGAGCGATCAGCACCACCTGCAACCCGCCGCCGGAACCGTGGCAAGAGGCCGGCACACGAAGCCCAGCGGGATGACGTCGGTGGATCGGGGCTAAAGCAACGCGGCGATGTCCGACGGTAAGTCAGCGGTCGATTTCGTACTCGAAACAAACGTGCCATCACCTGACGGAGCCAACTGCACCGGAGCAGATTTCTCCGAGAGGATGTACAAGCTGCCGTTGGAGGACCACACTGCCCCTGTACCGTAACGCTCACTCGACGACACTGGGTATTCGTACACGATCACCTCCGCGGGATCGGTTATTGCCAGCACACCTTGTGCGACACTCGCTGTGTACTCACCCGAGGATTTCGGCGAACCGGGTGAGACAAATGCGCTTGCTGGAGGGGCTGGCGGAAGCGCCGGCGTCTCAGGGACGGCAAGTCCGGGCTCGACTGGTTCAGGGACAATCGGTGCGGGAACGACCGGTTCGGTGGGGACGGTCGGTGCCGACGTCGTCGTCATTGGTGGCACTTCCGTAGCTTTCGGAGGCGCAACCGTCGTGGTCGGTGTCGTGGTCGGTGTCGTGGTCGCTGTCGTGGTCGATGCCGCGATCTCGGGCGAGGTCGTGTTAGCCACCGAACTATCGATCGTCGGCGACGGTATCGGCACAGCTTGCCTGCTAGCCGACGCGGTGGCGCTGCCGTTGCAATTCACACCTAGAAAAGAGGTGATTGTCTGGGTCTGTTTCCCGGGCGAGACCCACTGCCCAGCAGTCGATCGAACGTCTGCATACGAAGTTCCGCCCAACAATGCCCCGAGAAGTCCGGAAGTCACCACCGCGGTGGCGCTACCGGTCTGCGGCACCGTGAAAGCCATCGGGGCCGTGGAAGTTGTACCTGCAGCATTCCGAACTACCACCTGAAACCCGGTGACCGGAGCCACGGGACGGCCGATGGTCAAAGTCACCGATCTTGCCAACGTCCCACCGCCCGAGCAAACCAGTCCTGTCGGGTTGGGTAAGGTACCGGCTGCTAGCGGCCCCGGCCGAACCGTGGCAGTGTCCGATAGAGCAGCCTCAGTCATGTCAGGATGCGCATACCCCGTCTACCTGGCCTGTTACCCAAGTGAGGGTAAAAGTCCAAGAGTTTTTTCGGCCGCTCGTTTCGTACTCTGAGTTTACAAGTCGAGATCGACTGTAACGCAGAGTCGCATCGGTAATCGGTCGAATTGGGGGCAGTTCGACGGCTGTTTCGCAGTGACCACCCGTCGATAGAGTCATTTCGGCGCAATTGGCAAAACCACAGTTCGTTTTCAACCCACAGCCGATGTGAAAGGTCCAGTCCGTCCTCATACAGCAAAAAGCCCCGAGGCAGTGCGCCTCGGGGCTTTTCGATAACGGGTTCGGCTACCGCAGAATGTCTCGACGGACGATGGTTTCGTCGCGGCCCGGTCCCACACCGATGCACGACATGTACGCACCCGACAGTTCCTCGAGACGCAGGACGTAGTTCTGCGCGTTGATCGGCAGTTCCTCGAATGTCCGGGCACCGGAGATGTCTTCCCACCAACCGGGCATTTCTTCGTAGATCGGCTTCGCATGGTGGAAACCGGTCTGCGTCATCGGCATTTCGTCGTGACGGACGCCGTCGACGTCGTAGGCGACGCAGATGGGCACGGTGTCCAGGCTGGAGAGCACGTCGAGCTTGGTCAGGAAGTAGTCGGTGATGCCGTTGACGCGGGTGGCGTACCGAGCGATGACCGCGTCGAACCAGCCCGTACGTCGGGCGCGACCGGTGGTGACGCCCACCTCGCCGCCCTGCTTGGCCAGGTACTCACCATGGTTGTCGAACAGCTCGGTCGGGAACGGACCGGATCCCACACGCGTCGTGTACGCCTTGAGGATGCCGAGCACCGTGGTGATCTTGTTCGGGCCGATGCCCGAGCCGACGGACGCGCCGCCTGCCGTCGGGTTCGACGACGTCACGTACGGATAGGTGCCGTGGTCGACGTCGAGCAACGTGCCCTGCGATCCCTCGAGCAGAATCGTGTCGCCGCGCTCGAGCGCGAGGTTGAGCTGCAGGCGCGTATCGGTGATGCGGTGCTTGAATCCCTCGGCCTGCTCGAGCACCTCGTCGACGACCTGCTGTGGATCCAGCGCCCGGCGGTTGTAGATCTTCGAGAGCACCTGGTTCTTGAATTCCAGTGCGGCCTCGACCTTTTGGGTCAGGATCTTCTCGTCGAGCACATCCGCCGCACGCACACCGACGCGGGCGAGCTTGTCCTGGTAGCACGGGCCGATGCCGCGCCCGGTGGTGCCGATCTTCTTGGCACCGAGGAACCGCTCGGTGACCTTGTCGATGGCCACGTGGTACGGCATGATCAGGTGCGCATCGGCGCTGAGCAGCAGATTCGACGTATCGACATCGCGCTTCTCGAGGCCGTCGAGCTCGGTGAGCAGCACACCCGGATCGACGACGACACCGTTACCGATGACGTTCTTGACGCCCGGCGTGAGAATTCCCGACGGGATCAGGTGTAGTGCGAACTTGTCTCCGTTGGGAAGAACGACGGTGTGGCCGGCGTTGTTGCCGCCTTGGTAGCGAACCACCCACTGAAGTCGTTCGCCGAACAGGTCGGTGGCTTTGCCTTTGCCTTCGTCGCCCCACTGGGCGCCGATCAGGACTATCGCCGGCATGTGCTCTCCTACGTTGCTTTCGTGCAAGGACGTGCTGCAGATGTACTCGAGCGAATGCAGCAGTCACCATTCGTCGCAGGCGCGACAGTGGCCGGGGGAACAGTCTAGCCGAGGCGGTGAGCTGGCCCGCATGCCGCTACGGTCGACGCCGAACGAGGGCACTATGGTCGTGACGAGGATTCATCGGAAGATCTAGGAGCGCCGTGACACCGTTCGTTCTGCAGTGCGGCAACCCGCTGCTGCCGATCACGCTGACCGACGTCCCACTGCGCAACGCCGACGCAGTACCGACCGACGACGACTGCAGCGCGATCTTCTCCGACATCGAATCCGCCCCCGAGCCACGCATCATCGTCCTGGGCGACGATGCGTCCCTCGCCGCGCTGCTGACGCGCCTGATGCGCACCGAACGGCTGCACGTCGAGGTCGCGTTCGTGCCGGAGAACGCAACCGACGCCGCGCACATCTACAAGCTGGGCACCGGGTCACGTGCCGCCAAGGTCGCCCTGACGGGTACGGCGTCGAGCACACCCCTCATCCGCGACGATGCAGGCAAGGCCGTCGTCGGGAGGGCTCTGCTCGGCGGTGCCGACGGAACCGACCTCGAAGGCGAGGCCTACGTCGACGACACCCGGTTGTTCTCCGGCGTCGTGCCCGGAGTCGAGGTGGCTCCCACCGCGGACATGCCCGGCCTCCGCGCACGCGTCGTCGGCCGTCGCCGATTTCTGCCGCGCCGCTGGGTCAGCGGCCGCGCCATGCAACTCGGCTCCCCCGCCGCCGAACTGACGCGCGACGGTATCGCCGGCGGCAAGGCGGTGAAGCGGTCGACCTTCTACCGCCACCATCAGGAGTGGTTGCTGGTCCGATGACCGTTCCGGTGCGGCGCAGTCCCGTACTGCCGAGCCCGATCTTCGTCGCGGTGCTCGCCGTCGCCGGAATCGGTGGTGCCCTTGCCTGGACGGCGGACGACGTCACGTCCGTCGCCGCGCGCATCGGAGTGTTCGTGCTTGTTCTCGCCGGGTGGATCGCGTCGGTGTGCCTGCACGAATTCGGCCACGCCTACACCGCGTTTCGAGCCGGTGATCGCGAAGTCGAGCTCCGCGGCTACCTGACCCTGAACCCGCTGAAGTACACCCACCCGCTGCTGTCCATCGTTCTCCCGGTGGTGTTCATCGCGATCGGCGGGATCGGCCTGCCGGGCGGCGCCGTCTACCTGCGTACCAGACAGTTCTCGGCGTCGCCCCAGCGGCGCATCGCACTGGCCGGCCCGTTCGCCAATGCAGTTGTGGCCGTGGCACTTCTGGTGGTCATCAGGCTGTTCGGTACCGACGGCACCAACGCCGCCTTCTGGTACGGGCTCAGCTTTCTGACGTTTCTGCAGATCATGGCCACGATCCTCAACCTGATCCCGGTGCCCGGACTCGACGGATACGCAGCCCTCGAACCCTCGCTCTCACCCACCACCCGAGCGTCGCTGAACCAGTTCAAGGGATACGGGATTCTCGTCCTCGTTGCGTTGCTTTTCGTGCCGGCTGTCAATGCCGCCTTCTTCGGAGCGATCTACACCCTGTTCGGATTGTCGGGGGTCCCCGAGTTCTTCGCCGGCAACGGCAACTACCTGATGCGATTCTGGATCTGACAGGTCCAGCGGGAAAGAGTGCACGATATCGAACGCGATCGGCGGGATTCCGTCTGTTCGGGCAGGTTCCGTGCATTCCTGCCCAACACTGTCGGTGGTCGATCGCATAATGTGCGCATGACGACGTGGAACGAATTCTCGGCAGCGGCTCCGACTCTCGCGTCCGCGGTGCGGGCCCGATTCACCGCGCACAAGCACCATGTTCTCGCGACACTACGGGCAGACGGCTCACCGCGCGTCAGTGGAACCGAGGTGGAGTTCGTGGACACCGGGGTGCTGCGACTCGGATCGATGCTCGGTGCCGCCAAAGCGCGAGATCTACAGCGCGACGGCCGGTTCGCACTGCACAGCAATCCCGGCCACCACTCGATGGAGGGCGGCGATGCAAAGATCAGCGGAATCGCCGCAGAGATCACCGATCCCGCTGTGCTGCAACCGATATTCGACGCGGCTCCCGGCGAACTCGTGCCGTACCACGTGTTCGATCTCGACATCGGCGAAGTGGTACTGACGTCACTGGTGGACGATCACATGCAGATCGACGTCTGGCGTCCGGGAACCGAGGTACGCACCGTCACCAGGTGAGCTCTTCCTTGCAGGTTCGGCCGTGTGCGGTCGGCTCGACCTGCACGGTGGCATGGTCGAGTCCGTAGGTCGACAGCAGCGAGCGCGCGCGATCGAGCACCATCGACGACGACCCCTCGCATTCCAGATGCACCGTGGCCACGTCCATTCCGGTGGTCAGGGTCCACACATGCAGGTCGTGCACTCCCGTCACTCCGGGAAGGGCGCTCAGATCTCCGGTCAACGCGTCCACGTCGACATCGGCAGGACTCGCCTGAGTGAGGATGCGCAGTGCCGACCCGGCGAGCTTGATCGCACGCGGAACCACCCACAGCGAAATGAGCACGCCGACGACGATGTCGACCCAGGTCCACCCGAACACCAGCATGAGCACACCGCCAACCAACACACCGACGCTGCCGACGGCGTCGGCCAGCACCTCCATGTAGGCACCGCGAACGGCGAGGGAGTCCTTCGCATCGCCGCGGATGAGCATCATGACGACGATGTTCGCGGCAAGACCGGCCGCAGCGGTGAGAATCAACGGAAGACCGGGGATCTCGGGCGCATCGCCGATGCGAGATATCGCCTCGTACATGATGAACGCCGCAACGCCCAGCAGCAGAACAGCATTCGCGATCGCGGTGAGCACCTCGGCACGGTGCCAACCGAATGTCCTTGCCGCTGCGGCACTTCCCTTCCGTGCAAGGACGAGAGCGATCAAGCCCATCGACATTCCGAGTACGTCGGTGAGCATGTGGCCGGCATCGGCCAGCAGACCGAGCGAGCCGATGGCCAGCGCCACGGTCAGTTCGACCACCAGGAACACCACCAGAACGGCCAACGCCACGATCATCTTGCGAACCCGAGATCTGGGCGGTCCCGCGCCGTCGAGCGAATGACCACCCACGCCGTGGCTGTGTCCGTGACCCGCGCCCATGACTCCCCCTCGTGACTGCAACGACTTCAGGCAGTCACCATATGCGTACATACGCATATATGCAATGGTGTGCTCGGGTCACAACTCCGGCGGGACGTGCGGATGCTTGACCGTCGGCGGCAGAGTCGCCAGCGCAGAGATGCGCTTGAGCCCGGCGACCTGCAACAGATCGACGATGATCGACCGCAACTGAGCGAGCACCACCGTCGCCGACAACCCGGCGTTCGAGATCAGTTCCGGCTTCGCTCCGGCAGCGACCGACCGCAACACCCGCGCGGCCTCCGCCGCATCCGGCTTCTGCCCCGGATCGGCGAGAATCATTTGACGTAGGACTTCCACCGCATGCGCCAGCTTCTCCACCTCGTCGACCACCCGCGGGTCCAGAATTTCGTCGTCGCGCACCAAGGTCAACGACCGCCGAGCCAGCACCCGAATATTGCGAACAGCGTTGTCGATGGGGTCGGCTGTCGCCGCCAGGGCCGCCAACCGAGTGCGATGATTCCAGTACATCGGAGAAATGCGCGCGATCTCCCGGCCGCCCTTGAGATCGGTCCGCAGAGCATCGATTCCGGACTGCGTCGCCCGAGCCTTGCGCAACGCATCCTCGATGGGCTTCGGGTCGTTGGCCACCAACCCGTCGGCCACTTTCTGCAACACACTCGCCGCAGTCGCCAACACGTTCGCCGCATCCTTACGCGCCCGCCACACCGGATGCGTCGGAATCAACGCCACGATCGCGATGCCCACCAGACCACCGACCAACGCGTCGACCATGCGGTTGGGGCCACCCATGTTGCCGGGCGGAATGAGGGTCGCCACCAGCACCGCGGACGATCCGGCCTGCATCGCGATGATGGGTCCGCCGTCGAGGAACACCGCAGCCGACATCGCCAGCACGACCACCAGCGCAATCTGCCACGGCCCACTGCCGATCAGGGAGATCAACAGATCGCCGACGCCGATGCCGACCGTCACGCCGGCCACCAGCTCGGCCGATCGGCGCAACCGCGCCCCGAGGGACACACCGAGCGAGACGACGGCCGCAATGGGCGCGAAGAACGGACGTTCGTGACCGACGAGATCCGTAGCGACGAACCACGCGACCCCGGCCGCCAACGCGCACTGCACGATGGGCAACAGCGACAACCGCAGCCGCTCGGTGCCCGCCTTCATCCGGGTTCGGCCACGCGCCCGGCTCGCGCGGGCACGATCAGCCCAGGCCGAGCGCTTCCGCTGCTTTGGGGTCACAGTCTTCGAGGAGGTCGAGGCAGCGGGCGTACTCGTCGTGCTCGCCGATGTCGCGGGCGGCTTTGGCGAGGACTGCGACGCATCGGAGGAATCCGCGGTTGGGCTCATGGCTGTACGGGACCGGCCCGAATCCCTTCCATCCGTTACGACGCAACTGGTCCAGACCTCGGTGATAACCGGTACGCGCATAGGCGTACGCGGTGATGGTGGCACCCGATTCGAGAGCGGCCTCGGCGAGATACGCCCACGCGATCGACGCCGTCGGATGGGCCGCAGCAACCGTCTCGGGAGCCTCGTGATTCAGCAGTGCGGATTCGGCCTCGTCGTCGCCGGGAAACAGCGTTGGTTGAGGTCCGAGCAGATCACCGAAAGAAGTCATGGCGCTCATTGTGCCCCTACGTCACCCAATCGTGTCCGAACACCCCCGGCGGCGCTCACGCTGCGCTGCACACGCGGTCGATAGGCTGCCAGCTGACGAAATTTCGGACTTACAGCTTTCGAGGAATTCGGTGAACGAGGGAGAACGCATGCCGGACGAGAAGAACAATGCGACCCCCGAGGCCGACACGACCAAGATCGACCTGAACAAGAAGAAGCCGGCCGACGAATCGACGGACGCCTCCACCGAGAAGATCGCTGCACCTGCAGCCGATTCGCCGGTAGCTGCGCCTCGAAAAGCCGAGCCCCAGAAGATTGCGCCCCAAAAGATCGCGCCCAGAAAGATCGAACCGCAGAAAGCTCGGCCGCAGCAGGTCGGACCACGCCGCGTCGGACCGCCGGCTGCGGAACCGAACAAACCGAGTCACAAGAAGTGGTGGGCGGCTCTGGTGGCCGCGGTAGTCGTGATCGCGGCAGTGGCCGCCGGTGCGTACCTGCTGATCGACCGCACGAACGTCGAAGACTCCCCGGAAGCGCAGATTCGCACGACGGTCGAGTCGTTCACCAGGGCGCTGGCCGCCGGGGATCTGGCCACGCTGCGCAGCACGTCCTGCGGAGACCTGGCGACGTTCTATCGCGACATCCCGGACGCGGAGTTCGCCGACGTGCATCGGGTGTCCGTGGAGCAGGGCAACATCCCGACCGTCGACAGCATCGACGCCATCCAGGTCACCGACGACACCACGGCGATCGCTCAGGTCATCGCCCACACGGACGCCAACCCGAACGATCGCTCGCCGCGCACCTTCGACCTGAGCCTCGACGGCGATCAGTGGAAGGTGTGCAGCTGAGTAGCCATGTGAGTGGAACTTCGTAGCCCACTACGAGGTTCCGCTCACATGGGGTGCGGCCGCTTATCCGGCGCTGACGCTGCGTCCGGCCGACTTCAGGTCGTTGCAGGCCTCGATCACACGGGCCGTCATTCCGGCTTCTGCCTTTTTGAGGTAGCTGCGCGGGTCGTAGGCCTTCTTGTTACCCACCTCGCCGTCGATCTTGAGCACGCCGTCGTAGTTGGAGAAGAAGTGTCCGGCGATCGGGCGGCTGAATGCGTACTGGGTATCGGTGTCGACGTTCATCTTCACCGTTCCGTACTCGAGCGCCTCTTCGATTTCGCTCTTCGCCGAGCCCGATCCGCCGTGGAAGACGAAATCGAACGGCTTCGAGCCCGATGCCAGGCCGAGCTTCTCGCTGGCCACACGCTGACCGTCGGCGAGAACGGACGGCTTGAGCTTGACGTTGCCCGGCTTGTAGACGCCGTGCACGTTGCCGAACGTCGCCGCCAGCAGGTAGCGCGAGCCGGCGTCTCCGGCACCGAGTGCCTCGACGGTCTTGAGGAAGTCCTCGTTCGACGTGTACAGCTTGTCGTTGATCTCGGCCTCGACGCCGTCTTCCTCGCCGCCGACGACACCGATTTCGATCTCCAGGATGATCTTCGCGGCCGCAGCGCGGGCCAGCAGATCCTTCGCGATCTCCAGGTTCTCGTCGATCGGCACGGCCGATCCGTCCCACATGTGCGACTGGAACAGCGGGTTCTTGCCGGCGTCGACGCGCTCCTGCGAGATCGCGAGCAGCGGACGCACATAGGTGTCCAGCTTGTCCTTGGGGCAGTGGTCGGTGTGCAGCGCGATCGTGACGTCGTATTCGGCAGCCACGACGTGAGCGAACTCGGCGAGCGCGACAGCGCCGGTGACCATGCTCTTCACACCCAGGCCGGAGCCGAATTCTGCGCCGCCGGTCGAGAACTGGATGATGCCGTCGCTACCCGCGTCGGCGAAGCCTTTGATGGCGGCGTTGATGGACTCGGAACCCACACAGTTGATTGCCGGGAAGGCGAACTTGTGTTCCTTCGCCCGGCCCAGCATCTCGGCGTAGACCTCGGGAGTTGCGATAGGCACGGCGTCATTCCTCCATTGAAAGTTCGATTGTGTCCTGTGCAGTATGGCAACCTCCGGGCTCGGTGTCGTGCGTACCCGCTCACGTCCCTCTCGGGTGGTTGTCCGTCGAGGGGTGCCGAACAGGCCATCGAGTTCACGGTCGGCCGACACCGACTGTTCAGGAGTTGCCGGTTTCGGCCGGTAGTGTGGGCGCGGTGAGTCTTCTTGCTGCTTCGGAATCGGTGACGACGAATCTGGCCCTGTTGCCCGGTTTCCTCGATCCGGTGAACCTGCTCAATTCCTTCGGTCACTGGGTCCTGATCGGTCTGCTGCTGGTGGTGTTCATCGAGTCGGGCCTGCTGTTCCCGCTGCTGCCCGGCGACTCGTTGCTCTTCACAGCCGGTCTGATCGCGGCGTCGAAGTCCACCGAGATCGAGCCCTTCGCGTCCATCTGGACGCTGGTCATCCTGATTCCCATCGCGGCGATCCTCGGGGACCAGGTCGGTTTCCTCATCGGCACCAAGGGTGGTGCCGCCCTGTTCAAGACGAACGACGCCCGATTCTTCAAGAAGAAGTACATCGACGAGTCGCACGTCTTCTTCGAGAAGCACGGCCCGATCACGATCATCCTGGCGAGATTCGTACCCATCGTGCGGACGTTCGCGCCGGTCGTCGCCGGTGCGTCGCACATGAAGTACTCGCTGTTCCTGACGTACAACGTCGTCGGCGGCATCCTGTGGGGCGCGGGTGTCACGGTTCTGGGGTACCTGCTCGGACAGATCGCGTTCATCCGCGACCACGTCGACATCATCTTCCTGCTGATCGTCGCCGTGTCCGTACTGCCCATCGTGATCGAGGTCGGCAAGCGCATGATCAAGGCCCGCAAGACTCCACTCGGGGAAGCAGCCGACGCGATCGAAGCCGACGCCCCGGACTCCAAGTCCTGATCGAGAAATTCCGAAAGCGATCGAGCCCGTGTCACTGAGCGCCACAGCATTGACCGCCACCGCACTGCAGACCGTGTCCACCGAGGCCGTCGGCAGTTTCGGACCGCTGCAGTCGGCGGGTCCGCTGGTCGTGTGGGTGATCGTGATGGCATTCGTGTTCATCGAATGCGCGGTGATCATCGGCCTGTTCCTACCCGGTGACTCGATGCTGATCACTGCGGGCATCGTCATGGCGACGCACGCGTCGGGCACCGGCCACATCTGGGCTCTCTCGGTCGGTGCGATGGTCGCGGCGATCGCGGGCAACCAGGTGGGATACATGATCGGCCACCGAACCGGTTCGACGCTGGTGGCCCGCAAGAACGGCAAGTACCTCAACACCAAGAACCTGCACAAGGTCAATCTGCTGCTGGAAAAGCACGGATTCTGGGCGGTTCTCGTCGCGCGTTGGATCCCGTGGGTGCGCACGCTGTGCCCGATGGTCGCCGGGGCGGCGAAGATGGATCACCGTCGCTACACCATCGCCAGCACTCTGGGCGCGATCATCTGGGCACCGGTGCTGTTGCTCGTCGGCTTCTACTTCGGCTCGTTCATCCAACGCATCCCGTGGCTGATGCCCGCGGTGCTGATCAGCATGATCGTGCTGCTGGTCGTCGGAACGGGTCTGGGCATCTTGCAATACCGCAAGGAAATGGCGCGTCCCGAAGAGACGATCGTCGTCGACGAGGTTGTCGAGTAGGACCCGGAACGACCTGAAAACCGGCGGGAGTGCAGCCTGCGGAACGACCTAGAATCCGCGGGAGTGCAGCCTGCGGAACGACCTAGAATCCAGCAGCGCAGACGCGGTAGGCCGCTTCCATGAGCATCCAGCCACCGAGTTGCACGGACAGGTCGCGTTCGGGCACCTCGGACGGTCGGACCGTTCCCTCGGCGAAGGTGGCGATGTGCAGGCCCTGCCCCGGGAATCGTGCTTCGCGGGTCCAGTCGGCACCGAACAGTGGGTTGTCCTCCACTTCGAGTCTGTTCTCCCATGCGGCCTCGGCCGAGGCGAGGACGATTGCGGCCGCAACCTCTCGTGCACGGTCGTCGGCGTCGGTGTCGCCGGGTAGTTCGGTGGCCACCAACGCGAGGTAGCGCGCGAGGATCGGGTTGAACAGGCCCCCGTCTCCCCCGCCGCCGCCGGTGATGACGAGGTTGCGGGTGAGGTGGTTCTCGACGGCGTCGACCAGCGCGTGGACACGCTGCGCGTGCCTCGGCTCGCCGAGACGGAGTGCGAGTTCGGTTTCCAGGCCGAGTGCGACGCCCTGGCAGTAGCTGTAGATCGCGCGTTCGACCTCGCCGGACTTGCCCGCGTCGACGAGGGCGCGGGTGGAATGCATGCCGTCGAGGATCAATCCGGTGCGCGAGTCACGCAGGGTGCGGTCCATCCAGTCCGACATCTCCTGGGCCCGCCAGAGCCGACCGGTGCGGGCGAGCATGATCGCGGCCGGGCCGTTGGCCGGCGCGTTGTAGAAGTCGGATTTCTTGCGCCACGGGATGCCGCCGCCTTCGGCCGGAGCCCAGGCGTCGAACAGTTCCATCTCGATCTGCTGGATGCCGCTGCGGTTTCCGACGAAGTGCTGACGCTGCGCACGTTCGAGAGCCAACCCGAGCCAGGCCATGTCGTCGTAGTAGTTGTTGGTCCAGCCGGTGAGGTTTCGGGTGCGGTGCGCGCGGGTGATTTTCGTCAGGCGTCGTCGACGTTTTGTGGTGAGTTCGCGGTCGGCGGCATCCACTGCGCAGTCGAGCAGGTGTGCCTGCCACCAGTAGTGCCAGCGCAGGAAGGCACGCTCATGCTTGACGGGCGGCCACGCGACGACTCCGAGCGCCGTACCGGGCAGTCCCCACAGCCGACGCATGTGCCGTGCGACGACGGCCCCCTCCGCAGCGTCGGCACGCTGCGACCACAACTCCTGCATACCCGCAATCCTGCCACTACCGTTGCCGAACCGTTACATCCCGTCCTGGTAAGGCCCTGTCTTCACCATGCGGTATCGAGATCGGCGTGGCGACGAATCCACGAGTGCATCGCAATCCCGGCCGCAACACCGGCATTGATGCTGCGTGTCGACCCGAATTGCGCGATCGAGACCGTCATGGACGCGGACTCCCGCGCGCTATCGGAGACGCCGGGACCCTCCTGACCGAACAGCAGCAGGCAGTTGCGCGGCAATTCAGCCGTTTCGATCGGCACCGAGCCCGGGGTGTTGTCGACGGCGACGACGACGAGTCCCTGGTCCTCGGCGAACGCCATCAGCGCCTCCACCGAATCGTGGTGGTGAATGTGTTGGTACCGGTCGGTGACCATCGCGCCGCGACGGTTCCATCGACGCCGCCCGACGATGTGCACCGCCTGTGCAGCGAAAGCGTTGGCCGTGCGCACCACGGTGCCGATGTTCGCGTCGTTCGCGAAGTTCTCGATGGCGACGTGCAGTGAATGACGGCGAGTGTCGATGTCGGCGACTATGGCCTCGCGTCGCCAGTATCGATATGCGTCGACGACATTGCGTCGATCACCGGCGGCGAGCAGTTCGGGGTCCAGCCGCGGGTCGTCGGGCGGCGGCTCGTCGTGGGTGTCCGACCACGGGCCGACGCCGTTCGGGTTCTCACCCCATTCGGTGGGACCGGCTTCGGCCGGTTGGCCGTCGATCTCGTTCTCGCTCAATAGATTTCGTTACTGTCGGGCGCGATCCGGAATCCGTGACCGGTGGCGTCGTTCGCGCACGAGATACCGTTCTCGGCCGAGGTACAGGTGTAGCCACCCTCGGCGATGGTCGCACCGACAGCCAGCGGCGGATCCATCGATTCGCCACCCGAGGTGTACACCACTCCCCCGGAACACATGAATGCCGCGGGACCGTCGTTGGTCACGCGAATACCGTTGCCCCAGTTGATCATGCAGTCGTCGGGCCGCGGCGGGACCGGGGTGGTCGTACCTTGACACCCGGCCTCGGTGCGACTCGACAGCGGCACGATGCCGCATTGGAACAGTCCGTCGGGCGAGGTGAAGTAATAGGCCCCGCCGATCGCGGCATACGTCGTCTGCGGCTCCGCGACCGGTGGGGGTGGTTCGACCGGCGGGGGCGGCGGCGCTTCCGACGTGGTCGTCACCGGCGGCGGAGTCGTGGTCGGTGCGGTCGTCGTGGTGGTCGGCACGGGGGTGGTGGTCGACGACGGAGGCGGCGCTTGCGCAGCCGACTCGCTACTGCAGCCGGTGAGGACGAGCGCCGACCCGACCCCGACAGCGACCGCCCACGCCCGCACCGTTCCGAATCGCACTGTCCCGAATTGTCTTGTCCTGCTCGACCGCACCGTGCTCAGCATGAAGAAAACCCGACCCACCTTTCGACACCTACTGCTCGAAAGACAGACGATACCGGCGCAGCGCCGGCATCGTCCGGTGCGGCGTTCTAGGTGTGGCTCAGACGGCGGTTGACTTCACGGGTGAGCCACGCAGGCGAGAACCGTGAACCGAGCGAGAGCGCCTTGGAGGGCAGTCCGACCGGGAAGTGCACCTTGTGCAACCGACGCTTCACCGGACGGGTGGCGTCGAAGATCGCGTCGGACACATCTTTGACGGTGAGCTTGATGCCCAACGAGCTCGTGGTGCCCGTCGAGATCTTCTCGGTCATCGCCGTCTGGACGAACAGCGGCCACATGGCCTTGACCGCGATGTCGTACTTGCTCCATTCGAGATCCAACGCCTCGGTGATGCCACGTACCGCGAACTTGGATGCGCCGTACGTCACCAACTCGGGCTGACCGTAGATGGCCGAGGCCGAGCACAGGTTGACGACCTGCGCGCCCGGGGTGTCCCTGAGGTAGGGGAATGCAGCGTGGGTGCCGTAGACGACGCCGTTGACGTTGATGTCGATCTGGCGGCGATGCACCGAGAGCGGCATGTCTTCGAAGGCCCCTGCAGCGAGGATCCCGGCATTGTTGATCAAGATGTCGAGTCGACCGTCACCCTCGGCAACGAACTCCTTCAACCGGGTTTCCCACTGGTCGGAGTTGGTTACATCCAAAGTACCGGTGAACACCCGACCGCTGAGCGAAGCAGCTTCCTTGCCGAGTGACGCCAAACCGGTCTCGTCGATGTCGTACGCACCGACGAGGTAACCGTTGGCAGCGAACTTGAGTGCCGTTGCACGGCCGATGCCGGCCGCGGCACCTGAGATGAAGACAGTTGGTCGAGTCACATCGATCACCGTACATGTAACCCTACTTACGAGTAACCCCCAATCTCCGATCGATCGAACGCCGTCTCCCGACGGCACAGGAGTACCGAAGTGAACGACTCGAGGATCGTGCGAGCCGTCGTCGTCGTGGCGATCGGCTATTCGATAGTGCTGGCAGTCTGGATCGGCTGGCTCGTGGACAAGACCCCGCCCGGCACATTGCCGTACCAGTTGGCAGCCCTGGTGGCCGGATTCGGCGCGGCCCTCGGCCTGGCCATGATGATCGCTGGACGCCCCACGCGCGAGCAGAAGGATCTGATCGAACACGGCGTCGAGGGGTGGGCGACGGTGGACGCGATCCGGCGCATCGACGACGACACCGCCGAGCTGGACCTGGAGTTCACCGTGCCGGGCTCGAGCAGCTACTTCGGCAAGATCGTCTACGGCATTCCCCGAGCCGACACCGCACACTTCGAGCCGGGCACGGTCATCGCCGTTCGAGTGGACCCGGCCCATCGAGAGCGGGTTCTGCTGCTTCCCCGTCACGGCGTCGACGAGTAGTGGCCAGGGCGTCGACGAGCAACATCTGAGCGGCCACGTACGTGGACAGGATCACCGCCTCCGCCGTGCGGCGCTGCCGTTCGTCGGTGAGGAACAGTCGTCGGTGGACGATCAGCGCGTCGGACACCGTGAACAGGATGCCGCCCACGACGAGCCGGCGATCACCCCCACGCGAGACCGACCGCGCAGACAACGTCGACGTCGTCGCGAGCACGCCGCCGTAGGCCGACAGGGTCGGGGCGACCGCCGGTTGGCGTCGAGCCAGCAGGATCGACGCGGCCAGCCAGCCCGCGTATCGCGGAACGGCGTCCAGCAGAACCGGTCGCGCACCACGACGCCACAGCAGAAACGTGTAGCAACTCTGCATGACTCCGAATGCAGTGGCACCGAGTTCGAGCGCCGAGTCGTCGTCCGGGTCGATCAACAGCAAGTCGCCGATGGTGGCGGCGACCAGACCCGTCGCCAGCACCCGGTCGTGTACCGGATCGAGGGCGGTGGCCAATGCAGGAACGATCAGCGGCTTCGCGATCTTCTGCAGCCGTGCCGAGCCCGTCCACGCCCCGAGCACTGTCACCGCACCTGCTACCGACGCGGCAACGCGGGCATATCCCACCCGATCGATGTTCACTTCCGACCTTTCCGGGGCGAATCCGTCATAACGACCGTCACATGTGACCCTGACCCCTATCGCTTGATACTCGCAGTGAGCGTGGGCATCGTGGACAGGTCGGTCGGATCATTTTCGAAAGCACTGGGGACCATCATGCGCCGCAAACTCACCGGGCACACTCGCATCGCAGGTGACGAGTTCGCCGGCTACCCCAATCCGCTTCTCCGCGACTGCGACCTTCGCCAGGCACAGATCAAGCGCTGGGTCGTCACCCTGCTGATCGTCATGGTGCCGTTCTCACTGTGGATCGGCATCGGTGCCTACTCCGAGCAGCAGCAACGACTCGACGAGCAGCGCACGTCGATCCACCAGGTGACGGCCACCACGACCGATGTCGCAACCGTGGCACCGACGGCCGCAACCAGCTTCGACTCCACCAACGGTGCCGCCGTGACGGCCGTTCCCTCGCAGTGGGTCTACCGAGGCGTCGAGCACACCGGCCGCGTCAGCGTCGACACCGGGTCGCCGGTAGGTACGACCGCTCAGATCTGGGTGAACGACGCCGGCGAGCTGAGCCTGCGGCCACTGACCTCGTCGGATGTCGTCGCTGCCGCGATCTTCAGTGCCGTCGGAAGTTGGATCCTGGCGGCCACTGCGCTGATCGGCTTCTACTACGTCATGCGCTTCCGATATGACGGGCGCCGAAACGCCGAGTGGGATCGCGAGATCGCCGATCTACTGAGTCGACACTGATCCGCTCTCACTCCCCGAGCTCACCCCACCCGATTTCAACGGCAGGTGAGCCTCGCATTGCGATAGATAGTTAGTGTATGTAACAATAAACCGGTGAGCCATTCCCACGACGACCTCAAAGATCTGGTCTCGGAGCTGGTCACCAGTTCGTCACGCTTCGTTCGCTTGGCTGCCCGGTTCGGCAGCGACGAATGGCCCAGAGCGTGGATGCGGGCACTGTCGCTGCTCGAGGAGTATCAGCCCTTGCGCATCAGCACCTTCGCCGAGTTGGACCGATGCTCGCAGCCCTCGGCCACGGCACTGCTCGCGAAGTTGGGCAAGAACGGCCTGGTGACCAAGACGTCCGACCCCGACGACTCGAGGGCCGTGCTCGTCGAGATGACCGAGGCCGGCCATCGGTGGCTCGCCGCGAGTCGCCGTCACATCGTCGACGGACTCGTCCCGTACCTGTCCGACCGAGACCCGGAACAAATCCAGAAATTGACCGACGGCCTGAGCGAGCTTCGCAGCATCCTCGAACCCGTCGATCGCGAAAAGAGAGGAACTCTTTCGTGACCACCAGCACCTCCCCCGACAGCCTGCTGAGGCAACCGCGCGCCGTGTGGGCCGTCGCGTTCGCCAGCGTCATCGCCTTCATGGGTATCGGTCTGGTCGACCCGATCCTCAAGCCGATCGGCGAACAACTGCACGCCTCGCCGTCTCAGGTGTCGCTGCTGTTCACCAGCTACATGCTCGTCACCGGCGTCGCGATGCTCATCACCGGCGTCGTGTCCAGCCGATTCGGGCCCAAGCGCACATTGCTGGCCGGCCTGGCCGTCATCGTGGTCTTCGCCGCCCTCGCCGGCATGTCCGGTTCCGTCGGCGAGATCATCGGATTCCGCGCCGGCTGGGGACTGGGCAACGCCCTGTTCATCGCCACGGCGCTCTCGACCATCGTCGGCGCAGCATCCGGCGGCGTCGCCCGCGCGATCATCCTCTACGAGGCCGCACTGGGCATCGGAATAGCAACCGGCCCGCTGGTCGGCGGCCTACTCGGCGGATTCAGCTGGCGCGGACCGTTCTTCGGCGTCGCGGTACTGATGGCCATCGCATTCATCC
Organism: Rhodococcus sp. KRD175; assembly: GCF_017168275.1. NCBI lineage: Bacteria > Bacillati > Actinomycetota > Actinomycetes > Mycobacteriales > Nocardiaceae > Rhodococcus > Rhodococcus sp. KRD175. Next base: position 174,201 of record NZ_JABFAQ010000004.1, read on the forward strand.
TGCTGATCGTCATGCTCCCGGACACCCCCAAGCCCGCGCACACCACGTCGATCCTCGATCCGTTCCGGGCACTGCGACACCGCGGACTGCTGACCGTCGGCATCACCGCACTGCTCTACAACTACGGATTCTTCACCCTGCTGGCGTACACCCCGTTCCCCCTGGACATGGGCACCTACTCGATCGGTTTCATCTTCTTCGGTTGGGGCCTCTGCCTGGCCGTGGCATCGGTGTTCATCGCACCGAGACTGCAGCGGGCCTACGGAACGCTGAACATGATGATGCTCTCGCTCCTGCTCTTCGCCGTCGACCTCGGCGTCATGGCGATGTTCACCGAGAACAAGACCGTCCTGATCGTCGGAACCGTCGTGGCCGGCTTGTTCTTGGGCGTCAACAACACTCTGATCACCGAGACCGTCATGATCTCGGCACCGGTGGAGCGCTCGACCGCGTCGGCGGCCTACAGCTTCGTCCGCTTCACCGGCGGTGCCGCTGCTCCCTACCTGGCCGGCAAGCTCGGTGAATCCAACATGCACGTCCCGTTCTGGGTCGGCGCGGCCTGCACGGCCCTGGCCATCGTCGTCCTTGCAAGCGGCCGAAAAGTCCTCGCCCACGTGGACGAACACGAGCCGGCACCGCACAGCATCGACGAGGCCCGCGCGGTGACAGTAGGCGACTGAGCCTTTCGATCAACCGCTGGATCCGACGGCCGAGAGCATCGCTCTCGGCCGTCGACGTGTATCAATGGCCTCATTCGTCACATCCGTCTCATCAGTAACACTTTGGTAACCAATACCTCAGTAAAGGACTTTTCGGTTCGATGTACCGTCCGGTTGGTTTACGGTCACGTCATCACGGTTGTTCGTGTGACTCACCAACAACACTCGTTCCGCGTGGGAGGACGGGTGCGCGCAGCTCACTGCTGCCACTGACCGAAGGGCCACAATCTCCATGTCGCAGAAGTCGATCGCCAGGTCCAAGAAGGCGCGCCTCGCCGCAGCCGGGGCCGCCATGGCACTGTCCCTGTCCATCGCCGCACCGGGAATCGCCAGTGCTCAACAAGAGCCCCCAGAGAGCTCCGAGGTTCAAGCACCGGCGGGCGAAGAATCCGAAAGCGTCGAACCCGCCGCTCCCACAGGCGAACAGGGTGCCGCAGTAGAAGGATCGGGCACCGCAACAGCCGAAGGACAGATCGACGCACCTGTCCCGGCCGTCACGTCCGAGGACGCAGCCGCGGCCGCCGCAGCCGCAGTCCCGACACCCGAAGCCCCCTCCGCCGTTCGTCCACTGCCGCAGATCACCGGCGGCGTCGTGTTCAACGAAGACGGCACGGCCACAGTCAATCTCGATGTCATTCCGCAGTTGTCCGACGCCGAGAAGAAGGCGATCGCCGACGCCGAGGCCGCCAGCAAGGAAGCTGCAGCCGCATCGGCTGCCGCCCAGGTACGACTCGAGACGGCCAAGGCAGCCGAGGCCACCGCGAGCACCGACGCCACCAAGGCCGAGGTTGCTGCTGCCGAGGCAGACGTCAAGGCCAAGGCCGCCGTCACGGCCGCCTCGAACGCCAAGGTCGAGAGCGCAGCAGCGAGCGCAGCGGTCACCGCAGCGAAGAACACCGCTGCCGAACTGAAGACCAAGGCCGACGAAACCAAGGCCGCCGCCGACAGCGCTGCAACAGTCGCAGCCGAGGCAGAGGCGAAGGCGAAGGAGCTCGAAGCCGCAGCCGTCTCGGGCGACCCCGACGCCACCGCCGCAGCCGAGGCGGCTCGTGCAGACGCCGACGCGAAGGCCGAACTCGCCGCCACCGCCAAGGTCGATGCCGACGCATCGAACAAGGCACTCGCGGATTCCGTTACCGCTGTTCAGGATTCGTTCAAGAACTTCAATCTCGCCAAGGTGACCGCTGCAGTTCGCGCTGCCGCTGCCACTGCCGCGAAGTCGCTGGCACTGAACATCGAGGCTCAGACCGCTGCCGCAGTGGCTGCAGTGGCCGAGCAGAACGCGAAGAACCTCGAAGCCGCCGCCGAGGCCGCCGCAGGTGAAGACACTGCATCCGAGAAGGCCGCAGCCGACGCCCGCACTGCAGCCGACGCAGCAAAGGCCGATGCCGACGCCAAGGCCGAGGCGGCAACCGCTGCCCAGGCTGCACTCGATTCCGCGCCGTCGGACGCCGATGTCGCCGAGTTGCAGGCCAAGGCCGACGCAGCCGCAGCGGCACTGGTGACGGCGAATACGGCCGTCGAGACGGCGAACGCCGACCTGCAGGCCAAGACCGACGCAGCCGCGACCGCCAAGACCAAGGCCACGGAGGCAGCAGCCACGCTGAAGACGGCTCAGGACGCCGCAACGGCCGCCAAGACCGAAGCCGACGCCAAGGCGAAGGCCGAGGCCGATCTCAAGGCCGAGGCAGCCGAATTGGCAGCCAGCGGACCGAAGTTCGAGTGGACCATCAACCTCGGCAACACCGTGAAGGAAGACGTACCCGTCACCGAGGTCGACGAGAACACCGTCGTCGTCGACAAGACCGGAGTCTCGCTCGTCGGCGTCAAGAACGAGGACGGATCCTTCACCGTCGCGGACTACTTCACCACCGACGACAACGGCGTCGTCAGCGTGGCCGGAGAGCTCCCGCCGGTCGATCTGGCACTCGGCGATTCCTCGAACGAGGCGTCGGGCGCTTCGGACAGCTCGTCGAACACCCCGGTGATCCTGGCCGGTGTCGGCGTGGTCGTCGTCGCAGCTGCCGGTGGCGCGTTCTACCTGCGTCGCCGCAGCTCCACCGATGCCACCTCGTAACACCCGCTGGCTGTGGACGGCGATCCTGACGTTCGTTCTTCTCGTATCAGGTTGTGCGAGTGACGAAGTCGGGATCGCCGCACCCGATCGTTCGCCGGTGCAGTCACAGATCTCGGGGGCTGCACCGACGGGCGATGTCGCCCCCTCTCGACCGGAGTACATCGAGCTGCGCTCGGCGGACGGGTCGACCTATCTGAGCAGTCCCATTCATCCGGACCCCCTCTATCGCGGCGGGGAAAGCGGGCAGGTGCTGAACCCGGTGGACGAACTACCGGCCTGGTGGGCCGAGAGTGGCATGCCGGGCACCTCGACCGAGCAGACGGTAGTTGTTGCCGGACACAACTATTCGAAGCGGGACGCCCCGTTCAAGGCACTCCGAGTGGTGGCACCGGGAGACACCGTCGTATTACGCACGGCCAACGGCACTGTGGAGTACGCAGTCGAAACCGTAGGACCCCTGCCGAAGGGATCACTGTTGGCGGACAACGAACTCCGCAAATCGGTGTCCGGTCGATTGATCCTGGCCAACTGCGACGTTCAAGGCGGCGAGCCGACCGACGACAACTTCGTCGTCGTCGCGCAGTTGATTCGCTGAAACAGGCTTGTAGACAATCACTGTCGCGGCCGGGCCCCCGGTCCGGCCGCGACAGTGGCTACAGACCGAGGTCTGCCAAGCCCAGCAGTGATCGGTATACCAGCCCTTCGGCGGCGATGACATCGTCCGCACCCGTCGCCCGATCCACGACTGTGGCGACCCCGACCACCGTCGCGCCCGCGTCGCGCAGGGCTCGAACTGCGGTCAGGGGCGAATTGCCGGTCGTCGTCGTATCTTCCACTACGAGAACACGTTTGCCGACGATGTCCGGTCCCTCGATCTGACGCTGCATGCCGTGCGCCTTCGCTGCCTTGCGCACCACGAATGCGTCGATCGGCCGGCCCTGCGCGTGCATGATCGCCATCGCGACGGGATCTGCGCCCATCGTCAAACCGCCGACCGACGCGAAATCCCAGTCGGCGACGAGTTCGCGCATCAGCGAACCGATCAATGTACCTGCGCGGTGATGGAGCGTCGCCCGACGCAGATCCACGTAGTAGTCGGCCTCCTTGCCCGAGGACAACGTCACCTTCCCGTGCACGACGGCGAGCTCTTTCACCAGATCGGCCAGTTCCTGCCTGTCCGAATTCGCAGCGCTGTCGGCCATGTTCGGGTTCCTCTCGTCGTGCCCTGAGGCGGTCGGGTCGGTACGAACTTACCCACCGAGATTCTCGACCACCCGCACCCGGGTACTGGGCGCAGCGCTCCCCTACGCGGCGACCTCGGCGGCGCGGTGCTCGTCCAGGGACTCCTTGGTTTCGACGAACGGTTCGGGCGCGGTCACCGAGCGAGCCTTCGCGACCAGCGACGAGGGGAACGATCCGACGGCCTCGGACAGCTGATACGCCGTGTCGTTGTACACCCGCACCGCGCCGGCAATCCGCTTCTCGGTGACCGTCAGTTCGCCGGCCGGCCCCTGGAACGCCCAGTTGCCGACGACACTGCGGCGCGCTTCGGCGTCGTCGAGAACCGCATGGAAGGCGGCGGACAGAGCGTTCTCGGCGGCAGCCTGCGCCTGCAGGCCCAGTCCGCGATCACGGACTGCCTTGGACCACGAACGCGCTCCGGCGAGCTGACGCTGCAGGTCGCCCGACAGGTCCGCCGACTCGGCCGCAGTCAGAAACGGTTGCAGTTGCTCGTATCGACGCTCGAGCTCGATGTCGACGAGCCGTGCGCTCTGCTCGGCCAGACCGCGGTACCGCGCGAGGCGGCGCACCACACTCAGGACGTAACCGAGAACGACGAGTACCAGCACGAGGACCACAACGCCCGAGAAAACCGTCACGAGGTACGAATTTAACGGTGCCCGGCCGCCGAGGCCGGTAGGCACGCCCGAGAATGATCAGGGTTGGTTGCGTCGCCGATCCGCATCGAACGGAATCGGACGGGACACGGGCGGACGCGGCACCGGTCGCACCGGATTCACCGATCGCGTGGCCTGCGGTCCGCTCTGATCCGGCCTCGGTGGACTCGGCCGTCGAGTCGCCTCCTGCGGACGAGAATCGGCAGCAGGACTTCTCGTCTCCACACCGCGCGGTTCTATATTGGGCGGCTCCACGCTGCGCGGTTCTACACTGCGCGGCGGGACGTTCCCGGACTGCTGGTTGCGGGGCGGTCCGACGCGCGGTTCCTGCACCAACGGTCGACCCGGATCGCTTCGATCACGAACGGACTCGCCGCCGCCCGGACGCGAGCCGTACACGGCGCTACCGCGGACCGGCGGCAGAACGTGCAGCATCCCCGACAGTCGCGCCACCGCATCGATCGCGGCATCCCAATCGCGCCCCGAGCTGGTCAGGGGCATCGATCCGAGAGTCCAGTCCTGTTCACTCCACAACAGCTGCAGATTCTCGGGAATCGACTCGGTGAACGCCGCCATCCGCTGGTCACAGACACGACGAGCGATGTCGACGTCGGTGGCGAACACCACTCGCGGTCCGATGGACCCGAGAAGTTGCATGTCCTCGTCGCGCGGAGGTGGCGTCGAGCGGGGCCTCAGGTCGATATCGACATCGGAGCCGACGGAACGCTGCACGGCCACGATGGTGCCCGTCTCCTCGACGTCGAAGAGTACGAACTCCTCACCACGCCGAACTCCGGTGACGACGCCGAGAGCCACATCGAACTCGGGCTTGGACAGCGCGGCGCGCGAGAACTGGGTGACCAGCTCTCGGTCGTGGGGTCGGTACTCGTACCCCTGGGCCTTGGCCCACATCTGCCGTACCCGACCGGATCGATCTCGCTTGGATCGGTCGATGTAGAGCAGCGCTGCTGCGCCCACGAGTGCAATTACCGCCAGGCCGAACCACATTGCCGTCATCGCGAACCACCTTAATCGACTTCCACCTCGCGCCCGTCCACGGCCGCCGACTCCTGTGAACGGTCATGGAAGCCGCACGGATATGAGCGAGATTCCGCAGGCTCCACTCCCGCCTCACCTCAGGGTCATTCCGCAGGCTCCACTCCCGCCTTACCCTCCGAGCTTGGGGGTCTCGATGATGACGTTCGCACGGATGATTCCGTTCTCGACGGCCTCGCCCTGCACCACGACGAAAGCACCGACGGCCAACGACGCGAGATCGCGACCGGACAACGAGATTATCTGGGTCTGCGGTGTGGTCTGCACTGTGACCGGAGCGCCGTCGAGGCCGTCGAGCGTCAGAGTCGAACCGTCGTTGGCGTTGATCGTTCCCACCGATGAGCCGAGCTGGCCGAGGATCTCGGGAATACCGCCGGGGATGAGCTCGGGTGTGGTTGTCGCACCCGATTCCGTGGGCCGCGGCGTGGTCGTGGGCGCGCTGGACGGCGAGGGCCGGATGGAGGTGGACGGTGCCGCGGCGGTGGTGCCCGGTTCGTCGCGCCCTCCGCTCAGAAACGCAATCCCGAACGAGACGACGATGACGAGCACAACGAGCCCGATCAGGGCCAGAACCCACGGACGGGGCCCCTTACTGCCGGAATCGACGCTGTTCGGCTCCTGCGGCGGCGGCGCACCACCGAACTGCTGGGTGTGACCGAACTGCTGGGTGTGACCGAACTGCTGGGTGTGACCGAACTGCTGGGTGTCGTATCCCGGGGCCTGTCCGTAGGCCTGGTTCGCGGCCGCCTGCTGCGCCGGGTCGAAGGGCGGGAACGCCTGCGTCGGCTGGTAGCCCGGTGGGTACGCCTGCGGGTCCGGATTGCCGTAGGCCTGGGTCGGATACGCCTCCGTCGGCTGAGCGCCCGGATACTGCTGGGCATCCGGATACTGCTGGGCATCCGGGTACTGCTGGGCGCCTGGGTGCCCGTAGTCCTGGGTCGGCTGAGATGACTCCGGCTGCTGCGCCGCGTCCTGATCGCGATCTCGGGGTGCTCGCGGGTCGTCCGGATTTGTCATTCCACGAGGGTACCCACGCCGAGAACGTCGACAGTGGCAACCGAGAGCAGGCCCGCACGAGGTCTCGTGCGGGCCTGCTCTGGCTGGTTGCCGGCTCGGGCGTTAGCCCAGGATGAGCCGTTCGCCGTCGGGGCTGACGTTGACGGGCACCACGTCGCCGTCGTGCACGTCACCGGAGAGGAGGAGCTTCGCCAGCTGGTCGCCGATTGCCTGCTGAATCAGTCGGCGAAGCGGTCGAGCACCGTACAGCGGGTCGTAACCGCGTACGGCCAGCCACATCTTGGCAGGCGACGACACGTCGAGAGTCAGTCGACGAGCTGCCAGACGGTTCGCGAGGAAGCCGAGCTGGATGTCGACGATCGACTCGAGCTGGTCCTCCGACAGTGCGTCGAACACGACGACGTCGTCGAGCCGGTTGACGAACTCGGGCTTGAACGAGCGCCGCACCGCGTCCATCACTTCGTCCTTGGTACCGCCGGCACCGAGGTTCGAGGTGAGGATCAGGATCGTGTTGCGGAAGTCGACCGTGCGGCCCTGACCGTCGGTGAGCCTGCCCTCGTCGAGCACGGCCAGCAGGATGTCGAACACATCCGGGTGTGCCTTCTCCACCTCGTCGAAGAGCACCACCGTGTACGGACGCCTGCGTACCGCCTCGGTCAGCTGCCCGCCGGCCTCGTAGCCGACGTAGCCCGGAGGGGCACCGACGAGCCTGGCGACGGCGTGCTTCTCGCTGTACTCACTCATGTCGATGCGCACCATCGCGCGTTCGTCGTCGAAGAGGAACTCCGCCAACGCTTTCGCGAGCTCGGTCTTACCGACGCCGGTGGGTCCGAGGAACAGGAACGAGCCCGTCGGACGGTTCGGGTCGGCCACCCCGGCGCGGGCCCGTCGGACGGCGTCGGACACCGCTTGCACTGCATCTTTCTGTCCGACGACTCGCTTGCCGAGTTCGTCTTCCATCCGCAGCAGCTTGGCGGTCTCGCCTTCCAGCATTCGGCCGGCCGGAATTCCGGTCCACGCCGCCACCACGTCGGCGACGTCGTCCGGGCCTACCTCCTCCTTGAGCATCACGTCGCCCTGGGCAGGTGAGTCCTCGGTCTTGGCCGCGAGCTCCTTCTCCAGGGTCGGGATCCGGCCGTACCGCAGTTCGGCGGCCTTGCCGAGATCACCGTCGCGTTCGGCGCGATCGGATTCTCCGCGCAGGTTCTCGAGTTCTTCCTTGAGCACCCGCACCGAGTCGATGGCGTTCTTCTCGTTCTGCCACCGCGTGCTGAGCTCGGCCAGCTTCTCCCGCAGGTCGGCGAGTTCCTGACGCAGCTTGTCCAGCCGGGCCTTCGAGGCGTCGTCGGTCTCCTTGGCCAGGGCCATCTCCTCGATCTCGAGGCGGCGGACGGCTCGTTCCACCTCGTCGATCTCGACGGGGCGCGAGTCGATCTCCATGCGCAGACGTGATGCAGCCTCGTCGACGAGGTCGATGGCCTTGTCCGGCAGGAACCGGGCCGTGATGTACCGGTCGCTGAGGGTCGCGGCGGCCACCAGGGCGGAGTCCGTGATGCGGACGCCGTGGTGCACCTCGTAGCGTTCCTTGAGTCCGCGCAGGATGCCGACGGTGTCCTCGACCGACGGCTCCCCGACGTAGACCTGCTGGAAGCGGCGTTCGAGGGCGGCGTCCTTCTCGATGTACTTGCGGTACTCCTCGAGGGTGGTCGCGCCGACGAGTCGGAGCTCGCCGCGAGCAAGCATCGGCTTGATCATGTTGCCCGCGTCCATCGCCGATTCACCGGTCGCGCCGGCTCCGACAATGGTGTGCAGCTCGTCGATGAACGTGATGACCTGGCCTGCGGAGTTCTTGATGTCGTCGAGCACGGCCTTGAGCCGCTCCTCGAACTCACCGCGGAACTTCGCACCCGCGACCATCGATCCGAGATCGAGCGAGACGACGGTCTTACCGCGCAGGCTCTCCGGAACGTCACCGGCGATGACGCGCTGGGCGAGTCCTTCGACGATGGCCGTCTTGCCGACGCCGGGTTCACCGATGAGCACCGGGTTGTTCTTGGTGCGCCGGGACAGCACCTGGACGACACGCCTGATTTCGGTGTCTCGGCCGATGACGGGATCGAGCTTGCCTTCTCGGGCGAGCGCCGTCAGGTCGGTGCTGTACTTCTCCAGCGCCTGGTAGGTGTTCTCCGGATCCGCGCTGGTGACGCGGGCACTGCCGCGGACCGCCTGGAACGCGTCGCGCAGCTCGTTGGCTCCGGCACCATGGCCGGAGAGGAGCTTGGCGACGTCGTCGTTTCCGGTCGCGAGACCCACCATGAGGTGTTCGGTGGAGACGAACTCGTCGTCCAGTTCGGTGGCCAGGTGCTGCGCTGCGGTGATCGCGGCGAGGGTTTCACGGCCGAGTTGCGGAGTGGTGGTCGAACCGGACGCCGAGGGCAGGCGGTCGACGAGGTTCTGCGCTTCTCGACGCACCGTTGCGGGGTCGACGCCGACGGCCTTCAGCAATGGTGTGGCGATGCCGTCGGTCTGATCGAGCAACGCCACCAACAAATGTGCCGGACGAATATCCGGGTTACCGGCCGCGGATGCGGCCTGCAGGGCAGCCGAAAGTGCTGCCTGCGACTTCGTGGTGGGAGTGAAACTGTCCACCGGTCACCTTCTTTCCAGTGTGGGGTTCGAGCGTGTCGCTGGGTACAACCATAGACAAGTTGAGTCTGTTCCGCTCAACCTTGATTTTTCTCGTGCGCGTTTTGCGTACCTGGAGGGGCGCAAGACGCGCACGAGGGCGAAGCCCTGATGCGCGAAAGTCTCGATCGGTCTACTTTGGTGACGGTCGTAGGTGTCAATCGGTGGGGGTGGAGGTTGCTCGACGCACGCACGGTCTCCCTGGTCCGCACCGGATTCAAGTCGGTAGCGGCTGCACCGAACGGTCCCGAACAGCTGTCCCGGTCGTTCTACGCTCACCTTTTCGCCGAGTATCCCGACTTCCGTTCCCTGTTCCCGGCGTCGATGGACGCATTGCGCGAGCATTTCGTCCTGGCACTGGGGTACATCTTCGACAATCTGGACGACGCCGACCGCGTCGAGCCGTTCCTCGAACAGCTGGGCCGGGACCACCGCAAGCACGGAATTTCCGGGGCACATTTCCGGGCGGGGAGTTCGGCGCTGATCAGCGCCTTCCGGAGCTTCGCCGGCACCGAGATGTGGACCGACGAGGTCGAGACCGCCTGGCGAGACGCCCTCACCGTGGTGAGCAACGCAATGGCCGCCGCCGCCGACAACGACGAACTGCCCCCGTATTGGAGCGCGACGGTCGTCGAACATCACCGTTTGCTCGACGACCTGGCCGTGGTGCGACTGAAGACCGACGGGGAGATTCCCTACTTCCCCGGCCAGTACGTCAGTGTGCAGATTCCGCAGCGGCCCAAACTGTGGCGCTACCTGTCCCCTGCCATTCCCAGCAACCCCTACGGCGAGATCGAGTTCCATGTTCGACGCGTATCCGGGGGCTGGGTATCACCGGCGATGGTCACCGAAACGACTGTCGGCGACCGTTGGCTGATCAGCCCGCCGCTGGGCGGCATGCACGTCGATCGCACGATCGGCGAGGACGTGCTGATGATCGCCGGGGGCACCGGTTTGGCGCCGTTGCGCGCGCAGGTGATGGAGATGGCCCAGCGCAGCACCAATCCGCGGGTGCATCTGTTCGTCAGCGGGACGTATCCGTGCGACCTCTACGACCTCGACACACTGTGGCAGCTGTCGTTGTCGAATCCGTGGCTGACGGTGGTGCCGGTGACCGAGGAGCTCGAGGATCCGTGGTGGCACTCGGGTCCGACGCGCGAACTACCGTGGGGCATGCATCATCGGCTGCACGGCCCGGTAGGCAAGGTGGTGACGCGGTTCGGCTCGTGGGCCGATCGGCAGATCCAGATCTCTGGATCGCCGTCGATGGTGCGCACCACGCTGTACGCACTGCGCAAGGTCGGTACGCCGATGGAGCACATTCAGCACGATCCGTTCTGATTGCGCTGCAACACTTTTCAGCCGGGAATGATCTTTCGTCTGGAGATCGACCGCGGCGGGAGGTCCTCGACGATGCCTCCGACGACCAGCCGCGGTGTCCAGCTCTCGGTGACGAGCCTGCCGTCTCCGGTGATGATCGCCTCGGGATCGGGGTCGACGAGGATGGGGTATCCGGTGTCGGAGGTAGCTCCGACATTCTGCACCAGCAGGCCGTTCTCGATGGTGTAGTACACGTGCACCGGGTGCAGGTCGGAGTCGAAAGCCCAAGGGCGGCCGATGAATATCACTGCGTCGCCCGTGTCGTCGAGCACCGATACGGAACCGTCTCGCTCGAGCCGCAACTCCCAACACGCAGGCATGGATGCGGTGAACTCGAATCGGTGCGGCGCCTGGGCTTCGAGCAGGTGAATCATCAACAACGCACCCTCACGTGGGTCTCGTTGCGGCACAACCACTTCGAACGATCCACACTCGTAGAATCTGGATCCGAACGGTCCCGGTACGCCTACCCCGAGCTCGTCGGCGATGGCCAATTCCAGGCGGATCGAACCGGATCCGTTCTCGGCCCGCAAGGTGATGCCCTCGGAAGGATGGGGCATCGGGGACTCGTCGCGGGGCGCGTAGGACAACACCGCTCGCAGCAGCGGCTCGGCGACTTCGGCGTCACCGTCTCGGGAATCGAACGTGCGTCGTCGTCGATCGGTCATCGTCACCCCCTTCGCCTGACTCGACCAGTTTGCCACCCTCGACCCCGATCGCGCGTCCGATTCTGCGGAAAACCATCCATTCGATGCAGTGGTCTGCTAGCGCGCGTCAGGCCCCGGCAGCCGCCTTGGCGGCAATCCGCGCCTGCACTTCCGGACGCCTGAGCGGCGGCACCGTCGGGGGTGGCTGCCGCCGGTCCGGCAGGGCGTCGAGCAGCCGATGCGTCGTGGCCGTCACCTCGGCAACTGCCGTCTCGAACGCGTCACGGGTGGCGTCGGACGTCTTCTGCACTCCGCTGATCTTGCGGACGTACTGACGCGCCGCAGCCTCGATCTCGTCGTCGGTGGCGTGTGGTTCCAAGCCCCGCAGGGTGGTGATGTTTCGGCACATTCCCCGACGATAGACCCGCACGTCACACCTCGAGAAGACCTGCGATCGCCTTCAGACACAGCTCGCGAACCTGTTCCCTCTTCAGGGTCCTGCGCTCCACCCAGTCGTGACAGACCGCGCGGACGAATGCCACCCACCCGCGGAGCGCGGCCCGGATCATCTCGTCGTCGTGGAACTCGTCCGGCAGCGCGTCGAGAATGCGTTGCTGCTGGATGTCGAACTCGCGCGTGAGAATGTCGTTGATGCGGTCGTCTCCGAGCAGCGCGCCTCGATTGACCGCTCGGACGCCGTGCGCATGCTCGTCGGTGTAGGCGATGTAGGCGTCGAGTCCGGCGGCTATTTGCTCGAGGACCGGCAACGACGGGTCCGGGGCGGTGACGGCGAGGTTGCGCTCGGATTCGGTGCGCACGATCTCGACGAAGAACTCCCGTTTGGACGGGAAGTAGTGGTACATCAGACCCCGTGAGACCCCGGCCAGGTCTGCCACTTCCTCGATCCACACGTCCTCGTAGGGACGTTCGGCGAACAGGGTCGACCCGATCTCGATCAGCTGCGCACGCCGCTGCTCCGGTGTCATGCGTTTTCGAGGTGTGGTCATGGGGTCTCGAACCTTACTTGACACGAGTTCAACGGTGAGTACGGTCACTATTTGACACCGGTTCAACGAGTCGGTTCGGGGACTGAAGAGCGGCCATGTCGACGGAATTCGCACTACGAGACGGCGTACTACCGCATCCGCCGTATCGATTGCCGATACTGGGCGACGTCATCGGTGTCGACCCGCGCTCGCCGATCCAGGATTCGACAGCTCTGGCCGCCCGGCTCGGACCGATGTTCGAGCGCCACATCCTCGGCAAGCGCTTCGTCTTCGCCTCGGGTGCCGACGTGGTCGGCGATCTCTGCGACGAACGCCGCTTCGAGAAGTTCCTGCCGCCGGGCGTCGAGCGCCTCCGCGACATCGGTGCCGACGGCCTGTTCACCGCCTACAACGACGAGCCCAATTGGCAACGGGCCCACGATCTGCTGCGGCCGGCGTTCACCGCCGGAGCCATGCGGGGCTACCACGACATCATGGTGAACGTCGCGGACGATCTGATCGAGCATTGGACCGAACGTTCACGCGACGCGTCGACGACCGACGTGTCCTCGGACATGACGAAGCTGACACTCGAGACCATCGGACGCACCGGATTCAGCTACAGCTTCGGCTCGTTCACCCGCGCCGAACCACACCCGTTCGTGTCCGCGATGGTCGGCGCACTGACGTACAACCAACGGCGGGCGTTGGTGTCGATCCCGGCGTTCGCCGCGCCGCTGTTCGCCCGATCGGACCGCCGATACGAGCAGAACAAGAAGTACCTGGCCGAGGTACTCACCGACGTCGTACGTACTCGTCGACAGTCCGACGGGGACTTCACCGACCTACTGCAGATCATGATGGACGCGGCGCGCGAGGCCGACAACCCGAATGCATTGAGCGAAACCAACATCGGCCACCAGATTCTGACGTTCTTGATCGCCGGGCACGAGACCACCTCTGGCGCATTGTCTTTCGCACTGTACTTCCTGGCCACCCACCCCGAGGTCTTCGAACGTGCCCGGGCCGAGGTGGACGAAATCTGGGGGACGGACAAGCCGGAGTTCGGCCAGGTCCCCAAACTCCGGTACGTCCGCCGAGTCCTGGACGAATCACTGCGCCTGTGGCCGACGGTTCCCGCGTTCGGACGCGGCGCACGAGCCGACACCGTCATCGGCGACGGCTACCCCATGGCGGCAGGAGACTGGGCGATCGTGCTCGCGACGGCACTGCATCGAGATCCGGTGTGGGGCGATCGGCCGGAGAAATTCGACCCCGACAACTTTCTGCCCGCCCGCATCAAAGCTCGGCCGGCGCACGTGTACAAGCCCTTCGGGACGGGCGAAAGAGCATGCATCGGAAGGCAATTCGCCGTCCATGAGGCCGTACTGGTACTCGGCACCGTGCTGCAACGCTTCGATCTGCAGGCCGACCCGTCGTATCGGCTGAAGGTCACGGAGCGGCTGACCATGATGCCCGAGGGCTTTCGGGTGCAGCCCACGGTGCGCACGTAGTCAGTCCGGCAGCAGCGGTACCGATACCCCCGGGTCTCGTCCGAGCAGTACCCCGCGCGTCAGCGACGTCGACCCGAACTTCTTGTGCACCCCGTCCAACGCACGGTCGAGAGCCGACGCCTCGGGTGGTCTGCGTACCGAGGGGGCGTCGAACTGCAGTTCCAGTTGCTCGGCTCCACCCCTGTCGATGCTCGAGACCGTCACCCCGACCAGCGTGATGCCCTTCTCCGCGATCAGCGGAGCCGCCTCGTGCAGCAGCTCGAGTGCGGCATCGAGGATGTCCCGGGTGTCGGCGGTGGCGCGATCGAGGGTGTGCGATCGGGTGGCCCGAGTGAAATCGGCAAACCGCAAGCGCAACATCACGGTTCGGCCGGTCCGCTGCGCGCCCCGCATTCGGTGCGTGACGCGATCGACGAGGCCGATCAACGACGCCTCCACCTCGGCCGCGTCGTGCCGCCCGCGGCCCAGGGCCCGTTGGGCACCGATGGAACTACGCGACTTTCCGGGCTGCACGCGGCGCGGATCTCGGCCCATGGCCAGTGCGTACAGGTGCGCTCCTGCGCCCTTTCCCAACACCGAGGCCAGCGATCTCTCGCCGTAGGCCGCGATGTCTCCCACGGTTCGGATGTCGAGCACGTGCAGCTTCTCGGCGGTGACCTTGCCGACGCCCCACAGCCGTTCGATGTTCAGCGGGTGCAGGAACTCGAGTTCACCACCGGGTGGCACCAACAGCAGCCCGTCGGGTTTGGCGAACGCACTGGCCACCTTCGCCAGGAACTTGGTGGTGGCAATCCCGACGGTGATCGGGAGCCCGACCTGTTCGGCGACGTCGCGGCGCAGTTGCTGCCCGATGTCGAGTGCACTGCCCGCTATCTTGCGCAGGCCTCCGACGTCGAGAAAGGCCTCGTCGATGGAGATTCCCTCGACGAGCGGCGTCGTGTCGTGAAAGACGTCGAACACGTCCTTGCTCGCCTGGGAGTACGCCTCCATACGCGGAGGCACGACGATCGCCTGCGGACAGACCGCCCGCGCCTGCCCACCGCTCATCGCGGTGCGTACCCCGAAGGCCTTGGCCTCGTAGCTGGCCGCGAGTACCACTCCCCCGCCGACGATCACCGGTTTTCCCCGCAGCCGCGGGTCGTCTCGCTGCTCCACCGAGGCATAGAAGGAGTCGAGATCGGCGTGCATGATGCTCGCTTCCCCGCTCTTCGCCTTCCCGGCGTTCGACTCCACGATTTCATGCTCCCACGAGGCACCGACATCCCCGTTACCTGCATCGAGCCCGAAAAACACCCCGAGAAAGTGACCCAGGTCACCTGATGTGCCATTGTTGAGTCGTCGGATCACGCGAACGGCTGGAGACAACTGTGACGGCCTGGTGGCGGTGGTACGGAGCACTCGGCGTACTCGGCTGCATCGCCTACTTCGCGGTGCCCGACTCCGTCTGGTCGCAATCGATTTTCGTCGTGGTCGGGGCGTCCGCCGTCGCCGCCACGATCGTGGGAACGAGGCTCAACCGTCCGCGCAACCGAACCGCCTGGTGGAGCGTCGCCGCGGGCACCGCGGTGTGGGTGCTCGGCGACATCGTCTACGAGTGGCTTCACGCCGGCGGAGGCGTCGCGTCCTACCCGTCGCTCGCCGACGCGCTCTACCTCGTCGGCTACCCGATCTACGGTTTCGGACTGTTTCTGCTGGTCCGGCACAAGTGGAGGGCGAGCGAACGCGGCCACATCGCCAACAGCGCTATCGTGATGGTCGCATTCGCACTGCTCACCTGGGTTTTTGCGGTCCAACCGTCGCTGGATGGGGACGGCATTTCCGGCGTCGCCGGGCTGGTCGATGTCGCCTATCCCGCGATGGACATCTTTCTGCTCGGGTTGCTCGCCCACTTCGTCGGCTCTCGTCAGTGGCGGGCACTGTCCTACCGACTGCTCACCGCGGCGGTGGTCCTGCTCGTCGTCACCGACACCGTCAACAACTTCTCCATCGTGTCCGATTCCTCGGCCGACCGCTCGCTGCTCGACGCGGGATGGACGCTGTCCTACGTCCTCATCGGCGTCGCCGCACTCCACCCGTCGATGCGGAGAATCACCAGTCCCACCATCGAATCCGACGCCCACCTGATGGCGTCGTTCACCACACCGTCCGTCGTCGTGCTGACCGCCGCCACGCTCACCGCCCCCGCCGTGATGGTCGTCGAAGTCGTGCGCGAGAAGCCGATCGCACAGTGGGGATGGGCGGTCATGCTGTGCGCGGGCATTCTGGTGGTCCTGGTGATCCTGCGCATCACCGACCTGCTGCGGCTGCTGCACACCCAGACCGTTCAGCTCCGTGCCGTAGCCGACACCGACCACCTCACCGGGCTGGCCAACCTGCGCGCCCTCGAACACAAGATCTACGGCAACGCCGGTGAATCGACGTTGCTGACGGTCGACATCGACCGCTTCACCGAAATCAACGACACGTTCGGACGGGGCCTCGGAGATCAGGTGTTGGCCGCCGTCGCCACCCGACTGCGCACGGTAGGCGACGACGCGATCTTGTTGGCACGCTTGGCCGGTGACGAATTTGCGCTGTGCGGTGAATCGGATTCGATGGATCCCGAAGCCCTCGCCCGCGACATACTCGAACAATTTTCGACGCCGTTCGAGGTGGGCAACATGTCGCTGCTCATCGAAGCGAGCGTCGGGGTGGCGACGAACGCCCCGGTGGGCGTCGCCGAGGACGACGCCACACCCGACCGTCTGGTGCAGCGCGCCGACCTCGCCGTGCAGGCCGCGAAGACCGTGCAATCGCGCGTCGCGTACTACGACCGGTCCATGGACCGGGACAAGAGCGAGCAGTTGATCATGCTGGGCGAGCTCACCGCCGCCCTCGCGTCGGATCAACTGAGACTGCGCTATCAGCCCCAGGTCGATCTGGACTCGATGACCGTGGTGGGGGTCGAAGCACTGCTGCGTTGGCACCACCCGAGCGGAGACATTCTCTCTCCCAGCGCATTTCTGCCCACGGCCGAGCACACCGGACTGATCCGCCCACTGACCCGCTACGTTCTCGAGCAAGCCCTGGCGGAACGACAGCGATGGGCGGCATCGGGCCTGCACCTGCGCATGGCCGTCAACATCTCCACCCGAAACCTGTTCGACGACAGTCTGATCTTCCACGTGTCCCGAGCCCTGTCCGAGTTCGATTGCCCTGCAGAGCAGTTGACCTTGGAGGTGACCGAGAGCTCGGCGATGACCGACCCCGCCGGTGCCACCGAGGTGCTGGCCGGTCTGCACGCCATGGGAGTGCAGGTCGCCATCGACGATTACGGCACGGGCTACAGTTCCCTGGCCTACATCGAGCGCCTCCCGGTCCAGGAACTCAAGATAGATCGAACGTTCGTCAGCGGAATGTCGCACAATGCCACTCACGCCGCCATCGTTCGCTCGACCATCGAACTGGCGCGCACACTGGGACTGTCGGTGACCGCAGAGGGCGTAGAGGACGAAAGGACGGTATCGGTGTTGCGTGAGCTGCGATGCGGACGGGCGCAGGGCTTCCATCTGGGCCGCCCCACCCCCGGCGAGCACCTGCCCGCCCTCGTCGACGAACTGAACGAGAACTTGAAAACTGTTATCGGAGAACGGATATCATGACCGAAGCCACACTGTCGGTATACGCGGCCATTCGATCTCGCCGCGACGTGCGAGCCGAGTTCGACGGAACCGTCGTCGACGACGACACCTTGCGCCGCATCCTCGGCGCAGCGCACCAGGCACCGAGCGTCGGTAACACCCAGCCCTGGGATTTCATAGTGGTCCGCAAACCCGACACGTTGAGCGCCTTCGCCGCACACGTCGCCGACTGCCGACAGGACTTCGCGGACAAGCTCGACTCCGAGCGCCGACAGACGTTCGACCCCATCCGTATCGAAGGGATCGAGACCAGCGGCACCGGAGTGGTGGTCACGAACGACCCGAACCGGGGAGGCCCGCACGTCCTCGGCCGCGATACCGTCGACGACACCGGATTGTTCTCGGCAGTACTGGCCATCGAAAACCTCTGGCTCGCAGCGATAGCCGAGAACGTCGGGGTCGGCTGGGTGTCGTTCTACGACGAGGCGTACCTCACCGAACTGCTCGACATCCCCGCCCCGGTGCGTCCGATCGCATGGTTGTGTGTGGGCCCGGTCGAATCGTTCCAGGAGGTACCGGATCTCGAGCGATTCGGCTGGCGCACGGGGCGTCCACTGGACGATGCCCTGCACTTCGAGCAGTACCGCCGATCGTGAAAACCGCTTTCGCCGCGGCGACGGTCATGTGCCTCCTGCTCGTGGGGTGCTCGTCTACCCCTGACGAATCCCCCTCGCCGGCATCCACTCCGGCAACAACTCCGGCAGCCGAACCCGCCCAGGCGCCCGATTCTGCCGATCCCATCGGAACTGTCGTTCCGCTCCCGGGGGCTCCCGAGGGCATCGTCGTGGGGACGTCGGGCATCGCCGCCGCCGGAGTACGCGAGCCCGACGGCGTGGTGCTGTTCGACGCGGCGACGGGTGCCGTCCGGCAGATGGTCCCGACGACGGGCGCACCCCGGCATCTTTCGCTGGCAGGTCCCGACGGCCCGGTCCTGGTCCCGCTCGAAGGCAGTGACGAACTACTCGAAGTGGCGCTCAACGACGGCGCGATCCTGTCCACGGCCACCGGTGTCGGACGGCAGCCGCACGACGCGGTGCTCACCTCCGGCGGCACCATCGTGGCCACCAACGAGATGGGCGGCGGGGTGATCTTCCTGCGCGAGGGATCGGTCTTGTCGGAACTTCCGCCGGGCCCGGTCCAGCCCGGTGGCGCTGCCGCTCTCGGCCCGTACGCCGCCGTCGCAGACGTGCAGGGCAACGGTGTGTGGGTCTACGACGGCGCGACCCAGCGGGAGGTGGCGCAGGCCCCGATCGGCGTCAAGCTGACCCACGCCGTGACGGTGAACGAGACAACAGCCGGGTTCGCCGATACCGACGGCGGGACCGTTCTTCTCGCCTCGGTCGACGCTGCGGGGAGTATCCGCCAGACCGCGTCGATCGAGGCCCCGGGAAATCCGTACGGACTTGCCGTCGACCGCGACCGGGCACTGTTGTTCGTGACGTTGACCGCGTCGAATCTGCTGCGCGTGGTCGATGTTTCGGACGTCTCCGCACCGCGAATCCTGGGCGACGTCCCGACCGTGACACAGGCCAACTCCGTTGCCGTGGACCCGCGCACCGGGGACGTTCTGGTGACCGGTAGCGACCCCGGCGCAACGAGTTCGATTCAGAACATCCCCCGCGCCGAGCTACCCGCGGGGTGAGTGATCACCAGCCGTAGGAGCCCGGGATGCCCTTGAACGGGCCGACCACGTCGTCGGTGATCCAGCCCTCGTAAAAACCGCCTTCTTGCGGCCGGACCGCCTCGCCGTCGATTTCGCAGTCGAGTCGGCTGGGTGAGAACGCGAGGTAGCCGGCGATCTCGGCGAACCGCGGTGTCGGGTTCTCGTAGCTCCACCCCGCGGCCGGGGCGACGGCATCTCCGCCGTGCACGTCCCAGTACGTCGCCGCGCCCTTCCATTCGCAGTGCGTCGAACGGGCCTCGGACGGCGTCAACGCACCCGGAACCACGTCTGCGGGAGAGATGTACCAGGTGGGCGGATGGCTGGTTTCGAGCACTCGGTACGCGGCGGTGGTGCGCGCGACCACCTCGCCGCCGAGCCGGACGACCAGCGAACGGTTGGAGGACTCGAGCTTCGGTGGACGGGGGTAATCCCACACCGACTCCTGACCCGGCTTCGGCTTCTCGGGAACTACGGATCTCGGCAGATTCTGGCTCATCACTCGATGGTGCCACCGGATGTCACGGAGCGTCGACGGGATAGAGATCGTCCACCCGTTCTTCGTCGAGAATCCAGCGATCGACGTCGTCCAATGGTTCGACCGTGCGCACGGACGTGAACGGAATATCGCGCGCCGGCGAATCGCGACGAACGTCCTCGACGGGTGCGGCCGGTACCGGGGTGGATGACACAGCAGACGCGGGCTCAGCCGGTTCCGGTCTCGGTTCGATCCCGGTCTGCAGCGGCACCACGTCGGCGGCCACGGTGTCGTCGTCTGCCTGCGTGAGGCTTCGGGCGTCGTCCGGGATCTCTGGATTGTTCGGCAGTTCGGCCGGTACTCGGACGAGGATGCCGAGTCCGTGTGTCGCGGCCAACAGACTGACCGGGGCGACCGTCGCAATGGCCGCCGATAATGCCGGATGCAATGTTCCGGCGTCGGAAATGAAGGCGTGCATGGCATTTGCACCGATACTGACCAGAGCCGCCGTGATCAACACGCCCCAGAAGAAGCGTCGGCCACTGCGTTGTTCCTCGAATTGAGCGAGTGCGATGACGGAGATCGTGGCCTGCAGAATTGTGCCGTCGACGATCACGGGCCACAGCCAGGACAGCGATCGCGGGACGCCCGCCATCGTGGCGAGATCCCACAGTGCGGCGAAACTCAGCACGAACGACGCGATTCCGATGACGGTGGTGATGACGACCGCACTGACGAGCGTCGCACGCAGGACCTTGTTCATGGGTCGTCATGAAACACGAGCCCA
This sequence comes from Rhodococcus sp. KRD175, assembly GCF_017168275.1. Lineage (NCBI taxonomy): Bacteria > Bacillati > Actinomycetota > Actinomycetes > Mycobacteriales > Nocardiaceae > Rhodococcus > Rhodococcus sp. KRD175. The sequence continues at coordinate 194,785 of NZ_JABFAQ010000004.1, forward strand.
CCGACAGGTTCGGCGACGAGCACGCTGGTGGCCCCGAATCCAGTGCGCAGATCACGTCCGGCACCGTGTGCTGCACTCCACCTCGATACTTCCGATCACAGCTCGGACGAGTGAACGCTCGATGATACCGAGGCAATCCACTTCCAGTCTGCGCCTCCGTCGCCCCACCTTTTCCACACGCGGACCATGTATCCAGTTGGAAGCAAAACCATTATGGCCACCAAGGAGCACAACGCCCGGGATGGACCCCTGCGACTGAGCGTGCGAGAGCGTCGAGCAACGCAATGGAGATACTGCCCTAGTTGTAATGAGCAGGGACGTTGTGGACGGCGTGGCAGCGACAGATAGGTGAGGACCTCCGGTATCGGTGTGGTTACCACAACTGCACCGACAACCGAGAGGTCCTCGTGTCACACGCTAATGCCTTGCTCTTCGCTCTGGCCAAGCAATGGCGAGCGCTGGCCACCCGCTACGACAAACTCGCGATCACCTACCGCGCCGCCGTCACCCTCTGCGCAATTCTCACCTGGCTACGCCGATTGGGAGACACGCCCTAGTCGGGAGCGGCTGGCGGGAGACGACCCGTGGTCCAATCGGGGTCTCCCAACCCCCTTACCCAACATAGTTAAAGCCCCTACATAATGGCGCTCAGCAACGCCTGGCAGACGGGTGCGCAGCAACTCGACCAGGCCACCAGGGCGAACTTCGCCAACGACCCGCGCAATCTGCAGGCCGTCGACGGCCCCGCCAACCAACAGAAAAGCGACGGCGACGCCGCAACGTGGCTGCCCAGCAACAAGGCCTACCGATGCACCTACGTCGCTCGGCAGGTCGCGGTCAAAGCGGCCTACGGGCTGTGGGTCACCCCGCCCGAGCACGATGCCATCGTTCGAGTCCTCAGAGACTGCGGCGCAACCGCTGCTGTCGAGACCGCGGCACCGTCACCTGTACCGGCGTCGGCAGCACCAGCTCCGAAGCCAGCTCCCGCACCGAACCCGGCTCCGTCGGATGTGGTCTACAAGAATTGCAACGAGGTTCGTGCAGCTGGAGCCGCTCCCATCCGGACCGGAGAACCCGGATTCAGCACCAGGTTCGACGGTGACGGCGACGGCGTCGGCTGCGAATAGCGCCGACGGTGTGCATTGGGTCAAAGCTGTTGAGCGCGCCAGAGATTGCCATCTCGAGGGTGCTCCGGGACTCTCGTGGGCCACAGTCAAAGGTCGTACGATGACGTCATGATCGCGTTGTGGCGTACTTCCCAGCACTATTGTGAACGCGATTCGATTCCGGACATCGCGGCCGATGATGTCGAGGAGCTTGCTGCTGTTCGGCACACAGTGCCCAGGGTCGGACGATTCCCTTGCCTAATGGCGGAGACTCTTGGCGGTGCGAGGAAGACGCTGGGATTGATGGCCCCGTCGACCGGCGAGTTGACGAAACAGCGCAACGACCCCGACAGGTACGACAGTGGGCGCGTCAACGGTGTTCCCGAAGGGTCGTGGCCGGGCACAGTATTGGGCGACAAAGAGCATCCCAATTCAACGCGGTGGGTGGGTAAACAGGCTCCATAAACCTGATGCCAGGCCGTCACAGTCCAGGCAATCGCCGCTGGACTCGACCGCCACGTTGGGTCGGCTCACGGGTCCACCGAATAGTCGATTCCTCCTTCGGGTGTCATCGCCGATCGCCGAAGATTGCGCTGAGGCTTGTGGCGCGCCGACGCCGCCACATCCGGACCGGACAACCGAAATTCAGCACCGGATTCGACGACGTCGGCTGCGATCAGCACTCAGGTCAACACGGTGAGTTCGGTGTCGTCGACCTGGGACACTTCACCGATGACAACACCGAACCCGGCTGGTACACCGACCCCGACCAGTCCAACGCCGGTGGACAACGACACTGGGACGGCGGCCAGTGGACCCAACACTCCGCACCCGGCACGCCCCGCCCGACACGGCAACCCACCCCGGGACAGCCTGCAAGTCAGGGTGGCGGCAACCGAGGACTCAAGATCGTGCTGGCAATCGCGGCCGTTCTGATTCTCGCAGTCGGCTTCGGATCGATATTTGGCTCGGACGAGGGCAATGGCGAGCCTGATCCGGCTTCGGCGACTTCGTCGGACTTGCTGACCGCGACGACAACCACCCGTACCGGCTGTGGTCCCCTCGATCGCGCCGCGCACACCGGTGCGCCCGCTCCGACGACAGCTGAGGCGACGCCGGCGGCCGGCTGTCTCGACGTCCCAGGCGACGTCCTCTCGGCCCTCAACGCATCACTCGAGCCGAGCGGGTACGAGCTGGGATCGCCCGCGGCGTACGACGACGGCGACACCCTCTATATCGCCGGTGAAATCGTCGAGCTGCAGGACGGCGGGATCCGCTCACGCGACGACGTGGTCGCCCAGCAAGGACCGATACTGACTCCGGTGACGGTCACAGCGCGCAACGAATACACTCTGCTCGACAGACATGACCAGCTCGAACTCGAATTTTCGGATCCAGCGTCGCTCTTACATCTGCCCGACGCGTCTCCTGCTCACTCCGGTGCTTCTTTCCCGAGCAGGAGAAACGCTAGAACTGTCATCCTCACCACGATCGACCGCGCCGCCCTCACACTGACTTCGTTGCCGTCGGACCCGGCGCAGTCGCACGAGATGTGGTCCACGCTGTCCCCGGCCGACAAGGATGCGCTGTTCGCTCACGGCAACTACATCGGCAACCGCGACGGCCTACCCGTCATCGATCGTGATCACTACAACCGAATCAAGCTCGACGACGAGTTGTCTCGCGCCGAGGCCTGCGGCCTGACCGTGTCTGATCGGCTCGTGGACCTACAGGCCGTCCGTCGAGAAAGATCCCAACCGGATGCTGATGCTCAGTGTGCGCACAAACCCACGCGGCAGTAGCCGTCGGCAACCCAGACACCGCTGGGACATCGGATCTAGTTTTAGACGTTGACCAAAACCGACCGTCGTGCAGGATCCGGCGGCGAGACTTCCTGCGACAAAGTCAGATTCACACCTAGAGCATGCCCGTTTGAAAGCCTCCGAGCCACTAGATACAAACAGAAATACAGACCAGCTGGTTGCTAGCGCGGCTGTCGACCGTTCGTTACTGTGCCTAGTTACCAAGGGCAGCGAGTTGTGGGAGGCGAGGTTAGATGCCAGGGGAATGGAGAGCGGCGGTCACCGGCGCAGGTTCTGGAGTCGGCCGTGAAATTGCGTTGCAGCTCGCGGGCCAGAACTGGTCACTTGCTCTCGCGGACTACAATTATGATGCACTGCTGGACACACAGTCCCGATGTGCTGCTATGAACGCAGTCGCGCGCGCGACTCAAGTCGACGTGGCCAACCGGGCCGAAATCAGTTCGTGGGCAGCAACTTCTCGCTCAGCATTGGGCGGTATCGATGCAGTCTTCAACGTCGCAGGCGTTCTCTATAGCGGCGATGTCATCAACACTCCCCCAGCTGACTTCGATCTGGTGATGGCGACCAACTTCGAGAGCGTCGTCAACAGCTCTCGCGCCTTTCTACCTGATATCTTGAAGTCACATCGAGGTCGAATCATCAACGTGTCGTCCGCATTTGGGGTCATGTCCGCACCCGGCTATTCGGCGTACAACTCTTCCAAATTTGCCGTTCGCGGCTTCACCGAGGCCCTGAACCAAGAATTGCGCCTAGCGTCACGGACCGCGCGTGCGACATGTGTGATCCCTGGTGGACTCAAAACGTCAATCGCACGGACCGCGAGGGCCGCACCCGGCGTCGATCGTGCGCGGACTGCCGATTTTTTCGACAGCCGCATAGCCCGAACCACCCCTAAAGTGGCCGCCCAAAAGATCATTGCGGGTGCGTGGAAGGGAAAATCACAGGTGACGGTGGGCAACGACGCACGCCTCGTCGACGTGACCGCGCGCGTGCTCGGACCTCATTACCAACATCTACTGCCTGCGCTCCAAGCACTGCGGCGACTCTGACAATCCGAAACCTATAGACAATCCACTCAACAGACCTGCGGGGGTCGGTCAACTATGTCGAATAGCTGGATCCTGATAGAGACGTTCGGAGACGAAGAGCCGTCGGTCATCGGAGTTGGGTCTTCGCCCAAGTCCTTTGTCTCACCTCGTAATGTTCTCCGCAGCTCTGGCAGCCGCAACGAGGCACTGACCGCGGTAGCGGAGGCGCTTTCCACAGGAGCCGTGGTGGATCGGCTGTGCAAAGACCGCTACAGGCGGGTACTGGCCGAACCACTGCGAACCTTCGCGGGTCGCACACATGGTGTGTGGGTGTGGCTCGGCCAGCGCGACGAGACTCCACCTCGACGAGACGCCGCTGGGGCGTGGCAGTTCAACCTCACCAAGAGCACGGCAAGCGGGAGCGGCGATCTACTCGACCTTTACCGCGTTCCGCAAGACGAGCGAGAGACCCAGCGTGCACTCGCCGGAGCGTTCACCCGACTGGTCACCAACCGCGACGAGAGCGAAGCGATGGCCAAGATCGTGCAATCAGCCCCGGGCACCACTCATCAGGCGGTTTGGACCGTGAGGCGGGACGACGGTGAACTTCGAGCAGCGCACTTCTCGTGCCGGATGATTGCCGAAGACGGGGTTTCGGGCACCGAAGTTATCTTGAGGGGTATCACCCACGACATCGGCCCCGCAGGGGACATCAATATCGCTCCCCCACCTACGATTCTCGAACATCGCGTTCTGGAGGCTTCGACCAAGGAGGGCGAGTACCGCGCACTGGTCAACCTCAGAACACTCAACTTGTTGCGCTGGTACAACTCTGACCCCGCACCGAATATCTGCTGGGAAAACCTTCCTGACGAACCGGTACCGGCGATTCATCCGGACGACGTTCCAATTGCGAAACGAATGTCGAACGCACTCGCACGCGAACGCACCCACGGTGTGCTTCGCTTCCGAACTCTCGACGGAAATTGGAAACCGATGACGATCGACGCGGTATTAGTCTCGCTCAATCAGCACACTACGGCCGCACTCGTCACTCTGACCGAATTGTCCGAGGAGTAAATAAGTTCGCGGATCCATACGGATCCACACAGCCCATTGCGGACTGAGTGCAGTTGACGCGCGAACGCTGGAAGTGCGTTTAATAGTTGCGTTGTCTACAAGGACCGCGCGCGTGTCGTGCGGGCATCACGCGTTCGACTCCACGCAGCCGCCACCGTCCGAGTCGATACGCCATACGCTTTGGAAAACGACTCGATGCGCTCCTCGTTCTCGGGCTTGCGCCCACGTTCGATGTCGGCGAGAACGGTGGTCGACATCCCGAGCAGCTGCGCAGCGTCACCCTGGGACAGCGCGGCGTGCACCCTCAAGTCGGACAATTTGAGCTGAGACTCCGGGATCGGAACCAGCGCCGCGACCGACGTATGCAGGGCGTTCGCGATCCGACCAAGCGTCGCAGGCGGTGGCGTTGAGCGCCCCGTCTCCCAGGTCGATACTGCCTGTCTGGTCGCGCCCACTTTCGCCGCGAGGTCGTCAGCACTGAACCCCGCACGTACCCGTAGCTCCCGCAACCGGTCGGCGCGAAACCCACGAACTCCGCTTCGCGGCACTATCCCAACTCCCTGTCGACCCTTCAAGACAGTCCCATCTTCCTCGATCGACGATGCCCATGAACTCTTGTGCGTTTTATAGTTGCGCGCTATTGTTGCACTCATGCGCCAATACGAGTCGAGTTCCGCGAAGCTGAACCGATTGCGCGGTGCACCTAACCTGTTCTACAGTCCTGATGCGCGCCCAAAAGGGAATCCTCGGTGCTTGTCTATCTCGGCACTGCTTGTAGCGCGGGACATCAGGTCGGTCTGTTCACAGGGTCCGTCCGATCATTCCTGTCGGGAGTTCTACATGTTCGCGTCGCTCGCCCTTGCCGCATCGCAGTTGCCGTCGACGACTGAAACCAGCATTTACCACGCTCGAAGTTCAGCGTTGGGCCATCACGGACGGGGTGCGACGGCAGGTGCATTCACCCGACATCGCCGCTTTCGCCTCGGTTACGGGGGCAAATCGAAGTGAGTGCCGCACGGGATGCAATAGCACCAAATCTCCTCTCACTGAATCAGTTCTGCGCATCAATCGTCGTAAATCGGACACATGGTGACTTGATTGCGTGCTCGCTCGACCACGAGCATTCCGGTCGCCACCAATACATCGGTGACGACGGAGCCCTGCTAGCCGAGTGGGGTCCATCCAGTTCCTGTAATGAGCGGTCCATTCTTACCCGCAAGCCGTAGGCCTGGCAGTTCGGACTGCAACCCGACCCGAGTGGGCTGTCGCTGATAGTCCCACTCGTGCGCTGCAGGAGCTCCCCCGCGCGCCCTGCAGCTCGACCGGTGGACCGGTGGACCGGCGCGAGGGTCGCGCAGTGAGCGCATTTCATCATGTTCAGCGCTGCGCGGCCCCGCCGGGACATCACACCTCGGACTCACACCCGTTCGCACAGAAAGGATTCCGATACCCGATGTGGATTTTCCAGCAGCCATGGTTTTGGTCGGTTGCCTTCGGCTGGCTCTGAGCCTCTAGCACGTGATGGGTGCGTGCGACTGGCCCACAACCTATGGATCGCACGCACCCATCCACTTCTGTCGACCGACTTACCTAAAACCAATTGTCGCCAGAACGGTTGCTCCGCAATCGCATTCACCAGCACGACCCGATCGCCGGGTCGCACCAGGAAGGGATCGACACCAATGCCAGCACCACAGGACACAGGACACCACCGCTCATCAAAGAAGCGAGGGCGGGTGATCACATCGCTGCCCGCCGTGGCCGCGGTGACGATCGCCGGCCTGACCATGCAGGCCGCTCCTGCTCAGGCTGCACCATCGCAGCCGGGAGTGACCAGTCCTCGAGGATCACAACCGGGGGTCACGAGCACACCGCAGACGGCACCGGCCACCCTGCCGCCTCCAGCGCCGGAACCGCGCGTGTATTTGGACGGCTACCAGCCCTCACCTCGGGTGCAGCAAACCCCGTCACGTAGCTACGACGACTACCTGGCCGGTAATCAGCAGTCCTCGAATTACCAGAACACCTACTACGAGCCCACTCCCGCGCCGCAGGCCGCTCCGAGCGACGCTCCCCCGGCGTTGCAGGCGACTCCGCCGCCCCCGCCGCCGGTCCCGACGGTGCAGCGCAGGGTCATTGCACCGATCGAGGCACCGCCCGGAACGTTCATCGCCGGCGGCACGTTGGTGCCGGTCGATACCAAGATCGTCGACCAGAATCTGCTCACTCGAATCAACAACACGTTGCAGGCTGTGCAGGCGGATGGCGGAAACTGGCTCGTGGACAACGGGTTCGCCGATTCTCCCCGTGCCGACCGCATCGCAGCGGGTACCGCGACCGGCGTCATCGCAGGCGGAGCGACCGGTCTCGCGGCATCGGTGGTCCCGGCCGCGGTGATCACCGGAACCGCAGCCGCTATCGGCGGCGGACTCGGTGTCGCCGCCTCCACAGGCACCGGTGCTGTCGTCTGGGGAGGACCAGTGGGTTGGGTCTTCATCCCTGGAGCGGCAGCACTCGCGGGAGCCGGCGTCGGCGCAACACTGTCGGCACCGATCGTGCTGGGCCTGACCGGTGCTGGCGCTGTCATCGGCGGCATCCTCTGTGCCACCGTTCTCGGCGGCGAGCAGCAGATCATCGAAGAGCCGGCCCCTGCCCCGGCGGTTGTTCCCCCGGCGGCCGACAGCGTCCCGACGATCCCTCCTGCCGCAACCGTCGATCTCCCCGGACCCGTCGGGCAGGTTCGCGACACTCTCGCGTCCGACCCGAACGGCCGCCAGGTGCTCGCGGCGGCCGACACAGCCGTTCAGAACGCGGCTCCGATCGTCGACAAGGCCGTCAGCGATGCGTCGGTGTGGACCGCACCGGCGGCCTCGGCAGTGCAGGGCTTCACCTCGAAGGCCCTCGAACAGCCGCAGGTGGCGCAGACCGTCGAGACGGTGCAGGCGGCTGCAGCTCCTCTGGTCGATCAGGCCACTGCCGCTCTCGGCGGCTTACAGGCGGCGTTCGCACCCGCCTGAATCGCCCTACAGCCAGCTAGTTGAACCAGCCAGGAAGGACATATCCAAATGATTCGCCGTTCGACGACATCTCCGATTGCCAGTGCCACCGGTCCAGCACGATCAGGGGTGCCGTCGAGCTCTCCCCGTGTGCCGCGATCGCGCCGACGCGCGGTCGCGGCAGCCGGGGCTGCTGTGGTGTCCGTGGCGGTCGCCGCCGCTGTGTTGTTCAGCGGTGGCGACTCCGAGCCGGACACGACAGCCACCGATACGACCGTCTCTTCCTCGGTCGCGCCGACAACTGTTGCCGCCGGGCCGGATTGCTCAATGCCGACCGGTGATCAGAACAGCGGCCCCGGGGTCATTGCCGCGTTCGAGCACGCCTACTACGTCCAGAGATCGGGCGCGGCCGCGCACGCTCTGGTCTCACCGAACGCCCCGGCGAGTGCCCCGTTCACCGTCGAAGCGAACCTCGACGCAGGTATCGCCACCGCGCCGGCCGGCACCACCTACTGCCTCGATATCGACCCGCTGCGCACCGGTTCCTACACCCTCACCCTGACCGAGAGTGGCCCGAACGGGCCTGGGACGCAGTACCGCCAGCGGATCACCACCGATCAGGTCGACGGTCGCTACGTCATCGCCGCCATCGAGCAAGCGTGATCACCCACCGCCGCCACAGCGCGAGATCGCCGCAGCACCGCGGCGAACAGCCACCACGAAAGGAACGCCAGGACATGAGCGATGCAGCGAGCGAATGGGCCGAGGCCGCCACCGCAGTACGACAGGCACGCGAGACCCTCGAGGCGTCGACCGCGAGCGAGATCCGCGCCTGGGCCGAAAAATCGGGGCTGACCGACTGGTCGATGTGGCAAAAGATCAAACGAGAGCTCTACAAGCAGCTCGACCTCGACTACGACGGATTGCGCGCCAACGAAGCCGAGCAGGTCACCGACGCGGTCGCCTCTGCGGCGTCGGCCGCACCACTGGTCGAGCTCTACGCCGCAGGCGATGAGCGCGGCAGCTTCGCCGTGGTCGGCGACGGTGACGAAACAGCCTGGTACGGAACATTTCACGCTAAGGACGCGGTGTTCCGGCAGGGCGATCAGACCTCGGCCGACGACTCGGCGGCCGGCAAGGCAGCCTTTCTCGCCGGCAAGCTACGCGAAGAGCTCGACGCCCCCGCGATCCGGCTGATACTGCATATCTCCAACCCGCACCTCGACGGCGCGCGGCTCGCCGCTCTCGCCGCGCGATACGGAGTGCACCTCGAACGCCTCGACATCGACGACGAGAACCCGGCCACCGTGTGGTGCGAGGTTCCCGGGCACCGTCCGTGGCAGGCCATCCGGCTCTCCGATCTGCTCGTCGACGATCAAGCGGAGGTCGGCTGATGGCCGAACAGCACCCGCGCCCGGACGACGACAACCCCGTCGCGGGCTACGAAGCCGAGGACACCGTCAACCTCCGCGCTCAGCGCCTGCGCCGACCCGAATCCGAACCGGACGAACAGCCTGTAGAGGAGTCGGCCGACGACACCGCACCGGACCCGTACGGGGTCGGGCAGGACGCACTGGCCGCGGTCGAGACACCCGATGTCGACCCCTCAGCGTTCTACCGCGCACGACTGTTCGACCGCCAGGAAGAAGACCCGACCGCCGAGCCCGCCGAAGCAGGCCTGCGGGGCCGGATCAACGCCGCCCTGGGAACTCATCTCAAGCCCAAGCCCACATCGGCCGAAGTCAGACTGCGTCAGTCGATTCGCGTTGTGCAGCAGCCACTTCCTGGATGCTCGGTGGTCTCGGTCATCAATCCGAAGGGCGGAGCGGGCAAAACTCCGACATCGGTGATGCTCGGTTCGACGTTCGGCAAGCACCGTGGCCACGGGGTGACGGTCTTCGACGCGAGCGAATCACTCGGCAGTCTCGGCGATCGCGCCGCCCGCACCACCGATCCGGAGCTCACGGTGTGGGATCTGCTCGACCATGCACACGAGCTGGCGTCCTCGTCGGCGGTGTCGGGATCGCTCACTGCGTTCCTGCGGCGTCAACCGACGATGGAAGACATTCTCGCAGCAGATAATTCGGCCGACCGTGAGCGCAACCTGGGGTGGGACGAATGCGCCGCGGTGATGGCAGTGCTGCGCCGACACCGGGACCTGATCGTCATCGACACCGCCGCCAATCCCTTGGCCGAGAGCTGGCAGTGGGCCGTGCAGCATTCCGATGCCCTGGTCGTTCCGCTCCCGCTACGCCTCGACATCGCCCGGCAGGTCTATCAGATGCTCGAGGGCATCATCGCCCGCGGCTACGGACACTTGCTGGCGTCGACGATCGTCGTGACCTGTGCAACACCGGATTCCAACCCGCAGTTGGCGTCGGCGGTCTTCGAGGACCTGCGCAATCTCGGTGTCCAGGAAAGCAATTTCATTCAGGCCCCGTACGAATCAGCTCTCGCCCGCGGCGATCGGATCGTCTACAGGGGCCTCCCGCCCGCCACGATCGAGGCCTACACCAACGTCACCGCCCTGGTCGCCGACAACATCGCCGCGGCACGAGCCGGCGTCGCCTACCAATTCACCGATCCGTATTCCCCGCAGCCGGTGAACCGCCAGCCCGACAGCGCACCACCCCCACAGCTCTCGCAGTGGGAGCGGCGCAGCCGCGACCGTCGCGGAGCCTGACCCGTCCCCACCCCGCTCGACGCACACGAGGAGAAACACCATGACCGGCCAGAGAACGCACACCACCCCGCGGCGACGACAACGCCGGACACTGTCGGCGCTGACCGTCGTCGTCTCCGCGGTGGTCCTGGCCGCGGGCACCGTCCCCGCACACGCCGCACCGGCAGCGACGGCGGCGACCTCGTGCGCGAAGTACGTCGCGATCATGGCCCCGGGAACGTGGGAGACCAACGCCGCCGCGAACCCGACCGCCCCGGTCGGGATGCTCGCCACCGTCGGCAACGCCCTGAAACAGAAGTACGGCAACGATATCGAGGTCTACTACCCGGCGTACGCGGCGTCGGCGTTCGACAAGGGCCGCACCTACGCCGACAGCAAGGAAACCGGCAAGAGCGCCATCAACAACATCCTCACCTCGGCATGCGCGACGTCGAAGTTCCTGCTCTCGGGCTACTCCCAAGGCGCGGACGCCGCCGGCGACATCGCCGCCGAGATCGGCAACGGTCGCGGCGTCGTTCCCGCGGCCCGGATTCTCGGCGTCGGTCTGGTCGCCGATCCGCACCAGGGCACCGCCGGCGGCACCGTCGTCGGGCCGAAGATCGACGGTCAGGGCATCGGCGGGGTCCGGCCCGAAGGCTTCGGCTCTCTCGCCCCGGTGGTCAGGCAGCTCTGCAATCCCACGGACCTGTACTGCTCGACGAACGCCGGCAAGGACGGTCTGCTCGCGGGCCTGGGCAAGGTCCTGGCGAACAAGCCCGTCGACCCGGGCGAACAGGCCGGAACCGGGTCGACCCCAGCAGCGTCGAATACCGCGGTTCCGTCGACGACCGCGCAGGGCGGCGTCACCGGTGCCGAGACACAGCCCGGCACGACGCCGACACAGGCCGGAGGGGTCAGCGATTTCTCGTCGTCGCTGGTCTCTGACTTCTCCCGCGTCGATCTGGCGGGCGCCGCGAACACCGCATCGACTCTCGGGGAGCGGGTGGCCACCCTGCCCGACTCGGTGGGAACCAACCGCACTCAGTCACAGGTCGCCAGCGTCGGGGCCTCGGCGACATCGCTGCTCAACACCCTCGAACCGGTCGCCGACGTGCAATCGGTGATCGCCGCGAACCCCGGCATCCGCTCGACCCTCGACACCGCACCGGAAGGATCCCCGGAAGCGAAGACGTCCACGGTTCTCGACGCACTCGACCAGATCGACATTCCCGCAGTGCTCAGCACCGCGACCTCGATCGCCGACACCGCATCATCGGTGCTGGGCGGCACCGGCACCACCGCAGGCCTGACCGATACGGCCGCAACGCTCAGCGGGCAGGTCGCACCGCTGCAGTCCGTGTCCCCGGACGCGCTGACCTCGGCAACGCAGGTGCTCTCGCTGCTCAAGCCGAAGACCGTGGTCAACCAGGTCGTCAACGTCGCGACCGGCTTCACGAGCCTGGACTACCAAGGCATCGTCGACAACCTGATCGCGCTGCCGCAGAAGGTCGCCGCACTCGACGTCGCGGGATCGCACAAGATCGCCGGGGACCTCAACAACCAGTTCGAACCGATCGTGAAAATGGCCGCAGGAGTGGACCTGCACACCCTCGCAGCATTGGTGGCGATGATCCCCGACCCCAGCGGATCGGCGCAGATCGCCTCCCTGGTGCTGAGCTTGCTCGGCAACGTCGACGTGATCCGCCTGGCCAACGATGTCGGCGCGATCCAGGAAGTCGCGTGGAAGATCCTCGAAACCGGCAACCTCGCGGCCGCCGCCGAACTGCTACCCATCGGGCTCGACCTCGCCTCGGTCGCGGTCGGAGTGCTCACCGGATCCTCCAAGACCAGCCCCGACCAGCTCGGCGCGCAGACCCAGGTCACCGGACAGTCCGCCGCGATCGGCCAGCAAGCCTCCACCGGCGATTTCGCCGGTCTGGCAGGCAGTCTCATCTCACTGGCCTCGTCACCGAGTGCAGGCGATGCCGCCGAGCTGGTCGGTGCCGGTATCGACGCCGCGACGTTCTTCGCCTCCGGTGCGCACCAGTCCTATGGCGACTTCAAGGTCGACTCCACCGGCCGCAGCGCACTGCAATGGCTCATCGACTTCTTCACCCAGAAGATCGGGGGCTGACCGGCGGCCACCGATCGGGCTCTGCAGCCGGGCGGGCATGACGCAGAGCAGCCGAAAACTACAGCACCACAAACGAACTACGCGTACCACCACAGGTGTCCGGGCGGGCACTGATCATCTTTTCGATTCGTGAGGACATGCACCGATGGCAGCATCACAGCAGGGCACCAAGGGCAGTGCGGGCGCACTGAGCCTGTTGCTGATCGCCGCCGTCGCTGCGATCGGCATGTTCGGTGTCCTCTCGGGCGATCGCACACCGCCGGTCGACGAAGGCACGTGCCTGCCTGCCGGCGCGGCCGTGGTGGCTCCGCACTCGGGCACGGTGGTGATGCCGCTGAGTGAGGGCACATACCAAGCCACGAGCGGTTTCGGTGCCCGCACGAACCCGGTGACCGGCGAGGCCGAGGGACACCAGGGCCAGGACTATTCCGCCCCAATCGGGACCCCGATCTACGCGGCGACCGACGGCACGGTCGTCAAGGCCGAACACGCCAGCGGGTTCGGCAACTGGATCATCATCGACACCACCGTCGACGGACAGTCGCTCTCGACGGTCTACGGCCACATGAACGACGACGGCGTCGGGGTCACCGCTGGCCAGACCGTCAAAGCCGGTGACCCGATCGGTGCCGTCGGCAACGCCGGACAGTCCACCGGGCCGCACCTGCATTTCGAGGTCTGGCCCGGGACTCGTCTCGCGTCCGGATCGAGCCCGGTCGATCCCGTGGCCTGGCTCGCCGCCGCCGGTGCCACCGCCCCAACCGCGAGCGCGGACGTTCTCGCGGCGGGACCGGCCGGCACCTCCGCCGCGATCCCGACCACCAGCACCAGCGGTGTATCGAGTCGATCGGTGAAACTCGCCGCCGCGATCAAACCCGGCTGCGGAGTCCCGGCCGGGTCGACCGGGCTGCGACCGGGGTCGGTGCCGGCGGACTTCGAGCCGTGGATCGTCAAGGCCGGCACCGTGTGCGCTGAGGTCACTGCTCCGGTCGTCGCCGCGCAGCTCGAACAAGAGGGCGGCTTCGACGTCAACGCCCACAACGCAGGATCGGGCGCGGACGGACCGGCACAGTTCATGCCTGCCACGTGGGCGGCGAAAGGCGTCGACGGTGATGGAGACGGCCGCAAGGACACCCGCAGCATCGCCGACGCGGTGATGAGCCAAGCCGCCTACGACTGCGAGCTGGCCGGCATCGCCAAGGACTCCCTCGCCGCCGGCAAGGTCAGCGGCGACCTGACCGAGCTGTACCTGTCGATGTACAACTGCGGCCCCGGCGCGACCCTCTCGCAGGGCCGGGTGTGCCAGAACGCCGAAACCCTCGACTACGTCGCAAAGATTCCCCGCCGCGCAGCAGAAGCGTTCTCCGTCGCCGTCCCCCAGGCCACACCGGGCATCGTCCCCGGTGGCCCCTTCGGGCAGAACGTCGTCGCGGCCGCGATGCGCTGGCTCGGCACCACCTACGCCTGGGGCGGAGGCGACCGCAACGGTCCCACCCGCGGGGTCAGCGACGGCGGCGGCCGCGCGGACATGATCGGCGACTTCGACAAGGTCGGCTTCGACTGCTCCGGACTGGTCCTCTACGCCGTCGCACAAGCCTCCGGCGGCGCGATCGTGCTCCCCCACCAGGATTCGGCGCAGATCGCCGACAGCCGCGGCCGCGTGATCGCCACCCCCGGCGAGCTCGCACCCGGCGACATCATCCAACCCCACTCGGGCCACATCTTCATCTGGCTCGGCGGAAACAAGGTCGTCGAGGCCCCGCAGTCCGGCGACGTGGTGAAGGTATCGGACTGGACCCCGCCCGCGAGTGGACTGACAGCACGGAGATTCGGATGAAAACCAACAGACGTACCGCCGTGGCCATAATCCTGACCGCTGCAACAATTCTCACTGCCTGCGGTGATGAAAGCACCGACAACGGCAGTGACGTCCCGTCGATCCCGGCGCAGCAGTGGACACCGGGTACGCCTCCACCGAGCGGCAGCGATCCCACCCGTACCCCGCCTCCGGCCGCGACCACGCTGCCCGACATCGCTGCAGGGGTGGACCGGCAGGATCCGGACTCGGTGGCCACCGCGGCGTTGACGGTCTGGTTCACCTGGAACACCGCCGTCGACGCCGGACCCAACGATGCCGCAGCCCGCACCGCACCGCTGCTCACCTCCGAGTACGCGCGCGAGATCACCTCCACCACAGCGCAATCGAGTCCCGGTGCGCAGTGGCTGGACTGGGCCGCCGACGGCGCGGTCCTGACCCCCGACCTCGTCGCCGACGACGAACCCGTTCCCCCGCAGACCGATTCGACGGCCTACCGCTCCTACCGCGTCACCCAACGCATCGACGGTGTGCCGGTGAGCGAGAGGGTCGTCGCGATGATCCTGCGGCGCGGCCCCGGCGGCTGGGAGGTGAGCCGCATTCAAGACAAATAGCTCCGCCTCATCTATCCGCTGGCACTGCAGAACACCATGTTTCGGAAAGGAACCCCCGATGGACACAGAATCCGTCACCATACCCACGACCCGCACCGCACGCCGAGCTCGTCGTGTGCTCGGCGTCCTCGCCCTCACCGCCGCGCTGACCGTCCTGGCCGGCGGAGTCGCCTCCGCTCAGGCGGTCAACCCGTTCGACGGGGTCAACCCGGATATCGGATTGTTCGGGCCCGCTCTGAACCAGACGTGGAAGCGCCTGCTCGCGGCGATCTGGGGAGCCAGCATCGCCCTCGCCGGCCTGTGGGTGCTGACCTCGTTCCTCAGCTCCCGGAAGGCGCGTAAACGCAACATGTCCAGCGATCTGAGCGAAGCGGGCGAGGATCTCAAGCTCTCCCTCATCATCTTGGGCGGTGTGGCCGCTGTCTCTCCGATCGTCGGCGCGGTCCTGCTCCTCGTCCAGCCCGGCGCGTAGCCGACCCGGCTCTACCCTCCATTTTCTTTGCCCCGACGCGGCACTGTCCGCAGAATTGAGCACTCATCATGGCCATCGACTACCGCAATGTCGGTTCCGAACCCCCCAGCTCCCCCAACACCGGCACTGTCTCCGGTGATCAGCACTCCGACAGCAAGTCCGGGTCCAAGCGTTGGATCGTCCTCGGTGCCATCGCACTGGCGATCGTCGCCGTCGTCTCGGTGATCGTGGTCGGTCTGTCGGGCGGCTCCGACGAGACCGGCGGCAGCGATGCCATCCGCGCAGTACACGGGCCCACGACGGTGAACAACGGTGTCCCCAGCGGATACACCCGCGACACCCAAGGCGCATCGACGGCCGCGGTGAACGTGCTCCAGGCGTTCGATCAGGCCAGCCAGGGCCGCATCGACATGAACGATGTCCGCTCGACGATGATCGCCGCCGACCCCGGTGCCGAACTGGCCCGCGAGATCGAACTCGGCAGCAACCGGGACGAGAGCAGCGACGTGATGAACACCCTGCCGGCCGCGGTGCACGTGTCCTCGTTCTCCGCCGACGCCGCGCAGATCTCGGTGTGGTCGATGACCACCACCCAGTCCGACATCAACAACACCGGCACCGTCGCTGTGAGCACTCTGTGGGCGACCACCGACATCTCGTTGATCTGGCAGGACGGGGACTGGAAGGCCAAGGACTGGTCCTACCGCCAGGGCCCGCGACCGGAGGACGCCTCCTACCCGGCCGCTGATTCCGCGCTCGGCGGTCAACTGACCGCAGGGTACTACACCTTCTACATCGACTAGGAGAGAACATGATTCGCCGTCTCGTTCTCATCGCGGTCACCGCCGCACTGGTGGCACTGTTCGGATCACCCGCTGTTGCGCTCGCCCAGCCTTCCGCCGTTCCCGCCCCCGCACCGGGTGCGGTCACCGCCCAACAACCGGCATCGAGGCTGCCCGCGCACTTCCCGGACGATCTCAAGAAATTCATCGGCGGCACCGAGGAATTTCGGAGCGGGCCCTGGTTCACGGGGAACTGCGCAGACCACGGCGGCGACCTGGGAACCTATATCTCCCAAGCACTCACGAACGAAAACCGGCTCCTGTACTGGACGGCATCGGACGAGAACAAAGCCGTCATGCTCGGCGATGCGAGCGCAGTCGGCTCCGACCCGCAGGCCCAGGCCACTGCCGAGATCACCCGTCAGGCCGTCGCCGACGGGACCGAACCACCCGCCGACGCTCTGCCGACCGTATTCCCGGCCGGGGACACCAGCTTTCACCCACCGACCGGAACCTGCGCCGAGGACCTCGCCCGGTGGGGCACCAAGGAATGGGGAACGTGGGGCTTCGCCTGGGCGCAGAGCCCGGACGCGGACTCGCTGACCGCGATCAAGGCACTGCCCGGTGCCGACAAGGTGCCCGACGCCGCCTGGTCGGACCCCTGCTCGCAGGGCTCGGGCGACCAGTACTGCATGCACGCCTTCTTCGTCGACTGCTCGAAAGCCGAACGGGCAGATGCCAGCCGCTGCCAGGACTGGAACCTCTCGATCGGACGATTGTTCGCCGGCACCGCAAACTGGATCGACAAGAACACCTCGTTCACCGAACGCCTCGAGGACACCCTCGGCAAAGTCATCGCGGCCACCCCGCAGTACAAGCTCGGCAAGGCCTACCTGCAGGCATTCTCCTGGATCTCGGGGGCCGCGAACGACGTCGTCGACTTCGTCACCGATCCGACCACCGTCATCGACGACTGGGTCAACGCCACCAAGAGCGGGGCCCTCTCCCTCACCGACGCCGTGCTCCGTGGGTTGACCTCGACCGGCGACTTCGATCCCACCCAGCAATGGTTCGTGACCTATTACGCCGGATCGACGGGTCTGGGAATCATGGTCATGTCGCTGGCGGTCCTGCTGGCGATCATGCGATCACGGCACAAGGGCTCACCGTCGGAGCTGGTGGCCAACGTCTTCGGCTACATGCCCGCCGGGGTGGTGATGATGCTGTTCTCCCTCGCCCTGGCCCAACTGGTGATCGAGTTCGCGTCAGTGCTCACCGAGGGCATTGCCAGTTTCAGCGGCTCCACGATCACCGAGATGGTGCAGAACATCTACGCCACGATGGGCACGCTGAACAAGGACACCGTCGTCGGCGGCTCGATCGTCGGCCTGGTCTTCTTCGGCATCCTGCTGCTCGGCGCGATGTCGGTCTACCTGGGGCTGCTCATGCACCAGATCGGGCTTCCGCTGACCGCTTGCGTCGCCGGAATCGGCTACGGCATGTGGGTGCACCCGACGTGGCGGACCAAAGCTCTGCGGCCACTGTTCACGTTCGTCGGCATCGTGCTCAGCAAGCCGATGCTGTTCCTGCTCATCGCGATCGTGCTCGCCGGGGCCAACAACGCTCTGCTCTCGGGCGGCGGCGGCTCGGGAGATCTCACCTCGCTCGGCGCTCTCGTGCTCGTCGGTGCCTCGATGGTCGTCGTCGGCCTGGCACCGTGGGCGATGCTCAAGTGGGCACCGATCCTGCCGACCAAAGCCGACTCCGAAGGATTCGGCGGCGGCGGTGGCTCCGTCGCCGGTGGTGTCATCGGAGGCGTGGGCAGCTCGGCCCTGTTCCGCAGCCGCAGCGGCGGAGGTGGTGGCGGCGGGTCGACCGTCACACCGCGCTCGACCCGCTCCGGCGACGGCGTCGACAAGGCCACCCGATCCACGCATTCGACGCCATCGACCAACTCCACCCCCGGCCACACCAGCGCGGCCGCCCACAGCGGCGGCGCCGACAAGGGCGGGGCGTCGACACCGAAGCGCTCGACCATGGGAATGGCCGGCCGACTCGGCGGAAAGCTCGCGACGGGATCGGCCGCGACGGTCGCCTCGGCCGGGGCAGCGGCGGTGCCGATCGCCGCGCAGTCCGCAGCGGCGGCGATGAACAAAGCCAAATCCAGTGCCGAGTCCGCACCGTCCGAAGCCGAAGGCAGGTAAGCGATGTCGACCGAGACCGTCGAGCACGACAGCGAGCAGAGAACCTCCATCCTGGGCGGTGAGATCGCGCGCCGCGGCATGACCGGGATCTCGGCACCGGTGCTCATCACCTGGACCGCCGCTCTGATCATCGGCATCGTGTACTACTTCGCGGCCGGTGGCGGCGCGATGACCGTCGGGCTCGTGGCCGTGTTCTACGTCGGGGTGTTCGCCTCGACGTACGAATTCGGCGACGCTTCCCTGGCGGCGCGGCAGTTGCACCGGTTGCGGAACTGGTCGCGGATGCGGCGCGGGGAGCACGTCTACCGCAACGCCGACGACTCTGCCTACGGGATCACCGAGCTCGACCCCGGCTGGGAGTACCCGGTGCCGCTCGGGCGGACCGCCCCGCTCGACGTCGCCGGCACCGGCCTGGACGAGATGTTCATCGTCCGCACCGCCAACCCCGGCGAGCGGGCCTATTACACGGTCGTACTGTCCGTGCAGGGCCTGGCAGGGGGGCTGCGCACCGACGCGGCCTGGGCGACGACATCGGAGAAATTCGGTCTGTTCAGCGCCTCGATGGCCCGCAAGACCTCGCTCATCCGCGGAGTGCAGCTGATCCACCGCTCCATTCCCGCGGATCTGACCATGCACGAGGACTGGGTCGAGCGGGAGGTCGAAAAGCTCGGCGACATGCGTCTGCGGGCACCGGTGGAGTCCTACGGCGACCTCATCGACACCATCCGGCCGCACTCGGAAGAGCACCGGGCGTACGTGGTGCTCAAATTCCCCCAGACCGACCACTTCGAGGCCGAAGCCGCGCGGGCTGCAGGCGGGAAAGGTGCCCGATTCGAAGGCGGTGTCGCCCAAGTGATCCGCGACGAGACGATGCGTGCTGTGAGCAAACTCGTCGCCGCCGGCATGGGCCGCGTCCAGGTCCTCGGTGAGCAGCGCACCTGCGCGCTGATCCGCGCGTTCGTCGACCCGTCGAACCCACTCGATCGCCACCAAGGGGCGCGGTGGTCGAACTGCTGGCCCTCCTACGTCGGTGGCCACGACTCGGTGGTGGTGTCCGGCCGCTGGCACACCCGTGTCGGGTTCCTCCCGCCGGCGAGTATCGAACCCATTCCGCTGGGCCCGCTGTGGCTTGCGCCGCTGCTGACCGGGGTCGCCCCCGACATCGGCGACGACGAGAACCCGCCCTCACCGACGATCCGAACAGTCAGTGTCCGAGTCGATTTCGTGCCCGACGCCGTCGCCCGGGAAGCGGCCAGTCAGGACTTCACCCAGGACCGGGCCTCGCAGGAAAGTGCCGCACGCAAAGGCATCACCGGCGACGGCTCGGCCGAAGTGATGGCCACCGCGTCCGGGCGTCGACGCACCGATCTGATGCCGGGCTCGGGCCATCACGGCACCATCTACTCCCTCGCGGTCGCGGTCACCGGCCGCGACGAAGACGACCTCGAGCGGGCCTGCATGCGCGTGGAGGAAGCCGCCGACGAATCGGCAATCAAAACCATCACCTGGCAGGACGACACGCACGACGTCGCCCTGTTCACCACCCTGCCCTTCGCTCGCGGTCTCGCCGTGACGCGCTACACCAAGTAGCCCAGGAGATTTCGATGCCGCAACACACCACCCGTCGTCCGTCCACCCGACCGGCCGCGACCGAGCAACCGGTACGCCCGCGGTTGCTCGGCGGCGATCGCGAACGACTCGGCGACGCCGTCCTCGAGGCCGCGCAGGCGGTCCCGAAGCGGATTGCCCGCCGTAAGCCACCTCGGCGGTTCGCGCTCCTCGACCGCTACGGCTGGTACGAACCCCGCTCCGAAGGCGCGTGGAGCACGACCAGGCAGTCCGAAGCGCTGAACCTGGCCATCAGCCGCCGCAGTGCCCGCCACCAGGGAGCGGTGACCGGCCTGAACCGGATCTCCCAGGATCTGGTGATCACCGATCCGTTCGAGCTCTACGGCACCGACATCTCCAACATCAACGTCTGCGTCGTCGGGGACATCGGCAAGGGCAAGTCCTCGATGATCAAGACCGCATTTCTGTGGCGGCAGATCATCTTCGGCCGACAGGTGGTGGTCATCGACAAGAAACGCCAGGGCAGCGAAGGCGAGTACTCCGTCTTCGCCCGCACCCTCGAGGTGGAATCGGTCCGGTTCAAAACCGGTGGCGGCGGCGCCAGACTGAACCTGCTCGACCCGGCGATCACCACCGGCGGTGAACACGCCGGCGGCCTCGACGGTGTCACCCCAGCCGGTCAGGAAGCCCTCGTGCTCGCCGTCCTCGCCGACACGATGGAACGCCCGCTGACCACCCCGGAGAAGAGCGCCGTCGGCCGAGCGTTGGAGCTGGTCAACGCCGACGCCGCCGCCACCGGTCGCGCACCGGTACTCAAGGATCTCGCCCGCCGCCTCGTCGAGCCGTCCACCGACGACGGCACGTACTTCGGTGACCGCTGGTCCGAGCGCTCCCTCGAATGGGGCTACGAGCCGGGCCTGGCCCTGCTGCGTCTGGTCGACCGGGACCTCAAGGGCCTCGTCGACGCAGAAACCTCCCCGGAGGTCCGCGCCGCGCTCGAGCACCCGTTCGCGCACTTCGACGTCTCCGCGCTGCCGACCGAAGGGCCTGCGCTGCGGGTGGTGATGACCGTGATCAACACCTGGCTGGCGAACCTGCTCGCGGCACGCTCGTCGGTGTCCAAGCAGACCATCCTCATCGTCGAGGAAGGCTGGCACGTCGCCGAAGGATCGACCGGCGCGGTGTTCCGGTCGAACATGAAACTCTCCCGCGGACTGGGCCTGTCGACCGTCTCGGCCTTCCATCACCCCTCCGACATGTCCCACGACTCCCCCGCCCGTGCCCTGATGCAGGAAGCGGGAATCGTGTTCCTGTTCGCGCAGGAACGCTTCGACGACGCCCGCGAGACAGCCGAGATGTATCACCTCCCGCCCGGGTCCATCGACATCATCATGGGCCTGGGACAGGGCGAATGCCTGGTCAAGATCGGCTCGTCCGATCCGATCCTGATGGAACACGTCCGCTCCCCGCAGGAGATCGCCCTCACCGACACCGACGCCGCCGTCAAAGGAGTCAAGCCAGCATGAGCACCTCATCGCCCTCACCGTCAGCGGCCCGGCGTTCCCGCACCATCGACGTGTACGTGAGCTCGCCGGCCCCGATCGGGTACGACGACACCTGCGCGAGCGGGGAGAGGCGGTTCGTATCCCTTTCGGCCGCAACACGATTCGCCGTCAGCCATGCCGCCGCCATCGACGCCGGTGTCCCCGGGATCACCGTCACCATCGCTGCCGAGGGACACGACGACGTCTGTGTGTCCGGCACCCCCGGCGAGATCACCTGCGCACTCGCCACCATCCCGGCCTACACCGCCGGCGTCCGCACAGCGCGGATACCGGCACCGGGCTACCTGCGTGCCGCCGTCGACGAGGTCACCCTGCCGATCCAGTGGCAGGGCAGCGTGGGAGTGGAGGCCGGCGTCGATGTGCGCGTGCTCTCGACCCGGCCCGACCCGCTGCCGAACTCGACACTGCTGCTCGGACAATGGGCACCGGACCTCGCGCACCGCCTCGCGCACGACCTCGCCCGCTCGATCACCGAGCGCAGTGGCCAACGGAGCCCGGCCACCGTGACATACCTCCCCGACCAGGGGCGGTACGAGATCACCCATCCCGCCCCGATCTCCGATACCGACGCCGCCGCGGTGGCCCGCTACATCCGGATCACCCGACTTCGAGCCAACCTCGCCGCCCTCGACCCGGTCGCCGACGCGGACTGCGCCGTCGGTCTCGCCGCCGAGCTGCACGTGCTCGAAAGCTACTCCCGCCGTGTCCCTTTTACCGACGACAGGACAGTTCGATGAGTGCGATGCAATCCCCTCCCCGTAGGCCCAGCGATCCGTTCGTTCCGTCCGAGGTCTGGGTCGGTGCCGCTCTGATCGTGGGTCTGGTGTTCGCTGTCGCCGGCGGCGGCATGGTCTCCTCGCTGGTCTCGGGCACGGTGATCGCGATGCCCACCAGCTTCGGTGAGCTGTTCTCGATCTTCCGCGGGTTGGCCACGAACCCGTCGGACCCCGCGGCCGCGTGGCCGGCGACCGCGCAGCCGGGTCCGGCGTGGGTGACCTGGGTGTGCATTCTGGTGCTCGGTGCGCTGTATACCGCCGTGGCCCTGTGGATCAGCTCCGAGATCGACGACTGGCAGCACCACCGCGGTCAGGCGCAACGTGGTTTCGCCGGCCGACATGAGCTCGCCCGGGCAGGCATCGACGAGAAGAGTGTCCGCACCGCTGCCGTCGCCACCCGTTCCTCGTTGAAGGGCACGCGGGCCTCGAAGCTGGACGCGAGCGAGGTCGCGATCGCGTTGGGCCGCAACATGGTCGACCCCGACAGGGTCGTCTACATCAAACAGAACGACTGCATGCTCGTCGAGGGCGTCACCGGCTCGGGCAAGACCTGGCGCGTGGCGTATCAGCGCTGCATGGACGCACCCGGTGCACTGCTGGTGACCTCGACGAAAGTGGACCTGATCTCGGCGACGTACGAGCACCGCGCCGCGCTCGGCCGAGTATCGATCTTCGATCCGGACAACATCACCGGATGGCCCGACCCGATCCGCTGGTCGATCCTCTCCGGATGCCAGGATCCGGACGTGGCCATCCGCCGCGCACAGAGCTTGGTGTCGGCAATGCCTATGGGAGACACCAAGAACGGCGGCTACTGGGAAGACAAAGCAGTGGTTCTGCTGCGCTGCTACCTGCACGCGGCCGCGATCAGCGGCGCGAACCTGGCCACGCTGCGCGTGTGGGTGAACTCGCGTAAAGGCCGCGAACCACGCGAGATCCTCATGCGGACGATGCCCGGCTGGGAAGCCGAACTCGGCCAAATCCTCGACTCCGGATCGGACTCCTCCGACGACATGATCGGCGCGGCCAGCAGACTCCTCGCCCCGCTCGCCTCCCCCGCACTGCTTAGAGCCGTCGACGTCCCGATGCGCGAGTCGTTCGACATCGACGAGTTCATTCGATCCGGCACGGACACGCTGTATCTGGTGTCCAAGGGCAAAGACAATTCTGCGGCACCATTCATCGCAGCCCTGGCCAGCGAAGTGCACTACCTAGCCGACCGCCACTCACAGTCCCTGCCCGGTGGCCGCTTCGATCCCCCGATCCGATTCGAGCTCGACGAAGTCAACAACGTCGCCCCGATTCCCGGACTGCCGGATCTCATGTCGGACTCGGGCGGCCGCGGCATCACCATCCACGCCTACGCCCACAACGAAGAGCAGAACAAGCTCCGCTGGGGCGCGGTCGCCGGCAAGATGTTCGCCGACAACTCCCCCGCCCGCCTGATCCTTCCCGGCCTCAAAGGCGACGAGCTGCAAGCGATCTCGAAGATGCTCGGCGACCGATACGAGTGGCAGCCCTCCGGCAACGCCCAGTCCGGCCCGACGCTGCGAGAGGTACCGGTGATGTCGCCGGCGCAGATCCGCCAGATGGACCCCGACCAGGGTCTGTTGATCTACCGGACCGCGCCGCCGATCCTGGTGCATCTACCGACGGTGTGGGACGAAAAACCATCACGTGCCGCGGTGCTGCGCTCGCAGAAGGTGTTCGACGAGATCGTGGCATCGGGCACCGCGCCTTGTACCAAGGTCCGGTCCGGCGCGGTGGTGCTCGACAAGGTCAGTGACGGGACGACGCTATCGTGACCGCACCGGGGGCAGAGCAGGAAGAATTGGTGCCGTCGCGGTTCACCTGGCGCTACCTCGATGCCGAGCAGGCGCGGGCCCTGTGGTCGGAGCTGATCGACTGGACCACGTGGCTGCGCGAGCGCTACGAGCTCGGCACCAAGATCCCGCCGTGCTGGTACCGCCACGATCCCGTCGTCGAGGAACTGAGCGCCCTGATGGCGGCATGGACCGATGCCTACTACCGCGGTGACGAGTACCGGGACGACCTCACCGCCTGGCACACCCAGTGGTTCCGGCCGCTCATGGCGCGTGTCCGTGACATCTCGGACTTCGACAGTTGCACCCACGATCGGTGTGCGCACCGGCCGTCGCCGCCGGCCACGCTCGCCGGCATCGAGGAGTTCGTCGACGCCGACGTCGACGCCCGCCCCGAACCATCACCAGCCCCGCCGGCACCGGTCGTCGACGTCACCGCGGCCGAGGAAGTGCGCACCATCCCCGCCGACGACATGGACATGGCCATCGACTCCGGCCTCGCCGAACCGCTCGACCCCGCCGACCCCGACAGCCCCGTGAGCTTCGAGGGCATCGAATGGACCTTCAACGCCCGCATGGGTGCCTGGGTTCCTTACACCTGACCTCATCCCCTTATGAAGCTGCGGACCTACATCGCTCGATCGGCCACTCGTCCGTACATCCCGCCCGGATACGGCAGGGTCGGTGCACGATCACTGTGGGTCTGCCGAGCCCGACCACCGATTACACGTCAACCCGCCCGGCGTGTAGTCGGTGGTCAGGGTGAGTGGTTCCGGTTCAGGCGAGAGAACTCGGATTGTCCGCTCGCTCCGAGCGTCAGGTCGCGCACTTCTTGTCGACCGAGACGTTAATTCGACGAATAGCACTGTCCATGAGCGGGGCGTTACGCATGTGAAGACTCGCTTCAATCTTAAGTTCACTGAGGCCACACGGAAGCAGATACGTTCGGATACCCAGTTCCGTCCCGGCTTCTGCGACGGTGTCTCCGTGCGCCCAGCCGACCTTCATGTTGGCGCCGAACTTCCACGGCTGGATGGGCCCCGAGTTCTCGACTACTGGCGAGACCCACCACCCTTTTTTGGTCGGCAGGTCCCAGATCCTCTCCACGTCACGGTCGGCCTCAAGGGCATAGACCGTCTGCGGAGGGTCGCCCGGCTTCCTCTGAAAGACCTCCACATTGGCGCTGAGTTCGATCGGTGGGAGCCCTGGGTTCTCTTCAACTGCCGTCGCCGATGCTGGTGGCGCGTGAAAGATGATGCGGATTGGAACGATGCCGCCCTCGTGTCCGTCCTGGGTGAGGTTCGCACTGGCGTCGACCTGAAGATTGAGGACAGGAGCTTCATCGTCCTGGTCGGCGATGACCGAGAAGCCGATGTCGTCCACCGTGAACGGATCCGTCGCGGGATCGTCGCCCTCCCTCGGAAACGCGACCAAAGCGACGTTACCGAGGCCGGGGTCGTAAAGCCCCGGGCCGGGTGCCGAGGCGGCGGTGCGAGAGGACCCTAGTTCAGTCCATGTGTACTGCGCCAGCGCTACGGCCAGCACCAGCACCATCGCAATGAACATCGCCGCGATGACCCGCGGCGGACCGCCAAAACCGAAAATAGAGACACTGAAGGTTGGTCCCTCGGGCTCGATGATGTCCGGCTCGCGGGCTTCCCGGAGTCGCGCGTAGATAGCGTCTGTACCAGCTTCCGTCGCTTTACTTCCGGACGCCCCGGTGAGGCCCATCATGAACGATGTCTGCGCCTCGTCGGCCCGGAGTCCGGTACAGAGGTCGCGCATGAGACTGGGCTCCATCGCTTCGATCCCGTCGATGTAGGCCCCGATCTGTGCCGATGTCTTTTCGAGCGTTCGATAACCGGCCGACTTACTGGTGGTCTCCTTGAGTGCGTCGGCGAGGGTGGAGCCCTCGGGCATGTGCGCTAGGTACCACCAGACCGCCATATGCTTGGGGCCGGGATATCTCCTGTGCGCTAATGCCTTCGAGTCCGTGAAATTGTACGGCGAACGCCTTTTGTCCGCGAATCCCTCCTGAAGAGTCGAGTGAAATTCCAATCGGAGATATGCAAGAAATAGCTCATTATTCTTATCCACCCGAACCTCCTGGCAAATACGCCGCTGTCGGCGCATTGTCGATAGAGCGATTATGCCAGTGTTTCGATCGCTAGTCACGAAAGGGCAGGTTGGAACAGTCCGGTAGTCCCATCTACCGCCAGTATCAGGCACTACCGGCCACCATCCGGCAGTGCCGATCATTTCGGTAGTTCCCGACAGTGCCAGTAGCCGCCTATACCGAGCACTTACAACCCCTGAAATCCTTTCGCTGCAATTACTCGATCCACTACAAAGGAATAAGGCAACCAACGGCGGTCAGCCTGAAATCCTCTTCGAACGAGCCTCGACTTTCGGACCTATCGGAATATCGGGAAAGTACGGAGAATAATTCGCACTCGAAAGGACATTTCCATGGAGAACACGCCTGTGAACCGTCACGACAATTGCAGTGCATGTGGCGGTGGTGGTGGTGAGATCGCCCTGTCGCCGGCGCAGACGGCTGAGGTAGTCGACCGACGTACGTTGGCCATCGACGAGGCACTTCGCCTCCGTCTCGTCAAGCGAGTCGAACAGGACTACGAGTTCAACGCTCGCGTATCCTCGGAGATCCAGGGTGAGCACCGGACCGCGGTGGCGGAACGGATCGTGCACCAGACGATCGGATTCCTGACGCTGGTTGCGAAGAACCCCGGAATCGGGTTCTCGCCCAGTTCGCTCGTCGACATCGGTTGGCACAACTTCATCCTGTACACACGTGAATACACCGCGTGGTGCCAGGAGACCGGTGGCCGCTATATCCATCACGCGCCGTTCGACGAGGCCGGAGTCGACTACGGCACCGGTCATTCGCACCGGACAGTCGATGCTCTGCGTGAGTTCGGATGGCTCGTGGACGAGGAGTTGTGGGCGAGCAAGTTCGTCTACGACTGCGGTACCTGCAACGTCGGCGGCTACGACTGCACGTCGACCGATGGCGGGAATGTCCCCCCACACGCCCCGCATTCGGTGGCGCTGCGAGCACCGAACAACGGCAATTGCGGTAGCCAGGACTGCAGCGACGCGTGCGGAGGTCCCGACGGTCTCGTTGGGCGCGCGCGGGCTGCCCTGGCCGCGCCGAACAACGGCAGCTGCGGTAGCCAGGACTGCAGCGATGCGTGTGGAGGGGGCAGCACGGACTGACCGCGCGACGTCGGCTCCGCTGCTGGACGGCCCTGACCACCATTCCTATGGAGTGGTGGTCAGGGCCATCTTCTGTTCGGACAACCTATTCAGATGCGTGGGCCGCGGGTCGGTCCGGGTCGCCGGGCCTGTTGTCGTAGTTGTTCGCGGCGTTGGGCTTTGTGTTGCTCGGCGAGGCGGCGTTGTTCTGCCGCGCGTTGCTCGGCGGCCTCTCGTCGCGCGCGGTCCGTGTCGACGATCGGATCGGGCCTCGCGGGTTGCAGGGACGGTGCCGGCTGCTGTCCGGGGCCTGCGTGTGCGGGCACCGCTACGGGCGCGGTGACTGTCTTGATGCGGGCGTTGACCTGATCCCACGCGCGGGCCGCTTCCCCGTGTTCGGGTCGGTCTCCGATAAGAGTGCGATCGGTGTCGATGCCGAATTGTTCTCGATAGGCCCCGACTTGACCGGCAGTGACCTGCCAGCGCAGTCGGGCACCGCCGGAGTCGGGAACCTCGCCGAGGTGGCGGGTCCAGGCGGGTTGTTCGTCGATGGCGTGCTGTCCGAGCTCGCGGGTGCGTTCGGCGATCTCGGTGTAGCGGCGGCGGCTCCAAGCGACGAGTTCGGGGTCGATTCCCTCGCGGTCCTGCATCGGCGGCAGCACCCAGCTCGGGGCACTGTGGTCGCGTGCCTCTCGGCCGAAGGGCCAGCGCCGTTCGGCTTCGTCGAGCAGATCCGCTGCACTCGGGTCGGGGTCGGTGACACCGCGCCGCAGTTCCACGATCGCGGCGTGGGGGTCTTTGCCTGCGCGTTCGGCATTGCGTAGATGGGCGGCGAGGTCGGGCCACGCCCCATCGTCGCCGAGGATGGTCTCGGCGTGCTCACCGAACTGTGTCCGCAGCGCCGGTTCGATGCTCTGCGTCCACGCGTGCATCTCGTCCGCGCCGTTCTCGATGTGCTTTTCGAGTCGCCAGTGCATGACGGCGGAGACGGAGTCTGCGCTGGCGAGTTCTCGCTCCGAGCGTGCGGCGGCGAGGGTGTGGGCGGCGCCGAGGCCGAGCTGCTCGGCGCGGCGGTATTGGTGGACGAAGGTGTCCCATTCGGCTTCGGCGATCATCGTGTTCGCCAACTCCGGACCCATGTTCTCGCGGACGATCGCTTCGATGCGGTGCGCGTCGATGAGCTCTCCCGCGTACTCGTATCCGCCTACGTTGTAGTCGAGCTTGCGGTGCGCGACTGCGGCGTCGCGTTGCTGTTCGGTCGCCGAGACGTCCGCGCCGTCGCGGCCGATGATGGTCCGCACGACTTCGTCGGCGATCTTTTTGTCCGGATGCACGTGGATCAGGTGCGGGTCGACGATCCGGTCGATGGGCACGTACAGCTGACTCCTCTCGCGGCCGCGGGTGAGGGCGACGTAGAGGGCTTGACGGTTCATGGTGTCGTCGACGAGAACATGGACCTGGTCGACGGTCATGCCTTGCGACCGGTGGATGGTGGCGGCGTAACCGAGCTCGCAGTGCTCTTTGACGTAGTCTGCCGGCAGTCGGATGCGCCCGCCGTGTTCGAGGTGGCGCACGGTCAGCGATCCGTCGCGGTGCGCGGTCTTGACCGTCCACAGGTCGCCGTTGCGCACGCGTTCCCCGCGGGTTCCGGTCACGCGCAGGCTGGTGTCGTTGCGGCGGGTGACGATGAGATCCCCTGCGCTGGCGCGAAGTCCGTCGGAGAGGTCGTTACCGCCTTTCTTGACCAGTCCCTTGGCGAGTCGTTCGGTGCGGGCCCGGTCGTTGAGGTCGCGGACGGCGTGGTTGCTGTTGGCGATCATCAGCGACGTCGTGTCGGTGTCCGAGGTCTTCGCCCAGGCGATGAAGACTTTCTCGGCGAGGTCGTCGGCCATGCCGTGCTGCACGCGGTCTTTCGCGGCGTACCAGGCGGCGACGGAGGTGTCACCGTCACGTAGACGCAGGGAGATCTCGGCTTCTTCCTTGTCGCGGAAGCGGTGGACGTCGACCAGCTCCGGTGCCGCGCTCGATCGGGCGACCAGGCGCAGTGCGCCGCCCGTATCGACGGCGGCGAGCTGCTGTGGGTCGCCGAGCAGGCGGACCACTGCGCCGTGCTCGGCGGCGATATAGGTCAGCCGGTCCAAAATGTGTGTCGAGGCCATGCCTGCTTCGTCGACGAGGATCATCGCGCCCGGGGTGATGCCGGTGTCGAGTTCGTTCTCGTAGCGGGTGAGGACGTCGTCGATGGTGCGGCCGGTGACCCCGAGTTCGGTGCCCAGGACGTCGGCGGCTTTCGCGGACGGTCCGAGGGCGATCACGTCGTATCCGGTACTACGCCAAGCGTCGACGACGACGCGCATGGCGGTGGTCTTGCCGGTTCCGGCCGGACCGACGCCGGCGGCCAGGAGGGCCCCGGAGAACAGGAAGTGCTCCACGAGTGCCTTCTTGTCCGCGCCGACGTCCCAGCCCTTGCGTTGGGTGTGCGCGGCGAGGGCTGCGGTGTAGGCGTGGGCGGGTGCCAGCACCGCGGTCGGGGTGCGGGCGGCACCGACGAGGCGGTGTTCGGCGGCGAGGATCGCTGCGCTGGTGTACGTTTCGTTGCCGTGAACGGTCAGGATCGACGCACCGTCGCTGCGCTGCAGCGCTGCCGGGATCGCGTCGACCTGGCGAGTCAATCGGATGGACTCTGCGCCGAGGGCGGCTTCGGTGACCTTCTCGGCGACCGCGTCACGCTCGGCCGCGGTGCCGAACACCAGTGGCCGCAGTTGTCGTTGGACTTCGGCTTGGATGTGCCAGCGGTTCCAGCTCGAGCGTTGCTGTGCGATGCGTGCGACTGCGGTGCGGGCGATCTCGCGGTGGTCGATCGAGGCGGCTTCGGTGACGGTGATCGTGTTCCCGGTGCTCTTCTTCAGGGCGGAGTTCAGGGCGCGTCGGCCGACGACGTCGAGTGCGCGTACGCGCCATTCCGCGCGTTGGGCACCGAGCGATTTCGGGGGTGCTTTCTCGTTGCGGGTTTCCAGAGTCGCTTGGTCGGCGAGTCGCATCTGCGTCGCGGTCGAGGGGTCTTTGCCGTGGGTCTTGCGGTAGTCCGAGACGAGCTTTTCCATGCGTGACTCGATGGCGTCGCGGCGGGAGAACTCGCTGAGCAGTGCAGTGGGGATGCCTTCTATTTCGCGGACGGCGCGTTTGTTGATTCCGGTGCCGGGCCGGTTGGCGAACACGGTGCCGAGCTCGCGGGTGACGTACTCCTCGATGAGGGTGTTGTAGCGCTCGGATGCGGCGACGGCGAGCTTGTGCAGCACGCGGCCATCCAGGCTGCGCCATTTGCCGTCGACGCCGTGCACTTTGGTGGAGATCGCGACGTGGGTGTGCAGGTTCGGGTCACCGTTGCGATTGTCGCGGTGATCGAACCGGGTGTACATCAGGCCGGTCGATTCGATCTGTCCGACACCGGCTTTGCCGACCCGGGTGTAGGAGGCGTTGTCCTCGACCCAGCCGATGGCGTCGCTCACCGCGGCGCTGTGTGCGCGCTCGATCGCGACGCGGGTGTCGTCGTCGCCCAGGCCCCAGAGAACGGACACCGATTTCTGTGGAGTGAACACGCAGTCGTAGCCGGCGACGGGTTGGCGTTCGCGGCGCTGCTGCGAGGCGATGTAGCGGACGAGCTCTGCTTCGCTGGCCGGTGATCGCCCGACTTCGCGGTGGAATTCGTCGGCTCCGACGCGGTAGCGGATCTGCTGGCACTGGTCGGCGGTGAGCGGTTTTCCGCCGGCGGCGCGGTCGTTGTCGATCTCGGCGCGGATGCGTTTCATCAGCGGCACCTCGTTGCGGAAGCTCGCGAACTTGCGGCCGAGCCGCACGCTCTCGATGGCCGCGTTCGCCTTCGTGCCGTCGAGGACGGCGGCCTCGATCAACGCTTGGGCTTCAGGGTGCAGGCCCTCACCGAACAGCGCTTTCATCTGGTCCTCGCGGACGTACCCGGACACCCCGAGC
This sequence comes from Rhodococcus sp. KRD175, assembly GCF_017168275.1. NCBI lineage: Bacteria > Bacillati > Actinomycetota > Actinomycetes > Mycobacteriales > Nocardiaceae > Rhodococcus > Rhodococcus sp. KRD175. Next base: position 226,441 of record NZ_JABFAQ010000004.1, read on the forward strand.
TCGGCCGAGGCCCGCCCTCCCCAGATGCCCGGCTCGGTGCCTTCGGCCGCGTAGTAGTCGGTGAGGTCCTGGCCGCGTTCGCGGCGAATGTCATCGCTGGCGACCTCGCGGGTGAGGTAGGTGTAGCCGTCGCCCGCGTGCAGCGCGTGAACAGTCATCATCGCGGGCACTGCCGACGAAGAGGTGGTGTGCGACGAGATCTCACGGGCCGATCTCGCTCGAAATCTGCTTCTGAATCGCGCGGCACAGTCGCGATAGTACGCAGATTCCGCCCATGGACACTAATAGTGCAAGAGGTGTGTAGCGTTTAGTTTGTTATTTCGCAAACGGTTACAGAAAATCCGAAGTTGACAGCATCTGCATTCCGGACGAATTAGAACGTGCATGGACGGTGAGGGACGAAAGTTGTAGCGAGACAGCTCGATCAGGGCGACGCTGGGTGCGTATGACCCTTTCGCCGGCCATCATGTTGGCAGTAGCCTGTCTCGTATGACTCCCTCGAACAATGGACCGGTCAGTGCTCGGGAACGGGCTCGGCGAGCGAATGCGCAGCGGCTGTCAGAGGCACAGTTGTGTTTGAAGAATCAGGAGCAAGATTTGATTTCATATTTCGATGCCACCCGCGACGAACAAAGGATCAACGACGATGTGACCTCGAGGATCGAGCGGTTGCAGCGGGACGCGGAAGCCAAACTTGCTGCGGCGTATGAGAGACGCGCTGGAGCACTCGCGAAGCTCAAGAACCGCGGTGAAACATACGCCAGTATCGCTGCCTTGGTGGATCTCTCGGTGCCGGAGGCGACGCGGTTGGTCAAGTCGACGATGGTGTCACGTGCGACCGCCATGCCCGATGTTCATCCGGATGCAGAGGATGACGCGAGTGGATCGCGTAGCACCGAGGAGAATGTCGAAGGCCGTCGCGATTCTGCACCAACTGCGACTGTAGAGCTGTCGGTGGATGGAGACGCGGGGGCGGATGGAGAGGGCGCGCGCAGCATCGCCTGACAAACGAGCGGAGCTCACGCCGCAGGCTTCACGCCTGCACACATCGAAGGTTCTAACTCAGTGCCACACAACGGTTGTTCGAGAACGCCATGAGAACGCGCGCCCACTGCACATCGTTACGGCGGAATATTTATGTCGTTGTCTTGGTGTTGAAATCGACTCGAGGTAGGAGGTGAACGATCGTGATCGCACTTATTATCATCGGCTTGATCGTCGTAGGAGCGCTGTGGCGCGCTGGGAAGTCCGAGTCAGGTTGGCGGTTCGCTCCCCTGCGGGCAACGGGAGTCATCGCCAGCGGCGTGTTTCGCATCGGCTTGTTTATTGCGTCGATCATGTTTGCCGTAGTCGTTACTGTTGCCATCGGCGTGTTGCGCAGCACCTCCCAATAGATCGTCGAAGCTTCATCACGTGGCGAGCTTGCGGCATGATCTGACTGTTTCTCGACCCGCCTTCAAAGCTCCGCGCCATCTCAGCCTCGTAGCGTCTGCGCAGATGCGCGTTTGGTGTTCTACGGTCGAGCTGTGGCGTGCGTGTCAGCTCGGAAGGCCATCCGTTCAGGCGCACGCCAAGCGAAGCAACGCAGGTGCGCGAAACGGTGCCGTAGCCAATTGCCGTGTCGCTGAAGAGCGCGGATATCGGCGCTGGTTACGCTCATAGATAAGAATGCGGTTGCGCATTGCGAATGTGTCGATGAAAGGTTTTTCGGCTGTGGCAAGACGAGTGACAACCCAATTGGTGGACGATATCGACGGGTCGGTCATCGACGACGAGTCCGGCGAAACGATCGAATTCGCGATCAACGGCGTCGAGTACTCGATCGACCTGAAGGCGAAGAACGCGAACGAGTTTCACAGGAAGCTCGACTACTACGTCGGACACGCGACGCGAGTCGGTGGCCGCAAGCGCAAGCCCACCCCCGCTGCCGCGTCGGCCGCGACAGCGGCCGGCGGATCGGGCAAGCGTGATCCGGAGCAGACGCGGGCGATTCGGCAGTGGGCATTCGATCAGGGCTACGAGATCAGCGAACGCGGCCGCATCCCGGCCGACATCGAAGAGGCGTACAACGCCGCACACTGACAGGCGGGTGAGCCGCCTGCGTCGACGTGAGCGGGCGGCTCCCTGTTCGCTCTGATTTGCCGCGAGTGCGGCGCGCTGCGCAGCACCCGTTGACAACTCGTCGAAGTTTCGGCGAGAGGCCGAGTTTGCGGCGCGGGCCGAACGTTGCTCGGTGCACGGGTGCGCTCTGCTTCAGCGACGTAGCAAGTTCGCTTCGATCTGTGCCGGTCGATCTATACCCTGAATTCAGACCAGCAGTTCATGTGCCCACTCGTACACCCAGTGCGGCAACGCGGGTGCGTCGAACGGTGCGGTAGCGAATTCTGATTCGGTGCGAACTGCGCACTCGGGAATCGCGTCGACGGTGCGGGAGCCGAAGGATCGAGCAGCGACGATCCACTGTCCACGGTGATGCACTCGGATTGCAGTCGACACTGTGCACCGCCCGCCGGAGTATCCGGCGGTCAGCTTGTGGCAGTCCCATTCGACGTGCTGGTTCTGTCCGAAGAAGTGTGTCAACGTCTCGGCGAAGGATGGCCCGTAGAGGGTCCCTCGGTCTGTGTCGATGCGGATGAAGTTCATGGTGGCGGCCTCTTCGAGTCATAGCGGCAATGCGAGGTGTGCGTGGAAAGTTGCTCAGAACAGGGGATTCTGGTTGCGCGCCGCGAGAATCTCGCGGAACGCTCGGAACTTGCCTAAAAGGTCTGAGGCGACGGCCTCGGTGTAACCGATGGACAGCGCGACGTCACTCAGTGTGTTGCCGGCGGCCAGCGCGTCCTCTACCTCACGCCCGACAGCGAGGTCCTCGACTGCGTCTGGATCCAGATGCTCGACATCGACGGCGGCCAATCGTGCAGAAGCGACAGCAGCTCGACGCCGCTCTTCGCCCGACTCTGGCCCTTCCCGCGCGGTCATCGTGTGCTGCCGCTGCGGAAGGCGTTCAGGCGGTTCGTCGCTTCACGTTGCGCCCTTCCGATTTCGACGAGCTGGTCGAACAGGAATTCCTCCGGCGCTTCCTCGGCGAGCTGCTGAATTCTGATTCCGGCGTCGAAGAAGCTACGTCGGTAGCTTTCCGACAGGACCATGCCGGCGTATTCGTTTGCCGATGCTCCGCATGCGTTCGCTGCGGTGACGTCGGTCAGTGTTCGACGCAGCCGTGCACCGCGGTGTCCGCTGGCACCTGACCGGACAAGGACGCCCAGAACACTCGCGGGGTCGTGTGGGAGGTTGTCGATGATCAGCTCCTGCACGATGCCGTACAGCTCGCGATAGACGGGATCGTGGAAATCGTTGGCCTGCAATGTTGCTGAAATGCGGGCAGCCTCTTCGGTGTCCTGCAGCCACATCAGTGCGCAGATGACCAGTGCTTCCGGTGCCGTCTCCGGATGGTCCGTCAGATCAGCGTGATCTTCGTCGTCGGCGGGTTCGACTGCTCTCAACGGGGTCATCTGTTTGCCTCGTTTCTCTTTGCGGGTCTGTTGCGGGAGAACTGGATTCGATAGTCCGGTGGCGCTTTGCTTGGTCCTGCCGCGTTCATCGTCATTTTGCGGAGGTGTAGGTCAGATGTAGAGAAGGTTCGGTGGCGCAGAGCCGTCGAACTGCTCGAGGCTGTCGAGGACGGCGTTGTAGTTCTCGGGCCTGCAGCTTCCGAGTCCGATGATGAGGGCACAGGTTCCGTCGAGTGTGACGAGGTAGGACGGCGGGCTGCCGTTGTCGGACGATGCGTGCTCGCGTGCGTCGAGGAGGGCGATACGGACGGCATCGGCGGCGGCGCGTTTCGCAACTTCGAGGTTGGGTTCCGCTCCGGTTGCGGTAAGGATCTCGGGGTTGTCCTCGGGGTGTGTGGTGACTGTCCAGGTGATCATCGTTGGTTCCTTGTCGCTCGTGCCGGCCCAGTTGCTTGTCGTCGAGCGTCACACGAGGTCCGCAACGATTCGTTCGATGCGGAGACCGATCAGGCGAGGCTGTGGATAACTGTGGCGTCGAGTCAGCCTGTGGATAAACGACGTTCGGCCCCGGGGTTGGGGCCGAACGTGTGGTATCAGACGTCGTCGAAGACATCGAGGAGTTTGGCGGGGTCGCGGCGGTAGCGTCCGCCGTCGAGAAAGACACCAACGGCAGCACGGTGAACGCGTCGGAGTTCGGCCATCAGGGTGTCGTAGCCGACGCGGTCGGTGATGCGCCAGGTCACAGGTCCCATATGCAGGTCTACCCAGTGGATGGTACGACGTTGTTCGGAGCTGTAGCGGTGGTGCGGCACCGCAGTGTGTTCGGGGCTGTCGAGCCACAGGACAGAGATCGCGGCGGCGCCGAATTCTGCGCCTGGTTGGGCGGGATGGGGGGCTTGTCCATCGGCTCCGGCAAGTGCGGCGCGGACGGTGGCGAACCCGGTGATGACCGCGGAAACTGTTTCGGCACTTCGGAAAGTCATCATGACGTGACCGAGTGCGACGATCATCTGCGCTTCGTCGGTGGCCGCGGAGGTAGCGGTGATAGTGGCCTGCTGGGGTCCGGCGACCAAAACCGTGGTGTGGGTGACAATTCCGGTAGTCCGGGCATTGTGTGCGGCAGTGGTCCGTCGTCCTGTGCTGGAAGCGTTCTGCGGCATGTCGGGCTCACTTTCTGTTGCGGGACCGGCTCCCCCGGCCTTTTCGCTCTGCCAATTTCTTTCGCCGTCATCTGGCTCGAAGGAGAGAAGGCGGCGCACTGGACCGGCGTCCTGGCCCTGATCCGCAAAGTTTTCAGCCGCAGGCGCTTTGAAAAGTTTTCGGAGCCCACCGGGCCGGAGCAACGCGGAGTCAGGGTTGGGTAAGACGGGTCAGGGTGTTGCAAGCTCGACCGGAGCCAGATGTGCGAAAGAAATAGTTCTTTCTGCAGGGCGAAGCGCAGCAAAGCTCAATCCGGAGACCGCCGGAGGTGGTCCCAGGGCAGCACACGTTTCGACGCACGCTGAACCACCCGAGGCGACAACCTCCCAGCCATCAACAGTCTGGGGCGATTGTGCGGGAGCAACGGAGAGCAACAAGGCTCGATGTCGCGGCAGCACTTCTATTCTGCAAACATGCGATCACGCTCGCTGGCTGGCTTGTCACCCAGCTCGGATTCCCCGTCCTGGCGGCCCTCGACGATCCCGGCGGTGACTTCTTCCCACTTCCGATATCGGCGCATCGCGGTCGATGCAACGGAGCCGTCGGTTTCTCTACCGATTCGTGCCCACGACCATTCACGGTGTGCGTGTCGAAGCCGCGCTGTCTCTGCAACTTCCGGGGTGAGGGCGTCTACTGGTCGTCGGTGCGTGTCCGCCGCGTCGACCTGTTCTCCCCACGAGCCGTCTTCGCCCTCTGAATTATCCCCGCTCAGGCTGTGGCCTTCGTGACTGAACTCTGCATCTGTCCAATCCACCACTTCTGTTGCAGCACTTAGCCCGGACTCCTCCCCTGCGGCCCCGCGAGGCGCACGAAGGATGACAGCCAACACTTCAGTCATGGCAAGGAGCGCGATAGGTGCAATGGTGGCAATACCCGCCGAGACCACGGCCGGAAGCAATGTCGCAGTCAACACCGCGTGGTACGAGTTACCCGCAATCGACGCCGATGCGGCAACACGCAAGATCGTGACGACGAAGCGACGGCCCTTGATCGTGCGGTGGTCCGTGTGATTCGACAGCGCAATGGCTGTCACTGTTGTCGAGACGATTGCGCCGTCCAGCACGATCGGAATCACCCAGGCTTCACCGGGACCTATCCCTGCCATCACCGCGAGATCACGCAACACAGCGAAACTGAGCCAGAAGGACGCCCCGGCGATGCCAACTGTCAACGCAACGGCTGTTGCGAGAGCCCACTGCAGAATCGCTGGATGTAGCGCAACGACCTCTGACGGCTTCGTTGTCAACGGGGTTGCCGCGGAGTGTGATCGGCTCATCGGATTCTCGGTCCTCGTGCGAGGGGGCCCGTTCGTTGCGGGAACGGCGCACCGTCGTTGAATCTGTTGCGCAACGACTCCAAGTAGTCTTCGATTGCCGCATTGACGAGATCCGACGGGCCCCGCGGCGCGCCGGGCGTTGCGGACAGCGCTTCGGCCGCGTTGAGAAGATCGTCGACGGTGGACTGGTAGAGGTAGTACGAGCGCTTCTGTTTTGTGTTGTCCGGTGACGGTTGCGCACCGGTCTCGGCCGACGAAACAGTGTCGTGGGGCTGCCGCGAGTTCTCCGGCGGATCGACCGGGCTCGATCCGGCGAGTGCGCTCTTCATACGTTCGGGCCGGGCCATCACAGGTGTCCCTTCGTGAGCAGCGTAAGAGTGTCGCGATAGATCGTGGACAGGCTGCGAGATTGTGTGGTCCCCCAGTCGAACAGGCTGGTTTGGGCCTCCATCGAGTCTTTGATGACAACCCGCTTGGGAACGGCGTCACCGAGGACGTTGATGCTCGCGGCGATCTCGACCAATTGTTCTCGGCCGCTGATCGTCGCGATCTCGTGGAGGTTGACGATCGCACCGAGCATGTCGAGGTCCGGGTTGTAGCTGCGCTTGACTGAATCGATGGTGCGCAGTAACCGCGCGAGTCCATTGGCTGAGAACAGCGCGGACTGAGTCACGACGACGGCTGCGCGCGCCGCAACAAGGGCGTTGATGGTCAGCAGATCGAGGCTGGGTGGGCAATCGATGAGGACCACGTCGTACACGCCCCGTACGACGTCGATTGCGTCGCGAAGCCGCCGTTCTCGGCCAGCGCCGGCGACGACCAATTGATCGCGGACATAGGCCAGGGACTCGTTTCCAGGCACCGTGGGTACCAGGTCTACGCCAGGCCAGATGGTGGGGACGACAGCGTCGGCGATGGTCGCGTTCGACGACTCGGCGAGAACGTCGGCAACACCGACATCGTCGCTCTCGAGCTCGGTCCTGGTCAGGACTGTGCTGGCGTTGCCTTGCGGATCCACGTCGACAACGAGCGCGCGCTTCCCCGCTTGGGCGACGGCGTAGGCGAGGTGAAAGACGGTGGTGGTCTTGCCCACCCCGCCTTTCTGGTTGCAGAACGCAAAGATGTCAGCGGGCATGGTGGGTCTCACTTTCCATGGATGAATAGGACGAACTGGCGGTATAGCGGGAATGGGATGCAATGCACGCCTTGGAACCGAGGGATGAGTCGCACCCTGTAAAAGTGTTGGGTGAATTACAGGTAAGGGGCGCGATGCGTGAGTCGCGTGCCATAAGCGAAAGACGCTCCATAGTGGCATGAAAAGCATTTACCAACAACACATCCCGAGCTTGACTCTCATCCTTTGCAGGCATTGGAGGTATGGCCACTGCGGGATGTTTGACGCCCGTCGCCAGCGAGTCATCTGAGGCACTCTTTGCGGGTAATTCAGGCATGGGACTGGCGGGCAACGCCGCCGTACCGCTAGCGGGAGCGGCCTGCACCGGCGGGCTGTTGCGCTCGTGCCCAAGCAACCAAGTGTGTTGCTGTGGTTGCATCTTCGAGCATTTTGCGTACACAACGGATACGAGCAAGAGCGCGGCAAGGATTGAAAAATCGAGGTCTGAATGACGGTTCGCCATGCCAGGCAACTCAGTGATGTCAGCATTGCAGATGGATCGAAAGCTCAACTGATACCTCCATAGTGGTGACGTATGAAAGACAAGGGACTTCGTTCGTTCCCTTCGGACCCCCCATGGCCCCTGAGCCAATTTCCGCACCCACGTTGTCCGCTCCACGCCCGATAGCCCCGCGCCTCGGCGGGCGCGTGGCTAATCGGTATCGCCACCTGTTCGATGATCAGTCGAGCTGGTGGTGCCTCGGGGCCGGTCTCCGAGGATTTACAAAGGGTGCACAGGCCGGCGGCAGGCTGGTGTTACGTCGGGCTCTGCCAGAAAACGACGCTGCTTCGGCACATCAGGCCTTGCTAGGAAGCTCCGTAGCCAAGGTTTATGCGGCGCGAGCAGAAGAACTCGACCGCGCTGTCGCGGGTCGAGACATGCGTCATCGCCCGCTTGGCCCCTGACCGAAATCGAGGGCGGAGAACGGTGACTCGGCGAAATGTCTTGAATGACTTATCAAGACGCTCTATGATCGGTGACGAAGCTCCTTCCTCACGGGTTGTGGTTTCGACGCCCTCGGCCTCAGTGCTGGTAACACTGAGATCTTCCGGGGGCGTTTCATTTTCCTGAGGGACAATTGGCTCTGGGCCTCACGCGACGCCTGAGCTGGCATCGGATTGTGCCTCGAGACCTTCGATGTACTCGTCGATGGCCGTATCCGGGATCAGCCGGCGCTTGCCGACCTTCACGCTCCGGATTTCTCCCGACGCGATCTTGTTGAAGAAGTTGGAACGTCCAAGTCCCGTGCAAGCCATAGCCTCCGGGACAGACAGCAACCGTCTGGGCATCTTCAGCACCTCCACTGAATTGTGTAGTAGAGCCACATTATGCAGGACATTTCTGGTCAGTCCACGTGGTTCCACCACAGAGTAACAAGTACGTAGCCATCCCACAACGGGGAGCCATTCTCCGCTAGACTGCGTAACCATGACGCAGTCGTGGGCGGAATCGATCGTTGCCCGGGTCGCCTCGGAAGTGCGCCGACTTCGAGGTAAAGACCACTCCGCTCTGTCCGCAGCAAAGCTTGCCGACAGGACGGTTGACTTCGGGTGGGGGATCTCGCGATCTGTAGTCGCGGACTTGGAGACCGGACGCAAGAAGAGCTTGGACGTCTCGGAACTCTTGATTTTGGCTGCGGCACTGGGAGTCTCACCAGCACAACTGGTCTATCCGGACCTCCCCAAGGGAAGAGTCGAAGTACTCCCAGGGCTCCAGCAGGAGTCTCACGATGCCCTTCGCTGGTTCAGCGGGGAGGCTGGGCTGATGCGGCCGAGCTCCGAGTGGACCGAGGAGGAATCCGACGCTCCTTTCGGGATGTGGGTACGTGACACCTTCGACCCGAAGAACGATCGCGTTGGGATCACTCGTGAATGGCTTGATGCGTTGAAGGCGATGCGGCGTGCTCGGGTGCAGCTCCGAAACGGCCTTTCCAAGAATGAATCAGCTGAGCACATCGAGTCGATGCAATACCTGTACGAGGATGCTCGACGGCGTTCGGAAGAGCTCTTTAGACGGATGACCGAACTGGGCATGAACACGCAGGACGAAGAGGATGGCTAGGCAGCAACTGCCGCCACAGATCAAGAAGATCTACGTCACCAATCGGTCTACAGGCAGTACCGAGTTGCGGTATCAAATGACCGTCGACGCTGGTGGTGCCGACGCCACCGGCACCCGGGCGTCGAAGCGGACGCAGTTGCGTCGTCGATTTCTTACGGAGAAGGACGCTCGCGCAGCCCTGTCCAAGGTGCTCGAGGAAGTCTCGAAGGGGACATTCGTTCCCTCCTCGACCACCACGGTCGAGGAGGCTTGCGCTGAGTGGCTTGCCGGACGACGCGTACGAGAGTCCACTAAAGCCGCGTACACCCATGCCCTTCAACCGCTGCGCGATACTTACGGCGCGCTAGCGGTGCAGAAGTTGACCAAAGGTCACTTGGACGCTCTGGTGAACGATCTGTTAGCCGGCAGCTCGGTCAAGCCCGATGGCCAACTGCGACGTCCGTGGAAGGCCACTTCGATCAATCCGATGCTTAACCTTGTAAGCGCAGTCCTCACCGGGCTGATGCGAGAAGGGCGATTGGTACGAGACGTTGCCGCGCTCGTCGACCGCGCGCCCCGTGTGCACGTCGAGATGCAGACATTCACGGAGGACGAAGTGCAACGCCTCCTGGAAGCATCGGCGTGCGATCGGAACGGCCACGCTTGGCTGCTTGCTCTGAGCGGCCTCCGACGCGGTGAGCTATGCGGGCTTCGATGGAACGATGTCGATCTTCACGCCGGCAGCCTGACAATCAACAACACGCGAGTCTCGGTCAATGGACGTGTCGTGGAGGGCCCTCCGAAGACAGAAAAGTCCAAGCGCACGCTTCCCCTCACACCAGCCCTAAAATCCGCACTCGAAACTGCACACCGCTTGCAGGGTGTGGAACGAAAGAGCTTGACCTACGTCGGCCCCGGCACCTACGTCGTGTCCGACGCTGTTGGGCGACCTTTTCATCCCGATACGGTCAGCGACTATTGGCGCAGGCTATGCATCAACAGCAAGGTGTCCGACATCCGCCTCCACGACGCCCGCCACACGTGTGGGACTCTGCTGCACCTTCAGGGCGTGCCGATTGCCGTCATCTCGGCATGGCTCGGGCACTCGGACAATGCATTCACAATGCGCACCTACGTCCATTCTCAGAACCATGCGCTACTGGGCGCAGCCGACACTTTGCAGTCACTCGTCCGGCGTCGCGACGAGCCATCCGACGATGCGCGTTGACCGGCGTTTGTCCGCAACCGTCCACATAGGAGCAGGCAGTCTCACCAGCCGCTGTTCCGGCGAGTTCTGCGGCACTTGTGACATTCTGTGACACTGAGCTCGCCTCATCGGCAACGAATCCCATTATAGATAATACAAAAGGCCAGTTCAGGCCCTATTTTCAGTGGAGCCTCCTAACGGGATTGAACCGTTGACCGCTCGCTTACAAGGCGAGTGCTCTACCGCTGAGCTAAGGAGGCAGTGAAGCGAGCCAAGCATACCGTTCAACGGACGCTCAGCGACAACAGGTACCTTGTCGGTGGATCACCCCAGCAACGTAAAGACGGTCATGACTTTCCTGCAAGACCTGACGGCTTCGCTGAGCCGTCTCACCGGTGAGCGTCGGGCCACCATCGATACACCGACCGCCGCGCCGTCACCTCTTCGCCCTATCGATCTGACCGACGATGCGACGGTCGCCGAGGTCCTCGAGCTGGCGGTTCGCGTCGGCGAGGTGTTGTTGGCGTCGGGCACGTCTGCGGTGGATACGGCGACGCAGGTGCAGTTCATCGCCGCGACGTACGGCCTCGCACGATGCGATGTCGACGTCACGTACAACTCGATCACGCTGAGCGCACATCGCGGTCCGACGCGTCCGCCGGCGTCGACGATGCGCATCGTCCATTACCGCTCGATGGACTTCACGCGGCTGGCGGCGGTCGACCGACTTATTCGCTCGGTGCGCGTCAAGGTGGTCCCGGCGAGCATTGCGCGTGATCGCCTCGACGAGATCACCTCGGCCCCGCACCCGTACAACCGGTGGATCGCGACCTTCGCGTGGGCGGGCATGGCGGCGGCGATCGGTGTGTTGCTCGGCGGCGGCTCGTTGGTGGCTGTGGTGAGCTTCCTGACGACGATGGTGATCGACCGAATCGGCCGCATCCTCAACCGCGCCGGACTGCCCTTCTTCTTTCAGCAGGTGGTCGGCGGATTCGTCGCTGCCACCCCGGCGATCACTCTGTACAACTTTCAGGATCAGCTCAATATCGACATCTCCCCGTCGGTGATCATCGGTGCCGGGGTGACGGTGCTGCTGTCGGGGCTTTCGCTCGTCGGCTCGGTACAGGACGCGATCACCGGAGCACCGATCACCGCGTCGGCCAGATTCTTCGAAGTGTTGATGATGACGGGCGGCATCATTGCCGGCGTTGCCACGTCGCTGCGGCTGGCGGCCCTGATCGGGAGCGATCTGCCGCAGATCAGCAACCTGCCTCCCCCGGACATCACACAGGTGCCCACCAAGGTCCTCGCCGGCGCGGCCGCGTCACTGTTCTACGCGCTCGCCTGCTACGCCGAGCGGCGCGCACTGACGGCAGCGTTCATGGGCGGCTTCGCGGGTGCGCTCGTCTACTTGATGTCGCAGACGTTGGCTGTGGGTCCGATCATCGCGTCTGCCATCGCGGCCACGGTCGTCGGATTCGCCGGTGGTCTCCTTGCACGTCGAGCGCTCATTCCGCCGCTCATCGTTGCCGTCGCCGGTATCACTCCGTTGCTGCCCGGTCTCTCGCTCTACCGAGGTCTGTACGCGATTCTCAACGACCAGTTGCTGCTCGGTATCAGCTCGCTCTTCGCGGCGTTCGGCATCGGCTGTGGTCTGGCTGCGGGCGTCACATTGGGCGAGTGGGGTGCGCGAACATTGCGTCGACCCCGGATCCTGGCACGCACCGAGGAACTACTGCGCCCGACGCTTCGCCGCAGAGAAGAACCGCGCCGACCGACGGTTCGTCGGCGGCGCGGTACGAGTCCTTCGTAGAAGGCGGAACTCAAGCCTCGGTGCTGGGGGTTCCCTCAGCACCTGCGCGGGCAGCTGCGTCGGCCTCCATGGCCTCACGCAGGCTGCGCGGACGCATGTCGGTCCAGTTCTTCTCGACGTACTCCAGGCACGCAGCGCGGGTGTCTTCACCGAAGACGACACGCCACCCCTGAGGGACCTCGGAGAACGTCGGCCACAGCGAATGCTGATCTTCGTCGTTGACCAGCACGAAGAAGCGTCCGTCTTCGTCATCGAACGGGTTGGTACTCATCTCGCCTCACTCGTCGCGAACGTTTGATTGGTAAGTCTGCACCGTGAGGTGCCACACGACCCTAGCAACGCAGGTCGTGCTCAGGTGGCGTCAGGCCTTGAAGAAGTCGAGCAAGTGCGCATTGACGGCCTCGGGACGCTCGAGATATCCGTAGTGCCCGGCGTCCGCGATCTCCACGTATCGAGCCCCCGGAATGGCGTCGGCGAGCTCCTTGCCCAGGTAGGCGGGGATCATCCGATCGTCGGCGAACCCGACCGACAGACACGGCACCGACACTGCCCGGTAGGCGTTGGTGCGGTCGAAATCGTCGTCCATGCCCAGCTGCGCGCGCACCCCGGCGGATGGTGAGGATGCCGAGAACTCGAACAGGTCGAGCCAATCGCGAGCCGTTCGCGCATCGCGCAACGTGGCGGGCGACAGGTTCATCACCGCCGTCACCGCGGCCGAGTACGTGCCCGGCAGCTCGACGCGCTTGTCGTAGAGCGCCCGCTCGCCCTGGGCGAGCGTCTTCTGGAACTCGTCGACCCGCGCGTGCCCGGCCAGGAATGCCGCCTTGCGAACCAGATCGGGACGCTTCAGAGCCAACTCCTGCGCGACGCGAGAGCCCATCGACGTTCCGACGACGAAGGCCTTCTCGGCACCGTCGCGGACCAGTTCGATCAAGCCCTCGGTGTCGGCAACCATGGCGTCGATGGTGATACCGGTCGCACTTTCCGACGACGGCGCGATACCGCGGTTGTCGAAGGTGCACACCCGGTAGCCGGCCGCCAGGAGGGCCGGTACCTGATGCAGTTCCCACACTCGGCCGGGACTGCCGGTGCCCATTATCAGAACGACCAGGTCTCCACTGCCCTTGACCTGGTAGTTCACGTCGATGCCGTTGATCTTCGCGATAGGCATACGTCTCCTCACTGCTGATGCTTTCGTCGGCGATCGTATCGTCCGAGGTCGACGTGGGGTTACTCGAACAGCCAGTGGGTACCTGCAGTTACATGACTGACGAGAACGTAGCGGGCGAAGCACGCAAAGGAATGCTCGACGGGATCAAGGGCAAAGCCAAAGAGGTCGTCGGCGCTGTCACCGGCAACGACTCGTTGACGGCCGAGGGCCAGTTGCAGGCCGCTCAGGCTCGCGAACGCAAGGAGGCGCAGGCCACCGAACGCGTCGCCGATGCGCAGGCCACCGAGGCCGCCGAGGAGCTGGCCGACGTGCGGACTGCGGCAGACAGTCGACGCGAGGCCGCGGAAGAGAACGCGGCAGTTGCCGAGGCGAACGCAGACCGCGTTCGAGAGACCCAGGTGGCCGCGGCCGAGCAGAACAAGCGTGAGACCGTGGCGCAGGAACGAGCGGCAGCCGAGGTCGACGCAACGGCCGAACAGATCGAAGCGACCGAGGAGCGCAAAGCCGAGCAGGCCGCGGCAGATGCGGACGAAATGGTGGCTGCGCAAAAGCACCAGGAAGCGTTGCTGCAGGCCGAAGCCGACCGCAAGAAAGCCGAAGAGCTTCGCAACCAGGCTTAACCCCCCACTGCTGATCTAGGAGTTCGACTACATGAGTGTTTTGGCCCTACCACTGACCATCCTGAGACTTCAGTACAAGATCGCACGAATTCCGTTGCAGCTCATCGAGACCAACGTCGTCGTGAAGATGGATGCGGAATCACCGGCGCGGCTCGCCTACGAGCACACGCTCGGATCCCTCGATCGTGCCGTCGGAAACCTGTTGGGAGACAGGAGTCTTGCCGATCGCGGTGAGACTCTGGTCGACAGCACCGAGAACCGCGCCGAAGCAGCACGCCTGGACGCCGAGGCACGTGCGAAGAAGACTGCCGCGGACGCCGACCTGAAGACGGCTCGTGAGACCGCCGAGCAGGACCGGCGGGCCGCCGACGCCGCAGCCCAGGAAGCGGCCCGCGACGCGCGACAGGAAGCCGAGCAGCGCAAGCGCGAGGCCGCTCAGGAAGCCGAACGCGAAGCGGCTGCAAAGAAGAAGAAGGCCGACGAGCAAGCTGCCGCGGCGGCCAAGGCAGCCGAGGACCGCAAGAAGACTCAGCAGGCTCAGGTCGACAAGCAGGAGAAGTTGGCTGCAGCACCGTCCGAGGCCGAATTGGCCGAGGCCGCAGAGCGATCCGAGGAAGCCGACGCCAAGAAGGACGAGGCGGAGCGCATCGAGAAGCTGTTCATCGCGGAGAAGAACAAGGACTGACAGCCCGATTCTCTCGAATCGAGCTCAGCAACAACCTCTTCCAGCCCCGCACCGTATTCTCGGTGCGGGGCTGGTGCGCGCTGCAACCGTTGGGTGCCACACTCTGAGAGCATCGACCGGGGCGCACCAGCGAAGCCCGACTGCCCGGTTTACTGTAGGTTCGCCGAACACATTGACGAGGAGGGTAGATGCGCATGCGACAAACGGGAACCGAGTCCACTCGACTTATCCGCGCCCGGCGCAGACTCTCGCCGCTGTTCGCCACTTTGGTGATCTTCGGGGTTCTCGCCATCCCAAGACTGGACTTCCCCGGGGCCGGCATCGCGGGCTGGGGTCTGGCAACCGTCGCGGCAGCGGCCTGGCTTTTCACAGCATTGCGCCCGCAGCGGTCCAGCAAAAAGAGCTAGGTCGTGCGCGTTGTGCGTACCGCTGAGGGCGCACAACACGCACGACGGGAGCGCAGCGACGATCAGCCGACGATGCGAGCGAGGAATGCGTCGATATTGTCCCTCACCGTCGCCGTGCGGGTGTCGACGTCGAAGTCCTCCTTGAACTGTCGTCCCAGGGCCGGTGTTTTCTTCTTGCGTGCGTACAGAGAACATGCGAGATCCGAGCAGATGTAGGTACCGACGGTGTTGCCGCGTCGCCCGGACTCCCCTGCCTTCGCAGCGGCCATCAGCGACACACCGCCGTTGGCGTGGGTGGTGAGACAGATGCTGCACATCTGCGCAGTCCGCGGTCCACCTGCCTTGTATCGCAACGCAATTGCACGGAGTCGATCTTCCTGCGGTACGACGATGTAGCTTCGTCCCGCCAGCTTCGGGTCGCCCCAGCCGAGGAAATCGAGATCCTCCCAAGGCGTTTCGTCGAACATATCGGGGAGGGAAAGCCGAGTGGCGTCACCCTTGGACGAGTTGACGAACGACGATCTGATGTCGCGTTCGGAGATCGGCTTCATTGTTCCTGCCTCCATTGCCGTAGGAGTGTGTCGATTCCGTCGAGGATTCGGGCCCACGACTCTTGCGAGTCGGGTGCACTGTGAGCGAACGAGCCGGCCGCTTCGAGGCTGGCGAAACCGTGAAAGACACTGCCCAACAGTCGAACAGCGTGCACCTGGTCGACCTCGCTCAGGTGATACCCACGGAGGATCGCCTTCATCATCGCCGAGTGCCGCACCCCGGCACTGTTGATCGCCGTCTCGTGGTCGAGAGGAAATTGAGTGGCCGCGTACCGGCCGGGATGTTCGCGCGAATAGACCAGGTACGCGTCGGCCACTGCCACCAACGCGTCCTTGCCTGCCCTGCCCGCCAACGCTTCTGCCACCCGGTCGGCCAGTTCTTCCAACGCCAGCAGAGCGATGCCGGCATTGAGCTGATGCGCGCTCTTCAGATGCGAATACAGACTCGCCACTTTGACGTCGAAGCGTCGCGCCAACTCACTGGCAGTCACGCGATCGAAGCCGACCTCGTCGGCCAGATCCGCTCCTGCTGCCACGATGCGCTGCGCGGTCAATCCTGCGCGTGCCATGTCGGCCTCCTCCATCTTCCGAGGACACCGTAGCCAAAACTAATAGCTATAGGCAAATTACTAAAGCGATCAGCGGCCCTGCCACGCCTCCCACAGCTCTGCGTAACGCCCACCGGCAGCGACCAACTCGTCGTGCGGACCTTGCTCGACGATTTTCCCGTGCTCGAGCACAACGACGCGGTCGGCGGCAGCGGCCTGGGTGAGGCGATGCGCCACGACCAATGTGCTGCGGCCTCTCGTCGCCGCCTCCGCAGCCAGTTCGAGCTCACGGGCACCGGAGCTGCCGGCCTCGGCGGTGGCCTCGTCCAACACCGCGACAGCCGGATCGGCGAGAACCAGCCGCGCCAGAGCCAATTGCTGCGATTGCGCCGCGGTCAACTGGTGACCACCCTCGCCGACTGCGGTGTCGAGGCCGTTCTCGAGCGCCTCGACCCATCCCCAGGCCCCGACGGTCCGCAGTGCGGCTTCCACGTCGTCGCGGCCGGCGTCCGGTGCCGCGAGCAACACGTCGTCGATCAGAGGGCCGGCGAAGACGTGCACTTCCTGGCTGACGATCGCGACATGCCGGCGTAAACCCTGGTGGCCCAACGAGTCCAGCGACGCGCCGCCGACACGAACCGTGCCCGACGTCGACGCCATGGACCCGGCCGCAATGGCCGCGATCGTCGACTTCCCGGCACCGGTGGATCCCACGAGCGCGACCGTCTCACCTGCGTCGACACGCAGGTCGACACCGTGCAGTACTTCGTGACCCCCGTCGTACGAGTGGCGCAGGTCGACGACATCGAGGGTGGCGTCGGCAGGCACGGAACCGTCGCCCACCGGCCGCTCGTCGGGGATGTCGACAACGCCGACTAATCGGGCCAGAGACGCTCCGGCAGACTGGATGTCGTCGAACGTGAAGAGCAGGGTGCCGATCGGATTGAACAGGCGATGGAACAGCAGCGCCGCAGCCGTGGTCTCACCGACGGTCACGTAATCGCCTCGTACGAGCAGGAATCCGGCCAGCAGGATCACCGACAGACCGACACATTCGGCGCGGTTACTGCGTGAGCCGAAACGGGTGAACAGGCGGAAGACGTCGACGCCGATGTCGCGGGCTTTCGCCGACGCTCGATCCACCTCACCGAGGTGCTCTGCTTCGAGTCCGTAGGCGCGCACAGTCTTTGCGCCCTGCATGCTGCTGACGAAGGACTGCGCCCGCTCGCCCATAGCGACTCGTTCGGCCGCGTACAGCGGAGCCGATCGGGGCAGATACCAGCGCAGCGCGAGCACGTACATCGGCAATGCCACCAGACCGGCAAGCCCCAGACGCCAGTCGATTCCGAGCATCGTGATCATGCTCAGGCACACCAGCAGGAATGCTCCGACGAGCTGGGGAATCACTTCGCCGATCGACTTGGCCATCACTGCGACGTCGTCGCCGACGCGGGAGAGCAAGTCGCCCTTGCCCACTCGCTCCAGCGTGGCCACCGGCAGGCGGAGAGCGCGTCGCACGACGGCCTCACGCAGCGACGCCAGGATGCCCTCGCCGAGGGTACTGATCAGGTAGCCGCTGAAACCGGTGACGACACCGCCGATGACCGCTGCCACCGCGATCACGACGACGACCCCCACGATGGTCGACGAGTCGGCCCCGTCGCGGACGCGGTCGACCAGGACGCCGAGCACATAGACCGGCACAAGTGACATCGCCGCGGCCACTGCGCCGAGGAGCAGCGTCACCGCGGTACGGAGTTTGCGCAGGCGCAGCTGTTCCAACAGCCATCGGCCCGACCGGGCACCGGTGGCGATGGGAAGAAGTTCGGGGGCGGTCATCGCAGCACCGTCTCCTTGTACTGCGCGTCCGAGGACGCGAGATCGTGGTGGGTTCCTTCGGCGACGACGCGGCCGTCGTCGACGACGAGCACGCGATGCGTCACCGACAGCAGCGCAGGGCTGGTGGTGATCAGGATCGTGGTCTGCGCGGCGCTGCCGGTGTGTCGCAGCTCGGCGATACCGCGCGCGATCGTGTGCTCGGTGACGGCGTCGACCGCGGTGGTGGGGTCGTGCAGCACCAGCACCGGGGCGTCGACCGACAGGGCCCGCGCCAACGCGACCCGTTGACGTTGGCCGCCGGAGAGGCTGGCACCGCGGTCGGTGACGGCGTGGTCGAGTCCGGCTTCGTGCAGTTCGACGACGTCGGTGGCCGCGGATGCCTCGAGCACGCGGGCGAGTTCGGCGTCGGGCTGCGCGCGACCTGCGGTGACGTTGCTGCGAACGGTGCCGGCGAACAGGTCGGTGATGTGCGGCTCGACGAGCACGGTCTCGCGGGCGCGTCGGAGATCGATGTCCCCTGTTGCGATGCCGCCGATCCGTACCGTTCCGGTGTAGTCGGACTCGGAGATCTGACCGGAGAGCACCTGGGCGAGTGCCTCACCGTCCTGCGGCCGGTAGGCGACGATCCCGAGCATCTCGCCGGGTGCAGCAGAGAAGGTGAGGCCGTCGAGCGAACGGAACCCGACCTCGTCGACGGTGAGATCGGTACCCGAGGGCACAGCGGAATCCGATTGCGGCAGAACGTGGTCGGCACCGAGTACGAGTGCGAGCCGGTCGGCAGAGCCACGCACCATCGCCACCACGCCAGGGACCTTGGACAACCCGGTCAGCGGTTCGATGACGAATTGCGAGAGCCCGATGACGGTGATCAACTCGCCGACCGAGATGCGACCCTGCAACGCGAACCAGCCTGCGGTACCGGCGATTCCGACGGCGAGCAACGCGTTGACCGCCGCCGCCAGGCCCTGATAGACGTTGTTGGCGCGGGCCAACCTCAGCGTGGCCGCCAGTGCCGTTCGGCTCGACGTCACGAACCGCTGGGTCGCGGCGTCCTCTGCTCCGATTCCGCGCAGCGGACGCACTCCACTGACCAGATCGGTGGCCATTCCCGATACCCCGGCGATCTCGGCCTGCTGTGCGGTGGCCGCGCGGGTGAGCAACGGGGCGAGACGCTGGAGCGCAATCAGAATCACCGGAGTACCGATCACGACGGCCAGGCCGAGAGGAATGTCGATGATCAGCAATGCCACCGCCGACGCCACCACCGCCACTGCCGACGCGAAGACTCGCGCGATCAGATCGAGAATCCACGATTCCTTCTCGGCATCGGACGTCGAAACCGTCAGCAATTCCCCGGCCGACAGATCGGTGCGCAGTCCGCGTGGGTCGAGAACGCGGCCGGCGACCTCCACCCGCACATCGTGGGCCTCACGCTCGATGGCGACGACGATGATGCGGGCACCGATGCGCCAGGCGTAGGACAGTGTGACGAACAGAGCCGCGAGACCGACCAACGAGACGATCATCGCCGTCACGTCGCCGGTGTCGATCGCCCGCGACACGATCAGACCGATCGCGACCGGAACCATCGTTTCGCACAGTTGATGCACCCCGAAGAGCAGGGACGAGACGATCAAGCGGGTGCGACGACGTCGTACGGTGCGGCGCAGAATCGCGCCACCGGTGGCCGGGAAAGGTGCCTCCACCACGTTTCGAGCATGGTGAAGCGAGACAGAATCGGTCATTCGCTGCAGCCTATGGCATCCGGAAGTGGCGATGGGGTGTCACATTTACATAGAGTTGGCACCAGCGAACACCGAGTAAGTCCAGCAGAGAGTACGGAGATCACTATGCCTGCCAAGACATCGACCGACAACGACATCGCCGACGAAGACATCGTCCCACTCGAGTACGAGACCGCCAGTCAGGCCCAGCGCGTCGTCGCCGCCTATGCGACCGATGCAGACGAGTGCCGCATGTTGTTGTCGATGCTGGGTATAGACCCCGTAGCGAAGACCGACTGACAGGTTTTCGCAGGGCTGATTACCCAGGGATCAACAAGCGGATTGGACAGTTGTGGCTGACGCCTCGCAGGGTTCGGATTTCGTCGTCGTAGCCAACAGGTTGCCGGTCGATCTGGAGACACTTCCCGACGGAAGCGCGCGATGGAAGCGCAGCCCCGGCGGGCTGGTCACCGCGCTCGAGCCCATCCTGCGCGCCAACAAGGGTGCCTGGGTGGGATGGGTCGGCGTGTCCGACGTCGACGTGGAGCCGTTCGTCGAGGACGACCTGCACCTGCGTCCGGTGCCGATCAGCGAGAAGGAATACACCCAGTACTACGAGGGCTTCTCCAACGCCACGCTGTGGCCGCTGTACCACGACGTCATCGTCAAGCCCGAGTACGACCGCGACTGGTGGAACGCCTACGTCGAAGTCAACCGCCGCTTCGCGGAGAAGACGTCCGAGGCAGCCGCGCAGGGTGCGACGGTGTGGATTCAGGACTATCAGCTCCAGCTCGTCCCGAAGATGCTGCGGATTCTGCGGCCAGATCTGACCATCGGCTTCTTTCTGCACATCCCGTTCCCGCCGATCGAGCTGTTCATGCAGATGCCGTGGCGCACCGAGATCGTCGAAGGACTGCTCGGTGCCGACCTGATCGGTTTCCATCTGTCCGGCGGCGCGCAGAACTTCCTCTACCTTGCCCGACGCCTCGCCGGGGGAACCACCTCACGCGGAACCGTCGGTGTGCGGTCCAAGCTCGGCGTCGTCCAGGTGGGGTTCCGAACCGTTCGCGTCGGAGCGTTCCCGATCTCCATCGACTCCGGTGACCTCGACACCAAGTCGCGCACGAAGGCCGTCCGAGACCGCGCCAAGCAGCTGCGCAAAGACCTCGGCAATCCGAAACGGATCATGCTCGGCGTCGACCGACTGGATTACACCAAGGGAATCGACGTTCGGCTCAACGCATTTCGAGAGTTGCTCGAAGAAGGCCGAGTCGATCCGGCCGAAAACGTCATCGTGCAATTGGCGACGCCCAGCCGTGAACGCGTCGAGAGCTATGTCGCCATGCGCGGCGAGATCGAACAGCAGGTGGGACGCATCAACGGCGAGTACGGCCAGGTGGGCCACCCGGTGGTCCACTACCTGCATCGTCCCATTCCCCGCGAGGACCTGCTCGCCTACTTCGTCGCTGCCGACGTCATGCTGGTCACTCCCCTACGCGACGGCATGAACCTCGTCGCCAAGGAGTACGTGGCCTGCCGCAGCGACCTCGGTGGCGCGCTGGTTCTCAGCGAATTCACCGGTGCTGCTGCAGAATTGCGCCAGGCGTACCTGTGCAACCCCCATGATCTGGACAGCGTGAAGGATGCCATCACCGGAGCGCTCGAACAGGAACCCGAGGCAGGCAAGCGTCACATGCGAGCCATGCGCCGGCAGGTCCTGGCCCATGACGTCGACCGCTGGGCCCGCTCGTTCCTGTCCGCTCTGGCACAACCGGCCGAGGGCACCAACCTCGTCAGATAAATCGCTTTACCCCCACCGTCGACGGCTGCTAGTTTGCCGTCGACGGTTTTGTGCATGCGAGAAGTGAGGAGGTGGGCATCGTGGCCACCTGGACGAGAACACACCCGAGCCCTCACACCTCCTCCACGAAGGACTTCTCGCATGTCTTCTCTACTCGAATACGGACTCGACCAGCACTGGCGTGACGAGTTCGAACAGCATTCTCACAGCGCAGTTCTCGCCCGCGTGGTTCGCGTCGACCGCGGTGAATTCGACGCCATCACCAAGCACGGAATCGCGCGCGGCACCGGCAGTGTCAGCGGTCGTTCCGCAGGCTCCACTCCTGACGGCCTCTGCACCGGGGATTGGGTGGCACTGGACGCGGAATCGTTCCGGCTGATCGACATCCTGCCCCGCCGGACTGCCATAGTTCGAGCCAGTGCCGGATCGACCTCGGCCGCACAGGTTCTCGGTGCCAACGTCGATACTGTCGTGGTCACCGTCGCGTCGGACACGGTTCTCGACCTCGGTCGCGTCGAGCGCTACCTCACGCTGGCGTGGGGCAGCGGCGGCGTACCCGTCGTCGCGATCACCAAAACCGACAGCGGACGCGTCACCGAAGAGTCGGTACTGGCCGCCGCGCCGGGTGTCACCGTCTGCAGCACCAGCGCGGTGTCGGCCGACGGAATCGACTCGCTGACAGCACATCTGCACGGCACGGTCGCGCTCATCGGGCCGTCGGGATCGGGTAAATCGACTCTCGGCAACGCTCTGATCGGGAGCGCCGCGTTCACCACCGGCACCACTCGCGAGGCGGACGCCAAGGGCAGACACACGACGGTGCGTCGGGAATTGATTCCGGTACCACGACTGGGACTGACCCTGCTCGATACTCCCGGATTGAGATCGGTGGGTGTACAAGGATCGGAAGACGCAGTGGCGAGCGCCTTTTCGGATATCGACGAGCTGGCCGCACTGTGCCGTTTCGGCGACTGCGCGCACGCACACGAGCCCGGTTGCGCCGTTCTTGCCGCCGTCGAGACAGGCGAACTCTCCGAACGCCGGCTGGGTAACTACCGAAAGCTGTTGCGGGAGAACGCCTGGACAACGTCACGCCACGACGCGCGGGCGCGCAGCGAGAAGTTGAGGGAATACAAGCAGATGACCAAGTCGCTACGCCAGAAGTACGCAGCCGACGGTGGGCGGCGCTAGGTCAGCTCTCGTCGAACAGCGAGGGGCTCTCGGACTCGGCCTCTTCCAGCGGAGCCGAGCCCTCGCGCGGCGACGCCTTGCGCACCACCTCGACCGTCGTCGTACGGACCGACAGCCGATGCCCGTCGTGATGCTCGAGCAACGCCAACCCTTGACGAATCTCGAGCACCTTCCACGGGCCTGCATGCCCGGACGCCTGAACCAGGTCGCCTGGTGCGATCTCGGAAGCCACTGTTGTTCTCCATTCACCGAGCAGGTATCGGGGGTCGAGCCAGTCTGTGACACACACCCTATCGGGCACCGACCAGCCCGACGCCACTTGCTCGTCGAACAAGTTAGGAGTACTCATGTAATAGTTGTAGATGTACAAGCAAATATGCGGAGGTGCACGTGGCCGAGCTGACTCGACGACACCGATATCTCGTGCTCGGGATCTGCTGCCTCAGCCTGTTTCTCGTCAGCACCGACAACACGATCGTCAACGTCGCGCTGCCGTCGATGCGCGCAGATCTGAATGCATCGGTATCGGGTCTGCAATGGATCATCGATGCATACACGCTGGTCGTGGCATCTCTGCTGATGCTCGGTGGCTCGATGGCCGACAAGTACGGCCGCAAACGCTTCTTCCTGATCGGCACCGGAACGTTCGTCCTCGGCTCGCTGCTGTGCAGCGTCGCACCGTCGCTCGGCTGGCTCATCGCCTTCCGGATGCTGCAGGCCATCGGCGGCTCGATGATGAATCCCGTCGCGATGTCGATCATCACCAACACCTTCACCGACCCCAAAGAGCGCGCCGGCGCGATCGGCATGTGGGGTGCCGTCGTCGGAATCTCGATGTCCGCGGGACCGGCACTCGGCGGCGTGCTCGTCACCAGCGCCGGCTGGCAGTCCATCTTCTGGATCAACGTCCCCGTCGGGATCTTCGCTTTGGCGATGACACTGAAGTTCGTCCCGGAATCCAAGGCCGAGCACGCGAGGAAGTTCGATCCGCTAGGTCAGTTCCTCATCTTCGCGTTCCTCGCGTCCCTGGTCTTCACCATCATCGAAGGTCCCGCGAAGGGTTGGGGATCACCGCTGATCGTGTTCACGGGTGCCGTCGCGATCGGCTCTCTCGTCGGGCTGCTGGTGGTCGAATCGCGAATCGATGAACCGCTGATCCAGCTGAAGTTCTTCCGCAGTGCACCGTTCAGTGGCGCTACGGTGATCGCCGTGTGTGCGTTCGCGTCCCTCGGCGGGTTCCTGTTCCTCAACACGCTGTACCTGCAGGACGTTCGCGGCTACTCACCTCTGCACGCTGGTCTCTACACTCTGCCGATGGCACTGATGACGCTGATCTTCGCGCCGATATCGGGACGCATCGTCGGCAGCCTCGGGGCTCGCATCCCCCTGCTTGTGGCGGGCCTCGGCTTCGTGATCTCGGCGCTGATGCTCACCAGAACGACGCCGACGACGTCCTTCGCCTGGCTGGCGACGGCATACGTGATCTTCGGAATCTCCTTCGGCATGGTCAACGCCCCGATCACCAACACCGCAGTGTCCGGGATGCCGCGCAGCCAAGCCGGCGTGGCCTCGGCTATCGCGTCGACCAGCAGGCAGGTGGGTCAGTCGCTCGGTGTGGCCGTCATGGGCTCGATCGTCACCGCGAGCATCGTCGGAGAAATCTCCGACGGCTTCACTGCCGCCGCCGTGCCCGCTTGGTTCGTCATCGCCGGTGCCGGCGTGGTCGTGACCGTGCTCGCGCTGGTCACCACCGGCCGGTGGGCACGATCGACCGCCGAACGTATCGACCAACCGGTGCTCGTATGACGAGCGAAGCAGCGCAGATCTGGCGCGAGATGCGAGCGCTGATGCTCGAAGTACACGACACTCGACGGGCCGTCGCCGAGGCCACCGGGATGAGCTTCCTGCGCGCGAAACTGCTGATCAAGCTGTTGGCCGGCGATCGGACGGTCACCGAACTCGCCGATCTGCTCGCCTCCGACGTGCCCTACGTATCTCTGAACGTGCGCGAACTCGAACAGCGAGAACTGGTGTTGCGCACCGAGGACCCCCACGATCGTCGACGACGCATCATCGGACTCACCGACACCGGACGCCGCCTCGCCGAGAAAGCCCGCACGATCGCCGACGCCCCGCCGCCGGAATTCACGGCACTACCGCCGGAGGACCTGGCGCATCTGCGTCGAATACTGCGACTGCCCTGATGTGGTGGGGCGGCGGTTCTGCTTCGTCTTCTGCTTCGGCTTCAGCGGTGAATGTCTGCGAGCGGGGTTCCGATCTCGACGAGGGCGCGCACGGTGGCGGCCTCCATGCCGGGTGAACCACACACCAGGATCTGACGGTCGGGGAACGGCCCCTGCACCGCGACGACGTCGGCGATAGCACCCTCCCAGCAGTGCTCCGGCTCGAAAAATGATGTGCTGGAACCAATTTCCTCGTGAATACGATCGTTCCAGCGGTCCGAGGCCCACGGCTCGTGCAGCTGGTCTACGACGGGAACGACGGTCAGCCACGACAACTCGGCCGCCATCAACCACAGCATGTCGCTTGCATAGAGATCGCGCGGCGACTTGCCGCCGAAGAACAGCGTCACATTCGGCGGCCGCTCCCAGCGCGTGAGATCGAGCAGAATCGCGCGCAACGGAGCGAGACCGGTACCGCCCGCGATCATGACGACGTCACGCCCGGAATCGTCGACGTGCAGACCGCCCTGCGGATCACTGATCTGCCAGACATGACCGGGCCGCGTCTCGTTGACGATCGACCCGCTCACCCACCCCGCGGGTACCGCGCGCACATGGAATTCGAGCTTGCCGTCCAGCGACGGCGGCAGGGCGGGCGAATATCGCCGCGTCAGAGCAGTGTTCTGAGGAACTGTCACGGACACCGACTGCCCGGCCCTGAACGGGATCGCGTCGCCCTCGAGCCTGATCACCGCGAGGTCGTTCCGAAGGCGATGGTACTGAACGACTGTCGAATTCCACGCCTGCATGCGGACCAGGATAGGGGTCGATGCCGGGTGTCTCGCAAACGCGGGCGGGGTTCGCCACTGCTGCCCGGCTCGCCAGCGCAAACGCGCGCGCGTTTGCTGAACGCGCGCGGAATAGTGACCGAATCACTGGCAAATCTGCGCGCACCTGACAAATGCGCGCGCGTTTGCGGGGAAGGCGGCGAATTCAGCGCTGGTGTTTCGGCTTCCAGACCACCAGGGCGTTGCGTTGGATCGGCACCAGGTCGCGGCGATAGCTCGCGTGCACGTTCGCGACCTCCTGCGCCAGTTCCGAGACCCGGGCCTGCAGGGCCTCGACCTGGTTGGTGAGCTCGATGATGCGCTTGATACCGGCGAGGTTGACGCCCTCGTCCTGCGAGAGTCGCTGCACCTCACGGAGCAGTGCGACGTCGCGCGGTGTGTAGCGTCGACCTCCGCCGGTGGTGCGGTGCGGGATGACCAGGCCCAGTCGGTCGTAGGTGCGCAGCGTCTGCGCATGCATGCCGGCCAGCTGAGCCGCGACGGAGATCACGAAGATCTGCGCGTCAGGATCACCTTGTGCCCCACCAGCTTTCGCGGAACCGCCCTCGGGAGGGACCGACATCACACACCTGCCCACCCGGCCCGCGGGTCGAATCCGCTGGCCTTCTCGGCTTCCAGATAGGTCTTCAGAGCGTCGGTAGCAGCATCGTCGAGTTTCTGCGGGACGGCAACTTTGACGGTCACCATCAGGTCGCCTGCGCCGGACTTCTTCGGGATGCCGCGTCCACGCACCCGTAGCACTCGGCCGTCGACGGTGCCCGGTGGCACCTTGACGCCGACACGTCCTTCGAGGGTGGGCACCGACAGTGTGGTGCCGAGGACCAGTTCGCCGTAGCTGACCGGCACGGTCACCGTGAGGTCGTCGCCGGTGCGGCCGAAGACCTTGTCGGGCTTGACTCGAACGGTGACGAACAGGTCGCCGGACGGTGCTCCACGAAGTCCGGCCTCGCCTTGGCCTGCGAGTCGTACTTTCTGGCCGTCGCTGATGCCTGCGGGTACTCGCACGGTGATGGTGCGGGTGCGGTTCTGCACTCCGGTGCCGCGGCAGTCGACGCACGGGTCGTCGATGATGGATCCGGTTCCGCGGCAGTCGTCGCAGGGCTCGCTGAAGCCGAACGCGCCTTGGTTTCGGTTGACGACACCTTGGCCGTTGCATTTGGGGCAGACCCGCGGGCTCGTTCCGGGCTTCGCTCCGCTGCCGTGACACGTGGTGCACGAGGACGGACTGGTCAACCGCAACGGGACCGTCACACCCTGCGCTGCTTCACGGAATTGCAGCGAGGTCTCGGTCTCGACATCGCTGCCGCGTCGGGGACGGTTGCTCTGCGGGCGCTGAGCTGCGCCGCGATTGAACAGGCCACCGAAGAGGTCGCCGATTCCGCCGTCGCCGCCGCCGCCTTGACCGAAGATGTCGCCGACATCGAAGGTCTGGCCGCCGCCGCCGCCGAATCCGCCTGCGCCGGGGGAGAATCCGCCTCCACCGCGGCTACCGAAGCCACCGGACGCGAACAGCCTCCTGGCCTCGTCGTATTCCTTGCGTTTGGCCGGGTCGGCGAGTACGGCATGCGCCTCGCTGACCGCCTTGAACTTGTTCTCGGCCGCGGCGTTGCCGGGATTGGCGTCGGGATGGTTGTCCCGCGCCAACTTTCGGTACGCCTTCTTGATCTCTTCTGCAGTAGCGCTGGAGGAAACGCCCAGCTCCTTGTAGAAGTCCTTCTCGATCCACTCCCGCTGGCTCACCGGGCGTTTCCTCCTCTCGCGCTATTTCTTTTTACTGCTCGTCGGACGCGGGTGCGTCCGATTCTTCTGTTGCCGTGCCCTCGGAAGCACTGTCGACCACGCCGACCATCGCGGTACGCAGCACGCGTTCGCCGAGCTTGTAGCCCGGACGCATCAGCGTGCCGACGACCGGATTGCTGCCGTCGCCCTCATGGGAGACGGCCTCGTGGATGGCCGGGTCGAAGGCGTCGCCCTCGGCCCCGAAGGTGCTCAAACCGATGTTCGAGAACACCCCTGCCAACTTGTCTGCCACTGCCTTGAGCGGTCCGGTTTCGAGATCGCCGTGCTGGCGAGCTCGCTCGAGGTCGTCGAGAACCGGAAGAAGCTGCGAGACGACGGACGCCTTGGCGTTCTCCGCTCCCGACTGCTTCTCGCGGTCGGTACGACGCCGGTAATTGGCGTACTCCGCCGACACGCGCTGCAGATCTGCGGTGAGTTCTGCGACCTGAGTGTCACGCGGGTCTTCCACTACCTCGGCGTCGATCTCTGCATCGCCGTTCCCTGCGTCAACCGAGCCGGGCTGGGGCGCAGTTCCGGTGCCCGCGAGGGGCTCGGGAACTGCGTCACCTTCCCGTACTTCACCGGTCTCGGGATCGATCTTTCGCTTGTCCACGAAAGTGACCGGTTCCTGCTCGGTGTTCTCCGACGTCACTTCTTGTCCGTGTCGTCGGCGGGCTCGTCGACAACCTCTGCGTCGACGACACCGTCGTCAGCAGCCTGCGCGCCACCCTCTGCGCCGCCCTGCTCCTTGGCCTGAGCCTCGTAGATGGCGGTGCCGAGAGCCTGCGACTCGGTCGAGAGCTTCTCCACGGCGGTCTTGACTGCCGAGATGTCACTGCCCGCGAGAGCCGTCTTGGCGTCGGCGATGGCGGTTTCGACGCGGCCCTTGAGCTCGGCGTCGACTTTGTCCTCGTTGTCCTTGACGAACTTCTCCGTCTGGTGGACGAGGGACTCGGCCTGGTTGCGGACCTCGGCCTCTTCGCGACGAGCCTTGTCCTCGTCTGCGTGAGCTTCGGCGTCGGCGACCATGCGGTCGATCTCTTCCTTGGACAGACCGGAGCCGTCCTGGATCTTGATCGTGTTCTCCTTGCCGGTGCCCTTGTCCTTGGCCGTGACGTGCACGATGCCGTTGGCGTCGATGTCGAAGGTGACCTCGATCTGGGGGACGCCGCGCGGAGCCGGCGGCAAGTCCGTCAACTCGAACGAGCCGAGGAGCTTGTTGTGCGATGCGATCTCGCGCTCACCCTGGAAGACCTGGATCTGCACCGAGGGCTGATTGTCGTCAGCGGTGGTGAAGGTCTCGGATCGCTTCGTCGGGATGGTGGTGTTGCGCTCGATGAGCTTGGTCATGACGCCACCCTTGGTTTCGATACCGAGGGACAGCGGCGTGACGTCGAGGAGCAGAACGTCCTTGACCTCACCCTTGAGCACACCGGCCTGCAGTGCAGCACCGACGGCCACGACCTCGTCCGGGTTGACGCCCTTGTTGGGCTCGCGTCCACCGGAGAGTTCCTTGACCAGCTCGGAGACTGCGGGCATACGCGTCGAACCACCGACGAGCACGACGTGGTCGATGTCCTTGACGGCGATGCCGGAGTCCTTGACCACTGCCTGGAACGGCGCACGGGTGCGGTCGAGCAGGTCGGAGGTGATCTTCTGGAACTCCGAGCGGCTGAGCTGCTCGTCTAGGAAGAGCGGGTTCTTGTCCGCGTCGACCGTGATGTACGGAAGGTTGATCGAGGTGCTCTGCCCGGAGGACAGTTCGATCTTCGCCTTCTCGGCAGCCTCACGCAGACGCTGCAGGGCCATCTTGTCCTTGGTCAGATCGATGCCGTTCTGAGCCTTGAACTTGTCGACGAGCCAGGTCACGATGCGCTCGTCCCAGTCGTCGCCACCGAGGTGGTTGTCGCCGGACGTCGCACGGACCTCGACGACGCCGTCGCCGATTTCGAGCAGCGAGACGTCGAACGTGCCGCCACCGAGGTCGAACACGAGAATGGTTTGCTCGCTGTCGCCCTTGTCCAGGCCGTATGCGAGAGCTGCCGCGGTGGGCTCGTTGACGATGCGCAGGACGTTGAGGCCGGCGATCTGGCCGGCTTCCTTCGTGGCCTGACGCTGTGCGTCCTCGAAGTACGCGGGAACGGTGATGACCGCGTCGGTGATTTCCTCACCCAGGTAGGCCTCGGCGTCGCGCTTGAGCTTCTGCAGCGTGCGCGCGGAGATTTCCTGAGGGGTGTACTTCTTACCGTCGATCTCCACGGTCCAGTCCGTGCCGACGTGGCGCTTCACGGAACGAATCGTGCGGTCGACGTTGGTGACCGCCTGGTTCTTCGCGGGCTGGCCGACCAGCACTTCACCGTTCTTGGCGAAAGCGACGATCGACGGGGTGGTGCGTGATCCCTCGGAGTTGGCGACGACAACCGGTTCGCCGCCCTCGAGGACGGACACGACCGAGTTGGTGGTCCCGAGGTCGATACCGACCGCACGAGCCATAATGTTTCCTCCTGTTGTTGCGTGGGTTCCAGTCCCTGGGTGAGCGAACTCCGCTCAAGTTTGCACAACGCGATCTATCGCGTCAACTTCCAACTTGAGCCTCATCCACTCAAGGCTGCTGACCTGCACAACGGAGGGTGTGGCGAATTTGTTCCCGAGGGAGCGGCTGCGCCGCATGTGAGTAGGAGTGGAGCCTGCGGAACGACCCAGGTGAGTGGAAACTCGACCCCTGCTACGAAGTTCCACGCACATGGGGCGAAGCCCCTCCACAGCAGTACGCCGCGACGATCGGCGGGGATCGTCGCGGCGCAGCGGGAGAGAAGTGCAGAACGAGAATTACTCGGCAGGCTCGGTGGCGGGTGCGGGGATGCAGCTGTAGCTGAGCAGTCCGCCGGTGATGTTGTTCATGAAGTCGGCATCGAGTGCGCTGGCGAAGGCAGCTGCGCCGGCGGGGCGAGCGACCCATTCGCGATCGGCCGACGGCACGGTGTAGGTCATTGCCTCGCCCGCCTTGATGGTCTTCTCGGTGTTCTGACCCTGCAGACCCGGCAGTGCGCCGTAGTTGACGTTGACGTTCGACGCGTCGTCGGCACCCTTGTTCTCGACCTTGACCTGCAGTGCGACGACGCCGCCCTCGGGGGCCTTCTCGACTGCGGTGTCGCAGACAGTGGCCATCGAGACCACCAGGTCGGGGCTTTCGAGAACTGCGGAGCCGAGTGGCATCGCGGGCTCGGTCTCGGGCTCGGCCGAGGCCATGGGTACGAGGACGACCGCACCGATGCCGGCGGCCAGGGCGGCCGTCGAGGCCAGGATCGATGTGCGGGCAAGACGTCGCATGGACAACTCCTGTGGCTGAGGGGATGTGACCCGTGAGTCTGATGTGACTGAAGGGACAGTTGGTACTTCCTCACTATGGCCTATCCGATTCAGACATTCCACACCAGGCGGTATCGATTCGATGACGTTCACATATCGAACAAAACCGGTCGCGCGGAATGACATTGGTGTGATTCGGCCGACGCTCACCGATCGACGGGCCGGGCCCGGCGCGCCCACACGCTAGGTTTCGCTGGTCGAAGAAGAGGGGAACCACAACCCTGCGGATCGGCCGCGCCCTACGTAGGGTTGAAGAAAAGCGAGGCTACGGAGGCACATGGATCCCGAAGTGCAGCACGAACCGAGCGAGATCACCTACGACGAAAAGTTCTACCCGGCTCGGCCGAAACCGCTTCGTCCGTCCGTGCGTCGTGCGAACCGAAGTAGTGGTCCCACACCGGACAGCGAGCCGGTCGCGTCCAATCCCGAGTACGTGGACTGGCTCACCGAACAGTCGATGCTGCGAGATGCCAAGCTCATTGCCGAACAGCTGTCGGGCAAGGGCAGCATGTGGCAGAACCCGTATGCCGATCCCGACCCGCGTGCTGCCGTCGAGCGAGCACCCGTCTGGTTCACCGCCTACCCCATCTCGGTGATCAACGCTCCGCAGACCAGCTTCCTGAGCACCCTCGGTGACGAGAAGTTGTGGCAGGCGTTCTCCGAAATCGGCGTCACCGCCGTGCACACCGGACCGGTGAAAGTGGCGGGCGGCATCCACGGGTGGCGTCCCACCCCGTCCGTCGACGGCCACTTCGACCGCATCGGTATGCAGATCGACCCCGCCTTCGGCTCGGAAGAAGAGTTCCGACGCCTGTGCGTCGTGGCTTCCGCGTACGACGGCATCGTCATCGACGACATCGTTCCCGGCCACACCGGTAAGGGTGCGGACTTCCGGCTGGCCGAGATGGCCGTCGCCGATTACCCCGGCATCTACCACATGGTCGAGATCGAGCCGCAGGACTGGCACCTGCTCCCCCGCGTGCGCGCCGGTGCGGACTCGCAGAACATCGACGCCGAGGCCGAGGCCAATCTCGCTCGCGCCGGCTACATCATCGGTCAGCTGCAGCGAGTGATCTTCTACGAGCTCGGTGTCAAGGAAACCAACTGGAGCGCAACACCTCCCGTCGTCGGCATCGACGGCGTCGAGCGGCGTTGGGTGTACCTGCACTACTTCAAGGCCGGTCAGCCATCCATCAACTGGCTCGACCCATCGTTCGCGGGAATGCGCCTCGTCATCGGCGACGCCTGCCATTCCATCGCCGATCTCGGTGCCGGCGCGTTGCGCTTGGACGCCAACGGTTTCCTCGGCGTCGAACGGCGTGCAGAGGGTCCGGGTTGGTCCGAGGGGCACCCACTCTCGGAGGCCGCGAATCACCTGATCGCCAGTGTGGTGCGCAAGATGGGTGGGTTCACCTTCCAGGAGTTGAACCTGACGATCGACGACATCAAGGCGATGGGCACCAACGGTGCCGACCTGTCGTACGACTTCATCAACCGTCCGGCCTACCAGCACGCGCTCGTCATGGGGAACACCGAATTCCTCAGACTTACCATGACTTTGGCGCGTGATCATGGCGTCGACACGGCATCGTTGGTGCACGCGCTGCAGAACCACGACGAGATGACGTTCGAGCTCATCCACTTCGCGACACTGCACGCAGAAGACGAGTTCGCCTACGGCGGCGAGTCGGTCAAGGGCTGCGATCTGGGCGATCGCATTCGCGGTGAACTCACCGATCGCCTCACCGGCCGCTGGGCACCGTACAACCGAACGTTCACCACCAACGGAATCGCTTGCACCACAGCCAGTGTGATCACCGCGTCGCTCGGCATCCGCGATCTCGATCGGATGGACGAGCAGGACATCGAGACCGTCAAACGAGCGCACCTGCTGCTCGCCATGTACAACGCACTGCAGCCCGGCGTGTTCGCACTGTCCGGCTGGGACTTGCTGGGCATTCTTCCGATCGCCGCCGACGAGGTCGAGGATCTCATCAAGGAGGGCGACACTCGCTGGCTCAACCGCGGCGCACACGACCTGATGGGGTATTTCCCCGACGCCGTGCGCTCGGAGTCGGGCATTCCCCGTGGACGCAGCCTGTACGGGTCGCTACCGGAGCAGTTGGCCGACCCGCAGTCGTTCGCTCGGCAGCTGGCTCGAATCATCGAGCTGCGCAACAAGTACGGAATTGCCACGGCGCAGCAGATCGACATTCCGACGGTCTCGCACAAGAGCCTGTTGGTGATGGTGCACGAACTCGGCCAGGGCACCATCCAGGCCACGGTGCTGAACTTCTCGTCCGACGAGATCAGCGCAACTATTCAGTCCAAGCACCTGGTGCCCGGCACCTGCGCCATCGATGTGTTCGACGACAACGAGATCGCGACGGTCGACGAACTGCACAGTTTCCCGATGAACCTCGGTCCGTACGAGGGCGTCGCGGTGGTGCTGCGGTGAGACGGCGTCGCAGCACCGCTGACGGATAGACTCCTGCACCGTGGCCGAAGAACCGAACGATCCGACAGCGCACAGGCCTCGGCCTGCCCGACCGCAACCACCGCGGCCGGAGCTGTCCGTCGAACCTCTTCGGCCACGACAGGAATCCACCGCAGACTCCCGTCTGCCGAAGATCGCGACCGGGCTGTGGGCGGCGACCGCCGCACTGATCCTGGCGCTGGCCGCCGTCATCGCGCTGAACTGGAACGTCGTTCTGTTGGGCGTCGAAACCGCCGTGGCTCAGCAGGATTCGACGGCGAGCGCCGCAGACGTCCGGAACACGGCGTCGGCCACCCTCATCTCGAGCGGTGCTGCCGCCGCCGTGCTGGTACTGCTCGGATTCGTCTCGTTGAACCTGCTCCGCGGCGCAGCCACGTCGTCCAAAATCTTGATGAGCGCGGTAGGAATTCTGACCATCGGGGCGGCCGTCACGTTCTCGACCTTCGTCTCCGACGCCTCGGCCCTGCTCGGCGGCGTGCTGCAATGGGGTCCGTTCGTCGTGGCAGGCGCTGCCGCAGCCGCCACGGTCGTCGCGCTGCTACCTCGACGCTCCTCACGTCAGTGAGGCGAGAATCCCTTCGGCACTGCGCGCGGCGAGGGCACACGAATTCGACGTGAACCGGTCCAGAAGCGGATGCTCCGAGAGGGATCGCCACTTACGCACCGCAGCCAGTGCCGTGTCGCGTTGCTGAGTGTGTCCCGCATCGGGCGGCAGATCGAGACGCTCGGTGGCGGCGATACCGAAGCCGCCGATGATGCGCTGCAGATCGAGCAGTCCGCCGTCGGGCAATGTCGGTGTGACCGAACGCAATCGGCCGAGCAATCGTAGTTCGGCAAACCCGTGCACGTCGGCAAGCATCCTGCCGGCTTCGGTACGCAGCGCATGCGACTCCGGTCGGAACTCCAGAATTCGTTGCAGCGCAACCAGAGCCGAGTGCAGCTTCAGCTGATCCGCTCGCTGGCCGAATTGCACGTCGATCACCGAGCGAAGTTCGGACAGTCCACTGCGCTCGACCAGGTCGGCCGCCAGTGTCGGCGAATCACGCACACCGAGCCGAATCAGCGTCACGGCCATCCGAATCCCGAACAGGCCGAAGCGGTCGACGATGCTGGCGCGCAGGGCGGCATCGACGGGCAGAGTGCTCTCCGCCCGCACGAACCGATCGGCCGAGAGCATCGCCAGTTGCAGATCCTCGGTCGGTACCGTCGCGAGCATCTGGAATGCGGCGAACTCGCTCTGCCGCAACGTCTCTGCTCCCAACGCCAACAGTCCCGCCACCGGGACGACGGCCTGGCACAGCCCGGTGGCTTCGAGCTCGGACGCGAACCGCGCCGCGACCTCCTTGGCCGACATCATCGCGTCCATGCGGCCCGAGCCGACCTCGTCCGCCCGGGAGACCACCCCGATGACGCCTAGTGGCCCGGAATCACCGCCGACGTGTGCCCCGATCTGCCCGAGAAACGAGACGTCCGTGGCATTGAGGGTGCGCAGCAGGTAGACCACTGCGTCGGCCCCCGACGACGAATTCTCGGGGGTCAGCATCGCCAACGTGCGCGCCGAGACATCGCGAGAGAGCGACGAGGTGCCGGGGGTGTCGATGATCGTCGTCTGCGCCAAAGTACTTGCCGGCCATTCGACGTCCAGACGATCGACCTGCGCCGCCGTCAACGCACCGAGATCGAACGTCAGCCGCCCGTCGCGTCGTTGCACCGGAACGTTCGCCGCGCGATCGCCGTCGTACCAAGCTGTCACACTGGGTGAGACACCATTGCGATACCACGTGACGACCTTGGTGCATTCGGTAGCGTCGGTCGGCGCAATGTCCTGTCCCACAAGCGAATTGAGCAGAGTGGACTTGCCGGCCTTGAGCGATCCCGCAAGCGCGACCCGGAGCGGCTCGTCCAAACGGTAGAGACATTCGTCGAGCATCCAGGACGCCTCCGCGTCGCCGGCGTACGTCGACCGCGCTGCCGAGATCAGATCGCGCGCTCGGGCCAGTGCCGTCACGCTCATACCGCGACGTCCTTCACCAGACGCGTTGCGCGAGCATTCAATTCCGAGACAAGCCGCATGTCGTTCTCCAGCCTCGCGATCCGGGCGGTGCGATCGGTGTTGTCGGCGGCAGCGGCTTCCTGCGCCGAGCGCAACGACTCGTTGAGCGAACGCAATGTCTGCTCGGCGATCGAGGTGAAGTGATCTCGCAGCACCCGCTGAATCTGACGCAGCCGATCCTTCGACTCCTTGCCCACCTGGAAGCTGACGTCGTCGGTGAAGCGGCGAATCGCCATCTTGGCCTCGGAGCGACGAGCCTTGACGCGATTCTCCTTGTCTTCCTTGTACGCCTTGGTGCCGAGCAGTACGCCTGCTCCGATCGAGATCGGATTGAGCAGACTCAGCCCGACGAACGTAGTGATCAGACCGAACATCAGTACGCCGCCGTAGGATCCACGCATTCCGACCAGAACCTTCTGCGTGATACCCACCCGTCCCGACTCCAGATCGGCCAGGGACGTCACGGGCTCGAGCACATTGTCGAGATCGCCGAGATCGAGATCGGGCAGGGCCGCCGCGCCGGACGACGCGAAGTGCTCGGCCACCAACTCCGACAACCACAGAGCCCGCTCGTGCGCCCACACGAAATTGTCGCCCACCGACGCAGCAATCTGCTCTTCGAGCCATTCGCCCAGTTGCGGCCAGTCCTTCCCCGGATCCCCCTCGTCGACGGTTTCCTCGGCCTCCCGGGTGACGCGTCGCAGTCGGTCGCGCAGGTCGTGATCGATGTCCGACGCGAGATCTGCGATTCCGTCACCGAGCGTCTGTTGCCACTGCGAGGACCTCTTGTGCAGTTCCTCGGCGGCGGACTTGGCGCGCTGGAGCCCGGCGACTGCGGCGGCCGCGCGCTCCGGATCCTTCAGCGCCGCAAGCTCACTGCCGAACGACAGTGTCAGGTGCTCGGTCACCGAGCGGACATCGAGGGATACCGATGCGCGAGCCAGCACGTCGGCTCGTGCCACCACGTCGTCGCGCAGAAACGCGTACAGCTGCTGGAAGCCGGATTCGGCATTGAGTTCCTCGTCGTTCAAACGCACTGCGTGCGAACGCAACAACGACGACACCGGCAGCATCTGCACGCTGATGCCCGCACGGTCCAGATGTCCACGGTTGGCCTCGACGATCTGCCGCCAATGGGGATACAGATCGATCTTGGTGATCAGCACCGCCACAGCCGGGCACAGACCCTGCACCTGCCGCAGGAACGCCAATTCCGGCTCGGTGAATTCACGAGAGGCATCGGACACGACGAGCACGGCATCGGCCGACGGAATCAGACCCAATGTCCCTGCCGCATGGGGGTTTCCGTGGCCACCGACTCCCGGCGTGTCGACCAGCACCAGGCCGTCGGCGAGCAGTGGGCTCGGTACCGCGATGTCCAGCCGCAGCACCTCCCGGCCCTGAGCCCGGGGACTCGCCGGAGTGACCGTGGTGATCTCTTCGAGCGGTACGTCGACCCGAATCGGTTCGTCACCGGGATTCGCGAGCACGAGCTGCGCGGAGAAGCTGTCCGCGTTGGACACCACCGTCGGAATCGCGGTGGTCTCGTCGTCGCCCACCGAGCACACCGTCAGATTCAGCAGCGAATTCACGAACTGGCTCTTGCCCTGTTTGAGGGGTCCGACCACGATGATGCGACGTCGAGGGTCGAGCACACGCGACTTCGCTGCCTCGACTCGATCGACCAGATCGGATCGTCCCGCCGATGTCGCTACCTCCGCGGTGCGATCGAGCAGCTCGGCCAGTTCCGTAGATTGCCCGTCCATACCTGTGTCTCCACAACCCATCTCGTCGACTCCCGCGAACCCAACCCGTTCCGCAGGCCGCATTCCCAAACTCTAGCGACGACTCGGGCCCCGAGTGTCGTTGAACACTCGGGGCCGACTCGTCACTTCGTCACCTGATCACAGGCAACGCGATCAGGGGTTCAGCGGGTCGAAGTCGTGGTCGACGGTCAGCGAGTGGCCCAGCGAATCTGCTGCCGAATCGACCGATCCGTGCAGGTTGCCGCCGGTCTCGCCGAACAGGTCCGTGCTGCTCTCGCTCTGTCCGAAGACGTCGGAGTCGACGCTCGACCAGCCCGTACCCGATGCGTTCGCGCTGGAATCGAAGGAGCTCCCGGACTCGAAAGATCCCTCGGCGCCCGACTGCACTGCACCGGTGACCTGGCCACCGAGCTGCGCGGCGGAGTCAAACCCGCCGGCCACGGAACCCGCAGCGTCCGCACCAGCATCCAAACCCCCGCTCACCGTGGAGGCCAGTCCGCCGCCGATCGAGCCGCCGGCATCCAGTCCGCCGCCGATGTTCGACGCGATCTCGCCGCCCACCGAGGTTCCCGCGTCGACGACGCCGCCCACGGTGCCCTCGAGTCCTCCGGTGACGTTTCCGGCCAGGTCACCCGCGGCGGAACCGGCGAGGTCACCTGCCGATTCGAGTCCTGCACCGACCTGCGTACCGGCGTCGATTCCGCCGTTCACAGCGCCGGTCAGAGTGCCTTCCAGTCCGGCGCCGGCCTGCGCGGCCGCGTCGATTCCGCCGTCGACGGCACCGGTGAGGGTGCCTTCCAGTCCTGCACCGGCCTGCGCGGCTGCGTCGATGCCGGTCGAGACACCGCCTTCGACTCCACCTGCAACACCGCCTGCGATTCCGCCGCCGAGGCTGCCGAGCCCGGCCAGTCCGCCGGTCAGGCTCGTGCCCGCGTCGACGAGCCCGTTCAGTCCACCGGCCACGTCGCCGCCGACGTTGCCGACCGCCGCCAGGCCGCCGGTCACATCTGCTCCTGCGCTGCCGACGGCCGCGAGGCCACCGGTGATACCTGCGCCGACGCTGCCGACTCCGGCGAGGCCACCCGTCAGGCCGCCGCCGAGGCCACCGAGTCCGGCCAGGCCGCCGGTGAGGTCTCCGCCGACGTTGCCGAGTCCGGCGAGGCCGCCGGTCAAGCCGCCGCCGAGGCCACCGAGTCCGGAGAGGGTGCCTTCCACGGTGCCGGTGAGATCGGCACCTGCGGACACGGCCGTGTCGACCGCACCGGCCAGCTGAGCACTGAGATCTGCACTCGCGCCGAGTGCTGCTCCGAGGTCGAGTGTGGCTCCGGCGTCGACGATTGCTTCGACGGCCGTGCCGAGCTGTGCGCCTGCAGCGCCGCCCACACCGAACGCGGTTCCGAGAATTACTTCGAGGCTGCCCGTGACTCCGCCGGTCAGCGCGCCGGTGATTCCGCCGGTCAGCTCACCCGTCAGCTCACCCGCCAGTTCGCCGGTGATGCTGCCACCGATGCCCAGCCCGGCACCGAGGGTTCCCTCGATCGCGGTGTCGATGGCCGTGGCCAGGTTTCCGACGACTCCGGCGTCGAGATCGAGGACGCCGCCCAGGGCGCCGCTGACGACCGTGCCGATGTTGCCGCCGGCTGCGAGGAGTGCGTCGACGTCGATGTCAGCGAGGGCACCGGCGTCGAGTACTGCACCGAGTGCGGTTCCGATGGATCCTGCGATGGCACCGTCGACGGCGAAGAGTCCGCCGAGGCTGCCACCGATGCCACCGGCGATGTCGCCGACCAGCGCGGCTCCGGCTTCAGCGGATCCGCTGAGGGCTGCTGCGATGTCTGCGGTGAGGTCCGCACCGACCGTTCCGAGTCCGGCGAGAGCGCCGCCGATGCCTGCGGTCAGCGCGGTGCCGAGGCCGCCGACGATGTCCAGGCCGGCTCCGGCGTCGAGCACGGATTCGAAGACGCCACCGACGGCAGCGCCCAGTTCGGCTCCGACGGTTCCGCCGACTGCGAAGAGGGCACCGAGTGCGCCGGACAGTCCGCCCTGGATGTCGGCCAGCGCGGCGAGGTCGACTGCGCCGGTGGCGCCGATCGCGGCGTCGAGGGCTGCCTGCAGCTGCGCTGCCAGGTCGGCGCTGATCTCGCCGCCGATGTCTGCGCCTGCTCCGATGAGTCCGGTGAGCGCAGCGCCGAGTCCGACCGTGCCGCCGAGAAGACCGTCGAGGTCCAGATCGATTCCGCCACCGAGTCCGCCGCCGATGCCCGCACCGGCACCGATGAGTGCGTCGAGAGCGCCACCGAATGCGGTGCCGAGTTCGAGGCCGATCTGGCCACCGACGGCCAGAGCTGCAGCGAGAGCTGCCTGGAGCGACGCTTCGATCTCGCCCGCCACGTCGATTCCACCGGTCAGCGCGCCACCTGCGGCGAGCCCGCCGCCGGCTACCGCTCCTGCGGCAATGCCGAGTCCGGCCGACAGTCCGCCGCCGAGGCTCGCGCCTCCGGCGAGTGCGCCGTCGAGGCCTGCGGATCCGCCTGCACCCAGAATCGCCGAGAGCTGGCTGCCTGCACCGGCGAACAGTCCCGACTCGGCGACCAACGGGGCCACCGCGACGATGTCCGCGTGGGTGACGCCGCCGAGGCCGGCAGCGGCCAACGTCGTCTCGGGGTTGGCGCAGTAGGCAGCAGCGGCGTTGTCGTCGCGCAGCAGGCCGAGAATGAAATCGAGTACGGCGTTGGTAGCCATGTGAGTCTCCTTGACGAGTGATGCTTCGTGGTTGATCACAAAGCTATGGTCCGCAGAGCCCCCGCCCAACGGGGACGATCCCCCTACTCCCCCGGGGGGTCGCCAGGGGACTTGCATTAGGGGATCTGAGCGCTTTAGGGGATTTACCTCGTTGCACGCTCTAACCTGCTGTGAGACGTAACGAATCGGGGCACCGAGCCGACAGTGCGGGTAACGGCGGTGGGAACCAGGGCAGTGCGACAAGAAGGTGGCGGCAGATGAACGCAGGGCTCGGCATACGGATCGGAACTGTGACGGCTGTTGCCGCCCTGGATACCGACCCGGTGACCTCGGTGGTCAAGCGTTCGGCCCTCGATCTTCGTCCCGGTGCGGCCCCCAGTCTCGCCGACCTGTGGGACCGCTCGACGCGCCATCTCATCAGTGGGTTCGCCGATCGCGTCGGTGACCCTGTCGAACTGATCGACGACGACGGCCGCAGTCACCGCGCCGAGGACCTGTACGCCACCGCCACTCGTGCCCTCGTCGCCGACGTCTCCGCCGGTGTCGACTCCTCCCCCTCCGTGGTGGTCACCCACCCCACACGCTGGACCGCCTACACCGTCGAGGTGCTCGGCGAAGCGCTCGATCGCGCAGGCCTGACCGACGTCACGCTCGTTCCCGAGTCGGTCGCCACGATGCGCTGGCTCGAAGTCACCCGTGGAACCCAGTCCGACGGTCTCGCGGTCGTCTACGACCTCGGCGCGACGGCTCTCGACGTCACGCTGATGCGGACCGGGTCCGACGCAGGCGTCGTCGGAACCGGCGTTCATTCGCAGGAGTTCGGCGGCGCACAGTTCGACCACGAGATCATGCAGTACGTACTCGACACCGTCTCGGGCAGTCAGTCGTTCGAGTTCGATCCCTTCGATCCCGACACCGTCGGTGCACTGGTCGAATTGCGCGCCCGCTGCGGCGAGGCCAAAGAACAGCTGTCCTACGACACCTCCACGTCGCTGACGGTGGACCTGCCGGGGCTGCACACCGAAGTACGACTGGTCCGCTCGGAAGTCGAAGACCTCGTTCGCGCATCGCTGCTGGCCTCCATCGGCGTCGTGCGTGACGCCGTCACGGCCGCAGGCCTCGAGGTCACCGACATCGATCAGGTGGTGCTGACCGGCGGCAGCTCGGCCATCCCGCTCGTCGCCGAGCTCGTCTCGACCGAACTGCGAGTACCGGTCGTGGCCGGGCCTCGCCCCGAACTGACCGTCGCGATCGGAGCCGCGATCCTCGGCAGCGACATCGCCGACGCCACCGCCGCGGACGATGCAGCAGCATTGGCTGCGGTTCCCGCCGCGACCGCCGTTGCCGCGCCGATGCCCCGTCCCACCCCGCGGCCCGCCCCGACCCCGACGGCAGTGGCGTCGGAATCGGGGATGTCCGGACGGAAAAAGGCAGGCCTGGTCGCCGGATCCGTCGTCGTGCTGGCCCTTCTCGCGGGCGGCGGACTGTCGGTCGGAACGGCCCTCACCTCGGACAACACCACTCCGGCCGAATCCAACGCCGAGATCTCGAGCAGCGAGACTCCCGGCAGCACGGCCGCGGTGGCAGAAGTCGGGTCCACGACCGGGCCGACCGGTTCTGCAGCAGTCGGCTCCACGGGTGCACCCACCACGGTGGTCAACGCCGACGGCAGTGTCACCCAGATCGATCCGGCCACCGGGGCTCCTGTTGCCGGGGCACCCGTCGCCGGAGCGCCCGCCGCGGTCCCCGGCCAGAACGGGGCCGCCACCGTGCCGACCATCCCGTCGATCGCCGCACCGACGGTGCCCAACTACCAGCCTCCGGCCGTGCAGGTCCCGCAAGCACCGCAGTTCACGCCACAACCGCTACCGACGTACCAGGGCCCGACCCTCGGCGACGTCGGTCAGGGCGTCGGGC
The DNA here is from genome assembly GCF_017168275.1 of Rhodococcus sp. KRD175. Taxonomy (NCBI): domain Bacteria; kingdom Bacillati; phylum Actinomycetota; class Actinomycetes; order Mycobacteriales; family Nocardiaceae; genus Rhodococcus; species Rhodococcus sp. KRD175. The sequence continues at coordinate 268,352 of NZ_JABFAQ010000004.1, forward strand.
AGGGCCTCGGCGGTGTTGTCGGAGGTGTGGGTCAGGGCCTGGGTGACGGACTCGGCGGGGTCGTCGGCGGCCTGACCGGTCGATAGACCGACCGTGGCCAACAGCCCATCCGCTCTCGTCGGCGTCGAGCGCGCCGATCGATTCGTTCGTGACGCGTCGTCGAGCACCGGTGTGCATGTTGTCGTCGGGGTGAACGGCTCCGGTCGATCCGCGGTGCTCGGTGCGGTCGCGGCCGCCGCGACGACGGTGCATGCAGGCAGTGTCACCGACGCGCCGTCGGGTGCGACGGTTCTGGTCGACGACGCCCATCTGTTGCCGGATCACCGCGTGGACGAGATCGCCGCTGCAGCAACCCGTTCGGACATCACGCTGGTTCTCGCCACGGCCCCGCGCCGATACGATTCCCGGATCGAGAAGCTCGTCGCATCCGCCGGTGCCGCTCGCCTGACGCTGTTGCCGTTGGACAAGACGTCGATCGCAACGCGGGCAGCCGCAGTCGCTCGGCCGATCTCGGCGTCGCTGGCGAGCGCGATCGCAAAGTCCACCGGAGGGCTTCTCGTCGCCGTCGACGCGGCACTGGCCGCGCTCGGGGGCGAACGGTCCGACCCCACTCCGCTGCGCGCGGTCACCGAATCGGTTGCCGAGCAGCATCGCCGGATACTTGTCGACACCACCGACGACACCCGCGCCGTGCTGCTCGCGGCTCGCTTCGGCGTCGTCCCGGACCCGGTCACGGCGGCGCAGCTCGTAACACGGGCGGCCGACGCGGAGACGGTCGTCGATATCGCCTGCAGCTCCGGTCTTCTCGACGCCACGGGCGCGTTGGTCCCGTCCGCCGAAGGTCCCCTGACCGAGATGATCGGGGAGCGTCGATGCCGGGTGCTGCTCGACCGCATCACCGAGGTTGCGGCGAAATCCGGTCTGCTCGACGCCTCGGCAGCGCGAGTGTTGGCGGCGCACGGGGTCGTACGCGCAGACCTCGCTGATTTCCTTGCTGGACAGGGTGATTCGACTTCCATAGAGTCCGCTGGCCAGCTGTACGACGCGGCAGCAGCGGCGGGATTCGACCCATCTGCGCTCGCGGCCCGGCGGGCAGAGGTGGCCGCCGCGACCGGACACCTCGACGAGGCAGGCCGTCGTGCCGACGAGATTCTCGATGCGGCCACCGATCACACGCAGGTCGATCTACGCACTGCGGTCAGGGTCTCGGCGTCGGTCGCCGCGCAGCGCGGAATGGTCTCGCGCAGTGCGCAATTGTTCGCCTGGCTCGGGACGGATCGACTCGGGACCGATGCGGTGTGGGCTGCCTTGTCGGCCGCTGCCGCAGGCGACCGCCCTGCTGCCGACCGCGCACTGAGTGTCGTGGCATCGCTGGCACCGACGTCGAGCACGGCGTCGGGCGCGTTGCTCGTCGACGGGGTCCTCGGTTCGATCGACTCACGCAGCGCTGCGGCGTCGAGTGCGGCGACGAACGCGCTGATGCGCGCGGTCACGTTGACGGCCGCGCCGTCCGATCGTTGGTGCGCTCCGGATTCGGCAGCCGCGGTGGCCGCCCTGCATGCCATGCACTGCGGTGATCTCGCCCGCGTCGACTCCGTCATCGCTCGTGCCCTACCCGAGCTGCGGCCGGGATCCGAGGCCCACACGCGGCTCGTTCTCATCGGCGGCTGGGCGGCCATGCTGCGAGGAGACGCCGCGCAGGCCTGCCACCTGGTCGACCCGCTCGAGATCCCCGACTCGCACGTGCGCAATCACCTGTTCCTGCACGGCATTCGAGTGGGGTTGGCCCGCAGGTCCGGGGACGCCGGGTCTCTCGTCACGGCGTGGACCCAGGCGCAGAACGTCGTCGCCGCGTACTCGATCGATCTGTTCTCTCTCTTGCCCCTCGGCGAATTGGTGCTGGCCGCAACACGAGTGGGCCAGTTCGATCGCGTCGAGCACCTCGTGTCGCAGGCCACGACGCTGCTCGCCGCGTTGGGGGATCCGCCGGTGTGGGCGTCGGCGCTGCATTGGTATCAGGTGCAGGCCGCCATCGTGGCGCAGACGCCCGAAGCCCTGGTGCCGCACGCGAAGGCCCTCGCGTCCGCCGCTTCGACGCACCCGTACAGTTCCGCACTCGCCGCGGCGGGGCGGGCGTGGCTCGGCGTTCTACAGGGCAGGCCCGACGCCGCCGAGGTCGAACTCTCGGCGCGCACCCTCACCGCGTTCGGCCTGCCGTGGGACGGTGCCCGGTTGGCGAGCGAGGCCGCGCTGACCGTCGCCGACACCGCCACGGCCACCTCGTTACTGCACATCGCCCGGTCGTTGCGTCAGCCCAGCTCGCATCAGCGGGAGACCGACGGGACGACGCCGCAGCCGTCGGGATCTCTGAGCGAACGCGAGGCCGAGGTGGCCGAGCTACTGGTTCTCGGCGTCACGTACCGCGAGGTGGGCAGCCGGCTCTACATCTCCCCGAAAACCGTCGAACATCATGTGGCTCGCATTCGCCGCAGGCTCGGAGCCGGGTCGCGCTCGGAACTGATCTCGATGCTGCGGGCGATGGGCTACGGAACATCGACCACCTGACTGCGGCACGCTGATGCCCCCTCCTGCGGGTGTAACTGTGTGAGGATCCGAAGCGACATAACGACCGAACATCGACTCCGAGCCCAGGACAGGTAGATATCCCCATGACCGAGCAGCCCGCATGACCGAGCAGCCCGGCGGGGCGAGTATCGGCGCACCGGACGTCGGCCTCTATCTGGACGACGAGCAGGCCGTCGCGGCCGTGTCGCACCCCATCGCGCCCGGCCCCTCCCTGCATCTGGCGTCCCTGCACTCGACCGTGCTCAACACTCACCCCGACGGCACCGTCTCACTCGGTGACGCCACCGACAACGACTCCGAGGCGTACACGCACTTCCTCGACGCGCTCGGCGACGGCGTCACCGGGAGCCGGGGCACCGTCTTTCCCGCCGAACAGCTGACGTCGATGGCGCTGCTGTGCCTGCTCACCGAGGTGGCGTCGTCGATCGATCTGCGCCCCGGCGATCTCGCTGCGGCCGCCACCTACCCGGCCCGCTGGACCGCCGAGCAGGTGTTCGCCCTGCGTGCGGCCATGAACGGGCACGGGTTGGCGCACGTTGCGCTCGTATCGGAAGAGGAGGCGCTGGCCGCCTGGAACTCGTCGATGCGAGCAACCATGGAGAAGAAGGACACTGCCGTCGCCGCGGCTCGTGGTGCAGCGCTTCTGGCTGCCCGGTACCCGGTCGACGCCGTCACCGAACGCCTCGCCGTCGTCGGCGCACCGACCCGCGCCGACCGTCGTCCCCTGTTCACCGCCCCACTGTTCGCCGCCGCGGCGTTCGCAGCGGCGCTGACGGTCGGTGCCGGTGTGATCGCATTGCAGCTCGGCACATCCGCCGACACCCCGGTGCCCACCATCGAGAACGCTCAGGTCGCGCCCCCGACGACGACGTCGGGAATCCGGCCGGGTGGGCCGATCGACTTCCCCACTGCCGTCGTCGAACCGGCAGCCGAACTCGTGCCCGCCGTCTCGCCTGCACCGATCATCACGCCGGATACCACCACCACGGCTACGGATCCGACCCGAGAGCGACGCTCCGAACGCGACGCGGCCGAGGTCGACACGCGACCCGCCGTCGACCTTCCGGAGGCCACCGAGACCGAGGACCCCACCACGACGCCGCCGACCGACGACGAACCAGTCGGACCCGAGCTGCCCGAAGACGACACCGCCGAGGACCCGCCGAAGCCCACCCCCGACGAGAACGCCGACGACAACACCCAGGCCGGACGTCTCGCTCCGCAGGACCGAGCTCCGGCCGGAGCCACGACGGGCGGCACTCCATGAGCGGTGCCGGGCATCTCGGAATCACAATCGGCAACACCAGGTCCGTTGCGGTGTATCGCGACTCGACCGCGTTCGAACCCACCGTCGTCGTACTGCCGACGACACTGAGGTTCGACGACGACGGCCGCGCCCATCTCGGAGAGTCCGTCGACACCGCGCCGTTCACTCGCTTCGTCGATCTGGTCGGCAAGCAAGAAGATCTCGAACCCGATGCCGACGCGTATCGCGCCGAGGATCTGATGGCCAACGCCGCCAACTGCCTCGTGAGCATGTTCTCCGAGACGTCCGAATCAGCGTCCACGCCCGTCACGACGATGACGTACCCGACGCGATGGCCACGCGAGAACATCGCTCTGCTGCGCGACGCCCTCGATCACACCGGTCTCACCGACGTCGCACTGGTTCCCGAGGCCAAGGCCGCGAGCGCGTTCGCTCAGCCGAGCCCGGGGGCTGCCGTCACGGTCATCGACATCGGGGCCACCGGCACCGACATCTCGACGTATCCGGGCGGCGGCACCGAGCGCACCACCGCGGTCAGCGGTGACGTGTTCACCGATGCCCTGTTCGATCACGTGGTGACCGATCGCGAACACCTCGACCTGTCCGACGCCGCAGTTCTGGCTTCTCTCACCGGTGTCGTCGCGTCCTGCGAGCAGGCGAAACACACGTTGAGCACCGCGGACGTGGCCACGATCGCGGTGGAGCTGCCCGGCGTCTCGGATACGACGACGGTCACCCGCGCCGAGTTCGCAGACCTGATCGCGCCGACGTTGGGCTTGCTCGACGTGCCGTCGACCGGCACGGTCGTGCTCACCGGCGGCAGTGCCGCCCTACCTTCGGTGGTCGCCGACATCGGCGAGCGCACCGCAGGCGCGCTGCTCGTCGAGCCGCTCGCTGCGGCTCGCGGCGCACTGAACATCGCCGAGATCGAGGACGTCGACGGCAACTCGATGGTGACCGGCGCAGCGCCGGTGGTCACGCGCAACGACGGCACGGACTCTCTCGATACCGACGCGATCCCGGTGGTCGCTCCGCCGCCGCCCCTCGCGTTCTCCGAGGCGATACCGGCGGTGGCACCGGTGTTCGGCCCGTCCCAGCTGCGCTCGGAGCCCATCGTTCCGGCCGGAGATCCCGACGGTTCCGGCCCGGCAACCCAGCAGTACGCCGCAACCGCATTCTCCGGTGCGACGACCGAGAACAAGAAGGAACGCAGCGAGCGCTCGCGTACCGTCACCACGATCATCGCCGGTGCCGGTGCGGGCGTGGTCATCGTTCTCGTCATCGCAGCCCTGAGCGGCGTGTTCAGCAGCGGACCCGCGACGACACCGCCCACCGTCACCGACGCCGGATCACCGGTCACCACCTCCGCGCGGGTGCCCTCGACCGCACCGACCACGACGACCGCACCCGCGGCTGCTCCCGAGGTGGTGCGGGAGCCGACGGCCGAGGAGTACACCCCGCCCCAACCGGCTCCCCTGCCTGCGCCGCCGCCCGCGCCGGAACCGACACCGGCACCACCTCCGGTGGTCACGACACCACCCGTCGCGGTGACCACCACTCCGCAAGCAACGACGCCGACGGAAACGACGACGACCACCACCACCACCACGACTACGACGACCACCTCAGCGACAGTCCCAGCGTCCTGACCAGGGCGAACACTGGTTCAGTTGTGCATGCCCTAGGGTGGGGCGCTGATGCCAAGCACCCGATGAAGGGATTTCATGCGTAACACCGGGGCTCTGCGTACTGCAGTGCTGTGCTCGACGGCTTTCGTACTTCTTGCTTCGTTCTCCGGAACAGCGGCAGCCGAACCTGTGGTTCAGTCGCCCGCCGATCAGCTTCCGCGGGAGCTCGTCGAAGCCGTGCAGCGAGATCTGAAGATCTCACCGCAGGAATACCTCGATCGTGCGGCACGCGCACAGGAGCTGTCGGCCTACGCCTCGGATTTCCGCGCGAGCCGACCCGCCGATTTCGCCGGTGCCTGGATCGGACCCGACGGCAATGCCGTCGTCGCCGTCACGTCTCCGGCTGCGGCGCAGGCCGTCGCCAAGGACGGCTATGCCACCGCGCAGTCGCCGGTGTCCGCGGACGGTCTGGAGAAGTCGCTGGCAGATCTGAACTCGTGGATCGCCGGCCTACCCCGTGAGATCTCGGAGCAGATCAACGGCACAGCCATCGACTTCATCGACAACCAGATCGTGCTGGACGTGGCGAACAGTCCGATCGGCCGGGCGTTGAACCTGCCGACACTGCTCGCCAACATCAAGGTGACGCTCGCGCCCGGTGGCGACAAGCCGGCCGACCCGGCGCCGATGGGCGGCGACACCTACGTCACCACTGCCGGGCCGATCGCCGACGCATCGCCGACCGAGATCAGCATCTGCTCGTTCGGCTTCAACGCCGTCGACGCCGACGGTAGTCCCGTCAATCTGACTGCAGGACACTGCAATCCGAACAAGGCGACCGGGTCCGGTGGAGCGCCGGTGTACCTGCCCGATCCGGCCGACATCGCGCGCAGCTCCCAGATCGGCTCGTTCGATCGCTCGAGCCTGGGAGCACCGGACGGTCTCGACTGGTCGGTCATCGGCCTCGACGCCGCCGGGCAGAAGGCCGGGCTGGACCGCCCCACCGTTCGCGGGGCCAACGGCAGCACCGTCACCGTCACCGGAACGGCATCCCCCGTCATCGGCGCACCCGTCTGCAAATCCGGGCAGTCGTCGTCGTTCACGTGCGGTGTAGTGGCTGCCGATCGCGTCGAGACCCAACTGTTCATGGAGGACGGCACGTCGCGCACCGTACGCGGCTTCGCCAGTACCGCATGCACTTTGGCCGGTGACAGCGGCGGGGCCATCGTCACCGGCACGCTGGCACTCGGCATCACCAGCGGATCCAACAGCGGTGGAGCACCCGACTGCACCGAGGCGAACCTCGCGCTGGCGCAGTTCGGCGGCACCGCCAGCTTGGGCATTCCCATCGATCAGGTCACGCGTGCGACCGGAGCTACCGTCCGAACCGGGTAAGCAGGTACGGCGGAGGCCGCCGACCCCCTATAGTCGTATGCGGAGTGAACGGCATCACATCGTTCGATGCCCGGGGGGAAGGTCGTTATGCGTCGCCGTGCGTGTGCACTATCGGTCACTGCTGTCTCGTTGCTCGTGGCGACGGTGGTGTCTGCACCCACTGCCGTTGCGGCGCCGCCCGAACCGGCGTCACTGGCCGACGCTGTGGCACGCGATCTCGGGCTCAGCCCTCAGCAGTTTCTCGACCGCGCCGACGCAGCGCGCCGCTTGGCCGAGTTCACCGCCGCCGTCGGCCCGGCGGTCCGTGGCAATCTCGACGCGGCCGGGCTGCCGGTCGTCGCGGTCGCCGACGGACCGTCCCACGCGGATATGGTCGAGGCGGCGACGGCGGCCGGATTCGTGATCGACCCGGCTGTATTCGACATCCCGGCCCCCGTCATCGATGCAATCGGTCCGCTCCTCGACCGGGTGCCGTTCGATCCCTCGCTCACCGCTGGGCCCATTCGCGCCAGTTCGTACCTCGGCGGCGACAGCTTTCTCGCCGGTACCCCGGCCGGGGCCGGTCTGCGTTGCTCGTTGGGCTTCAATGCCGTCGATCCGACGCGTGGTGCCGTCAACATCACTGCAGGACACTGTGATCCGGGCGAGTCGAGCACCGGTTCCGCCGTCACGACGGGCGCGTACCCCATGTACGGCAGCCTCGTCGGCTCCAAGTTCGGCTCGTTCTATCGAACCAGCCGGGCGCACAACGACTATGCGCTCATCGACATCGACGACGGCAACACCGGGGAATTCGAGAGCAACGCGATGCGAGTTCCCGGGTCCGGCCCATTGCTGATCACCGGCACGGTGGATCCGGTCGTCGGCGCGCCGGTCTGCAAATCCGGAGCTACCACCGGATTCAGTTGCGGCACAATCCTGTCGACGGGCCAGCACGTCACCATGGGCGGCAATGTCCTGGACCGCAGCTTCTCCACGTCGATCTGCGCGCTGCGCGGCGACAGCGGTGGCCCCATCGTCAGTGGCACGCTCGCCGTGGGCATCGCGAACGCGTCGAACGTGGGCGATCAACCCTCGTGCGAGATCGCGACCGTCGTCAGCATGCTGCAGGGTCAGCGTCCGGAACTGTTCGCGACGCCGATCAACGACATTCTCGCCGAGAACCCGGGCCTGACGGTTCGTACGTCATAGGTCGGCTTCGGGTCAGTTCTGTTGTTCCAGCAGAACCGATCCCGACGGCGTGTCCTCCACGACGGACGGTGTCCCGTCCGATTCGTACACCGCCACCCAGTCCACGTCCACGTTCGCGACGTCGGGTGTTCCCGCCCGGCCGCATTCTCCGACACCCCAGGATTCGAGCTTGGTGCAGGCGCCCGCCTGGGCCTGGATGCCCAACCACATCGGCTTGTCCGGGATGGATGCTCCCAGTGGTGTTCGCGCCCAGACCTTTCCGTTGACCAGATACCTGATCTGCTCGGGGTCCCATTCCACTCCGACGGTCTGCCAGTCGTTGGTGTCCAACTGCAGATTCGCCTGTGAGAAGTGACGGTCTCCTTCTGCACCGCTCCAGTGCAGGAACGACGACATCGTCTGTCTGGTCCCGTCGGCGCTCTCGGCGATGTCGATCTCCGGCGGCCACACCTCGTCGGCGGGCCACAGCAGAATGTGGTAGCTGATCTCGTCGGAGCGGTCCGCACGCAGCCGCACGTCCCACTTGCCGTACCTCTGCGACACAGGCGAATTCGAGACGCCGCCGGTCACCCAGCGGCCGTCCTTCTGCTCGGCGCGCAGCCGCAGTGCGCCACCGGTGACCGAGGCCTGTTCGTACTCCCACCAACTGGCCGGGTCGCCTCCGGGTTGGCCGTAGTACGCACCCCAGTCGTCACCGAGATCGCACCGGTCGAAATCGTCGACGAAGGTCTGCCGCCACCCCGGTAGGTCCTCCCGGGGCACGGCTTCACCCGACATGACGTCGTCGGCCATGGGGTCGCACCGTTCGCTGCTGACCAGCTCGGGTTGGGGTCCGGTCGTCTGCGCACAGGACACCGTCGTCGCCACGACCAGTAGGGCCACCGACAGGCCGCGTCCGATTCTCACTCCCAGATCGCGATCTGTTGGAACCGCACGATCACGACGACTGCGGCCAGGAGCAACAGCACGATCAGTGTCGCGGAGAGCACCACTGCGCGGTTGATGCGTCCGCTGCCGCCGCGCCCGATCGCACCGTCGGAGGGCACCTCGCGTTCGCGCAGTACCGACGAGACGATCAGTGCCGCGAACAGGGCACCGAATGCGAGGAAGCCGAGCCACAGATCTGTCATTTGAGCACCACCGGTGGGGTGGACGCATTCTGCAGAATGGTCAGGTCGGCGGTTTCGACAACCACGCGATACTCATCGGATCCGACCAGCATGCCCAGCTGTTGGTCGACGACCGATTGCGAATATCCGTACTGCAGGTAGATCTGCGCCGACGATTGTCGAGTGGTGAACACGAAGTCGGGGTTCTCCTTTCGGACGCACCCGCTGAGATCGTCGAGGCACTCGAACGATTCCATGGTCGCCACTCTGACGTCGTCGAAGTAGCGTGCGGACACGAGCCCGGCCGCCGTTCCGATGACCATGATTTCCGAGCCCTGCGGAACCGACCGCATCAATGCGTCTCCGTATCGGATCTGGTCCTCGTCGGTGTGCTCGAACGAGGTGTTCAACCCGCGAGTTGCCGTCAGTATCAAGGCAATTCCGAGGATTGCGGCGGTCGCGGCGACGGTGCGCGACCAGTGCCGCGGCTGGGCCGATCGACCCGTGAACCGTCGAATGATCGCGAAGGTGCGCACCAAGGCGTCCGCGGCGTAGGGCGCGATGAACGGCGACGCCAGCACGAAGCACCGGATCACCACCTCACCGCCGTAGCTCTGCACCAGCACCAAACCGAAAGGCACCATGCAGAGCAAGCCGCCGATGAGCCACGTCTTGCGTCGGCGGTAGGTCAGCCAACCGGCGAACGCGAACATCAGCAGCGCGCCCGACGCCGCCAACCGCAGATACTGCATCTTCTGATACAGCGGATCGGCACCGATCCGGTCGCTGACGCCGCCCTGTACCGCGCCCGACACCTGTCCCACATCGCCGAGCACGTACGCGAGGTGGCCCTTCCAGTAGTCGACGGCTCCGTAACTGAACCAGGCCACGAACAGCGCGACTGCGAACAGCCACAGCAGTCGGTATCGCGTGGTTCCGGTGAGTGAGAACAGGAACAGCGCCGCGATCAACACGATGGGCGTCAGCTGGTGAGTGATGACGATCGCCGCGATCAGGACGATCATCAGCGCCTCGATCGCGAGGGTGCGGCCGGCACCGACACCGGGGACCGTGCCCAGAGTTCGCCGCGGCACCGTGACGATCCACCGACGCCACGACCGCGGGGCCGACGGCAGGGGCGCACTGCGCAACTGCCACAGCAGCAAGGCGCAGATGGTCAGGTACAGCATGGTCGCCGTCGGCTGTGGCGCGAAGTAGTCCTGCTGGTACCAGTTGAACGACAGGTAGAGGATCACCGCGATCCACGCCACGCGCCTGCGCCCGGTCAGCGACAACGCGATCGAGTACAGCGGCAACATGGTCACGCCGCCGTAGAAGAGCGGAGCCCACAGCAGCATCGGGGACAGGTCCGACAGCGCGCCGGCACCCGACATATGAGCTCCGGCAGAGAAGAATCCGGCCCAACTGAATCGCGCGTCCGACGGCGGTGGCAGACCCTGCAATGACGCGATGATGTCGATCAGCCCGCGATGGGTGTACGCCGTCGGGATCGACGTGACGCCGTCGGCCAACGACACGTACATCGTGGTGAACATGATCAGAGCGAGACCGGCCGCGCCGAGTACCACCGGGTCGAGTCGGGCCCGCGACAGCGCCACGGCGATCACGGCCGCCACGATCACCAACGCGACGAGGTAGCTGAAGCCGATGTGGGTGATGACACCCAATGCCCCGGACGCCTGCGGCCTGAGCACCTTCGTGGCGTGAGCGAACAGCACGACGGCGACGGCCACCGCGCCGAGCAGTGCGTACCGGGTCACCACCGCAGTCCGGTCCGGGCGCGGTCGAGGCACCGCAGGCACCAACGTTCGCGACGCCCACAGTATGAGCGCGGCGGACACCGCACAGATGTAGAGCTGCACCGTCACCGGACGCAGATTCCCGGTGACGACCTCGGCCTGCGCGATGATCAGCATCGTCGCGAACGAAATCGAGACAGTCACCGAACCGACCAGTGCCGGCTGTCGGAGGCGCAGCAGCACCGCGATGGGTGCCCCGGGCAACAGCGTCACGGCGGCGACGACCACGGCTACCCGGAGCCCGTTGGGTACCGCACCCGCGTGATCGGATCCGGCGAGGATGGCCAGCACCGTCGACGCGATGGCGACCGCTGCGGCAGCGAACAGCAGCGCTTGCGCCCCGCGGTAGCTCGAGTCGGGTCGCGTCGGATCGGCTCGACCTACTGCGTCCTCGGGTGCGTCGGTGGTGTCGGTGATCGTCACGAATTGATCCCGGTGCCGCGAACCGTGATGGCCTTGACGTACAGGAACGGCCCGCACAGGTAGCCGTAGAGCTCGGTGAGCTTGAGGTCGCGAGGCATCGGCGGAGCCCCGTCCGCGAAGCGGTTCTCCTCGGGTGCGAGAAGCATGCGGAATGCGGTCGGGAGCCGGCCGAGCAGTGCGCGGGCCGGAGCTCCGCCGTCGAGGAAGAGTTTGGTGACGATGGCGGCCATTCCGCTTCCGTACCCGAACATCTGCTCGCGCAACGCTTCGTGATCGGCTCGATGATGATGGCCGACGACGGCCGTCGGGTCGTAGACGATCGTTCCCCCGCGCAGCACTGCACGTCGGAACAGCTCGAGGTCCTCACCGCCTTTGGTGGGCGTGCCCGGGCCGATCCTCTCGTCGAATCCCGCGAGCGAGTCGAAGGCAGTCTTTCGGAACGACATGTTGTTGCCGCTGCCCATCTCCCCGGCCGTGTAGGGGAACAGTGCTGCGGTGCCGCGTGCACCCAGTTCTTCGTCGATCGATCCGGTCGGCGCGAGGGTCCAGACCGTGCGCGTCGATCCCTTCTCGAACAACCCGGATTCCTCGAACCACTGCTGCTGATCGGTCTCGACCTCGAGTCCGACGACCCGTCCGGTCACCCCGGCCACGACACCGGCTCGATCTGCCGAGTACACCTGCGCCACGGAAGCGAGCCACTGCGAATCCGGTTCGGCGTCGTCGTCGGTGAAAGCGATCACGCGGCCCGACGCGTGCCGGGCACCTGTGTTTCTGGCTCGCGAGACCCCGCGGCGCGGCTCACGCACGACGATGCAGCGGGGATCGTCGATCGACCTCAACGCGTCGTCCACCCGTCCCGACGTGGGTGCGTTGTCCACCACCACGATCTCCACGGCCGGGTAGGACTGCGCGAGCACGGCCTCGACCGTGCCCGACAGCGACGGCCTGCCCACGGTTCCCACGACGACGGTGATGAGGTCGCCGTCGACGAACCGCTCTGCTGCGCGCAGCGGTTCCGGCGACCGCCTGGGTGCGAGGACCCAGCCGGCCCCGGCCAGGGTCGCGGTCGCAGTCGCGGCAAGAACGGCAACTCCGACCCGCTGCGGGGTGCGGCGGCGCGGGACGCCGGGGGCCATGTGGTCGAGCATCAAGAACTCCGATTCGGTACGAGCGTGTGCGTGCGGATGCCCCGACATCCGCACGGCTGGGTTGCGTCGTCGGCTCCGCTGCAGAGCCGATGCGTCACGTCATGTGATGCGCTTCTTCCCGATTGCTGAACTGTAGATGTCGGCGAAACGCTTCGCGCGATGTCGGGAATCGAACTGTCCGACGGCTTGCCCTCGCGCGGCCTCGGTGAGGGTGGCGGCCAGGCCGCGATCGGTCAGCATCCTGCACAACTGCGTGGCCAGCGAGTCGACGTCGCCGGTTCGGGCAACGAGGCCGGTGCGCTCGTGCGAGACGAAATCGACCAGGCCCCCGGTGTCGCTCACCACGACCGGCACCGCACAGGCCTGTGCCTCGAGGGCAATGAGCCCGAACGGCTCGTCCTGTGACGGGCAGGCCAACACGTCCACGGCACGCAGTGTCGACGCCACCGCGTCGGTGCGGCCGAGGAAACGATGCTTACCGGGCAGCAACCGTTCCGCGGCCTGCTGCAACTCGACGAGATAGCCACCGTCGTCCTCACTGGGCGCGCCGACGATCGCCAGATGCGCGTCGACTCCGGACCGACGCACCCGTGCCACGGCGTCGATCAGCACGTCGAGCTTCTTCTCGCGATCGATCCGGCCGACGGCTGCGATCAGTGGTGCATCGGGGTCGGCAGTCATGCCGGCCCGCAGAGCCGGGTCACCGGCACCCGGCGCGAAGGCCGTGGTGTCGATTCCTTGGTGCACCACGCTCACCCGTCCACGGGCACACGACGGGAGTTGCTGCGCTGCGGCCGTGCTGACGGCCACAGTGTGGGTTGCCGTCGCCGCGATCGCGGCGAGCAGTGCGCGCCCCGGTCCGGCGGGGACGATGTCGTGAAATTCGACGACGACCGGGGTGCGTGCGAGTCGGGACGCGAGCACCGCGTCGGGGTGCAGCAGCAGATGGTTGGAATGCACGACGTCGAAGTCGCGGGCAGCTCGCCGAAGTATCGACACCGTGCGTGCGCTCTTCGGCACCTGCGCCGCGAGCCCGCCGAGGGGATGCAGAGACTTCTCGCCCTGACGATGGATTCCGATGCGTTGCGGCAGGTCGAGTGGAAGGAACGACAGGCCGGCGGCACGCCACCACTGTTCGGTGTCGCTGCCACCGGGCGCACCCAGAGTGACGGTCACGCCCAGGGGCCGCAATGCCAGCGCCACGTTTCGCAGACTGTGATCGGTTCCGCCCACCGATGTCGACAGCGAGACCGCGAGTACCTGCACTTCGCTGACTCCGTCCACAACTCCGGTTTCCTGTCCAATAGTTTGTTTGACTCCACTACATCGTACTCAGAGTTGGCTGGAATACCCATTTGAGTTCATACTGCTTCTGAGGCTTTCATAAACAAGAAGTAAAGCCGTCTATCGGAAGGGACCTACGCGATGAACGTGGTCTTTCCCTCGCACGTCACGGTTCACGAGACCGATGTCGCGCTTGCGGGTAACTGGACCGTGGTGGCTTTCGGTCCTGTCGATCATGGTGGCGTCGACGGCATCCGCCGGGCGCTACGCACGACGATGAGCATCGGCCCGGCCGCGCGAGTGGGCCTACGTCCAGATTCCGGCACCCGTCGCTGGCGATACGATCCCGATGCTCCACTGCACGCCGTCCGGGAAGACTCCGCGATCACCGAGGGCGACTACGACACCGCGATGTCGCAGCTACTGGCCACGCACGACCCCGCCGAGCCACTGTCCATCACGGTGCGCGGCGACCACGTGGTGTTCTACATGGATCACGGGCTCGGCGACGGTCAGATGATCATCAACCTCTCCCACACACTCGCTGATGCCGACGCTCGCAACGGCATCGTGCCCGGCTGGGCAACGGCAGCGCAGACGCGTCACCCGCTCGCCGTAGCAGCGATGCGCTGTTTCGGAACCGATCCCGGGCGAGTTGCGCAGCTACTGCGCTCGCGCGTTCTCCCGGGTATCAGCGTGTGCGGGCGCAAGCATGCAGGCGGCGGGTCGGCCGGTCACGGGTCGGCACAGACGGCATCTACACAGGCGGCACCGACCGCAGCAGGCTCACCCGTCGAGGTAGTGGCCGCGGCCGCCACGATCGAGTGCACCCGAGAACTGGCGAGGTGGCGAGACGAACACCGACCCGGCCAGTCGATCTCGATCCTGTTCTTCGCCGCCCTCGATGCCGCACTGCGCGCCGAAGGACTGGCCGTCGACGATGTCGCCAAAGTGCTGTTCGACGTCCGCCGGTACCTACCACCCGAGCTGACCACCCTTGCGAACCTGTCGGCCGGTATCGACGTCTACCTTCCCGACACGACCGACACCGTTCTCCTGTCCCGCCAATGGCGACGAATCATCGACTGCGGGCACCCGATCGCAAACCTGATGCTGGTCGCACTTCGCTCGAAACTGGCCAGGTTGCGCTCCGCCCGCGCGACCGACACCCTGCCGCCCACCGCACCCGACACCATCCGTCTGGCCTTGTCCGACATGGGCCGGCATGCCCGATTGAACGACATCGCCTTCGTCGGCGAGACACAGGGTTCGTACCGAGTCATGGTGGCACCCGCGAGCCACGGACACATCACCCTGACGACCGCACGGCTACGCGACTCCATTCGCGTCGCCGCGTCGTTCCACTCGCACGTCGTCGATGCCGACACCATCCGACGGGCACTACGCGCCGCCTGCTCGACGCCCATCGCATTCCTCGAAGACGACGCATCGACCGCAGCCGTCGCCACGAATCCTGCTGCCTGACAACACAAAAGAACCCACGACCTCGACGGGATCGTGGGTTCTTTCGAAGAATGCGCTGTGACTACTTGGCCCAGACCGAAGTTCCGGGAGCAGCGTTCAACGTGTTGAGCAGATCGATTCCGGCAACGACCAAGCCGGGCCCGCCGACAGCGATGGTGCCGATGATTCCACCTGCTCCCGCACCGGTCACCAAGCCGGGGATGCAGCCTGCGGGGAGAGTCACAATGCAACCGATCACCGCACCGATTGCGGAACCGGTCAGGGTTCCAATCGCGGTAGCAATTCCGAGCTGCGACGAGAAGTTCTGCTGCGCCTTGAGGTTTTCCTCGGGCGAGGCGACCGTCGTCGCGCCGATGCTGCGCGAGTTGGCCGAGGCCTTGGAGAGGTCGAGCTGCGGCACCAGACGCAGGGTCTTACCGTTGTCGTCGACGTTCTGCTCGTACGGGAAGTTCAGTCCGCCGAGGTTGAACGACAGCGGGAGGGTGACGAGTGTGTTGTCGGCGGCGTCGAGCACGTCGACGGTCTTGCCGTCGTCGGCAACCTTGAAGACGCCCGCATCGATGGTGGTGACGATGGTGCGGTCTTCGAGCTCGACGGAGTAGTTCGTGTCGGGGGTCGTGGCGCTGGTGTCGGGCTGCGCGTAGGCGGTTCCGCTGGCCAGACCCGTAGCAACTGCTACGAGAGCCGAGGTGACGACCAGTTTGCTGAGTTTCATGTGGTGTTGTGTTCCGTTTCTGTGCATGTGCTGCAGTGCTTTTGGCGGCAAACCGTCGAACGCGACATCACCCCGAATGACGTCCTCGCACCTCTGGTCCACAGGCAGTGTAAACCATCAATCAGACCGGTCGTTGTGCTACCGACCCTTTACCGTGTCCGAAAAGTTATGAACAATCACAACGCCCAAATCGGACAGAAAGACCGCATTTTTGTTCGGTTTCGCGGGACTTGTCTTCCACGGCGCAGCCGGCGGCAAACCTCGGACATCGGGCCGATTCGGCCGGGTTAGGTCTGCCTTCTCGCAGGAGTCACAAGCCCGTACGCCTAACGTGATGCGGGCGACAACCTACTGACGAGTTCAGCCCACCCGTCGGACGGTCTCGTGCGCACAACCACCAGCGTCGCTCCATGCGATTCTGACCTAAGTTACCCGTCGGTAGATTTCGCAATCTACTGGTAGGTAACATCGCTGTATTCCTCTCGACGGGCTGGACCCGCGGTAGCTGCTCCAGCTGCCACTGAACGAAAGGCCGCGACATGAATGCCGTAACGCTCTCATTCGGCTTCGTAGGTGCCGTCATCAGCATCTACTGCTGGTACATCTTCATCCGCGGCGCGCTGAGGATGTTCGGAATCGTTCGGTTGGGCCAGCCCGCACCTGATCGCTGGCGACCGATAGTGCCTCGCTTCAAGCAGATGGTGATCGAGTTCGCTGCTCACACCAAGATGGTCAAGTTCCGCACCGTCGGCTGGGCGCACTGGTTGGTGATGTTCGGCTTCTTGGGCGGCGCAGTTGTGGCCATGGAAGCGAACATCCAGACGTTCAACCCCGAAGGTCACTGGCCGATCTTCGGCGACTGGGCCGTCTACCACCTCATGGACGAGGTTCTTGGCATCGGAACCGTTATCGGGATCGTTGCCCTGATCGCAATTCGGCAGCTGAACCACCCACGCAACCCCGATCGACAGTCTCGCTTCGCCGGATCCAACTTCAAGGCCGCGTACTTCGTCGAAGCCATCGTCCTTGTCGAGGGCCTGGGCATGATCCTGGTCAAGGCCGGCAAGATCGCCACGTACGGCCACGCGAACCAGTACACCGACTTCTTCACCATGCAGGTCGCCAAACTGCTGCCCGCAAGCCCGGAGATGGTGTCCGCATTCGCGTTCGTCAAGCTGATGTCGGCAATGGTGTGGCTTTACGTCGTTGGCAGCAAAATCAATTGGGGTGTCGCGTGGCACCGTTTCACGGCGTTCCCCAATATCTACTTCAAGCGCATGGACGACGGCACCGTCGCCCTCGGCCCGGCCAAGCCGATGATGTCCGGCGGCAAGGTCCTCGAGATGGAAGAGGCCGACCCCGACGTCGACGCCTTCGGCGCAGGCAAGATCGAGGACTTCAGCTGGAAGGGCTGGCTCGACTTCACCACCTGCACCGAATGCGGTCGCTGCCAGTCGCAGTGCCCCGCCTGGAACACCGGCAAGCCCCTCTCCCCCAAGCTGCTGATCATGTCGCTGCGCGATCACAGCCACGCCAAGGCCCCGTACCTGCTGGCCGGCGGCAAGAAGGACATGGCGGGCGACGAGGTCGGACTCATCGATGCCGAGGGCAACGTCGACCAGAAGGCCCTCGACGCCATTCCGCAGAATGCGCGTGACGAAGCCGATCGCAAGCTCGTCGCCGACGCCATCGAAGGCGGCATCATCGATCCCGAGGTGCTGTGGAGCTGCACCACCTGCGGTGCGTGCGTCGAGCAGTGCCCGGTGGACATCGAACACGTCGACCACATCATCGACATGCGTCGCTACCAGGTGCTGATCGAGTCCGAGTTCCCGTCCGAGCTCGCCGGCTTGTTCAAGAACCTGGAGAACAAGGGCAACCCGTGGGGCCAGAACTCCAAGGACCGCCTCAACTGGATCAACGAGATGGACTTCGACATCCCGGTCTTCGGCCAGGACACCGATTCGTTCCAGGACTACGAGTACCTCTTCTGGGTCGGCTGCGCCGGTGCCTACGAGGACCGCGCCAAGAAGACCACCAAGGCCGTCGCCGAACTGCTCGCCACCGCAGGCGTGAAGTTCATGGTGCTGGGCGCGGACGAGACCTGCACCGGCGACTCCGCCCGCCGCGCAGGCAACGAGTTCCTGTTCCAGCAGCTCGCGATGCAGAACATCGAAACACTGAACAACGTGTTCGACGGCGTCGAGCAGAGCAAGCGCAAGATCGTCGTCACCTGCGCCCACTGCTTCAACGCACTCGGCAACGAGTACCCGCAGGTCGGCGGTGACTACGAGGTGGTCCACCACACGCAGCTGCTCAACCGTCTCGTGCGGCAGAAGAAGCTGATCCCGGTGGCCTCGGTCAGCCAGGACATCACCTACCACGATCCGTGCTACCTCGGCCGGCACAACAAGGTGTACGACGCCCCGCGTGAGCTCATGGCCGCGTCGGGCTCCAACCTCAAGGAGATGCCCCGTCACGGTGAGCGGTCCATGTGCTGTGGCGCCGGTGGCGCTCGTATGTGGATGGAAGAGAACATCGGCAAGCGCATCAACATCGACCGGGTCGACGAGGCACTTGCCACCAACCCCAAGAAGATCGCCACGGGTTGCCCGTTCTGCCGCGTCATGCTCACCGACGGTGTCACCGCACGGCAGGAAGGCGGCGCACACGAGGGCGTCGAGGTTGTCGACGTCGCGCAGCTGATGCTCGAGTCGATCACCCGAGTCGAGTCCTCGGTGCTGGCCGAGAACATCAAGGTCATCCCCCGCGAGCAGACTCCCGAAGAGAAGCTGGCCACCGAAAAGGTCGCAGCCGTCGAGGAGAAGGGGCGCGTCGAGGAGATCGAGGTCGCAGCCGAAGGCGGCGATCCCGAAGCCGAGACGAAGAAGGCGCAGCCGGCCAAGGCTGCTGGTGGCCTGAAGATGAAGGGACTTGCGAAAGCTCCCGGAGCCAAGGCACCCGGTTCTGCGCCCGCCAACGCCGAAGCCGACAAGACGTCGGGGCACTCGGCCGATACTGCCGCGGACGCATCGAAGCCCAAGGGCCTCGGTTTGGCCGGCGGCAAGGCACCCGGTGGCAAGGGTCTGCAGATGAAGGGCAAGGCACCCGGCGCGAAGGCGGCTGCCCCGGCACCTGCCGACGCTCCCTCGGCAACCGAAGCACCTGCTCCCGCAGAGGCCACCGAGTCGACTCCAACCGTCAAGCCCAAGGGCCTGGCCGTGAAGTCCGGATTCAAGAAGCCCGGCGCGAAGGCACCCGGCAAGCCCGCCGATGCTGCTCCTGCGGCGTCGACACCCGCCCCGGAAGCGGCCGATGATGCAGCGGAATCACCTTCTGCTGCAACTGAATCCGTAGCCACAGAATCCAAGCCGACCGTCCAGCCCAAGGGTCTGGCCGTGAAGTCCGGATTCAAGAAGCCGGGAGCCAAGGCACCGGGCAAGCCTGCTACCGAAGCCCCTGCGTCCGAGGCTCCTACTGCTGAGGCACCTACTGCTGAAGCACCGGCTGCCGAGGCAACGGCGTCCGAGGCACCCGCCACCGAAGCTGCTGCAACCGAATCCGTAGCAGCAGAGTCCAAGCCGACCGTCCAGCCCAAGGGTCTGGCCGTGAAGTCCGGATTCAAGAAGCCGGGCGCGCGGACACCGGGTGCGACCGCCGCTGCACCTGCGGCGACACCAGCCGAGCCGGCTGCAGCAGAGCCCGAAAAGGCCGAGCCGACACCGGAAGCAGAGGCACCGGTCACCGAAGCACCTGTCACCGAAGCCCCAGAGGCCGAGGTACCGGAAACAGAGGCTCCGAAGGCAGAAGCGTCGGACACTGCGGCCGAGACCACATCCAACGGTTCGGATGATCGCACTCCGCCCAAGCCGAAGGCCGGTGGACTCGGATTCGCTCCGGGTGCAAAGGTTCCGGGTCGCCGGAAGTAACCTCACACCCTTTTTACCGACTGCGCGCCCCTGCTCACTTCAGAGCAGGGGCGCGCAGTCGTCGGTAGGGGTCTGAAGTCCCCGCTGGACCCCCGCGGCGGTGGACGAATCGGACATCGTGAGTATGGTCGGAACCGAACTGCATACCCGAAGAAGTAGGAGCAGGCATGACCGACGACGCGGACAAGCTCTTTCGCCGCTACGACGAGTGGTGGACGGCGCTCTCGCCCGACGATCGAGCGCATGTCGAAAAGTGCTGCGAGTCCGGCCGCACCGACGAGCGCCTCTGTGCACTCATTCTCGAGCACAACGGCCCGTCGAAGGCGGCGTTCGAGGCGGGCAGCAAACTGTCCGTCGGCAACAGCAAGTACTGCGCGATCCCCAGCGCGCTGCTCGAATTTCTCGAGGCGAAGCGCGCACACCCACCACTCAGCTAGACGGTCGCCACAGCTCCAGTTCGGGGATTCCGGGTGGGGTGAATCCCATGACCTGCCCGTAGAACGACAGCTCCGATTCTCGGGCGTTCACCTGTGTTTCGAGTTTGCGGAATCCGTGGGACTCACCGGCGTACGTGAGGTAGGCGTGCGGTATCCCCTTCTCCACCATGGCGTCTCGGAATCGTTCGGCCTGCGAGGGCGGCACGATGGGATCGTCGAGACCCTGCAGCAGCAGTACCGGGCACGAGAGTCCGTCGACGTTGTTCACCGGCGCGCGGGTGCGATACAGATCGAGGGCCTCGGGCAGCGGCCCGATGAGCCCGTCGATGTAGCGGGACTCGAAATCGTGCGTCTCGGCGACGAACATCTCCAGTTCGGCGACGCCGAAGTACGAGGCACCGCAGGCGAATACGTCGGACGACGTGAGCGCGGCCAACACAGTCCAGCCACCTGCCGAACCACCTTCGACGGCCAGCCGGTTCGGGTCGGCGAGGCCGGCGTCGGCCAATCCACGGACCGCGGCGATGGTGTCTTCGACGTCGACCACGCCCCACTGCCCACGCAACCGGTTACGGTATTCGCGCCCGTACCCACTGGATCCGCCGTAGTTCACATCGACGACGCCGATGCCGCGGCTGGTGAAGTATGCGAACACCGGGTTCAACGCCGGCGCCACGTGTGCCGTAGGACCGCCGTGCACGAACGCGACGTACGGCGGTAGTTCGCCGTCGAGCCCCTCGTAGGACGGGTTACGTGGCGCGTACGCGATGGCATGCACTTCGCGATCCGGCCCCTGGAAGGTGACCTGACGCCCCGCGGGCAGGTATTCGACATCCGGTATCGACTCGAAACTCGAACGCACACTGCGTAATTCGCGGGTGTTCAGGTCGACTGCGAAAAGTCCCGACGGCACCTGAGCGCCGCCGCCCCGGAGCAGAACCGTCGATCCGAGCCGTCCCCCGAGCCCCACCGATGTCACTCCGTCGAGTTCGATGTCGTCGAGGGTGCCGGTGGCGGGGTCGAGAACGGCGAGCATATCCGTCCCGACGGTGCGAACGGTCAGCAGCCTGCCGTCGTCGAGGACGTCGTACCAGCGGGCTCCGAGTTGCCAGAGCGGGGCGCCGAAGTCTGCATCGAGGGTCGACATCGGCGTCGCTTTGCCGTCCAGCGTGACCGAATACAGGTTCCACCAACCACTTCGGTCGCTGATGACGTACAGCGACTCGTCGTCGATCCATTCCGGCTGCAACACCGATTCCTCGGTCGAACCCGCCAACACCGTCCACGACGACGGATCCGCCAGCGATGCGACCCGCAGTTCTGTTCCGTCCCAGGGCATCTGCGGGTGGTTCCAGGCGATCCACGCGATGCGGCTGCCATCGGGCGAAAGCCTGGGATAGGCAAGGAAGTTCGATCCCGAGACCAGCGAGCGCACTCCGCCGCCGCCGAGGTCGATCGCGACGATGTCTCGGGTGACAGCTCCGGCGTCGTGCGTCTCACGGACGGCGATCACGTCGGTCCCGACCACCCACAGCTCCCCGTACCGAATGCTCGACGCCACAGCCGGGGCCGGGGTGAGCGGTAGTGGTGCGTCGCCGGGGGTGAGTCGGTAGATGCGTTGATCGGAGAATTCCGCGAACACCAGATCGCCGTTCGGCGTTGCCGTCCATGCGCCGCCGCCGTATTCGTGAACGCGGGTGCGGGCATTGAACGGTGCCGGCAGGATCGCCTCGACCTGTCCATCGACGTGGCGGCAGATCGCGGTTCGGCCCTGTTCGGTGGGCCGGACCTCGGACCACCAGATTTCATGTCCGACGAATCGTCCACCCTCGACGGGGTGGCCGGCCGACGACAGGTCGGCTGCGGTGATGGGCGAGGGCCAGGATCCGTACGCGAGAGCGGTCACCTGCTCCACCCTAGTGAACTCCACACGCACGTAACGCGCTGTTCATCGCACCTTCAACCGCGACACAGATGATGGTGGGACGCAGCACGACGGAGAGATCATGCGCCGGACCACCACCCACTCCGTCGACCACGAGATTCTGACGTTCGGTCGTACCTGGCATGGGTACGGCGGCGGCAGTGCCGAGGACATCTACGTGGCGTTCGGGGTCGATGCGTCCACCTACTTCCGGCGACTCGAGCGCATCCTCGAATCCCCGGTGGCCGACGACCTGACTGCGAGCGAGCGAGCCGCGATGCTCGATATCTGCCGGCACCGCACCGACGGTCAGGGCTAGACCGGAGTCAGCAGCTCGGGGCTGTTGTTCTTCACACTGTTCACCGCGGTACTCACCTCGTAGGGCTCGAGCCGTGGCTCCGGTATCGCGGCCAGCAGCTCGGACACCTCGCCCAGGTCCGTCAGCGTCGGATCGAGCCAGCTCGCCCGTAGCTCCGGGGGCAGCACAACCGGTGAGCGATCGTGGATGTGCCCGAGGGCGTCCGCAGCAGGCGAGGTGAGCACGGTGGCCGACCAGACCCAGCGGTCCTCGTCGTCGTCGGCCTTGGTGGGGTCTCGCCACAGTTCGTACAGACCCGCCATCGCCAGCACGCCCTGCTCGTGCAGGAAATACGGCACTTTGGCACCGTCGCGCTTCTCCCACTCGTAGTACCCGTCGGCCGGAATGATGCAGCGCCGACGGCTTGCGGCCTTCTTGAACGACGGCTTCTCGGTGATCGTCTCGGACCTGGCGTTGATGAGCCGGGACCCGATCTTCGCGTCCTTCGCCCACGACGGAATCAATCCCCATCGCACCGAACGCAATTGGCGCACGGCGTCGGACTCGGGTTCGTCCTTGGGCGCGCGTTCGAGCACCGTCCTGATCGTCTGGGTCGGGGCCACGTTGTACGACGGCGGCACCTCGTCGCCCACTGTCTCGGCGATCTCGAAGACCGCCTGCAGGTCGCTGTCACTCCGGGTACTGGCATACCGTCCGCACATGGAACGAGATTGTTCCACCTGCCACCGACACGGCCCAGTGAAACAGCGGTGCCCGAACGATAACCTCGTGGATTCCCACGGCACTCACCTGGCACGATGTGACGGGTGAGCACTCCGCAGATCCACCCACAGCCGCGTTATCGCACGTTGCAGCAGTCGACCAAGCTGCAGAACGTGCTGTACGAGATCCGCGGACCGGTACACGCGCATGCGGCCCGGCTCGAGGCCGAGGGCCATCGCATCCTGAAGCTCAACATCGGCAATCCGGCTCCGTTCGGCTTCGAGGCTCCGGACGTGATCGTGCGAGACATGATCGCGGCGCTCCCGGTGGCTCAGGGCTACTCGGAGTCGAAGGGAATCCTGTCGGCTCGACGTGCCATCGTGACGCGCTACGAGCTCGAACCGGGCTTCCCCGATCTCGACGTCGACGACATCTACCTCGGTAACGGCGTCTCCGAGCTCATCACGATGACGATGCAGGCGCTGCTGGACGACGGCGACGAGGTCCTGATTCCGGCCCCGGACTACCCGTTGTGGACGGCGATGACGACGCTGTCCGGCGGCAAGGCGGTGCACTACATGTGTGACGAGGAGAACGGGTGGAATCCCGATCTCGCCGACATCGAGTCGAAGATCACTCCGAAGACCGTCGCGCTGCTGGTGATCAATCCCAACAATCCGACGGGTGCGGTGTACTCCAACAAGGTCCTGCAGGGCATCGTCGATCTGGCGCGCAAGCATCAGCTGCTGTTGCTCGCCGACGAGATCTACGACCGGATTCTCTACGACGACGCCGAGCACACCTCACTGGCGAGCCTGGCTCCGGATCTGCTGTGCCTGACGTACAACGGTCTGTCCAAGGCGTATCGCGTGGCCGGCTACCGTGCCGGATGGCTCGCGATCACCGGCCCGAAGAAGCACGCCGCGGGGTTCATCGAGGGTATCGACCTGCTCGCGTCGACGCGCCTGTGTCCCAATGTGCCTGCCCAACACGCCATTCAGGTTGCTCTGGGTGGGTATCAGAGCATCGAAGATCTGATCCTGCCCGGCGGGCGGCTGCTCGAGCAGCGAGATGTCGCGTGGGAGAAGCTCAACGCCATTCACGGGGTCTCGTGCGTCAAGCCGCGCGGTGCGCTGTACGCATTCCCGCGACTCGATCCCGAGGTGCACGAGATCTACGACGACGAGAAGCTCGTACAGGACTTGCTGTTGCAGGAGAAGATCCTGGTTGTGCAGGGCACCGGATTCAACTGGCCCGGGCACGATCACGTGCGGATCGTGACGCTGCCGTGGGCCCGCGATCTGGCCGTCGCGATCGAGAGGTTCGGCAACTTCCTGTCCTCGTACAAACAGTGAGGCTCGAAGTTACCGACAAGTAGTTGAAAGTGATGGACAAAACACCGGGGTGATCCCGCCTCCGCCGCGAATCATCTGTACATTGGCGGACGGCACTTCGGTGCCCGCGAGCCCTGGTCGTACCCATCCCCCCCGGGTCGATCAGGTGGTGGCGGGGGACGCCCCCCCTGCTCCCCGCCACCGAGCTCCTCGCATCGGCCGAGTACCCGGCCGGTAACGATCCGGCCCCGTACTAGCCTTGCACCGTGGAACCACACGGCACGCAACCCTCAGACGGCATCTCGCCGGGCTCCACTTCTCATGTGGGTCACGGTCACGGTCACGGCCACAGCGACTCCCCCGTGCCGTTGGGACCGGTGGCAGCCAAGGTCGTCGTCGGATTGCTGATCGCTATTGCCATAGCCGTCATCGCCGGGGCCTTCGCGCTCTGGCCCAGCAAACAGAGCATCGACATCCCGCTGCCGTTCCAGACCTCGGGTGGCGGTGCGGTGTCCACCGAGGCGGGCACCATCACCTCGCAGAGCATCGGGCCCTGCGGGAGTCCCGACGCAGGTCGAGCATTCACCGGCAACCCGACCCCTGCGGTCAACGACTCGTACGAATGTCAGCGCAGCATCGTCGACATCACCACCGGTGAGGACGCAGGCAAAAGGACGGTACTCGAGATCGCGCCGGGTCCCGGCCAACCGACTCTGAGCGCCGGTGAGGACATCCGGCTGGTTCTGCAGACAGACCCCTCCGGTGGAGTCCGATACTCCTTCAACGACTATTCCCGCGGGCTTCCGCTCGGGTTGATCGTCGGTGTGTTCGCCGTGGTCATCTGTGTCGTGGCCCGCTGGCGAGGATTCCGCGCGCTGGTGGGCCTGCTCATCGCGTTCGCCGTCCTCGTGGTGTTCATGCTGCCCGCGCTGCTCGACGGCGCTCCGGCCATTCCGGTCGCGCTGGTCGCCGGCGCGATCATTCTCTACGCCGTGCTGTATCTGGCGCACGGCGTGAATCTGCGCACCAGCTCGGCACTACTGGGCACGCTGACCTCGATGGGCCTGGCCGCAGTGCTGTCCTACGTCGCGATTCGGATGACGCACCTCACCGGGTTGTCGGAGGAACAGAACACCGCGGTGCAGACGTACATCGGCAATGTCAGCGTCACCGGTCTGCTGTTGGCCGGCTTCATCATCGGCTCGCTCGGTGTGCTCAACGACGTGACGATCACCCAGGCCTCGGCGGCCTTCGAGTTGGCATCGGTGGACGAGACGGCGTCGCGGCGCGAGATCTTCACCGCCGCGATGCGGGTGGGGCGCGATCACATCGCCAGTACCGTCTACACCCTGGTACTCGCGTACGCCGGTGGTGCGCTGCCGCTGCTACTGCTCTTCAGCGTCGCCGACCGGTCGATCCAAGACGTGTTGACCGGCGACGCGGTGGCGATCGAAATCGTGCGGTCATCCGTCGGTGGCGTCGCGCTGGCCCTGTCGGTACCGCTCACCACTGCCATCGCCGTCCTGCTGGCCCGGCCGCTCACCTCGTCGCGGATGCCCTCTTCGCCGCGGCAGGCCAAGCCCACGCGATCGCGGGGCTCGGGCCGCCACAGCGCGTAGAGCGGCTTCGCCGCATGTGAGTGGAAACTCGTAGCAGGCACCGATCTTTCGTGCACGTGCGGCGAAGCCGCTCGGTCAGGCGAACGCAGCCGCAACGGTCGCGGACAGCAGCTCACCCTCATGGGTGCTCAGGCCCGCTTTCAGACCGGGGTCCGCGGCGCAGGCGGCTTCCCAACCCTTGTCGGCCAGGGCAACCACGTAGGGCAGGGTGGCGTTGGTTAGCGCGTACGTCGAGGTACGGGGCACGGCTCCGGGCATGTTGGCCACGCAGTAGAAAACGGATTCGTGCACCTTGTAGGTGGGATCGGCGTGGGTGGTGGCCAACGAGTCCTCGAAGCAGCCGCCCTGATCGATGGCGATGTCGACCAGAACCGATCCCGGCTTCATGCGCTGAACCAGGCTGTTCGACACCAGCTTCGGCGCTTTCGCTCCGGGGACGAGTACGGCTCCGATGACCAGATCGGCGGCCAGCACGGCCTGTTCGAGTTCGTAAGCGTTCGACACCACTGTCTTGACGGCACCGCGGTACTGATCGTCGATCGCGCGCAGCGCTCGGACATCGAGATCCAGTACGGTGACGTCGGCGTGCATACCGAAAGCGATTGCGGTGGCGTTCTTTCCGGAGACGCCGGCTCCGATCACGACGACGTTGGCGGGACGCACTCCCGGTACGCCACCCATCAGTACGCCGCGGCCACCTTCACTCGACATCAGGTGGTAGGCACCGGCCTGCGGTGCCAAACGGCCGGCAACTTCGCTCATCGGCGCGAGCAGGGGCAGCGATCCGTCTGCGGCCGTGACGGTTTCGTAGGCAATGGACGTGGTGCCCGACGCCAGCAACGCGTCGGTGCAGGCCTTTGACGCCGCAAGATGCAGGTAGGTGAACAGCACCTGACCCTTGCGCAGGCGTGAATACTCCTCGGCGATGGGTTCTTTGACCTTGAGCAAGAGATCGGCCGCGTCCCAGACGGCAACCGCGTCGGTGAAAATTTGCGCGCCTGCGGCTTTGTAATCGGTATCGGTGAACGACGAACCGGCGCCGGCTTCGGTTTCGATGATCACTTCGTGTCCTCGCGAGACAAGTTCGTGCACGCCTGCCGGGGTGATGGCCACCCGGTATTCGTGGTTCTTGATCTCGCGTGGAATTCCGATTTTCATGACGTCCTCCTGCAGTGGCGGTGACCGAAGCGACGCTCCGTGGGTACGCCAACTATGAATTATGTGCGGAATTGCTACAATGGATGTGAACAAAATTCTGTATCGTCGGGCCATGGATGCAGATAGTTCATTTCAGCCGGTCGATGAGGGGGCTCGATCGAATGATGTTCGGTCCGTCGCCCTGGACCGAATCGACCACATTCTGCTCGACGAACTGCGTCGAGACGCACGCACACCGAACAATGCGCTGGCGGCCGCAGCAGGGATCGCGCCGTCCACTGCCCTCACCCGAGTTCGGGCGCTCGTCGAACGCGGCGTCATCCGCGGCTTCCACGCCGACATCGACCCCGAGGCCCTCGGGCAGGGCATTCAGGCCATGATCTCGGTTCGACTGCAAGCGGATGCTCGACGGCGGATCAGCGAATTCGGTTCGAAGATCGCGTCCCGCAAGGAGACGCTGAACATCTACTTCATTGCCGGGGCCGACGACTTCCTGGTGCATGTGGCGACGGTCGACACGGCCACCCTGCGCGATTTCGTCGTCGAGAATCTCAGTGCCGACCCTGCCGTCGCAGCGACCGAGACCATCTTGATCTTCGAGCACATCAGGCCGCGAAACACGAACGCGGACAAATAGAACCGATCAGGGTGCCGGCGGCACGATCGGGGGGAAGCCCGGCAACGTGAAGTCCGGGAAGCCCGGAATCAGCGGCGGCGGCTGCTGCGTCGTAACGGGCGGAACGGACTCGACCGGTGCCGGTGGCGGCTCGACCGTCGTGGTCTCGGTGGTCGTGACCGGCTGTTCCCACGTGGTTTCCGGCTGCTCGGTCGTCGGCTCCACAGTGGTGGTCGGTTCCGGCGCAGGCGGTGGCGGCAACAGAACGGGAGCAGGCGTCGTCGTCGGCACCGTCGTGACCACCGGAGTATCGGTTTGGTCGCGACTGACCGAGGTGTCCACTACCTGCGGAGAGTTCTGGTGGGTGAACATGAAGCCGGACACGGCGACCACCGCTGCCGCGCAGAACGCGAGCACTCCGCCGGTCCGCAGCCTGCGCCGTGCGCGAGTGCGATCGTCTTCACCGTCGTCGTCGTCGTAATCGGCGTCGAGCCAGTAGATGTTC
The DNA here is from genome assembly GCF_017168275.1 of Rhodococcus sp. KRD175. Classification (NCBI taxonomy): domain Bacteria; kingdom Bacillati; phylum Actinomycetota; class Actinomycetes; order Mycobacteriales; family Nocardiaceae; genus Rhodococcus; species Rhodococcus sp. KRD175. The sequence goes on from NZ_JABFAQ010000004.1 coordinate 296,949, forward strand.
TTCAGCTGGAACGGAACGGGCTTACCGTCCTCGACGGTGTCGACGGCGGCATCAGTGGCAGCATCGGTGGCGGATGCATGCAACACCGGCTGTACTGCAGGCGCTTCCACCGCGAGAGCAGAGACGTCACCCACGCCGTTCTCGGAAAACTCGTGCACCGCTATCGATTCCGACGAAGGCTGAGCCTCCACGGTCGACGGCTCAGGAATATCGGCGGGCGCGTCGGCGAACTTCGAGGATTCGAAACTGGTTGCTGCAGAAGCAGATTCGGTAATCGATGCGGCAGCGATCCACGGACGTGCGGGCACGGGACGAGTCGAGCTCGGCGTCGCCACCGGCGGTGCGGCATGCTGCGACTCCGAACGCGCGGGCATCATCGGCTCGGGCGCAGGTGGCACCACAGGCACAGGCGGTGCCACCGGAGCCGGCGGGACAACAGCGGCGCTGTCCGTGTGTCGACGTCTCGGCACGCTTGCCTGCGCGTCGCGCGCAGTACGGTCCGGAGCGGTTCTGGTGCGCGAATTCGGCCGCGCGGCCAATGCTGCTCCGCGTGCGGCCACCGTCTCGGGCTCGGTCGGGACAATCGAGGGCAGTTCGAGCAGTGGGCCCACGCGCTGCTGGACGATGGGCATGCGGGCACCACCACCGATCAACACGACCGCGTCGATCGGCACGTTGGCACCGATCATGACCTCGCGGGCGAACTCGATCGCCTCGTCGAGCAGGTCTGTGATCAGCAGTTCGAAATTCTCCCGAGACAGCAGGATCATCCCGCTCGCGTCGGGCAGGCACACGGCGTCCTGGGTGGACAGGCGTTCCTTGGCGATGCGGCAGCGCTTCTCGAACAGCGCAATGTCGGGGTCGGTCGCCGGCTTACCGAGGCGCTGGAGCTGATTGTTGCGCACGTAGGCGTCGATCAGATCACCGCTGTAGGAGCCGGAGCGCTGGGATGCCGTCACCGTGCGCGCCGTCAGGTCGACGACGCTGACCGTCAATCCGGAACTACCGAGGTCGAACAGGGCGACAGAGCCGGCACCTCGCGCCTCACCGGTGACGGCGAGGTATTCGATGACGGCCTCGACCTCGGGGACCAGGTGGTAGTTGTTCAGGTGAGCACCGGCGAAGGCGGCGCGCAGCGCATCGGCCTGACGCGGATCCCGGTAGGCGATGCCGGTGGACAGTTCGGGTTCGACCTCGGCAGCGGCACCGATCGATTCGGCGGCCAGGTGCGGGAGGTCCCCGGTGGCACTGTCGATCAGTTCGTTGCGGAAGAACAGTGGCCGCTCGACGTCGGTGACCAGGGCGGACGAGGTGTCGCCGGAGGCTCCGAACTGGTCGGCTCTGGGCTGCGCCGTGCGCACGGCTCGGGTCCCCATGGACACCCCAAGCAGCACAGTCACGATCGTCGGCCTCACTTCGTTCGGCGGTTTCGGTGAACGCCCCATCGGGAGTCCACCCGCACACGGTACCGTCTCGCGGCGAGCTGCACTAAAGGGTGCCTACGGGCCTGCTTGTTCGGCTTCGGTGTCGGTGAAGCCGAAACCGATGTCGGACGCCTCGCCGGGAGGCTGGTACATCTCACCGGTGTACGAATATTGCTCGACGTAGAGCTGCTCGTACGTCAGAGTGGTCGGTCCCGCCGCAGCCGGTTGGTCCGGTGGAGGCGTGTCGGTGACCGGGGGTGCGATCTCGGCGAGAGTCGCCTCGAAACCGGGGTCGGTATTGATCACGGATCTGGGCGCATTGTCGAAATCGGCGAAGAGCGCGAACATCAGCGCGACAACCACGACTCCGACCGACACCGCCACGGCACCGATCTTGAGTACCGCCTGCCGAGTCCACTGGCGGTCCGACAGGTAAGACATAGGAATCGCAGCGACCCCGCGACGGCCGACACCACGGACTCTGTGTGGCGATGGGTCTTCCCGAGCGAGTTCCGGTTCCGCTTCGGGTTGCGTCGTCGACTCGACCTCGGACGGCGACTCCGATTCCACTGCCTCCGCTACAGGCGACGGTTCCACTACCGGATCGGGGGCCTGCTTCGAGCCGATTTCGGCCCTGATCAGCGCGCCCTCGGCAACCGCCGACACCGAGTCGTGGACGGTGAGCGGCACCGGCCAGGTGGCGCGAACTCGCCGCTGGACGAGGGGGCTGTTGGCAACTCCTCCCAGCAACACGATCGCGTCGGGGGTCTGGGGACCGACCCACTCGATCATGTCGTCGATCAGTGGGGTGGCGACCGCCTCGAACTCGTCGCGTTCGAGGATCATCGGGCCGTTGTTGGGTGCGCGCACACCGGCCGACGTGGTCAGTAGCTCCCGAAGCTCTCGGAAGAACGTGCGATAGGACGCGACACCCTCGGGCCCTTCCGGTTCCGGCAGGATCCCCTTGGTCATCACCAGGCCCTGCACCACGTCGTCGAGGCGTTCGCCGCCGAACGACTCCGTTCGGTCGTGCCATTCGACGGTTTCTTCGGCGGTGTTCAGAACCAAGGCCGACGTTCCGCGTCTCCCGAGGTCGAGCACCAGCACGGTCGTCGCGTCGGCGAGGGTGTCGAGCGAACGCACGAACGCGAGCAGCGCGTAGTGCTCGTCGACCGTCTCGACGGATGCAGCCAGGCCTGCTGACGTCGGGAAATCCGTGTAGCGCAGGGTGCGAGCCTCGCGCCCGGTGATGACGACGGAGTCGAAGGGGCCGCGCGCTCCGATTCGGTCGGACAGGTCGTGCATCGCGCGGTCCGGATCGGTGAGCTCGAGATCGACGGACTCGACGACGCGGCGGTCACCATCGGTGTAGGCGATGCGCAGGGCGTCCGACTCCACGGCCACGCCGCAGACTGGTCCCATCGAGTGTTGTCCTTCGATTGCTTGCCGTATGAACAGACGATCGGAACCTATCGTACGCACGCTCGGTGTGGCCGAAACGAGCAAACGGGCCGAAAACCGACGTGCGGGACGTAGGTCACGAAACTTGCACTCGGTATGCGGTATCGGCTTCAAACAATCTGAGATATTGTTTACCCGGGTCTGGGGAGACTGCGGGTCGAAATATTTTCCGTCGGCCCGTACGACTTGCGAGGCCGCCCGGTCTCGCACCCAAGCGATCGGTGGAGGTCCGTCACGATGGAAACACTCAGTACGCAGTTCGACGCACGCATTCGGGACGTGCTGGACAAGCTCGGCAAGATGCCGGTCGCCGCGTCGGACATCGACTCTGCTTCCGACCTCTACGACAGTGGCTTGACCTCGCACGCGAGTGTCAACGTCATGATCGGCCTCGAGGACGAATTCGACATCGAATTCCCGGACTCGATGCTGCAGAAGTCCACGTTCGCGAGCATCGACGCGATCGCAGCTGCTGTCGCACAACTCGCAGGCTGACGACCATGACGGTCTCGTCCGACAGTCGCCCCGCGCAACTGCCCCTCACCGACGTCCTCAAGACCCTCCGCACGTTCGCGGCCGAGGTCGACCGCGAGGGCAGGTTTCCCGCCGAGTCCGTCGACGCTCTGCGCTCGGCAAATCTGTTCGCCGCCGCGATACCGACGGCGCTCGGCGGCGGTGGCCTGTCCCTCACCGAGCTCGCCCGGGTCGCACGCGATCTCGGTGCCGAATGTGCATCGACGGCAATGATTTTCGTCATGCACCAGTCTCAGATCCTGAGCATCGTCAGGCACGGCGGCACCCCCACATCCGACGCGTTGCTGCGCCGCATCGCAGCCGACCAACCGCTCGTCGCGTCGGCGACGACGGAGATCAACATCGGCGGCGACGTGCGTTCGAGCAGCTGCGCGGTCGAGTACGACGGAGACCGCATCCACCTGGCCAAGACCGCACCGGTGATTTCGTACGGCGAATACGCCGAGATCGTTCTCGCGACGGCGCGGCGCACGGTGGACAGCCCGCCGAGCGATCAGGTTCTGGTGGTGTGCCAGAAGCCCGACGTCACCCTCGAACGCACCAGCAACTGGGACACTCTCGGGTTTCGTGGCACCTGCAGCCCGGGCTTCCAGCTCGACGCCGTTGCCGACCGCTCGAGCATTCTGCGCGACAACTACGGCGAGATTTCCTCGCAGACAATGCTTCCGGTGGCCCATGTGCTGTGGGCCTCGGCCTGGCTCGGCATCGCCGACGCAGCCGTGTCCAAGTCCCGCAAGTTCGTCCGCAAGGCGGCGAGCAAGAGCCCCGGTGTCACTCCTCCCTCCGCCCTGCGGCTGGCCGAATTGTTCGTGGCCCACGAACAACTCGTCGACACCGTGTTCGGCGCAGCGGCGAAGTTCGAGGCCATCGCAGATTCCCCCGAGGAGCTCGGTTCCATCGGTTTCGCCGTCAAGATCAACAACGTCAAGGTGACGGCGTCGACTCTCGTCATCGACATCGTCGGCAAGGCGATGCAGATCTGCGGCATCTCCGGGTATCGAGAAGACGGCGACTTCAGCATCGGACGGCACCTCCGCGACGCGCACGGCTCGGCGATCATGGTCAGCAACGAACGCATCCTCGCGCACAACTCTCAACTCGCGCTTCTCTACAAAGGCAAATGATGACCCAGACACAGGACAAGACCTCCGAACTGGATTCGGCACGAAGCGAATTCAGGCAAGAGCTCGTCGACGCCGGCCTGCTGATCCCGTCGTCGGTACTCGGTCTGTACGGCCGGTCCGGCGAGTTCGAGGACATCATCGAATCGATCGACCGTCGGGTCGTGGCCGCGAGCGCGTCGGAACACGGAACGACTGTGCCCAGGTTCCGATTCCCGCCGGTCTTCCCGCGGGAAGCATTCGAGAAGACCGACTACATCGCGTCGTTCCCCAATCTCACCGGTGCCATCAACACGTTCGACGGCGACAACAAGGCCCATGCCGCGCTGCTCGCCGATCGGTCCGAGGGCAAGGACTGGGATCACCACCTCGAGTCGGCCGGGACGATGCTGGTGTCCGCGGCATGTCACCCGTCGTACTCGATGTTGCCGTCCGTACTCCCGTCCGGTGGGACGACGTACGACATCTACGGGTACTGCTTTCGGCACGAGCCTGCCGTCGACCCTGCTCGCATGCAGGCCTTCCGCATGCACGAGATCGTGCGGGTGGGCACTCCGGACGACGCCGTCGCCCACCGGGAGAGGTGGGTGCAGCGCGGCCTGGAGGTACTGGCCGATCTGGGTCTCGAGGCGGAAGCGGTGATCGCCAACGATCCGTTCTTCGGTCGGGCAGGTCGCATGCTCGCGGCCAATCAACGCAACGAGAACCTCAAGACCGAGCTGGTCGTGCGGCTGTACGGAGACCTGGACGACGGCACGGCCGTGGTCTCGTGCAACTGCCATCGCGATCACTTCGGCCACACCTTCGACATCAGCACCGCCGACGGCGAACCTGCACACAGTGCGTGCGTCGGCTTCGGCATGGAGCGTATTGCGCTGGCGCTGTTGCGGACCCACGGTATCGACCGCGACAAGTGGCCGAGGTCGCTTCGTTCGTGACGTCGGTAGCCGACGTCGATATCCCTACCAGCGATCGGAGCGCGCTGTGAACACCACGAATACGGCGACATCCGAGTCCGCCGACAACCGTACCGACGAGCTCGAACAGCTACTGATCACCGAGGCAGGCGTACCGGGCAGACAGTCCACCTGGTTCGGGTCGGCAACATCGCCGCTTCTCGGTGCCGTGCACGTTCCCGAGGGATCGGTTGCCCGCGGTGCCGTCGTACTGGCACCGCCGCTGGGCAAGGAGCAGGTCGACTCGTACCGCGGTCTGGTCCTCCTGGCTCAGCGCCTCTGCGCTCGAGGCCTGCTCGTACTGCGCTTCGACTACCCGGGAACGGGCGACTCGTCCGGTGCACAGGACGACGACGGCATCGTCGAGCAGTGGCAACGCAGCGTCGTCACGGCGGTCGATTTCGTTCGGCAGTGCGGTGTTCGCGATGTTGCGGTCGTGGGTCTGCGAGCCGGCTCGCTGCTCGCCGCATCCGTGGCGGATCGGTGCGGCCCTCTGACGGGAATGGTGTTCTGGGATCCGGTCGTCAGTGGCCGCTCGTATCTTCGGGAACAGCGCGCCCTGTATTCGATGACCGTCGCGCGAGACGACGAGTCGGACCCGCGAGTGTCCATCGTCGGCGCAGTCCTGCATGCCGGAGTGGCGGCAGAATTCTCGACCCTGGATTCGTCGAAGCTGGAACGGCTCGACTGCCCGGTACTGGTTGCCACCCGCAGTGAACGTGCCGACGCCACGCCTGTTCGCAGACTCGTGTCCGCGCAGCAGGCGGACGAGCATACACTCCGCAATCACGACGCATTCCTCGAGCCACCCGCCTGGGACGTGGTCATTCCGCGTCCGGACATCGACGTGATCGCGCGCTGGGTACAGGCAACGTTCGCGTCGACGACCACGCCGGTCACCGTTCCGATTCGACGTTCAGCCGTGGTCTCGACTCCCCGGGGCGACGTCGTCGAAACCATCGAGCGGCTCGGTGACGACGAGCTGTTCTCCATCCGCACCACCGCGGTGGCCACGACGGCCGGCGGTCCTGCTGTGGTCATGTACGGCACCGCGTACGAGCACCGGGTCGGACCGGTACGGCTGTGGGTCGAGTTGGCCCGCACCCTCGCGACGGCGGGCATCACCTCGGTCCGTTTCGACCGTCGCGGTACCGGAGAGAGTGGAGACGTCGGTGCCGACGACGCACCCACGCTCTACAGCGAACTCGGCGACGACGACGCACTGTGCGCCGTCCGATCCGTGGGAACAGCGCCCGACAAGATCGTCTCGGCAGGTCTGTGCTCGGGTGCGTGGTACGCCGGTTACGCCGCCCACCGCGAGGGCCTGAACACCGCAATCCTGATCAATATGCGCGAATGGACAACGCGGCGTGTCGATTTCACCAAGAGATCCACGATCGCCCAGAAGCAGGGATTGACCGCGATCGCACTCGACCGCGCACACACGGCCGCCGTTCGCTTCAAGAACTGGTCGCAACCCCGGATGCCGTACCGACTGTGGCTCGCGCTCGGCCGTCGTGGCTGGATCCAGGTTCCCGAAATCTCGTTGGGAGAACTGCAGCGCAAGGGAGTCGACGCGTCCGTGCTGCTCGTCCCGGACGACAAGCAGTGGTTCCTCGACAACCGCGGCCCCGAGAGCCTGCATCGGTTGCGCCGCCGGGCCGAGCCCGCGCACCCACCCGTGGTGAAGGCGTTCACGGACGGAGATCACACCCTCTTCGGACGCGATGTTCGCGACACGGTCAGGGCCGAGATGCTGCAGACGATCGGTGCTGCGCTCGGAGTCCACATCGAACCGCAGGACCCACCTGTGAAGGTGAACTGGACGCCGTTGTGAAACATCGCGCTCGCCGGGTACCCCCGCCCGATCACGGCCGACTCGACAAGATCACCTACTACCCCGTCGAGCAGGTCCGATGGGACATGGGCTTCAACAGCCGCACCGTGCCTTTTCACGCGGTGCCGCCCGAGTTCGCGGTCGCGGCGTCGCAACCCCCCGGACAGCTGTCTGCGGCCGATTCGATCCCCGACGGGGACCCGATGTTCACCGCGGCCGAGGCGTCGGGCACGGCGGTTGCAGGCTCCAAGCCCGCCGGCCGCAATCTCGCACTGAACTCGTTCGCGATGATGTTCTCCACCATTGCCACCGGCGCGCTCGGTCTGGCCTTCTGGGCCGTGGCGGGCCGGCTGTTCCCCGTCGAAGAAGTCGGCAGTGCATCGGCGGTGATCGCGTCGGCGGTGATGATCGCGACGCTGTCCAACCTGAGCCTCGGCTCGATGTACGAGCGGTTCCTGCCGACCGCGGGTGTGAAGGCCAAGTCCTACGTGCTTCGCGGCTACGCCGCCGTGCTGTCGCTGGCACTGGTCCTGGGATGCGCGTTCTTGGTCGTGGCCCCGGTGGACGAGTTGTTCACCACCACGACCGAGATCGCGACGTTCCCGATTTTCGTCGGCGTACTGGCCGTGTTCGCGCTGCAGGATCAGACGTCGTCCGGGCTGGGCTTCGCGCGGTGGGCGGCGGCCAAGAATGTCTTCCACGCGGTCGTGAAGTTGGCGGTCCTGGCCGTCACGTACGAAACCGGCCGTAGTTTCACCATCATCGCGGCGTGGGCGGTACCGGCGGCCATCGCGGCGATAGTGCTGTTTCGCGCGTTCGGGAAGAAGCTCGGCACCGATCCGCGTTACCAGCTCACACCGAACCTGCCGCCCCGTAAAGAGCTGTGGTCGTACTTCGGGTCGGCGTACGGCATCACTGCCCTGGGAACCTTGGCACCCCTGATGATCCCGATCATCGTGGTGAGCACGCTCGGTGCCGAACAGAATGCCTACTTCTCGCTCACCTGGTCCATCGTGAGCGCCATCTACGTGTTGATCGGGGTACTGGTCGGCCCGTTCGTGGCGGAGGCGGCTGCACATCCCGAACAGTTCTCCAAGCTCGCCAAACGCTTCATCGGCCTGCTGTGCATCGTCGCCGTGGGCGGATCGTTCTTTCTGGCGGTCGTCGCACCGTTCGGACTCGGTATCGTCGGCCCCGACTACCGCGAGAACGGGACCATCATCGTCCATCTCGCTGCCGTCACCATCCCGCTGTCCGTCGTCGGGGCCCTGTACGACGGTCTGGCCAGGGTCCGTCGTCGTATGCGGCTTGCGGTGCTCGTCCAGATCGCGGCCACCATCATCATCGTCACCGGGTCGCTGACGTTGTCACCGAGCTTGGGCATCGCGGGCATCGGCTGGTCTTATCTGGCGGCTGAAGCCTTCGGTGCCGTGGTTCTGTTGGTGCCCCTCATCAGGTGGATCGGGGACCTGTCCGGCGGCGCTGGTGCCGAGCATGCCGCGCCGGCTCTCGATCCGCGCGACGAATCCACGTCGCAGGCGACGGGTCGTGAGCACAGCGTACGAGCGTAACCGACATCACTCTCGTTAGCTGGCACCGCAAACATTCTTCGAGTACGTTTATACGCAGCTTGACAATCTCATGGCTTCTTTTAAGCTTCTAGTCAGGAAAAGACAGTGGGTTCGACGGGTAGATCAATCCCGCCGAAACCTACGTGCGAACTCGGCGGGGGTCGTGTCGCATCGGTCAGATACAGCTGCAGTAGCTCGATCAGCTAGTGCCCACCGAACTCGAACATCTGGAATGGATATGTTGAATCGTCAGAATCCCCGCGTCAGTGTCGTCATCCCGACTCTCAACGAGGCCGCGAACCTTCGCCATGTCCTCCCCTTGCTGTCCCACGAATTCGAGCTCGTACTGGTCGACGGCGGATCCACCGACGGAACCATCGAAGCCGCACGCGAGATTCGCAGCGACATCCGCGTCATTCAACAGACCCGCAAGGGTAAGGGCAACGCGCTCGCTTGCGGCTTCGAAGCTGCCACCGGCGACATCATCGTCATGTTCGACGCGGACGGCTCTGCCGACGCGGCCGAGATCCCCCGGTTCGTCGATGCCCTGATCGCCGGTGCCGACTTCGCCAAGGGCAGCCGGTTCTGCGAGGGCGGCGGCAGCCACGACATCACGCCGCTGCGCCGCGCCGGCAACGGTGGTCTGCACCTGGTGGCCAACACGCTCTTCGGCACCCGTTTCTCGGATCTGTGCTACGGCTACAACGCCTTCTGGCGAGACCTGGTGCCGGTCCTGGATCTGCCCGTGGTCGATCAGCCGGGCAGCGAGGGAATGATGCTGTGGGGTGACGGATTCGAGATCGAGACCATCATCAACTGCCGCTTCGCCGAGGCGTCCGTACGGATCGAAGAAGTGCCGAGTGTCGAGCTGGCGCGCATCTACGGCCAGAGCAACCTACGCACCTTCTCCGACGGCTTCCGGGTGCTGCGCACCTTGATGACCGAGCGCATGCGTGCCCGCAGAATCTCCCGCAAGCACATCGCTCGCCCGTCGCGTGAGTCGATCGATGCCCGCACCGACATGGACCTCGAGTTCGAGGTCATGGAGTCGTTCGGCGAGGTCATCGAGCTCCGCGAGAGAACGGCGTGAGTCTGCCGACTTCCTCGGTCGTCATCTGCGCGTACACGTTGGCTCGATGGTCCGAACTGTGCACTGCCGTGCGTGCCGTTCTCGATCAGAGCGTCGCTGCCGACGAGCTGATTCTCGTCGTCGACAACAATCAGCAGTTGGCCGAGCGCGCTCGAGCGGAATTCCTGCCGCTGAGCGAGACCGTGAACGTGGTCGAGAACAGCCACCCACGAGGACTGTCGGGGGCACGGAACACCTCCCTCGACCTCGCCACGGGTGACATCGTCGTCTTCTTGGACGACGACGCGTCCCCACGCACGACCGAATGGCTCGACGCCATTCTGTCCCATTACTCGGATGATGCCGTGTACGCCGTTGGGGGCTCTGCATACCCGGTATGGCCGGACAAGCGTCCGGCCTTCTTACCGGCCGAGGTAGTGGGTGAACCCGGCGAACTCGATTGGGTCGTCGGGTGCACCTACCGCGGGCAGCCGACGGAAACCGCTCAGGTCCGTAATCTCATGGGCGCGAACATGTCTTTCCGCCGCGCGCCGGTCGTCGAACTCGGCGGCTTCGTCTCCGGAATCGGCCGGATCGGACGCGTTCCGCTCGGGTGCGAGGAGACGGAACTGTGTATTCGCCTGCGCCAGACGCATCCCGACGCGCAGATCGTGTTCGATCCCTCGATCGTCGTCGATCACACCGTCAGTGCCGATCGGACGCGACCCCGCTACCTCATCACCCGCAGCTACGCCGAGGGCGTGTCCAAGGCAGCGATCGCCCGACTGATCGGTGCGGGCGACGCACTCTCGTCCGAGCGTGCGTACACCGCCAAGGTTCTCCCGCGTGCCGTCGGCCGTGAGACGAGCGCGGCTGCTCGCGGCAACCCGGCGCGGGCGTGGGGCGCAATGGCTGTGGTGGCCAGCGTCGGTGCTGCGGGAGTCGGTTATGTCCGAGGCAAATTCAGCGTGAGCCGCTAGCGGCACGTGCACGAAACTTCGTAGCCCACTACGAACTTCCACTCACGACCCTCGGTGCCACCGACGCCCGTTCCACGGAATTCAAGGCCCGAACGTGTCCCCTGGGCTGCCCGGTGCCTCGGTTGACGAGTGTGATGGTGCGCGGTTCGTTCGGCGCGAGATGGAACCACGAATCGGACGCGTCGAAGCCGTCGACATCGACGCAGACGTACTGCGCTGCCCACTCCGAGGACACTGTGAGCTCGCACGTCCCGGCTCCGGTATCGACGACACTCGCGCTCAGGCCCACGGTGTTCTGCCGACTCTGCGCGCCGACGAGCGCGGTGTTCCGGGCTATCTCGACTCCGTCGTCGCCCGCGAACACCACTGTGATCGCCGAATACGTCCGACTCCCGAAACGGTAGGCGTGGTTGGCATCGGTGAACGACCCCACGATGGAGTCCACCGTCAGTTCGGTCGAGCCGTTCGAGTCGACCGATACCGCCCGCTCGAACTGTTGCACGCCGCGCGCGGTGTGCAGTGCCACGCGCAGTGTGCCCGATCTGGCCGGGCCGTCGTTGACGAGCTCCACCGAATAACCGTCGAGACCGTTGTCGCACAACAGCACTGAGGTCGGTGCGCCGGCCCTCGCGAGCGCGTAGAACGGTGCCTTCGGTGCACCGGTGGCGTCGGTGATACCCCACCCGGCACCGGGCACGGTGTCTCGTAACGTCAACACGAGCGCGCCCGCACATCCGGAAGACGCCCGACGCCACCGACCGAACGCTTCCTCGAAAGCCTCGACGAGCACCGCCCTGCCGTAGTCCAGGTAGAGCTCGGCGTCGTCCCGCCGAATAAGGTGCGGGTCGACACCGAAGACAGTGCGTACATAGTGATCGCGGACGTCCTCGAAATCCCACGACGAACCGCGATCGCGAGGGACCGCGAATTTCCACTCGGGGTGATGCCCGGCCACCGCGGCAGATCCGAAGAACCTGTCGACCTGCGCACGTTCGGGAGGAACGGAGAAGGCCAGGCATTCCGCTGCGAATCGCACACCCGCGGTACGAATATCGGACAGTGGCCGAAGGTAGCCACCCACCCCGAAGTAATGGGCGATACCGTCTCCTACGTGGGTGTGCAACTCGCCGGTCGAGCTGGACGGGGACGACGTCACGTACGCGACGTCCGGCAGACGATCGGCGAGAAAAGCAGGAACGACGGTGTCCAGCATGTCCATTCGCTGATCCTCGGCCGCGAGACCCAGCATCGTCGGTTGCTGCTGCGTTTCGCTTCCGCCGCTGACGACCATCAGTGCCGGATTGGCGCAGACGATGTCCGCGAACGCGTGCAGCTCTCGGGTGACCGCCGCCGTGTACACCTCGTCGGTGGGCGGGTCGACGGTTCCCAGCATGACGTCCTGCCACACCATGATGCCGAGTTCCGCGCACAGAGACCAGAATTCGGCCTGCTCGTACACCAGCGTGCCGACCACGCGCACCATGTTCACGCCCGCCGACTGCAGCTGCACCATCGCTGTACGCAGGTCCTGCTCCGACGACCACAGTCGCACCGGATCGAGTGGAGTCCACGTACCGCCGCGACAGAAGATCGGGCTACCGTTGACCACCAACTGCGCGCCGCCTCCGGAGCGATCGAGTACGACGGTGCGAAAGCCGATGTTGCCCAACGGGTATTCCACCCCGTTCACGTCCAACGCCACGCGGTAGGTCCTGGGCCGTCCGTGCGTGTGCGGCCACCACAGCTCGACGTCCGGCAGCGTCAGAGTCGTATCGATACGGTCGACCGTTCCGAGTTCGAACACTATGTCCCCGATCAGGATTCGCGTCGACGACGGGGAATCCAGCTCGGCGTGGACCATGACGATACCGTCGGTGCCGCGGACCGTCGTCGACAGACCGACGCCACGGGGGCTCGACATCGGCACCATCGACACCGGCCGCCACGGACCCACCGGAACAGGCACGGGCCCGTACACCGGTGCCCGGCCCAGCATCGTCGTACGCTCGTGCCGCAGACCCTGCGCAGCGATCATCGAGGATCGCCACCGACCACGTGGCCGTCGGGTCTTCAGATGTGCGGCAAGAGATTCGATATGAACTGCAATGGTGACGGTCGGCCCGCAACCGGTCAGATCGACAGTCTCGGGCACGAACATGGACGTGACCGTTCGCCGATGAACACCGTCCACCCAGATCTGGGCCCGAGTCGCGATTCCGCCGAAGGTCAGCCGCATCTCGGGGTGATCGCCGGTCTTGACTGTGGTCGCGTACCACCAATCGTGTTCGTCCGGAGCACAATCGGTGTCACCGAGCGCGCTCGCCACCGTGCCGGGCACGACGGCGTCGAGCCACTCGAGGTCGGCAGGCAGATCAGCGGGGTCGAGGATGGATCCGGCGTCGGTTCGGACCAGCCGCCACGGCACGCCGTCGAGCAGATCGATCACGCGCTCAATGCACCCACGACGATATCCATCGCTGCCGCCCAGTTCTTGCTCATGTCGTTCAGCGGTTCGTCGAGCACTACGGCGCGGCCACGCGCTGCTCGCGCCATCCGGAACTGCACGGCCTTCGCGCCGGACGCAGCGTCGAGGAAATGCTGCGCCGCGTCGCCGGCTCCACGTATCCCGCGGCTCTCGAGGTACTGCACGTAGTTGGCGGCAAGCTCCGCGGTGGCACCGAATTGCCGGAGCAATCCGAACGACCACAGATGAAAGGCGTCGGGCCCGGCCGTCTGGACGAGCGGGATGTCGGCCACAATGCGCCGCGCGAGGGCATCGACGGGATTGCCCGGTGCCCTTCTGGACAGATGTGCCCGGGCGACGTCGAGGTCGCGGTCACCGACCCCCGCGTCGAGCACTGCCGCGTCGACTCGAACCTGTTCGACGTACGGCAGCAACACCTCGGCGTGAGGCTCGGGCGCGAGATTGAACACCCCGTCGAAGTCCGCCCCGGTCAGCTCGAAGTAACCCCGGTTGTGGAAGTAGCCCATCACCTTGTCGTCTCGGTTGACGAGATTCGGCACGATGGTGGTCTTGGTGTGCTGATTCCGGTAGCTGGTGCCTGCGGTGTCGGGAAGCCAGAAGCCGTCGACCTCCACCGTGACGTGGGTGCCGTCGAGCAGCCCTTCGACGACGTGCTCGAGAACGGGTCGCCATACGTTCATCTCGGCCACGCCGATGCCGTAGAGCGCGCGCAGATCCTCGGGCAGAATTTTCACGAAGTCCCACTGCCGTCCGTCACAGCCGGCGCTGAGCACGAATGCGAGCGCCGGGGTGGGATCGGCACCGAGCGAGTGCAGTACCTCGATCCACAGATCGACGTAGCAGTTGGTCTCGGTCCAGATGCGGTCGTGGTTGTGGATGGGATGAGGCCGGTAGCTGATGGGGTCGAGTTCGAGAACCCGGAGGCCGGTACCGAGCCTCTCCAGCACTGCATCGTTCGACATGACGCGCCTCTCCTACCGGAACAATGTCGGACGGTCCCCGAGCCGCATTTGTCCATATTGCCTGCATCCAGGCCACTCATCGTAGCGAATCGGTTTGTTCTACGCTTCCGATCCGGCGGTAGGATTGTTTTCGACGCAATTGCTACTTACTGATCCACCGTTTGAGCGTCTGCACGACAGGAACCCGAAAACGCGGGCAATCACACACCGAACAGTTGGTTCCGCGGCGGTAATGCTGATGCGCAGCTTGTTCGTGTCGACACTTGCATATCCGCTCTGAGCTGGGCACATGCCGAGTGTAGACAACACCTGCAACATCCATGCCCATCTCGGGCGGACACGAGGAGGCACGAGCGCGATGCGCCGTTTCGTTCGCAGCGCAGCGCTGGTCGCGGGGTGGTGCCTCGTCGCCGTAGCTCTCGGAATGTTTGCCGTCCGACAGGTCGGCGTGACCGAGATCACTTTCGTTGCTTTGGTGGTCGGAACTCCGTACCTCGGAGTCGCCACCGTCGCGGCGCTTCTGCTCTTCGCCGCCGCCCGCTCACGTATCGGATCGGCGGTCGCAGCCGTCGTCACCGTCGCCGTCGTGGGCGTCCAGGTGCCGATGTTCATGGCCGACGGGCCGGACAACTCCGGACCGGACCTGTCCGTGTTGACGGTCAACGTGGCGCACGGGGACGCCGATGCCGGCGCAATCGTCGACGCGGTCCGTGATCACGACGTCGACGTGCTCGCCGTCCAGGAACTCACGCCCGAGGAAGTCACCGACCTGAGGGGTGCCGGTCTGGACGACCTGCTGCCGTTCTCCTTCACCGCCGCACTGCCCGTGGCCGACGGCACCGGATTGTGGAGCCGAACACCCTTGACCGACGGCACCCGCCTGAACGACTTCGGCTTCGTACCGGTGCAGGCGAACACCGTCGTCGACGGCACGACGCTGACCCTCGTCTCGTTCCATTCGATGTCTCCTGCGACGCCGCGCCACACCACCCAGTGGGACGCAGACCTGGCCAGGATGCGGGCCATCATGGATACCTACGGCAACACTGCCATCGTCGCCGGCGACTTCAATGCCACCAACGATCACCGGCAATTCCGCAGGTTGGCATCGGCTCCGTTCTCCGATGCGGCCGACGCTGCAGGGGCAGGACTGTTCCGCACCTTCCCGTCCGAACGTCCGTTGGCGCGATTGGACCATGTCGTGACCAGTGACAGCGTCCGCGCACAGTCGGTGCAGCCGCTACCGATCCCGGAGAGCGATCATCTGGCGGTACTCGCAACGGTGCAGTTGCCGTGACCGTCCCCGGCTAGAAGCGCGGAAGCTGAATGACCGGAGGCGGCGGCAGCTGAATCTGTGGGAGCTGGATCTGCGGCAGACCGGGGATCAGCGGTGCCGGGGCAGGCGCAGGAGCCGGTGCCGCGGGTGGCACGTACTCGGGCTCGGAATACGTCTGAGCCGGAGCCTGAACGGGCTCGGAGGTGGGCGGCGGCGTTGTGGTCGGCGGTGGCGTCGTCGGTGTCGGGGTGACCCGGGTCGTCGTGGGACCTGCGGTGATCGGCACCGGTGAATCTGCCGGTGCACTGGTCGGGGCCGGCGACCCACCCCCGTATCCGAGAGACAGGCCGAGGGCGGCGACCGCGACAAGACCACCCGCGACCAGCACGGCACCGCGCACCTTGCGCTTCGAATCCGCAGGCTTGTCGGAGTGGGGTTCCGGAGTCAACCAATCGGGTGCACCGGTCAGCGACGCCGGGTCGGCTGCGGGCTGTCGCCCGCCCGACTGCGGATTCGACTGCGCATTCGGTTGGGGAACCGGCTGACGCGGAGCCTCGGCGACCGGTGTGGCGAGCAGTGCCGCTCCACGGGCCGCAACCGATTCGGGGTCTACCGGAGTGACGACGGGTAACCCGACCCAGGCATCGAGTATCGCTCCGACCAGCGGTATTCGGGCGCCGCCGCCGATCAGGAACAGTGCGTCGACATGCTTGGGAGAACGCCCGATGACGTCTCGAACCAGGCGAGCGGAGTACTCGATCGGGACGGTCACCAGTGATTCGAATGCCTCGCGGGAGATCAGGATGACGCCGCCGTCGCCCGGAAGACATACTGCGCCGCTGGTCGACAATTGTTCCTTGGCGACCCGGCACCGCGCGGTGAACGCGCTCAGTTGTTGGTTGTCGGCAATGTCGACGCCCTGCTTGGCCAACTGGTTGTCGGCGATCAGGCGATCGAAGTCGTCGCCGCTGATGTCGATGGTGCGTTCTGCCAGCAGAACTTGGCCTGTACCGCGGTCGATCACGCTGATCGTCAGACCCGAACTGCCCAGGTCGTACAACGCGATGGTGCCGAAATGACCCAGCTCGCCCGACGCTTCGAGGTACTGCAGCGCAGCCCGAGCCTCGGGAACGAGTCGATAGTTGTACAGACGCTGACCGGCCATGGCCTGCTGGATCTCACCGAACTGCTGCTGGTCGCGATACGCCACGCCGGTTGCCTGCACTGGGCCGCCGTTGCCCGGTTGCGAGAGCACCACGCCGATGGACTCGGCGGCCAGTTCCTCGGCCCGGTCCCAGTAGGCGTCGACGGTGTCGTGGTGGAAGTCGAGGCGTCCCGAATCCTGAGGGCGCAGGTCGGGTCGAGCCACGCGCACCGCGCTGGCCCCCACCGACACACCGAGAACTTCGGTCATTACCTGCCTCTTGTCGATTTCCCCGTCAACACACGCCGAGACTTCATGTCACGAACCAGTCTCGATCCCCCCGATTGATCACTGTAGCGCGTCGGTGCGGCTGCGCCGCAGTGGTGCGTTCAGGTGCCCCCTGGGGCACCCGGCCACACCACTACAGTTGCGGCATGCGAGTTCTGTTCGTCTGCACCGGCAACATCTGCCGATCTCCGACTGCCGAGCGCCTTGCGGTCGCCTTCGCCCGTGAGGGCGGATTCGAGCTGACCGCCGGCAGCGCCGGGACACAGGGCCTGACCGGGCACGCGATGGACCCGACGGCAGCGTTGGTGTTGTCACAACTCGGCGGCGATCCCGAGGGCTTCGTGGCTCGACGCCTCACTCCGGCGATCACCGCCGACGCCGAACTCGTTCTGACGATGACCGCGTCGCATCGCGACGCCGTCCTCGCACTGTCGCCGAGGCACATGCGTCGCACCTTCACCTTGCTCGAGGCGTCGAGCCTGGCCGCGGCGTCGGGCGCACGATCGGTTGCTGCCCTCGCCGACGCGCGGGCCGTCCACAGCGTCGAGACGCTGGATATCGGCGACCCGTACCGCCGCGACCCGTCCGTGTACGAGGAAGCCGGCGAGCTGATCGCAGCATCGTTGCCGAATGTTCTCCGACTGGCGCAGCCGTAACCTTCGACCCACCACGAATTCGCACGCTGCGGTAACGTTCTCGCATCATTGCCGACCACCCGGGTGCGGCCACGGCGTTAGGGTCTGTTCATGCGCGACAAGGTCATCGCGTTGGCAGCAGTGGCGAGTGCCGGAGTAGCCGTCACCGTGGGTCTGGTCATCGGTGCCCTCGGCGGCGCGTTCGACGATTCGAGCCAGGATGTCAGGCCGCCTGCGCTGAAGTCGGATTCCCTCAGTTCGGTCCAGGCGTCTCCGACGTCCGCGATCGTCGTGGTTCCGCCGTCGCCCACCTGGCAGGTCGCGGTGCCCACCACCGCCAAGCCGCCGACGACGACGCCGGAGCGGCCTCAGACGACGACGCGGACGCCCCGAACAACCACCAAGCGGTCGGACCGAACTACCACGACCACCACCGACGAGGACTCGACCGACGAGCCGACGACCGACGAGCCCACGACCACCGAGTCGGGCCAGTAGATCTCAGGGACGGCCCGCTGTCAGATCGGGCGCGCTGTCTCCGATTCTCAACGCGGCCACCAGTTCTCGATACAGCGCGTCCGACGCCATGAGCTCCGCATGCGTTCCGCGTGCGCGCACCACCCCATCGTCCATCACCAGGATTGTGTCGGCGTCGAGCACGGTGGACAACCGATGCGCGATGGTGACGACGGCAGCGTCCTCGGCGATGGAACGGATCACCTCGTGGATCGCCGCCTCGGTGCGTCCGTCGACCTGAGCCGTCGCCTCGTCGAGCAGCAGGATCTGTGGGCGTCGAACGATGGCTCGCGCCAACGCGATTCGTTGCCGCTGCCCACCGGACACCGTCGAGCCGATCAGGTCGGTGTCCAATCCCTCGTCCAGAGCGCGGATGGTCGAGTCCAGGTGCACCGACTCGAGCGCCGCCCAGATGTCACCCTCACTGGCGTCCGGGTGACTGAACAACAGGTTGTCCCGCACAGAACCGGGGATCACCGGCGTCTCCTGCTCCACGTAGGACAGTCGAGAGCGCACCTCGTCGATCGTGAGCTCGCTGTACGGCGTTCCGCCGAGCCGTATCTCGCCGCTCTCGGGCGTCAGGAACCGCAGGATCAGAGAGAACACGCTGGTCTTGCCTGCACCGGAGGGACCGACGATCGCTGTGTGGCCACGCGCGGGGACGTCCAGGTCGATTCCTCGCACGGCCGGCTCTCGTCCCGGACCGTAACGTGCAGTCACACTTCGGAATTCGAGTGCGGGAGCAGCCTCGACAACGGAACGGGTCGGCGCGGGGGTACCTTCCTCTCCCACTTCGACGACGAGGTCGTCGATCTGACGTATCCGCGCCGCCGCGGCCATACCCGCCTGCAGCGCGGTGATGTTGGTGGCGAGGGTGGAGACCGGGCTCATGACCTGAAATGCGTAGAGCAGAAACGCGATCAAGCTGGATACCGCCAGATCCCCGGTGCTGACGCGGTAGCCACCGAGGCCGAGAATGCCGATGATGGCCAATTGCACGCCGCCGCCCGCGAAGGTCCACGCCAGTGCCGAGATCTTGACGGCGTGCACGCTGTGCCGAGCGGAGGTCCGCGCCTCCGCGATGACGCGTTCGGATTCGCGAGTCTCGGCTCTGCTGGACTTGACTGTTCGGATGGCCCGCAGGGTGCCGTCGAGAATGCCGCCGAGTCGTCCGATCGCTTCCTGTGATTGCCTCTGCGCGATGGCGATCGGAGGCATCAGCCGGGCGAACAACACTGCGACCGCCACGATGGCCACCGCGATCGCGCCCAGCAACACCAGATCCAGAACCGCCATCAGGATCAACGCGCCCACCAGACCCACGACGCTGTTGACTATGGCCACCAGCGCATTCGATGTCGCCTCACGCAGCAGCACGGTATCCGAGGTGACGCGGGTGACCAACTCACCGGTGGGCCGAGTGTTCAGGCTGCCGACCGTGGCACCGAAATACTTCCGCACGATCGACTTGCGTGCGTCGAGCACGATCCGCTCTGCCAACACCCCGAGCACGATCCATTGCAGATACAGAACGGCCGAGCCGACGACCAACAGGGCCACCAGAACGACGACGGGAACGATCAGCGACGCGTCGGTGCCGAGTCCGTCGAGCACACCCTTGGCGACCATCGGCGTAGCCAACGCCGTTCCGGTACCGATCAGGCCGAGCATCATGCCCAGAATCAGGGTGCGCCGATGAGGCCGCACGAACTGCCACAACACCCGTAGGTTGGGTACCGTTATTTTCTTCTTCTCGGCTGTCGCGATCTGCACACCGACCATGTAGTCAGTGTGCAGCAACGATCAGCTGGTACCGATCGCGTCCCAGATCATGTGGACCGTGGTGCCGTTCTGATCCGACGTCACCGCCGCGGTATCGGCCAGCGCCCGCATCAGTGGGACGCCTCGACCTCGGTTGGGATCGGAATTACGCGTCGCCCAATCGCCGCGGTCGGTCACCTTCACATCGATCCGGCCCTGCGCACCGCACAACACTCGAATATCGAGGGTTCCTCGGTCGGTGTGATCGCGATACGCATGTTCGACACTGTTCGCTATCGCCTCGTACGTCGCCAACACGACGTCGTACGCACGATCCGGGTCGACGCCCAACTCGTTCAACCAGTCACCGAGTTCACGCCGAAGCTCCGACGCTCGATCCGCATCGGCAGGCTCGTCGGTGAACAGCAGTTCTTCCATTCGCGCACCTGCCGTCGAGATCGAACTGTCGGTACGTGAGTCGTCACCTCCGAAGAGAGTCGCCATCATGAATCCCGTCTACCCAAAACTTCAGGATCTACCCGCATGAATCGCAACGAGCGCCTCGTCGACCGTCGCATAGATGCCGAAGACCTCGTCGAGCCCGACCAAAGTCAATGGACGCCCCGTCGCCGGACCGTCCGCCACCACGGCAAACCCGGCAGTACCGCCCAGTTGCTGATGCGTCGACGCCAGCAGCGACATGCCTGCCGATGCGAGGAAACCCACATCGCTGAGATCGATGACCACAGCCGACGGCGACTTCTCGAGCACCAGAGCCACGGACTCGGACAGATCGGGAGCCGTCACCAAATCCAACTCACCCGACACCGACAGAACAACATCCTGATCACGCCATTCAACAATCACATCGAAATGCTGGGGTCCGAGCCCCGATTCGTCCGCAGTCACACGAAGACTTTACCTCGCTCCCCCGCCCCGCCACCGCCGCCGAAGTCCACTCGACGTGACATCGACCCCCGAAAAGTCCACTCAACGTGACATTGACCCCCGAAAAGTCCACCGAACGTGACATTGAGTCCCCTCGGGGTGGCCTTCGGGTTGTTTTGCCGCCGTCGGCTCACTCAGCCGAGGGGTATCGATCGCATTAGGCTTGTCCAGGTGATCGAGGGCCTGCATTCCATGGACGGTCGCGGTCTGCGTCGTCGCTCGCTCGGGCAGTACGTCGCGGTCGTTGTGGGCGGCGCGGTCGGTGCGGCGTTTCGGTACGAGGTGTGGACGTGGCGGGCGACGCCGCGGTGGCAGTTGTTGTCCACGTTCGGCGTGAATGTGTTCGGCTGTCTGCTCGTCGGCGCTGCGTTGGGGTATCTGTCCGGTCGTCGGGCTCCGGTGACTCGGGCCGGGCTGTTCGGTCTTGCGTGCGGTCTGACGACGTTCGGTCTCTATGCGTTTCAGGCGGTCACCCATCGCGGGGCGTGGAATTCGGTGATCTATCTGGTGGCGACGCCGGTGTTCGCGTTGATCGCGATGGCCGTCGGGGCTGCGATCACGAGACCGGCACGAACGAGCCCGACGCTGTGACGACGTTGATCCTGGTGGCGGCCGGCGGCGGACTCGCGGCTCTGTGCCAGTTCGTGTTCTCGTTCGCCCTCCGGTCGAGGCGACGGGCGACGGCACTGAATCTGGTGGCGTGTGCCGCGCTGGGGTTGGTGTTCGCACTCGATCCGCCGAATGCTGTTCGCTCCGTGGTGGCGGTCGGGTTTCTGGCGTCGGTGGCTCCGCTGGCGGGGACAACGCTGGCGACGATCGGGCTTGCGCGAGATCGTCGGTACCGCTCGGCAGCACTGTTCTTCGGCGCGAACGTGGTGGGTGGAATTGCCGCGGTGATGTTCGGGTTCCTGGCGTGGAAGTCCGGTGTGACGCTCTATCACAAGATTCTGTGACCGAATCCGGTCAGTCGCTTTCCGAATCCTGGCAGGAGCCCTGCACTCCGGCCTTGACGAACCCTGTGATTTGGTACAGGTACGTGAACTCCCATTCGACGAGTGAGAAGTCGTACGCGCGAGGCGTCGGACGCATCGTGACGGTTCCGTCGAAGCACTGATCGAAGATGTAGCGAGCCCGCGGGAGGTGGTATCGCCACGTCACGACGATCACGTGGTTCCAGCCGCGTTCGCGGGCAAGGGTTTCGGTGAACATGGCTTCGCCACGGGTGGTCGAGGGCGACGGCGGAATGCACAACACCTCGAACTGCGACGTGGACGCCGCGCAGGCCTTCTTCATCGTCGGATCGCTGGATCCGTAGGGATCGGACAGCACCACTGTCGTGGCCAGGCCTTGTTGGGCGAGCGAAATGCCGTAGGCCTCACGTCCGTCGTGTTCGCCGCCGAGCACCACGATTGCGTCGGCGGCAACGAGCGAATCCACCCGAGCTTTCGTAAACGCGAGGTAGCCGCCGACACCTACCGACGACACCAGGACAACTGGGATCGCCAGGGCGAGAAACAGCAACCAGCGTCCGCGGAACACCTCACCAGGTTAGGGAAGGCGCTCCGCGAGCGCGCGGTCAGCGACTCATATCACTCGCTAGGCTGCGGCACGGTGACGTTGCAGTCCGTGACCTCGGGGTTGATTCCGAAGTAGTTGAGCGGACCGGCAACGACGGTGAGGGCGATTGTGCCCGCACCTGCACAGTTCTCGGGCGCATTCTCGAAGTCTCCGCGCTGGTACGACGCGAATGCGCCGATGATCAGCCAAACCAGAACGATCAACGTTACGAACCTCATTGGTGCCCCCTTAGGCGGTCAGCCGCCGTTCGGCTGTCGAAGGGCAGGTATGTCCGATTGTGGCAGGCTTCAAACCACGTCACGTGCGCTTCGACAGAGTCTCCGACAGATAATCGTCGAGGGCGCGTTCCTGTACCCGGTCCAGTGCGCGCGCCAGTTCTGCCTGTGCCGATTTAATGGCAAGGCTGCGCATCTTCTCGAACATCTCGGTGGTCTCGGCTACCTCTCCGGACTTGGGCAGCCAACCTGGACCGTGTTTCGCGGCCAGATGGTCGGTCACGCTCCCGACCATCGACTCGGCGATTTCGTTCATTTTCGACGCGGTCCGCTCGTGCTGGTCGAGCAGACGTTCCAACGTGAAGCCGTACTGACTCAGGTCGACGAACACCTCGAGGAGGGTCGGATCGAGAATCTCGCACTGGTCACCGTCGATTCTGATCAGTTTCGCTTCGATCAGTCGGGCAACGATGTCGTCGTTGTCCTCACCGAGAAATTGCGCAATCAGTTCGACGGGAATGACCGTGGTCTCGGCCGACGACCACTTGCGAGTCACGATTTCCTGCAGGCCCAGGATTTCTTCCAGGTCTTTGCCCTGCTCCCAGCCCGACAGGAAATCGGCTATGTGCGCCGAGGTGAACCCCCGCTGAAGCAGCGAGTCGATCACCTTCAATCGAGTCAGGTGATCGTCGTTGTAAATACCTACTCGTCCTCGGAGCGTGGGCGGCGGCAGCAGCCCGCGTTCCTGGTACGCCCGCACGTTGCGAGTGGTCGTCTTGGCCTCTCGGGCCAAGTCGTCGATTCGATACTCCACCGAGCTCCCTACCTCCGCCGCGCGTCGACCTTCAGGATATACGTCGACCACGCGGCGGAAGGAAGAGCCGAATCCGACCGTCATCGAAACGACAAGCGTGCTCTCGAGCGATTCAGGAGTGGGCGACGACCTGTGCCGGTTCCTGCGGCAGGTCGACGCGGCGCGGAACCATGGTGAAATCGCCCTGTTCGACACCTCTGAGTTGGTTGACGTACTGGGTGGCGAAACCCGGGAACATGGTCGCGTTCAAGCCGTCCTCGGTGAGATACCAACTGCTGCAACCGGAATTCCAGGTCGTCTTCGCCAGTTTGCGCTGCATGTCCTCGTTGTAGGCATCCTGGACGTCCTGGCGCACATCGGCGCTGTGCAGATCTCCTTCGAGTACCAGAGAGATCGCCTCGACGATGTAGTCGATCTGCGCCTCCATGTACACCAATGCCGAACTGTGTCCCGGGCCGGAATTCGGCCCGAAGGTGAAATACATGTTCGGATAGCCCGATACTGCAATGCTCTTGTACGCCTTGGCTCCCGCGCTCCATTCGTCGGCCAGCACGCGGCTGTCGCGTCCGGTGATCGGAATGGGTGTTCCGGTGTTGGACACGTCGAACCCGGTCGCGAAGACGATGGCGTCGAACTGATGCTCGACGCCTTCCACGGTTCGAATGCCCTTGGGTGAGAGCGTCGCGATCGGCCAGGTCACCAACGTGCAGTTCGGCTTCTGCAGGGCCGGGTAGTAGTCGCTGGTCATCAGCAATCGCTTGCAGCCGGCCCGGAATCGGGGTGTCAGCTGTCGCCGCAGCCACGGATCGCGAACCTGCTGACGCAGATGCGCGCGCCCGACCAGTTCGACGATGCGCGTCAACGGGGTCTTCCACACGACACCGAGGGCAACGGACTCGTGCCCCCAGAACCACAGCGACCGCGCCAGGGCCTGCGTCTGCGGGTACCGGGCGTATCGATGCTTGGTGCCTGCCTGCACCTTTCGATTGATCCTGGGCAGCGTCCAACCCGGGGTGCGTTGGAACACCTTGACCGTATCGGCGATCTTCACCAGTTCGGGCACGATCTGTACCGCGCTCGCCCCGGTTCCCACGACCGCGACCTTCTTACCCTCGAAGTCGTAGTCGTGATCCCACCGTGCACTGTGGATCTTGTGTCCCTCGTAGGTATCGATGCCTCGAATGTTCGGCAGGCTGGCATTGGCGAGCGGCCCCGACGCCATCACCACCGTGCGCGCCCGAACATCGGGGTGCCCGTCGATGCTCACGTGCCAATGCCCGGCCGCCTCGTTCCAGATGATGTCGACTACGTTGTGTCCGAATCGAATACGCGATCCGATGTCGAACTCACGCACCATTGTGTGGATGTAATCGAGAATATCACCACTACCGGAATAGGTGTGCGACCAGTTGGGATTGGGCGCGAAACTGTACGAATACAGCCTCGACGGTATGTCGCAGGCTGCGCCCGGGTAAGTGTTGTCGCGCCAGGTTCCACCGACGGCGCTGCCGCGTTCGAGGATCGCGACATTCTCGATTCCACTGTTGCGCAGTCGGATAGCGGTACCGATTCCGGCGAATCCCGCACCGACGATCACGGCGTCGAGTACACCTTCGCGCACATCGAAATCGCTCATGCGACGGGCTCGTAGGTCAGTTCCTTGGCCCAGGTGGGCTCGGAATTGAGAGTCTTGGTCGGGTACCGGCGAGTGAGCTTCACCAGGCCATCCGCAACGCGGTGGTATGGATGCTTGCGGTTGATGACAATGCTGCTGTGCCACTGCACGAATCGATACATCGGCACGCGGAGCGCCTCGGGGCTACGCTCCCCCACACTGCGGAATCGCTTCATCGCGGTGTAGAGCCGCTCCTCGTCGACACCCATCTCGACGATGTTGTCGCGCATCTTGTTCAGCAGTGGGATGTAGCGCAGCAATCCGACGATGAGGGCCGGGTTCATCCAAGCACCGATGGTCTCGACCACCAGCTTGCGCATCCGGGAATGCCCGAGCAATTCGATGACCGCGAAATCGACCGCCAGATGCCGAGATTCGTCGGAGTTGATCTTCTTGAACACGGCCTGACACACCGGATCGTCGATCTCGTCCATGATGAACTTCACCAGCGCGCCGTCCAGGGCCACCTCGAGCATCGGTATGACGGTGCCCAGCACGGTCAGAGACAGCCCGTCGGAATGCTTGTCGAGCCAGTCGATGACGAGCTTGACGTTGACGTTCGGCTCGGGCATCCGGTCACCGTCGAGCATGCCCCAACGACGCATGAGAGCGAGCTCGGCGTTGGCGTGCTTCTGCTCTTCCGCGTGGAAGTAGCGATAGATCTCCGCGAGAGTCTCGTTCGGTGCCTTGAGCGCCATCGCCGCGAAGCCGCGAGCGCCCACGTTCTCGATCCACATCAGATCGGACATGAAGGGCTTGAGTTTGGCGTGCAGTTCGGGGCTGATGGTCTCGGCTCCCGGGCCGTCCCAGTCGATGTCCGCCAATGCCCACTGACGGTCCTTGATCTTGGTCAACATGTCTTCGAAGTCCATTGCCATGTCAGGCTCCTGTGGTTGTCGAGGTGAGGGATTCGTTCTTCGCCGGCTGCTGCTCGGCGGGCAGCACACGATTGAGCAAGCCGAGAAAGCGCACGTACACGGCGGGCAGCAATCTCTTGAACCGCCAGACGGTTTTGGCGTCGAACTGGGGCACGACGTAGAGCCGGCCCCGGTCGAATGCATCGAGCGTTCTGGCAGCGATCTTGTCGGGAGACCGTCCGGTCCAGCGCATCGCGAACTCGGCCAGTCGGGACGAACTCGCGGTGATCCGGCCGTCGACGGCAACGTTGGTCTTGACGAAGGTGGGACACAGAACCGACACCCGCACACCGGTACCCGAGAATTCCGCCGCCATCGTTTCCGACAGGCTCATCACTGCGGCCTTGCCGACGTTGTACGGACCCATCAGCGGCGCAGCGGCGAAGCCGGCGGCGGACGCGACGTTGATGATCCCGCCCTCACCCGCGGCCCGAAGCCCGGGCGTGAACACCTCGCAGCCGTGGATCACGCCCCAGAGGTTGATTCCCAAGGCCCAGTTCCAGTCCTCGAAACCGATGTTGCCGACGGGCTTTCCGCCGATTCCGACGCCTGCGTTGTTGATGAGCACCGTGGTGGGTCCGTCGAACTCGATACTTGCACGCAGGGCCAGTTCCTCGACGTTCTCGCGGATCGACACATCGCACTCGACGGCGTATCCGGTGCCGCCGAGGGCGTTCACCATCGCGACGGCCTCCTGCGCTCGCGGCAACGAGATGTCGGCGCACATGACGGCTCCTCCACGTCGAGCCAGTTCCAATGCGAACGCCCGGCCGATGCCGCTGCCTGCGCCGGTCACTACCGCTCTCGACCCGTACGAGGGTCTTCCGGTCTTGCTTCTCATCGACATACCTGTTCCTTCGAATTATGTTGTAGGGCTTGATTATCGAGCGCATACGCGATGAATGCGGATGCATGCTCTAGTGCTCGGTCGGCCTCGGGGATCAACCTCGGGAGAGCTTGGAACACGTGCATCTGATCGGGCCAGATTTCGAGTTCGCTCTCTCCGCCGGCCGCGTCGATCATGGAGTGCAGGTGTCGCGCATCGCCCCTGAGCATCTCGGCTCCGCCCACCTGGATCAGCGTCGGTGGCAGCTCTCGCACACGTCCGAGATCGAGCCGGAGACGCGGGAGATCCGCATCGTGGCCGTCGGTGTACAGCGCCACGAGTCCTCGCGCTGCCTTCGCCGAAATCATCGGGTCCTTGCGCGTGCGTTCCATGCGCGCCGATAGCTCGAAGTCGAGATCGATCAACGGCGAGAACAACACCAATGCTCCCGGCTGCGGCGTCCCGGTTCGGTCGTTCTCGATGATCAGGTCAGCGGCCAGGTGTCCGCCGGCAGAGTCCCCGGCGATGACGATGTTCGATGCGTCGTACCCCTGGCCCAGCAGCCAGCGGTACGCGGCTTCGAGGTCGTCGGCTGCGGCGGGAAATGGGTGTTCCGGGGCGAGCCGGTAGTCGACCGTGAACACCGGCAGGCTCGTCGCCCTGGACAATCGTGCGGTGAGACCACGGTGCGTCCGCGCCGAGCAGATGACGTATGCACTGCCGTGGATGTAGAGGATCACGCGTGGCCCCGGCGACAGGCCGGGTGCTCGCACCCACTCACCGCGAACCGGGCCTTCGGCCACGAGGTCCACTGCCGTTCCTTTCGGGACCGGACCGCACAGGTTCATCGAGGTGGCGACGAGGCGTCGAGAGAACTCGATGCCGCCGCCTGAGGTCGGCAGCAGGTTCGTCATCGGACGCAGAATCAGCCGAGTCATCAAGGCAGCCAGACGGGTTCGCCGAGACCCGGCCCTGAACGCGCCGCGAGGCAGGTAGTCGTCGTCGGTGGTCGGAGTCACGTCATCACCCTCACCCGCTATTCGCCATTTGTCAATGGCCTATTATTTAGTGGCGAAGTGTGCGACAGTGGCGTCCAACACCGAAAGCGCAAGGGAGCGAGCACACGTGACGATGTTCAGGAGTAATCCACCGGCGGAACTGGATGCGTCTGCCATCGGTCCCGAGGACAGGATCTTCGAGTTGGAGATCGCCGAGGTGACCCTCGAGACCGAAGATGCGATCTCCCTCGGCTTTCTGGTTCCCGAGCATCGGGAAGCGCAGTTTCGGTACGAGCCGGGACAATTCCTCACCCTGGAGATTCCGTGCACGGACGGCGGATCGGTGGCCCGGTGCTACTCCTTCTCCAGCTCTCCGGTCCGGGACCCGTTCCCCACTGTGACCGTCAAGCGCATTCAGGACGGTCTGGCATCACACTGGTTGCACGACAACGCTGTTCGTGGGATGCGACTCAAGGCGCTGAAGCCGTCGGGCATGTTCGGACCCAAGAGCTGGGACGACCATTTCGTCCTGCTGGCCGCCGGCAGCGGCATCACCCCGATCATGTCGATACTCGAGACCGCCCTGGTGCAGCACGAGAATCGGATCACCCTCGTCTACGCCAACCAGAATCGCGACTCGGTGATCTTCGCAGAGCGACTGACCGAACTGCGGTCTCGCTTTCCCGAACGACTGAACGTTCACCATTGGTACACCTCGGAATCGGGGTTGCCCACCGCTGCGGGACTGGCTTCGCTGGGTGCGAACATTCCGGCCGAGTGCGAGGTCTTCCTCTGCGGCCCAGCGCAGTACATGAACGTCGCCGAGGAGTGGCTCGCCCGGACCGGCACGGTGGCGCACAGAACCCATCGCGAGGTGTTCTCCTCCTTCGACTCGAATCCGTTTCGGCCCGGCGACGCGACGATTTCCGACGAACCGGGCGCGAACTCCATCACCGCTCAGGTCGAGATCGACGGAATGGAGACCGAGTCCACCTGGAATACAGACACGAAGCTGCTCGACCGACTCCTCGAGTTGGGTCTCGACCCGCCGTACGTATGCCGCGAAGGAACCTGCGGCGGTTGTGCGTACACCCTCACCGAGGGCACGGTGAACATGCTCGCCAACGAGACGCTCGACGAACACGAACTGCAGCACGGCGTCCGACTGGCCTGCCAGTCCGTGCCCGATTCCACGAGCGTTCGTGCGGTGTTCGACCGCTGATCCCGGAGGAGGGCGCTCAGCCCTCGAGCGTCAACGAATGCGGCTTCGAGGCGAACGCCGCGGCGGAGCCGGAGGCTCGTGCAATCCCCGCGATACCGCCCCAGACCATCATGGTGAGGTAGTCGATGAGCTCGTCGACCGTCATGGTCCGGTCGAACATCCACCAGTGCGACGCCAACCGGACCGCACCGATCATGGCGAAAGCGAAGGGCGTCGAGCCGGCCGTCGAGAACTCCCGCTCTCGAAATCTGTCGGCGATGACGGTCGTCAGCAACTCTGCGATCAGTTCTTCCGATGCGGTGACGATGTCCTGGTTGCCACCGACCGCATTGTTCGCGTGCACGTAGATGTAGATCTCGGGATCGGTGGCGACCGTCGTGACATAGGCAGTGATCACGGCACGGGTGAGGTGATATTCGTCGAGATCCTCGGAGATCGCGTCCCGGATCCGAGGCACCAGTGCAGTCTCGACGTATCGCGCCATCGCGGCGTTCGCGAGCCCCTTCTTGTCGGCGAAGTGTTTGTACAGAACAGTTTTCGAGACGTGGTTCGCCGCGGCGATCTCGTCCATCCCGATGTCGTGCCCATGCCGACGAATGGCGGCCAGTGTGCAATCGAGTAGTTCACGGCGCCGAGTGATCCGGTGATCGTGCCACCGATGGCTTCGCCCGTCGACCTTCTCCGGCACGGTCACGCCGAGCGCGAGACGGTTCGTGATCCCCTCAACAGAATCGAGGCGACCAACTCCGGATCGTCCGACATCGGAACGTGCCCGAGCCCCGAGTACGTGCAGACGTCTGCCTGCGGAAACGTTCGACGCACCAGCGGTGCCTGATACACCGGCAACACCAGGTCCCGGCGTCCCCACGCGACGGTGACAGGAACGGACTCGTCGACCGGAACGCTGAAGCGCGGCACTGCGTTACCGGCCGCGTCGATCGCACGATTGGTAGTGATGCTGAGCGCGTCGATCGTGGCCGTTGCCGCGGGAACTCGCCACGGCTTGGCGTAGAAGACAGCGTTGGCGATCGTGCGTCCCACGACCGAACGCATGACGGTCGGTGCGATCGGGCTCATCACTCGAGACAACGCCCGCAACAGACGGAACACGAAGAGCGCCCGAGTCTGATCCCAGTGTCCGCGAAAGAAACCGGCCGGTGACAGGGCGGTCGCCGAGGCGACCGACCCGCGGGCAGCAAGTTCCATCGCGAAGTATCCACCCAACGAATTACCGGCCACGTGCGGCTTCTCGCCGTCCACCGCAACGTAGTCGAGAAATCGCTCCAACTCGGCCACGATCCACGGACCCAGGTCGAATTCCTCGGTGGGCAAGTCCGGTGACGCGCCGTGACCGGGCAGGTCCACCGTCACCACTCGTCGATGCCGCGCCAGTATGTCGACGACACTGTCCCACGCATGTTGTCTGTGCACGATGCCGTGAATGAGCACCAATGTAGGGCCCTCACCCCGGATGGTGTGCGCGAGGGTCAGACCGTCGATGTCGGAAGTCACTGCGTGCCGACCTTTCTCGGCCAGATGCGGTATACGGGCGCGATATCCGCCCCCGCCACACGGGCGTTGTCCGCTCGGCCGAACGTCATCGATTCCGTCAGATCGTCGAATCGTGCGTCGATCCTGTCGAGAATGTAGTTCTGCCGCACCGACCAGGGACGTTCGGTCCCCGATTTGGGTAGCTCGTTCAAGGAACGCGTGACGTATCCGCAGGCGAGGTCGACGACCGGACGAGAGTCCACGGCCTTGCCCTGTCGGTCCGGGATCGCATGGGTGTAGCCGTGAGACCGCATGTACACCAACAGTTTGGCTACTGCCTGCGCCGTCATGTCGGCCTTGAGCGTCCACGATGCATTCGTGTACCCGATGGACCATGCAACGTTGGGTACGTCCTCGAGCATGTGACCCTTGTAGACGAACTTGTCGTGCACCTCGAGCCGCTCACCGTCCAGAGACAATTCGATACCCCCGAACGCCTGGAGCTTCAATCCGGTTGCGGTGACGATGATGTCGGCGGGGATCTCGTCACCAGATTCCAACCGGATCCCGTCGGCGGTGATCTCGGCTATCCGGTCGGTCACCACAGTCGCGCGGCCGGTGCGAATGGCCTTGAAGAGATCGCCGTCCGGCACGACGCACAGCCGCTGGTCCCACGGGGCATACGTCGGCTTGAAGTGCTTGTCGACGTCGTATCCACGCGGAAGCTGCGCCTTCGTCATCGCCCGGAACACCCTGCGGGCCGTCTTCGGCGCACGTCGACACAGCTGATACGAGCCGACCATCAACAGTGCATTGCGCCACCGCAGTGCACTGTGCGCGAGGGAGTCCGGCAGTACACGCTGAGTGAGGGTGGTGAACGGATCGGTCATCGGCAACGACGCGATGTAGGTCGGCGAGCGCTGCAGCATCGTCACCGACGCAGCATCGACCGCGAGCGAAGGCACCAAAGTGATTGCGGTCGCGCCACTTCCGATGACAACGACCCGCTTACCGGTGTGGTCGAGACCTTCCGGCCACTGCTGGGGATGCACCACCTGCCCGGTGAACTTCTCCATCCCGGGAAGATCCGGGGTGTACCCACCCGAGTAGTCGAAGTAGCCGGTACACAAGAACACGAATCGACTTCGATACGTCCGCGGCACGCCGTCGGACAGTGTGTCGACGGTCCACAGGTCCGTCGACGAATCCCAGTTCGCCGCAACGACCGAGGTCGAGAAGTGCGTGTGCTCGTCTATGCCGTTGGCGTGGGCGGTTTCGACGATGTAGTTGCGAATGTCTTCGCCATGAGCAAGGAGGGTGTCTCCCTGCCATGGCGTGTGCGGGAACGAGAACGTGAAGATGTCGCTGTCCGAACGAATACCTGGGTACCGGAACAGATCCCAGGTACCGCCTGCTCGCTCGCGCCCTTCTAGGATCGCGTAGCTGAGCTCCGGTGCCATCTCCTGCAAGCGATACGCGGCTCCGACTCCCGAAATACCCGCACCGACGATGAGCACATCCCTGAAGTTGTCGTGGATCGAACCGTCGACCTCGGGCCAAGTATCTGCATTCATCGACGCGCCTCGCTGTCTCACCGAACACCATCGCCCGGACGCCGACCGAGCAGCGACACCGCGACTAACATCACATAATGTGCCATTGACTGGTGGCGGTGTCAATGGCAGCCTTCGTGACAACACAGACAGGAGCTGTCATGGACCGCACTCTCTTCGCTGGGTGTACACCCAACGCAACCGGAACCAGTAGCCGATGACTCCCGTGGCGGTCGGGGCTGCGGGAGTCATCGCGCTGATCCTGCTCACGTCGAGAGGATCGGGACTGGACTTCGACCGGCGCTCGTTGTCGACGGCCTACTCAGCGCGTGCGGCGCGCGCACGCCGTAGAACGTGGTGGCCGCGTTCGACGAAGTAGTCGCAGCCCGCCGAGCAGCACAAATACGGCTACTCGTCGTAGTGACCCGAAACACCGTAGTCGGACGTATGTTTCGGACCGTCGAGTTCGACTCATACTTACCGGCGTCGTCCGCGACGTCACCGCTCCGGATTCCGGAGACGACCTACACGAAAGAGGGATACCGATGGCCGACTTCATCGACAAGGCTCAGCACAAGGCAGAAGAACTGGCCGGGACTGCGAAGGAGAAGGCCGGTGAGGCCACCGGTGACGACAGCCTTCGCGCCGAAGGGGCCACCGACCAGGCCAAGGCCAACACTCAGCAGGCTGCCGACAAGGTTTCCGACGCCGCCGAGAGCGTTGCCGACTCCGCGGCCGGCGCTGCCAAGCAGGCCAAGCACGCAGCTGCAGACGTTGCCGACAAGGCAGCCGACACCGCCGCAGACGTCAAGAGCGCCGTCCAGGACAAGGTCGAGAACGTCGACGTCGACGACGTGAAGGAGAAGGCCTCCCAGGTCGCCGACAAGGCAGCCGAGAAGGCCTCCGCCGTCACCGACGACGTGAAGACCACGGTCCGCAACATCGACAGCGAGGATGTGGCCGAGGCCGCGAAGGTCGGCACTCCGATCGTCGCCGCCATCGCAGCCGCCGCCGGTGCCGTCGCATTCGTGCTGATCCGTCGCCGCAACCGTCGACGCAGCGCTGCACACCTGTTCGTTCCGTCGAAGCGCACCACCCGCAAGCTCGCCAAGAAGGCGCGTAAGCACAGCTTCTGAAGGTGATCACCCGAAAGCCCCGCCTCGTTTTCAGGCGGGGCTTTCGCTCGTTCTACAGCGGTTTCAGCGCCCGGCTGGGCACCCAATGTGTGACGGTTTCGCTCCGGTCTCGCGACATCAGTTCGTAGGTGACGCGACCCAACCAATCGCCGTCGACGGTGATGGACCATTCGACCAGATCCCCCGGGACCACGCGTCGAACATCGAAGCCTTCCGGATTGAACTTCGACGCGTGATGTGGCGGTAGCGGGTAGAGGACGTTCAGATCGATCCACACCTTGAGCGGAGGTCTGAGCATCTTGAACGGACGCACGGCAGACGCGGGTCGAGGTTGAGCGCGTCGTGCCATCGTTCGATCATACGTTCGATTCGGACGCAGTCACACCTGTCCCCGCAACGAGAAACGGCCACCCGCACGCGAGGTGCGGGTGGCCGTCTTCGATCAGAAGGAATCAGATGCCGAGCGATCCTGCCAGGAACGGCCAGGACTTGTGCAGGTCGTCCTGCCAGTAGCCCCAGGAGTGGTTGCCGACCGGACGGAAGTCGACAGTTGCCGGGATTCCCAGCTGGTCGAGACGCTTGGCCAGGTTGGACGTGCAGAAGTTGGTGGCCAGCTCGATGCCGCCGCCGACGATGACCTGGTTGGCGAGCGTCGCCGGGTCGTTCTTCAGTCGCGGGTTGGCGAAGGTGTCGTTCGGGATGCCGGGCAGTCCGCTGCCGGTGCTCATGTAGATCTGGGTGCCGCGCAGCTTCTCGGCGTTGAGCAGCGGATCGTTCTCGCGCCACACGGGGCCGTCGAGCGGGCCCCACATGTTCTCGACGTTTCCGCCGCCGTACGTCTCGACGACGAGCTTGACGAACTGCTGACCGATCGGGTCCGAGGTCTGCGCGCAACCGCTGTATGCCGCGACACCGGTGAACTTGCCGGGGTACTTGATTGCGATGTTGAGAACCGACGTGCCCGTCATGGACAACGCTGCCAGCGACTGGCGACCGTTGGTGTCGAACTGCGCATCGATCAGCGGAGGCAGTTCTTCACCGAGGAAGGTGCTCCACTTGTTGCTGCCGAGCTTCGGATCGTCCTGCAGCCAGTCGGTGTAGTAGGACCACTTGCCCTTCTGCGGAGTCACGATGTAGGCGTTCTTGTCCGACAGGAAGGCCTCGGCGTCGGTCTGCGACTGCCACGATGCCGCATCCTCGCCGCCACCTGCACCGTTGAGCAGGTACAGCACCGGACGCGACACGCTCTCGTCGGCGGGGCGCTGCACCGTCACCGGAATGGTGCGGTTCATCGACGCGGAGTACACCTGGAGCTGAACCTGGCGGCCGTCGAGGGTGTTCACCGATTCGATTCGCGAGCCGTTGCTCGACTGAGTCGTTGCGGCGGGCAGTTCGTCCGCGGACGCGACGGGCGTCATCAGCGCGGTCGGAAGAATCGCCACTGCGAGGGCGACGGCCGCAGCCGAACCGAATCGCTGGAAGCCGTGTCGTCGAGATCGTGGCACGCTGTTTCACCTTTTCGTCGAGTTACACCGGTCGAGTTTCTACATCGGCCGAAGATGAGGTGACGTTACCTCGAGCAAACGTCCCGAGCGTTATGGACCGGACGAATCCGAGACGCGATCGTGATGCTCGCGCTCGGCCCTCGAACCGAGGACGAGACACACCAGGATGACGATCATCGCTACGACAACGCCGACGGGAAGTGGCGAATACAACCAGACAATGGGCGGCACATAGTCGTCGGATGTCCCATCCGTCCAACCGAACACCCGCGGCGGCACCGGTGCCGACACCGAGAACAGCGTCAGTGCGAACGGTACGAGCGGACCGATGGTCGACGCCACCGTGCGCGTCGCTCGTGCCGATCCGACGAGCAATCCGACAGCGATGGGATGCAGCACGCAATAGCACACAGCCCCAACGGTATTGATCGAGTCGTCTCCGATGGGCAGTAGACCGGTGGCCGTCACAACGGTCAGCAGTGCACACGCGGCCGTGGTGAGATCGCGTCGCAGGCCCACTCCCACCGCTCCGGCGAACAACACCGCGGCCACGACGAGTACCCACCACGACGCGTCGCCCCACCCGAGCGCATTGACTCCCGACGCCGCTATCGCCAAGCCCGACATCACGTATCGGCCGTCGAGGCCACCGAGGTCGAACGCAACACCGTATGCCACCAAGACGGCGATCGCGACGGCGAAAATCCACGTGCTCGCCGTCGACGTCGTATTGCCCAGATAGATGTAGACCACCAGACAGACGAATCCCAGCACGAGAGCGGCTACTGCGTCGGAGGTTTCGAATCGGCCCACGGATGCCCGCCGGACGGCCACGAGCAGCACGATAGTGGTTGCGAGAAGGAGGAGTAGCGGGACCGTGGATTCCACCAGATACGGCCCCAGCCCGTCCATCCACCGACCCTCACGCGGTCCGCGTAGCCGGGAGATCGCGCTGTAGAACAACATCGAGCCCAGCAGTCCTACTGCAAGGCCGCCCGACGGGAGCCTGCGTCCACCGGCGATGGATCCGCAGATGCCGACCAGAGCGCCGGCACCGAGCGCATTGGTCGTCACCGCTTGATTGGCCGCGATCGGCACGAAGGACGGCAGCGCCACCAGCAGGGAGCCGAGAACGGTTGCTACGGCTGCCGATATCCGGGGCCGGCGGCGATGGACCATCACGAGCACGAGCACCGCCATCAGAACCGTGAGAGAACCAGCCCACTGCGCGGTGACGAACGCTCCGTACCACTTCCCCGTCGACTCGATGTGGAACACATCCTGGCCGAGGGATTCACGAATCGAATATCCGGCCACGAATCCGCCGATGGCCGTGGCCACTACGGGCAATACGCGATCCGCTGCAATCACGCGTTCAATGTAGAGGGCTTCCCAATCGACGGCCGTGTGTGGTCTATTCAACGCGAACCCAACGTCAGGAGTACGCCATGTTTCGTCGTATCGCCGTCACGGTTGCTGTCGTCGCAGGTGCCGCCGCACTCGGAGTCGGTACCGCCGACGCCGACGAATGGCCCGTCGCGCCGCCGTACCCGAGCCCGACTGCTCCGCAGGACGTCACCGGAGTGTTCCTCACTCCTCAGGACCCGGACTACTGGAATCCCTTCGTCAGCGAGAATCGACTGACCTCGCCCTACGGCAACAGCACTCGCATCGTGTGCACCGGATTCCATGGCGTACTGCTGGAGTGCTGGCAGGCCGACTCGAACGGCAACCCGCACAAGCTCATTCCGCTGAGTATGGACTACCCGGGTTCGACTGGCCACTTGCTCCCCGGCGGCGGTCCACGGCACTTCGTCTACCCCGGCTACATCCCCGGCATCGGCTGACCCTGTCGACACCGCCGGCAACTGATCTGAGTGTCCACAATTCGCCCTGGTAAGCGGGATTCCGTACGAGGGTGAAAATAGTGGGCGCTCAGGTCAGTTGTACGGTTTGCGCGCCGTTTCCGGGTCGCCGTAGGTGATTGCCCGTTCACGTCGTGTTCCGCTGAGAAGTGTTGCGCCCCAGTTGATCAGCGTCCCGGCTCGGTTGCGTTTACCGGCCAGGAATGCGATGTGGATGACGCCCCACGACACCCAGCCCAGGAATCCCGACATCTTCAGCGGCCCGGCCTGCACCAGTGCGTGCCCGCGGGCGATGTAGGCGGCAGTGCCCAGGTCTCGATATTTGAAATCCGAACGTGCAGAACCAGATACGTCGGCCGCGATTGCCGCACCCGCAGCTTTACCGCCCTGCATCGCCACTTCGGCGACACCGGCGAGACCGTTCAACGCCATGATGTCGCCGACGACGAACACGTTGCGGTGACCCGGCACGGACAGGTCGGGCTGCACGGCGATCCGTCCGGACCTGTCCTGCTCGACGCCCAGGGCGTCGGCCAGATTCTTCACGAACGGAACCGCTTCGACGCCTGCGGTCCACAGCACGGTGCGAGTGTCGTGGCGTGTGACGGTCTTCGGTTCGGCCTTGGCCGTCACCTCGACGTCGGTGGCCGTGACGTCGGTGACGTGAACGCCGAGATGCGTTTCGACTCCGACCGTGTCGAGGGTGCGCTGAGCCTTCTTCGTCAGGGAGTCGGGGAACGATTCGAGCACTCGGTCACCGCCGTGGAACAGCAGAACGCGCGCTTCGGACGGGTGGATCGAATCGAATTCCTTCGCCAGCGCCCGGGTGGCGAGTTCCCGTATCTGCCCGGCCAATTCGACTCCGGTGGGCCCTCCACCGGCGACGGCGAAGGTGAGCCAGGGGCGACGCTCTTCGGGGGTGGGCAGGGACTCGGCCATCTCGAATGCCGAGATCAGTTTTCGCCTGATCGCCAAGGCGTCGTCGAGGGTCTTCATGCCCGGTGCCCACTGCACGTATTCGTCGTGGCCGTGATACGCCTGCTGCATTCCGACGGCAACCACGAGGTAGTCGTACGGCAACTCGAACGTCGACCCGTCGAAGCGGCTCGCCGTCACCACTCCGCCATCGCCCACGGTTGTCACCGAGGTCGCTTCACCGAGAGCCACCTTCACGTTCTTCTGCTTGCGCAACAGGTGACGCAACGGGCTGGCGATCGAGCCTTCGGAGAGAAGGCCGGTTGCGCACTGATAGAGCAGCGGCTGAAAGACATGAGAGGTGCCTCGTTCGAGAACGGTGATGTCGACATCCGAACCGTGCA
This sequence comes from Rhodococcus sp. KRD175, assembly GCF_017168275.1. Classification (NCBI taxonomy): domain Bacteria; kingdom Bacillati; phylum Actinomycetota; class Actinomycetes; order Mycobacteriales; family Nocardiaceae; genus Rhodococcus; species Rhodococcus sp. KRD175. Next base: position 335,031 of record NZ_JABFAQ010000004.1, read on the forward strand.
GCCGGCGGGTTGCATACAACCCGCCGAAGCCGCCGCCGAGGACCAGGACCCGTGGACGTGACATCGTCGATACTCTCCCTCGATCCGACCCGCAGAACACAATTCCTCGCGCGTCACAGCGTACTCGAGGGCAACGGCGTGTAGTCGTCCCCCGCCGGGCCGCGCCCCGGTCTGGGGTGCGGCCCGGCAACGTTCCGACAACGGATCAGCCGAGCATCCGCTGCATCGTGTCGATTTCCTGCTGTTGCGTGGCCACGATCGTGCGAGCCATCTCCTGCGCGTCGGGGTTCGAGCCGTCCGCAATCTCGTTGTTCGCCATCTCGATCGCGCCCTCGTGATGCTCGATCATCATCGTCAGCCACTGACGGTCGAACTCCGGGCCCGACAGACCGGTCAGGGCGTCCATGTCCTGCTGGGACATCATGCCCATACCCGAGCTGTGGTCCATTCCGCTCATCTCACCCATGTCCGACTGGGGTGCGGGCTGACCCCATTCGGCGAGCCAGGCCGTCATCCGGTCCATTTCCGGTTGCTGCGCGGCTTGGATCGCCGACGCCAGTGCCACGACGTCCGGATTGTCGGTGCGACCTTGAACCATGTCAGCCATGTCGACGGCCTGCGCGTGGTGCGGGTACATCATCCGCGCGAACATGACGTCGGCGTCGTTGAACTCCGCCGATGCCGATGCCGATGCCGAATCCTGAACGGAAGCCGATGAGGTAGTCGACGTCGACGAATCCGACGTGGTGTCGCTGCTGCAGCCGGCGACGAGGAATGCGCTCACGGTGGCGGCAGCCACCGAAGCGACGAGTGTTGTACGCATGTGAAACTCCTTGAACGAGTGTGCAATACAGGGCTCTAGGTATGCCGATCCGCCGGTGGTCGTGCGTCCACCGGGCTCCCTGTCACACTCGCAAGGTCACCGATCTGTCCAACTCCCACAGAGTCCACGGCGGCGCACGCTCCGATATGGAATGGACGCGCCCACCGATCCCGTCCTCCGACATGACCGGGTGGGCGACATCGACGCTCGTCGCCGGGACCGACAGCGCAGCCCACGACACGGTGGTTCCCGCGCACGGATGCATCATCTGATGTCCCGACGGGCAGTCGTGCTCACCGACTGCCACCTGAACCGGGTCCTCGTGGTGGGTCGCCGACGCCATGGCCGCATGCTCGCTTCTTGCCGACGTGGTCGGTGTCACCGAATGCATCAGCAGTACCCCGAGGATCGTCAGCGCGATCAGCAATCCGGTCGCCGAAGCAAAGCCCGGGCGACGGCGTCGGATCACTGAATGCATGTCACCGACGATAGCAAGACATACCCCCCAGGGGTAGCAGTGAGGGCATTCCGGCTCGAGCCGAGGGACTTCCGACTCTGTCTGCTCTCCAGCGAAGGGGCCATGCTCGAGGTGTACCTGAACACGACAGTCAACGAACGGGAATACAACATGAATGCATCGAGTCGGGTCGTCGTCGGAGTCGACGGATCTGCCACATCGCTCGACGCGGTCCGTTGGGCAACGCGTGAGGCGATACGACGCCACGCCCCGCTCGAGTTGGTCACGTCGTCACTGTTCGCACCGGGAACCTACGGCGATGCCATCAGCCTCCGGATCGGCGCGTTCGCAGATCCGGACGTCGAGGCCAAGCGGGTCCTGACCGCTGCGGTCGACGTTGCGCACAAGACCGCGGCAGGCAATTCACTGATTCTCGACACTCGTCTCGAACATGGCTCGGCTGCACGCAATCTGACGCACTTCGACGTCGCGCCTGCCTTGATCGTCGTCGGTTCGAGAGGCCTCGGTGAGTTCACCGGCGGATTGGTCGGGTCGGTCAGTACCGCCGTCGTGTCACACGCCAAGTGCCCTGTTGCAGTGATCAAGTCGAACACGGTCAGCGACGGGCCGGTGGTCGTGGGTGTGGATTGCACGTCCAACAGCCAGCCGGCCATCGGATTCGCGTTGCGCGAGGCGTCGATGCGAGGTGTCGACCTCGTTGCCGTACACGCGTGGAGCGACCTCGAGCTCGGGAGCGTGCTGACCCGCGACGAAGAAGGTCCGTGGGCCGATTCCGAACTGGCAGAGAAGACTTCGCTGGCGGAGAGCCTGGCCGGGTGGTCGGAGGACTACCCCGACGTCACCATCCGCCGGGTGGTGGTTCAGGACAGACCCGTTCGCGAACTGGTCCGCGCCTCCGAGAGCGCGCAGCTGATCGTGGTCGGCAGCCGCGGCCGGGGCGGCTTCGCCTCGATGCTGCTCGGATCGACCTCCCGCGCACTGCTGCATTCGGTCGATGTCCCCGTCGTTGTCGTACCCACGAACCGATGACCGCGTCCACCACCGAGACCACCTACAGCTCCGATGAACTCGACGCCGATCTGCGCTACTGGGCTGCCGCGAACTACCTGACGGTTGCCCAGATCTACCTGCAGGACAACGTATTGCTACGGCAACCACTGACGGTGGAACACATCAAGCCCCGACTGCTCGGGCACTGGGGCACCAGCCCCGGTCTGTCGATGATCTACACGCTGCTCAATCGCCTCATCTGCCGAACCGGTTCGGATTGGCTGTATGTCACCGGTCCCGGTCACGGTGGCCCGGCGTTGGTCGCGAACACCTATCTCGAAGGCACGTACAGCGAGATCTATCCCGACATCTCGCTCGACAGCGACGGTGTGCGTCGTCTGTGTCGCCAATTCTCCACTCCCGGTGGCATTCCGAGCCATGTGAGCGTGCAGACCCCCGGCAGTATCCACGAGGGTGGCGAGCTGGGGTATGCCCTGATCCACGCAGCGGGCGCGGCGTTCGACAACCCCGATCTGGTGGTCGCCTGTGTCGTCGGCGACGGGGAGGCCGAAACCGGTCCGCTGTCGGGTTCATGGAAGATCCCGGCGTTCCTGAACCCGGTTCGTGACGGCGCAGTGCTGCCCATTCTGCATCTCAACGACGCCAAGATCTCCGGCCCGACAGTGCTCGGGCGCAGCACCGATCAAGCGATTGCCGACTACCTCGGCGGTCAGGGTTGGGCACCGATCTTCGTCGAGGGCGACGATCCGCGAGAGGTGTTCCCGGCCTTGCAGTTCGCTCTCACCCGCGCCCACGACGATATTCGGAGAATCCAGCGTGCGGCCCGCGGCGGCGAGTCGCACCACGGAAGTGCATGGCCTGCAATCGTCTTGCGTACCCCGAAGGGCTGGACCGGGCCACACGAGGTCGACGGCAAGCTGATCGAGGGAACGCACTGGGCCCACCAGGTCCCGCTGTCCGGCGTCCGCGAGAACCCGTCGCATCTGGCGCAGCTCGAGCAGTGGTTGCTCTCCTACGATCCCGGATCACTCTTCGACGACAACGGCGTACCCGCGGCGCACATCAGTGAACTCACTCCGACGGGCGACAAGAGGCTCGGGGCCACTCCCCACGCCAACGGCGGTGTGCTGTTGCAGCCCTTGGTCATTCGCGAGCTCGAGAACTACGCTCTGACGATCGACTCCCCGGGACGCGTCTCACACGAGACGACCACCGTACTCGGGGAGATGATGCGGGATATCTACCTCGACAACGCACGACCCGACGGCGGTGGCACATTCCGCCTGTTCTGCCCCGACGAGACCGCCAGCAACCGTCTGCAGGCCGTGTTCGAGGCCACCGACCGATGCTGGCAGCTGCCGACCACCGAGTTCGACGACAACCTGGCCGCCGACGGCCGCGTCATGGAGGTGCTCAGCGAGCATCTGTGTGAGGGCTGGCTCGAGGCGTACCTGTTGTCGGGCCGACACGGATTGTTCGCGAGCTACGAGGCTTTCGCGATGGTGAGCGTGTCGATGCTGATCCAGCACACCAAGTGGCTGCAGCATGCGGCCACTCTGGCCTGGCGCGCACCCGTCGCCTCGTTGAACGTACTGCTCACCAGTACGTGCTGGCGCAACGACCACAACGGGTTCAGTCATCAGGGGCCCGGACTGATCGACGCGGTGATCCCTCTGGCACCCGATGTGGTGCGTGTGTGGCTGCCACCGGACTCAAATACTCTTCTCGCCGTTGCCGACCACTGCTTTCGGAGCCGCGGACACGTCAACGTGCTGGTGGTCGACAAACAGAGCCATCCCCAGTATCTGACGCTCACTGAGGCTCGCGCACACGCAGCAGCCGGTGCCTCGCGGTGGGACTGGGCCGGTACCGAGAACACCGCTACTCCGCGCGATCCTGAGATCGTGCTGGCCTGCGCCGGCGACGTTCCGACCGAGGAGACTCTCGCTGCAGCGGACCTGTTGCGTAACTGGACTCCCGAGTTGCAGGTGCGCGTGGTCAACGTCATCGACCTGATGGCGCTACTACCCGTCGCCGATCATCCACACGGGTTCTCGGAGGATCAGTTCGCCGATCTGTTCACCGACTCGGTCGATGTCGTCTTCGCTTTCCACGGCTACCCCCGGGCGGTGCACCAGCTGCTGCACGGCCGTCCGAACGCGCAGAGATTCCACGTCCGCGGCTTCATCGAACAAGGCACCACGACAACACCGTTCGACATGGTGGTGCTCAACAAGATCAGTCGCTACCACCTGGCGATCGAAGCACTCGACCGAGCACACACGGTGCCGGCCGGTGCCGAGGAACTGCGGCAGCACTGCCGGGACCAACTGACCCGGCACGACGCCTACATCCGGAAACACTTCGAGGATCTACCCGAGATTCGCGAATGGCGGTGGTCGTGACGGATCGGTTGCTATCCGCGAGCGATGATCAGCGGACAGTCGACGCGGTGGGCCAGTGACCGAACGGTGGATCCGAGCAGTTGGCCACTGAAACCGGTGCGTCCGCTCGAACCGACCACCACGGCCTCTGCGCGCACCGCCGCGCCCAGGATGCGTTCGACGACGTCGCCGCGCAGCACTGTCTGCTTCACCACCACGTCGGGATACAGCTCGCTCCACCCGGACAGGTTCTCGGCCAACACGGTTCGGCCGGTGGACACAATTGCCTCGGACTTGTCCGACGTCGACGCGTCGGGTGACGAGACGAGTCGGTCCGTCGACACGTGGACTGCAACAAGGCCAGTGCCCCGAAGCGAGGCCTCCTCGAAGGCCAGCCGGACGGCCTCCTGGTTGTGCGCCGAGGCGTCGACTCCGAGGACGACCGGTCCCCGTGCCGAATGTAATTCCACGCTGCGCGGCACGATGACTACCGGACAGCGCGCCTGCACAGCCACCGCCGTGCTCACAGAGCCGAGCAGCTCGGCGAAGTACTCGCCGTTGCCGCGTGAGCCGACCACCATCATCGACGCGGTGGCGGACTCGTCGATCAGCGCCTGAACAGTCGGTCCGACAATCGGTTCGATCATGATCGTCAGCGCGTCGGGTTTCTCGACCGACCGCCGCGCGACGAGGGATGCCGACGTCAGAATCGAATCAGCACGTGCATTCTCCTCGGAGCCGAGGTGCGACGGGAGTGCGACGAAACTGGTGTAGAGGGCCCTGATTTGGTACGCAGACACCAGCTTCAACGGTGCTCCGCGTAATTCGGCTTCGCGTGCGGCCCAGCCGACCGCGTCGAGTGACGAACCGGATCCGTCGACGCCGACGACGATCGCCTTCGAGTTCACGGTACTCATGCGTGCGGCACAACGAGGACGGGGCATTCGGCGTGCCGCAAGACTTTCGTCAACGTGCTTCCCGGCACGCGATCGCGCTCGTGCCCCACCACCAGCAGCTGTGCAGTGTCGGACACCGCGATCAGTTCCGAACCCGCATCGGCCTCGGCGTAGACCGACGCGACCCGCACCGAAGGATAATCGGCGCTGAAGGGTTCCAACCGGACGTCCATTGCCGACTCGGGGTGCAGATGGTCGACCGGACCGCCGATGGCGCTGGCCAGAATGGTCGAGACAGTCTGGGTGTGCACGGCCAACACGCTGGCCCCGCGCATCGACGCTTCGTGGAATGCCTGCGCCACAACGAGGTCCGATGCCGAAACCTTCGCGTCTCCCAGAGCGGCGACGACCGCGCCGTCGCGCTCGGAATCGAAGGTGTGCACGATCGCCACGGGGTTCGGTGAGCATTCGACCACCGTGCGCACCATGGATCCGAGAACCCGTGCAGCGATCGAATTCTCGGTCTTGGCACCCAATACGATCAGGCACGCAGACGCTGCTTCGGACAGCATCACCGTTTCCGGGACACCCTGTAGAACAACAGCTTCCACGATGACGGTCGGGTCGCTCGCCCTCGCTATGATCGCGGCCTGGTCCAAGACGGTGCGCGCATAGTCACCGTCCACGTCGGGTGCCCCGTATACCGTTTCACGCTGAATCTGGGGTTCGATCACATGTACCAGTCGCAGTGATGTTCCTCGGCCTCGCGCCTCACGCACTGCGAAGCGCACTGCATCGAGCGCGGCCGTCGATCCGTCGATTCCGACCAGAACGGGTCCGGTGGTGTGTGAGATGTTCATCGGGGTCCTCTCGGTGGTGCGACGCAGGATCAGCACCGTCACCGAAAACGCTACGAGCTCATCGCCACTCGCGGTAACGGCCGGAGGTCATCGAAAGAGGTGACCAACGACTGGAGCCGTCAGGGCAGCGGTACCGCCCACGTCACATCGGTGCCGCTGCCGGAGGCACCGGGGCAAACGGTCATGGTCCCGCCGCACTCGGCCGCACGGGCCCCCAGGTTGGACAACCCACTGGTGGTGGTGTTGTCAGGCATACCGACCCCGTTGTCGGACACCACGATTTCGAGCTCGTTCCCCACCGACAGAGTAACGGTCACAGTGTCGCCCTGGGCGTGATGAACGACGTTGCTGACAGTCTCGCGGACAACGGCAACGGCATGATCGGCGAGTTTGGTGTCGACGACCGACAGTGGTCCGAACATCCGCACGACGGCACGGATATCGACGTTCTCGGTGAGTTCGAGTACCGCGCTGTTGATACGTTGCCGCAACCGTGTTGCGGAGTGGGATGTGCTCTGCAGGTCGAAAATGGTCGTCCTGATGTCCTGCACCGTGTCCTGCAGGTCGTCGATAGTTCTGGACAGACGCTGCCGTAGGTCCGGGGACTCGGTGCGCTGCAGGGTGCTCTGCAGCGCCAATCCTGCAGCGAAGATCCTCTGAATCACGTGATCGTGCAGGTCACGGGCAATACGATCCCGGTCGGACAACACGTCGAGTTGATGCATCCGCCGACTGGCGTCCGCGATCTGCATCACCAGCGCGGCCTGGTTGGCGAAGTTCGAGACCAGTTCGAGTTGGGTCTCGTCGAACGGTCCCCGCCCCGCGGCGCGCAGAACCACCAGGACTCCACTGACGCCCTCTGCCACGCGGAAGGGTGAAATCATTGCGGGTCCGAAAGCAGAGCCCAGTTCCTTGACCCCGTAGTCGAGTCGCTCCTTCCGCAACGCTGTTCGACGCCGAAAGGCTACTCCCGAGCTCGAGCCCTCGATCGGAACGACTGCCCCGATCATTCGATCGGCCCCGAGCCCGTCGCTGACCGTGACGACGAGTTGCGTGACATCCCCGAAGGCTTGGTCTGTGTCCTCGGGTACCGCGATGAACGCCGCATCGGACCCGGTCAGGTGCAACGACTTACGCGCCACCATCTGCAGTACTTCGTCGATGTCCGTCCCGGAAAGGAGCTCGGTGCCGATGTCCCGCGTTGCCTCCATCCACGCCTGACGCACCCGCGAGTCCTCGTACAGTCTCGAGTTGTCGATGGCGATGCCGGCGGCGGACGCCAACGCCTTGGTGACGACTTCGTCGTCCTCGGTGAACTGCTTGCCGCCCTTCTTCTCGGTGAGATAGAGATTGCCGAAGATCTCGTCGCGAACCCGAATCGGCACTCCGAGAAAGGTTTTCATCGGAGGATGGTTGCGCGGGAACCCCACCGATTCCGGGTGCGATGTCAGATCGTCCAGACGTAGCACTTTCGGTTGGTCGATCAATAGTCCGAGTACCCCGCGTCCGGTGGGGAGCGGGCCGATGGCCACCCGGGTGTCCTCGTCCATGCCGTAGTTGATGAACGCACTCAATCCGTGGCCTTCTCCGCGCACGCCGAGCGCACCGTACTGGGCGTCGACGAGCTTGACGGCCGATTCCACGATCGAACGCAGCGTCACCTCCAAATCGAGTCCCGAGGTGATGACGAGCATCGCGTCGAGCAGACCGTCGGCTTGAATCCTCGCATCGGCGATGCGACCGATACGATCCTGCACCTCGGCAAGCAGCTCCCCGAGCCGGAGTTGCGGTAGCGAAGACCGGGTTTCCCCGTGCTGGTCATCCATCCCGGGACCCCGGTTTCCGGTGGGCAGGCGGATCGCCGTCGGCGAGCTTCGACGCATACACCGCAGCTTGGGTGCGGCGTTCCATCCCGAGCTTGGCGAGCAGCCGAGACACGTAGTTCTTCACCGTCTTCTCCGCCAGGAACATCCTGGCCGCGATCTGTCGGTTGGTCAGGCCCTCTCCCAGCAGATCCAGCAGGGTGCGCTCCTGGGGCGTGAGGTGATCGATAGGGCCCGATGACGCCGTCCCGGCTCGCAATTTGTCCATCAACGCCGCGGCTGCACGGTTGTCGAGCAGCGACCGGCCGGAACCGACGTCCTTGATCGCTCGGGTCAGTTCCATGCCGGTGATGTCCTTGACGACATAGCCGCTCGCGCCCGCGAGTATCGCGTCGAGCATGGCCTGGTCCTCGGTGAACGAGGTCAGCATCATGGTCTTGAGGTTCGGCAGTCGATCGAGAAGCTCACGGCACAGTTCGATGCCGTTGCCGTCGGGTAGCCGCACGTCGAGCACCGCGACGTCGGGCTGCAGGGCCGGAATTCGGGCCAGCGCCTGCGCAAAACTACCTGCCTCGCCGATGACCTCGAGATCGGGATCGGAGTCGATGAGGTCGATCAGACCGCGCCGCACGATTTCGTGATCGTCCACCAAGAACACCGTGACCACGTCGACACCCCTCTACCTGCGTCCATGTCGAACGCCTCGACTTCTGAGCCTACGGGGGACGGGCGGCGGTGGTCCGACCTTTCGTCACCGAAACAGAGGACCAAAGTCCTCGGTCCAGGTGTTGTTGTCCTGCCGCGCCCGAGGCTGTGCGCGGCGTCTGATGGATGTTCGACACCACGACCGAGGAGGAAATCGATGGGTCCACTTCCGACCATCGTCGGGGTCGACGGTTCGGCGGCGGCTCTGGACGCGGTGCGCTGGGCCGCTCTCGACGCACGATTGCACCTGTCCGATCTGCTTGTCGTCTCGGCGACGTCGCTGCCCAAGGTCTTGACCGGGTTGGGCGTCCTCCCCGATACCGTGGTGCACCAGGCCAGATCGGAAACCGACCGAATTCTCAGCGAGGCCCGGGAGACTGCGTCTCGTGGGACGGCGACAGTCACCGTCGATACCGTCTCGTCCGAAGCCTCTGCGGTGTCCACATTGCTCGAACTGTCCGAGACGGCCCGCATGGTGGTCATTGCCACGCGGGGGCTCGGTGGCACCGAGCAGCGGTCACTCGGCTCGATCGGATTCGCCGTCACCACTCATGCTCGCTGCCCGGTCACCGTGGTGCGTGGCTGGACCGACGGCAGTATCGACCACGCGATCCAACCGGTGGTCGTGGGCGTGGACGGCACCAAGGCGAGCGCTGCCGCAATGACGTCGGCGTTCGAGGAGGCGGATGTTCGATCGGCACCACTGACTGCGGTGCACTCCTGGTCGGACACGGATCTGTCGATCGGCTTCCCGATTCGAGGAATGGAGTGGCCGGACAACCGACGCGCGGCTGCAGATCACTTGGCGCGGCTGCTCGAACCGCACACTCGACTCCATCCGACGGTGTCGGTGCGGTCCGTGGTGGTCAAGGACAAACCGGTGCAGGCACTTCTCGATCACGCCCAAGGTGCTCAGCTGGTGGTGATCGGTAGTCACGGACGCGGCGGCTACGCGGAGATGATGCTCGGCTCGACCAGCCGGTCGGTGCTGACGCGAGCGCACTGCCCGGTCACCGTCGTGCCGTCGCCCGGTCGCCTCGCCGCTGTTACCCACCGGCCCATCATGTGACTGTCCCCGACCGGACAATGCCGTTCGTCGACCTACGAGGGTCCTAATGCCCTACGACGGCCGGGCCGAGCCGAGCACGCTGTGTTCATGAGCCGACCGGACACCGCCGCCTACGCCATCGAAGTACGCGCACTGAGCAAGAGCTACGGCGGGAAGCTCGTCATCGACGACCTGTCGTTCGTCGTCGAACCCGGCACCGTCACAGGCTTTCTCGGCCCCAACGGATCGGGTAAGTCCACCACGATGCGATTGATCGTCGGATTGGATCGCCCCAGCGCGGGCACCGCACTGATCGGGGGCGTCGAGTACGCGCAGCTGCACCGCCCACTACTCACGGTCGGCACCTTGCTGGATTCCGAGGCCGTCCACCCGGGCCGGACCGCATACGACCACTTGTTGTATCTGGCTCAAACTCAACGTATCCCGGTCACACGCATCATCGACGTACTGAAGCTGGTCGGTCTACGCGACGTCAGTGGCGGCGCGCATTCTGCACCTGAATCGCTGCATTCATCACTGCTCGATTCCTTGTGAGCACACGCGCTGGTCCAGCGCGTGTCTGCCCTCGAGCAACCCTACGGCGAATCGAGCCCATGGGGAACACTCGTCGAGATCGGAGAGCCCCTCAGAACTCGAAAACCTGACGAGCGGTGACGCGTCCGGCCATCAGGTCGTCGAAGCAGTCGTTGACCTCGTCGAGTTTGCGCGACACCGCCGATACCGTCGTTCGTCCGGCCTCGTGCAGTGCGAACACTTCACGCAGATCTGTCCTGGTGCCGACGATCGAGCCGAGTACCGAGATTCCGCCGACCACCGTCTCGAAGATCGGGATCGGGAACACGCCGTGCGCCGGCATCGACACGCACACCAGACGTCCACCGCGGCGTAGCGACCGGAAGGCCTGATCGAACACACTCGGGATGACGGCCAGGACGATCGCGACATCGGCTCCACCGAGCGCCTGAATTGCCTCCACCGGATCGGTCGTCGCCGAGTTGACGGTGTGGTCTGCGCCGAGTTCTTGTGCGAGGTCGAGTTTTTCGTCCTCGATATCGACCGCGGTGACGAAGCCGCCGGCGATCTTGGCGTACTGCACCGCCATATGACCGAGCCCGCCGACACCGAAGATGGCCACGCGCTGCGCCGGGGTGACGCCACCGACCTTGACAGCCTTGTACGTGGTCACGCCGGCACAGGTCAGTGGGGCAGCGTCGAACGAGGAGATCCCGTCGGGAACATGGACGACATACTTCGCATGGGCGACAGCGTATTCGGCGTACGCACCGTCGATCGAGTAGCCGCTGTTCTGTTGCGTGTCGCACAGCGTCTCCCAACCCGAGACACAGTGATCGCATTCGCCACATGCCGAACCGAGCCACGCGATGGCGACTCGCTCACCGATTCTGTCCTTCGACACCTGCGACCCGACCGCCTCGATCACTCCGATGCCCTCGTGCCCGGGGACGAAGGGCAAGGTCGGCTTGGCCGGCCAATCCCCCTGCGCAGCATGGATATCGGTGTGACACACACCGCACGTCTCTATCTTCACCAGCACCTGTTCGGGCGCGGGCTGCGGTATCGGGATGTCCTTGACTATTAGGGGCCCGCCGAACTCGGTGACAACAGCTGCTTTCATCGTGAACTTCCTCCAACATCAGAAACCGGTGCCGTTCTCGACCGTCGAGCAATGCACACCGTCGATGATCGGCGCTGCGGCGGTCGGCGCGTAGGGCCGGAAGTCATCGACCGGTCGGGACGTCTCCCGAGGTGCGCGTGGGGAGGCAAAAGGCACAGCAGTCATGGACTTTCGTCCCTGGTGACTCTGGCGATCAGGGGCCACACTAGGCACCATGGACACTTCTGCACCCTCCGATTCGAAGACTTGCGAACGATGAACCTGTGGAGAAGACATCCGGGCGTCCGAACCGGTGATGCACTGACCACGGGTGAGCGTGCGGCGGATTACGTCCGAAACGGAATGGGCTCCTGGCCGTTCGTCTTCCTGTTCCTGGGCGTGATGGCGCTGTGGGCCGCGTACAACCAGAACGACGGGTTCGATCCGTACCCTTTCATCCTGCTCAACCTGTTCCTGTCGATGATGGCAGGACTGCAGGGTGCCATTCTGCTGATCTCGGCCAAGCGCGCGGACTCGGTGAGCAGTGAGGTTGCCGTACATACACTTTCGAATACCGCACTGCTGCAGGACATGATCGAAGCGAATACCGTCTTGACCGAATCGGTGGCACAGTTGGCGGCAGAGATTCACGAGCACGTCTGCCCGTCCGCTCGGCGTGTCGGTGCAGGCACGTTCACGAAGGTTACGAGCCCGGTGTCCCAGCCGTGAGACAGGCAAGGATCTCTCGGGCCCAGTTGCACACACGAACCCAGTCTCGGAAGTCTCCGGCAACCGCGCCGGAGTTGTCGAAGATCTGACGTTCGCCCACCGAGAGCCGTTCCGCGTCGAGCCGACCGGGAAATGTTCGATGCGAGGACGCATCCAACATCGATACCGCGCGTGCGGCGTCGGCGGTGTCGTTGACCGGTCGGTCGCTCGAATGCAATGGCCCGCAGGAGAACAGCCACACGGGTGGGTGCGCAGACCCGGAGACCCGCTCGACGAGCCGCTTGGCGGTGGGGACCCACCGATCGGAATAGACAGCACTTCCGATGACCAGGGCGTCGTAGCCACTGATGTCGACGACGGAATCCGGAGCGCAGACATCGACCTCGGCTCCCCCGTGCCGGAACACGCGGGCCATCTCCTGCCCGAGCGAGTTCGTCGCTCCGTGCCGTCCGGCGGTCGAGACCAGGATTCTCATGCGGTGCGACTTGCGAGGCGGTTCGTGTACGCCGTGATCCGCCACCCTCGGAGGGCTACGAGAACTCCCAGTACGCCGAACATGCCCTGCAGCCAACTCGTTTCGCCGATCACAAGCGGTTGGACCACTATCCAGGCAGCGAGCAGTACGCCCGCCGTGTGGGCGATGGGGCCGGTCTTGCCGCCACCCGCCAGAGCCGATGCCGCCGCCAGTCCCATCGGCACTCCGACGACCAGAACCAACGCGAGGCCGGCGAGCGCCGTATTCGACAGCGGCAGGCGTGCGTGCGCCTCGGTGCCCAGATCGATGGCACCCGAGGCCAACCCGATCGCGCCACCGAAGGCGTTGATGGAAATTCCGGCGCACACTGCGCCCAGCCACGGCCATCGTCGGTCCCTCGTGGTGAGTGCTCGCGTTGTCGACATCATGAGCTCAGCGTGGCTGCCGAACAATCCGCGAGCTAGGGCACAAGGTCCGCCGCCACGAGGACTTCTCTCCACTTCGCGATGAAACCACGCCCGAACATCACGCGCTTGCGCGCTACCCACGTTCGCATTCACGGTCCACCGCCCTCGCCGTATCGGGACCTTGTGCCCTTACTTACGAGTGCACGGCGTCGGAGACTCGTAATCGACGCCGAACACACGGCGGTGAGGGGTAGGTGACCGCATGCTCGCAGAACTCGCGCACCGGTGGTGGCGCCGAACTCCTTGGTGTTCCAATCCGCTGATGCGACTGCCCGACAGGATCGAACGAACGGCGTACGTCGTCGGTGTCGCGGTCCTTCTGTTGCTGATACCCGTCGCCGCGACGATCGGTTCGGTGACCTACAGCGACCTGTCGACGCGGTCGCGTCAGCAACGGGCACAATACGTTCAGGTCGACGCCCGAGTGATCGACACCGCGCAGTCCACGAGTACCGGCAGCGACAGCACCACGCTCGCCACCGGTGTCGCAACGGTGCAATGGAGTGCACCGGACGGGTCGATTCGCTCGGAATCGACCGAGGTTCCCTCGGACGTCCACATCGGTGAGACCACTCCGATTTGGTGCGACGCGAACGGAACCCTCGCGCGTGCGCCCGTCAGCGAAGTCGGTGCCGTCGTCAACGGGGCCTCCACAGCCGTGTTCGTGTGGGTTCTCGGCGCGGTCTTGGTCGGATTCCTGGTCTATCTCACCACCGTGGCCGGTGATCGAGTTCGCATGCGGCGTTGGGACAGCGACTGGAAAGACTTCCTGCAGGCGCGAAACCACCCCTCGCGGTAGAGCCGTCGAGCATCCACCGTTCGAGGAGACAATGACATGAGCGATCTCGACACCGAATATCGGTCCGCCCGCATCGACTACGAGCGCAAACTCATGCGCAGCCCTCTGGCGGCGCAGCTGCGTGTTGTCGAGCAGCTGACGAGACTGATGATGGCCGAGCAAGGCGTGCTGCACCCTCGTGATCTCGTTGCGTCGGCGCTGCCGCCGAACATGCACCCGACGCTGAACTCTGCCTGACGTCGGCGGGGTCGTACAGGTACCGATTCGCGATCCTCGACTGCGGGTCGGCCTCCGGGTGGGCGCTGCGCGGGCTGTGGCCGTCGGGCTGCTGGCTACCGCACTCGGCTGGGCCGTTTCCACTGCGTTCGATCCACCGCACCCCGGTCTCTACGCGGTGTTGATGGCATCGTCCTCGGCCGCGGTCATCATGCCGATAGTCGAATCCAGCAAGACGGCCACATCCGGCGACACTTCGACCTCACCGGACTGCGCCGCCGAATCCACCATGTGTCTGCCCAGCGTAAGTTCGCTCTCGAATTGCGACTCAACCTGGTTCTGCTGTTCGGCCTCGCGGCCCTCGCGGTCCACACTCATGCGTCGGTGATGCTGGCCGGCTTCGGCTTCGGACTGGCCATCGCTGCGATCGGAGAACCGCGACGTCTGGCGAAACAGCTGTTCGCCATCACCGAAGGTTTCCTGGGTCCGCTGTACTTCGTCTGGCTCGGCGCGTCACTCGACCTGCGTGCACTGGGTGGCCACGCGAGCATTATCGTGCTGGGGCTCGTGTTGGGCCTGGGTGCAATCGCGGTGCACGGTGCGATGCGCGCGACAGGCCAGCCCGTCGGGCTTGGGATACTCGCGGCCGCCCAACTGGGCGTTCCGGTTTCGGCCGTGACTCTCGGGGAGCAGAGCAGCGTGCTGGCACCCGGTGAAGGCCCCGCCATCGTGCTCGGCGCACTGGTGACCATCGCGGCGGCGGCCGTCATATCTCGGTCTGCTGCTCGTCGTCCTGCCTGAGCGGTGGGCCAGAACTGCGCGGCTCAACGGCGGGTCTTCGGCGCCGCAAGGCATTTGGTTGTTTCGAGTCTCCAGGGATGGGGAATAAGCGTTGTGGAACGATCGGCACGACGCGAAACGGATCACGACGATGACGGATGACCAGGTCTGGCGCCTCAAGGGTGCGTGCATCGAAGACATGGATGCATACGACTCGCAACAACTTCCTCGGCACGGACGCAAACGCGCAGAGAAGGCATGGCGGCTGTGCGCCGACTGCCCGGTGTTGCGGAACTGCGCCGAGCAAACGGCTCGCGATATCGAGTCGGGTCGCATTCCGGTCGGCGTGGTCGTCGCCGGCGCGGCGTATCACGACAATGCCAGCAACGGTCGGCGAACGGATGCCTACCGCACCCTCGAACTTCTGATCGGGAGACCTCTGGCCAACCCGGCTGCCTGATAACGAGGCGGTTACGGAACGCTACGCCACCGGTAACGGCTACGGCACGGTCTGTCGCTTTCACCGCGTGTCTTTCGGTCTCTGACCTGCATGGACGTCAGGTGCGCAACAATGACTGCATGAGCACAGCGCACGTGACGAGGATCGAGGGCCCGCTCGATCTCCAGGACGCGTTGGCGCGTCGCGCGCGTATCGAACAGGCAAAGGGAATCCTGATGGCGGTGCACCGCATCACTGCCGACGAGGCGTTCGCTTTGTTGGTCGAGAGGTCACAACGTGCCAATCGCAAAGTGCACGACATCGCTATGGAGTTCGTGCACGAGATGTCCGAGTTGCCCTGACCGACAAGTCGACCCCGCACGCTGTGTTTTCAACGTACGGGGTCTGAGCAATGTGGCAGTCCGGACTACTTCATCACCTGTTGTGCCGTATGCCCTGCCGTGGCTGCCCGAAACATCCAGTACGCACACCGTCGACTCGACGGTTCAGAAGCGCGCGAGAATTGCACGGGCGCAACGGACTACGGTGGCGCGGTCGTACGACATCACATAGTCGAATTCACGATCCGCATCGGCTTCGCCCCGGTGTAGGTCGATGGCAGCGAGCACTCCGCAGAAATGCGGGCCGAGCACTACCACATTCCACTCCTCGACGAGTGAGTCCGTCGGGTCGAGCGGGGCGTGCACGATGCCGCCTTCTTGCACGTAACCCATCCCCACGCCGTAGACGCCGGCATACGAGATCTGCTCCGCCATCGACACCCACCGCGCACGGCTGGTCGGTGTGAAATGTTCGGCCCGCTGAAAGGTGCCGAGTACCAATGTTTCCGGGCCCGATGCCGATGCCTGCATCTCCAGGGACGTGCTCATGGCCACCAACAGACGCTTGGTGCTCCGCGTCGCGACCTTGCCTGCGGCGGCAATTGCGTACGGCGACTCGAGCGCGGTGGCGGGGGTGCTCCAGGTGGGGAACGGCGGCATGATCTCCGCGGCGTCGGCCGGCAACTCTTCGGTCGTCTGAGCAGCCGGGTACAGCTCGCCCACTCCGTAGGTGGCACCGAGACCGAGTGCCCGGCTGCGGTGCACGGCGGTGTCGACTCCGCTGGCCACGACCACGGCACCGGTTCGCTCCACCTGAGCCGACACCGCGTGCGCCGTACGGGCGGTGGCCAGATCCGGCCGGGTGGAGACCATGGAGGAAGACAGAATGATGACATCGGGTTCGATGAGCGGCAGCAGCGTCAGGGATTGTGGTCGGCGACCGACGTCGTCGACGGCAACCACTTTTCCGTCGCGACGTGCTTTGTCGATCGCGGCCAGAGTGCGCGCCGGGCTGTCCACGAGTGCCGCCTCGGTGACGACGACGATGTCGCGACGCAACTGTTCTTCGGTGGTTTCATCGAGTGCCGCGAGCGAGTCGACATCCATCGAGACCAGCATCGGTAGCCGAACAGCGCTTTCGAGCCGGGCCACTCCCCATGCGAGAACATCGAGTTCACGCTTGGCGTCCATGGCGCGAGCGGCACGCTTGAGTGCATCGGCGGAGGCGAGTGGACCGTCCTTCGGGCCGCGCAGTTGTACTTCGATTGCCGCTAGCGCACCGTTGTCCAGTCGACAGACCGGGGCGAAATACGGCTGCACCGTCAACTCTCCCGTGTCCGTGTCGACTGTTGAACCTGCTTCGGCCAGCGCGAACGTCACACCACAGTTTGACATGAAAAAACCACCCCCGTCGCGCAGGGGTTGCTATCTGTTTCAAACCTCTTCGGGTCGTCTTTCCTCGCTGACGCCAGCCTGAACGACTCAGGTGTCACCGAAGAACTACGGCGCGTCTCGTTTCGGTAACGAACAATAACGGTTCGATAACGCCACAGACGGGTGTTCGACGCGCCCATCATGCCGACTCCCCCAGGGAAAACGGGCCGAAAACCCATGAAGCGCATACCTTCCGAGGTGTCCACCGAAATCAATACCAAGACTTACAACAAACATACCGACCGGATTGTGACTTGTCACTGTCTTGCAAAAGAACATATCCGACATCCATTTCGTCGTCCTAATGTTCGTTTCGGCTGCCGGAGCACCGGAGCCACCGGATGCCCGTCTGGGAGCCGGAAGCTGCTCGGACTTGGAGGATCGATGACGCTCAACCTGCCGTCCCGTACCCGAACGTTCACCACTGTCGCTGCTGCAGTCGCGATTGCCGGGGCCACCCTCGGTGCCGGAAGTGCCGCTGCCGCCACCATCTCACCGGCGAATACCGCCTTCACCGCACCCGGCACGATCGTCGTCACCACACCGGCCTCGTTCGGGGTACCCGTCAGCTGCTCGATCACCCTGTCCGGATCCACCAGCGCGGACGGCTCGTCGGCGTCGATCACCGACGCGAAGATCAGCGGATCGAACCGTCTTTGCGGCCTGCCGCAGCTGAAGAACCTGCCCTGGACCCTCACTCCCACCAGCTCCACCACCGGTGAGGTCTCGAACGTCGGCTTCTCGCTTCTGGGCTACAACTGCGGACCCGCAACGCTCGCAGGTTCGTTCGACAACATGACCAACACTCTGACGTCGAGCAACCAGCCGATGTCGGGCAACTGCACGGTGAACAGCCTGTCGGTGCAGCCGAACCCGGCATTCACCTTGTCCTGATCGCCAATTCCTTTCCAGCACAACGACAATATTCAGGAGAGCACGTGAAGATCCGTAACAAAGCCGTCGTCACCGCGACGGCCTTGGCGTCGAGTGTCGCTCTGGCGACCTTGGTCGCCGGCCCGGCCAACGCTGCCGACACCCTTCCCATCACGTTCCAGGCCGACACCACGACCTTGATCGCCAAGACCGGCCAGCCGGTGGTCTTCCCGACCACCGCTCTGGCCACCGACGTCGACCTCGTCGGCGGAACGGTGACCGGCACTCTTGCCTTGCCGCAGGCGTCGGCCGATCTGAAGCTCGGTCCGGCGACGCTCGCCAACTTCACCATCTCGATCGTCGACGCCACTCCGGTCTCCGGCACCATTGCAGCCGGCGGTCCCGCCGAGGCACCGCAGCTGGAGCTGAATGTCGCGCAGAGCTTCAAGATTCGCATCGACTCCGTCAAGCCCCTCGGCATCGGCGGCACCGGATCGTCCGGGTCGGCGGCACTCGACCTGATTCCCCCAGGTAGCAACTGCGTCACCAGCGAGACCACCGCCAATCTGACCGGTGCCCTCGACGCGATCGATCTGATTCAGAACAACGAGGCCGACACCCATGTGAAGGGCACGTACACGATTCCGCAGTTCCAGAACTGCGGCACGTACACCTCGTTGCTCAACGGTCTCATCGCCGGCCCCAACAACACCCTCGACGTGCACCTGACCAACCCGGTCTTCGACGTCGGAACGCAGCAGGCCATCGCGTCCAAGGTTGCTCTGTAGCAACATATTTCGACTTCGTTGACGGCGTCGACCGGTTCCAGTAGCGGGATCGGTCGACGCCGTCGCTCGTCAGTGCGGCTCGCCGGCCGGCCGCGGCGATCGAGGCTCGCCTTCCGACAGGGCGACGCGGTCGCCGCCGAGCCCCTTGGCCCGGTACATCGCCCGGTCCGCGCGACCCAGCAACTCTTCCACTGCGGTGCCGATCTCCCGCCCATCGACAACCGCATGCGCGACGCCTATCGAGGCGGTCAGCGGGGACCGATCGGTGGCGTTGCACAGTCGGATTCGTAGTACCTCAGCGCTGGCGACAACCGAGTCACGGTCATCGAGGGCAACAATGGCGAACTCTTCGCCGCCGAGCCGGACGGTGATGGCGGGTGCCGGAAACACGTCGAGGATGCGGGAGGCCGCCAGCCGGATCACGGCGTCTCCCTGCAGATGGCCGTATCGGTCGTTGACGGCCTTGAAGTTGTCGATGTCCATCACCACGGCCGTCATTCCGGTTGCCGATCCCGGCCGTAGTCGCAGGTTCCCGATCGCAGCGTCGAATCCCCGCCTGTTCTGCAATCCGGTGAGGGGGTCGTAGAACGCGCCGGTGGCATCGCGTCGCAGCATCATCATGAACGTGTGCACGATCAGCGGCGCCGAGAACATCACCAGTATCAAGATCACCAGGTAGACCGTGGCCAGTAACCGTAGTTCGGGTTCGGCCACCAAGGCCGAGCCGTACAGCACCGCGGTCGTGACCAAAGCGAAACCGTAGTGGGCAGTGAGCAGCTTGGGACCGTGGAACCCCACGACGTAACTGCCGATGACGGTGAACAGGGCGGCGGTCGGCAGAACCGTCGTGGGAACACCGATGGTGAGCACCACGGCCGCGAGGACGACGTCGGCGTAGAAGACGAAGGCGATCGACATCTGCCAGCTCGGCCAGCCACCGACCCACCAGGCGACCCCGACCGGGATTGTCGTAGCGACGGTGAACCACAGTGCAGCCGTACCCTGACTGCCTTCGGCGAGGCCCGGCACCACCAATCCGATGGCCGCCGCCGCGCCGAACAGCCAACACCAGAGGCCGATGAGGATCTTCGTGATCTCGAGCGCCTGCTGCGAGCGCGCGAAGGCAACGTTCCATCCGTAGTCGACTGGAAGTGCCCACCATTCGCGCAGACTGTTCACGTATCTCGAGCGGCTTTCCTCGTGTCCCGACTTGGATGAACCAGTGAACCACAGAAGATACCGCCTGGTACGCGAACGGCAGATGTCTTCGGCAGGCGTCAGCCGCGCATGCCGTCCGCCAATTCGAGCACTCGGCCGGCATAGGTGCCGACGAACGCGTCGAGTGCCTGCTGCGACAACTCGGGGCAACCCGCTCGGCGAAAGTAGTGTTCGAGATCGACCAGCCGGTCACCCATCCCGACGCGTTGGCGGTCGAGTGCCTCGAGCTCGGCGACCAGTGCTTTGAGCTCCGCTACCTTGCGCAACACGTCGTCCATCGCCGTCACCGTCCACTCGCTCGGGTGTCATATGTAGGAGCGGTGGAGCAAGGCTTCCCTCCTCGCTCCACCGACTCGAACTCTACTCTTGATCGAACAGGTGTGCGAATCATATCGTCACATTCGCCGGTTTGTACCATCCAACTTGTGCACAAACCCGAAAAGTGACCTACAGTCTGTGCCATGCTCCAGAAAAGGGGTCCGAACGGCGTTCGGCCGCCAGGCTCGACCAGCCCAATCCAGTTGGCACTCTTAGCAATACTCATTATCGCGGCGATCGCTCTTGTCGTACTCGCCATCGCCGAGGGCCGCTTCTAGCTGTTCGCCATCGAGCGTGTGCGGCGATGCCCCGCGTTCACTCCTACCGCTTCGCCACTGACGCTCCGCGGGCTGCGCCGGCATTCTCGCCGACGCAGCCCCTTCGGGTCAGGATCCGAGGATTGCGCTCACTGCGGTGCTGCCGCTCTCGGCACTTCCGCTGCCGATGAGCCCGAGAATGACGTCGACGATGATCTTGGCGATGAATGCGTCCATAACTACTCCTGATGTGAAGTACCCCCGACGGGATACAGACGGACCTGCGAGTGCCGTGACCATTCGTGACCGATCACAACGAGTCGGAAGGTAGCAGGCCGATTCGTCCAAACGGTGACGCTGTGACTGCCGCAACAATCCATCCGCCTGATGTACAAATATGTTGATTTGTACACACGGGATACAAATTGCGCGTATTGTCCACAGCACAGTGATCCGCCCTACACGAGGAGTGACGATGACGGCATCGAATGTCGACGATCAGGCACAGGCGCCCGTCGACGAGTGGCACGACCGCAAGCGATACCTCTGGCTCATGGGCCTGATCCCGCCGACGGCGGTGTTTCTGGCAACCGGCCTGGTGTGGGCTTTCAACCAGCTCGGCTGGAACGCCGTGGCACCGGTCTGGTGGTGGATCGGCGCGCTGCTCGTCTACGGGTTGCTCCCGATCCTCGATAGGTTCTTCGGACCGGACGGCGACAACCCGCCCGACGAGGTGATGAAGGCGCTCGAGGAAGACAAGTACTACCGCTACTGCACGTACGCCTACATTCCGTTCCAGCTCGCCAGCCTGGTGTTCGCCTGCTACCTCTGGTCCGCCGACAACCTCTCGTGGCTCGGCATCGACGGCGGCCTGGGGCTGCTCTCGAAGATCGGCCTGGCCATCAGCATCGGCGTCATGGGCGGCGTGGGCATCAACACCGCGCACGAGCTCGGTCACAAGAAGGACGACCTCGAGCGCTGGCTGTCGAAAATCACACTGGCACAGACGTTCTACGGCCACTTCTACATCGAACACAACCGCGGTCACCATGTGCGCGTCGCTACTCCCGAGGATCCGGCGAGCTCCAAGTTCGGTGAGAGCTTCTGGGCCTTCCTCCCCCGCAGCGTGTGGGGAAGCCTGCGGTCGTCCTGGGAACTCGAGAAGACTCGCATGGAGCGACTGGGCAAGAGCACGTGGAGTATTCACAACGATGTACTCAACGCGTGGCTGATGTCCGTCGTCCTCTACACGGTCCTTGCCGTTGTGTTCGGCCCGATCGTGTTGCCGTTCTTGGTCGTTCAGGCAATCTACGGCTTTTCGCTGCTCGAAACGGTCAACTACCTCGAGCACTACGGCCTGCAGCGCCAGAAGAAGGACAACGGCCGTTACGAGCGATGCACCCCCGAGCACAGCTGGAACTCCGATCACATCGTGACCAACATCTTCCTGTATCACCTTCAGCGACACAGTGATCACCATGCCAACCCCACCCGGCGCTACCAGACTCTGCGCAGCATGGACGGAGCACCCAACCTGCCGAGCGGTTACGCAAGCATGATCTCGCTGGCCTACTTCCCGCCCGTGTGGCGCAAGGTGATGGACCACCGCGTTCTCGATCACTACGACGGCGACATCACTCGCGTCAACATTCAGCCGTCCAAGCGGGAGAAGATCCTCGCCACCTACGGAGCGAAGTGATGGCCGCCTACGAGTGCCCGGTGTGCGAGTTCGTATACGACGAGTCCAACGGCGCACCGCGCGAGGGCTTTCCGGCGGGCACCGCATGGTCCGACGTACCGGACGAGTGGCCGTGCCCCGACTGTGGTGTCCGCGAAAAAATCGACTTCAGGAGTAAAGCATGAAGCTCTACCGCTGCGTTCAGTGTGGGTTCGAGTACGACGAGGAACTGGGCTGGCCCGAGGACGGCATCGAACCGGGCACGCGCTGGGACGATATCCCCGACGACTGGTCGTGCCCCGACTGCGGTGCGGCCAAGGCCGATTTCGAGATGGTCGAGGTCGAGCGCGGGTGACCGCTCGCCAACCCGGCAACGTCGTGATCGTCGGCACCGGGGCCGCCGGATACACCGCCGCCAAAGTGCTTCGCGCCGAGGGCTTCACCGGATCCATCACGATCGTCGGTAGCGAACCGGAGACCACGTACCGTCGACCGACTGTCTCCAAGGAACTGCTGCTGGGTACGAAATCGGTCGATCAGGTTCAGCTCGGTGCAGCCGTCGACGGGGTCGATGTACGCACAGGCGTCACGGCCACCGCCGTCACCGATTCCGAGGTGCACCTGGACGAGGGAGCTCCGGTCCCGTACGACGCCCTGCTGCTGGCAACGGGTTCTCGTGCACGACAACTCGACCTACCGGGTGCCGCGCACGTGTTCACCCTTCGCACCGCAGCCGATGTCGCCCCGCTGCAGGCCGAGATCGTCCGAACGAGATCACTGTTGGTGATCGGCGGCGGCCTGATCGGGTGCGAGGCGGCGGCAGCGGCACGATCGCTCGGTGCCGAGGTCACGGTGTTGGAGGCGGCATCGGCTCCGCTGAATCGGATCGCACCGGCCGCGATCTCGCAGATGTACCGAGACCTGCATGCCGACAACGGCGTCACGATGCACACCGACGTCGCCGTGACCGGCCTGGAGAAGCTGGCCGACGGCACCGTTCTCGCAACCTCCGCGGACGGTCGTTCATGGTCCGCCGGCACCGTGCTGATGTCCGTCGGCTCGGTCGCGAACACCGAGCTCGGGGCGGACCTGGGCCTCGAGACCGCGTCGGGAATCCTGGTGGACGCCGGCATGCGTACGTCGAGACCGAACGTCTACGCCGCGGGCGACGTCGCCGAAGTTCCCAACTCGGTACTCGGCGGGACGTATCGGAGTGAGCACTGGAACGGAGCAATCGACCAAGCCACCCGGGCGGCGCGATCCATCCTCGGTCTCGACGTCGGTGCTCTCGATGTCCCGTGGGGATGGTCCATGCAGCACGGCGTCAACCTGCAATTCGCGGGGTGGACCGATGCACACGACGAGTACGTCGTGGTGCGCGGCTCCATCGAAAGCCGTCGGTTCACGGCCTGCGCGGTGCGCGACGACAGGCTCGTCGGGGCAATCGGGGTAGGTCATCCCAAGGACATCCGGCAGGTCCGCACCCTCATCGCGAGCGCGGACCCCGTCGATCGGAACAGTCTCGAAGAAGGTTGGCTGGACAGGCCACATGCGGTCGTTCGATAGAGTCGTGTTCATGCCCGCCGCCGAACAGACGTCGACTCCCGGTCGATACCGTGAAGCCGCGTCCACTCTGGCGCGCGATGTGGCGCTCGATGCGCTGCGCGAGTTGTTGCACGAGCGCAACTGGCGCAACGTCACGATGAGCCACATCGCCAAGGCCGCGGGATTGAGCAGGCAGAGTCTGTACAACGAGTTCGGTTCGCGACGCGGCGTCGCGCAGGGGTATGCCATCAGATTGACGGACGCGTTCGTCGCGATGTGCGAGACCGCGCTGTACCAACACGAGAACGATGCGTCGGCCGCTCTGAGACAGGGCTTTTCGTCGTTCTTCGAGCTGAGCGGTCTGGATCCACTCGTCCGGTCCCTGCACAGCGGCGACGCGCCGGAGGATCTTCTGCGCCTGATCACCACCGACAGTGAGGTGCTGATCGATCGTGCGGGCGAGCGTCTGGCGGAGACATTTCAGCGTGGATGGGTGGGCGCAAGTCCACGACAGGCCGACGTCATCAGCAAGTCCATCGTGCGCCTGGCCCTGAGCTACATTCCCGAGCCGCCCGACGATGTCGCCTCTGCCGCAGACGATCTCGCCCTGCTGCTGACGCCGTTCATCGACTCCATCGCCGACGGCAACTGACCTCAGCGCCCGTAGTTCGCACCCACCCCCAGTTCTCGCAGGGAAAACGACGAGGAGTCACTGCGCTTCGGCGACTTCGCGGAGTTCCAATACGACTACTGTCCCGAGTTTCGGGACGGAGTCTCGAAGGCAAGCACCGGAATCACCGGCCGTAGCGGAGTGGACGTGCAGACTGCGGCGTTGGAAGTGAGTCGTCGAACTGACATCATTTTTCGGCAGGCCCCCGACGACGACGCCGTTATTCAGCACTCGGAGCCCATCAACCTGCAGATCAATGGCGCGCCGGCGGTTCGGTACACCGTCACTGCATCGAACCTCCTGCAAGAGTACGACTGCGATCCACCAGCGGCATCCATCGACATTGTTGCAATGCAGGGCTTTTCGAATGCGACCATCGCCGTGTTCATGGTCTTGGCCGAACAACAGACAGACCGGTCGATCTCGCGCGGCACGATCGACGACATCATTGCCAGCCTTTGTCGAACGCCAGGGGATTGAGGATTCGCATGGACGAGAAATTCAGGGCCTTCCCTGAGGAGATTTCCGGCCTCGGACGTCTGGTGTCCGAGATCAGCAGTCAGACGATGAAGTCGTACAAGTACTTCAACGAGAATGCCGTTCCCGATGCGGCCGAGGCGGGAGCACTCCTCGGGACGCTCGTTGCACCCCTGGAGGGCATGAAAGACATCTGGCTCGGCAGGCACGTTCACCTGGCGGTCAATTGCGGAGAACTCGGCAACAATCTCAACACCGCGGCATGGCTGTACTCGGATCAGGACCAAAGAAACTACGAAGCGCTCAATCGACACACCCACGGCCTTCCGGTCGGTATGCCCGGATACGACCCCGGCGACGCGAATCGCGCCGCGACCGGCAGCGTCGACGACTACTCCGACGTCGTCCACTACGGCCGGCCTGAAGGAATCGACTACCCGGCCCCCGCGACCTTCCCCGACGACTTGGCGGCCGCCATCGCCGATGCAGCCGGGTGGCTCGGTGATATCGACAACGCCATCGAGCACCTGATCGGACACAGCCCATTGCAAGAATTGGTCCGCCCGGTCGGCGGAAACTGGAATGACCTCAGGCGACTTGGGGGTGCCTACCGCATAGCCGGCGAGGCGATGGAACACGGCGGCGAAGCACTGGCTGGTGGGACCTCGCGGGTGGATCCGAAATGGAACGGATTGGCAGCCGTGGCCTACAAGGGCTACGCCGCCAAGCAAGTCGAGGCCATGAAGTGGGAGGGTGCGTGCGGGCGCGTAGTCGAAGCCGTCGCAGAACGCGCGTCCGAGGAGATCAGGGAGTCTGCCCACGCGTTGGTCAGGACAGTCCGTGAGATGGTCGAGAAAGAACTGGATCTGACCACCGGCGAGAAAGTCGCAGAATTCTTGGTCAAGAAAGCCGGGATTGCTGGAATCACTTATCAGCTCTATCGCGTCTACGACATTCTCCGCACCGGATACGAACTGGCGATGACGCTCTACGAGTCGATCCGGACGGGCATCGCGGCGCTGAAGGAGTTTCTCACAATCGTCGCCAGCCCCAGCGGCTACTTGAACGAGCAGTTCGAGCAGAAGCTCGCACCGGTTACCAAGTGGCTCAACCGAGCAGATCTCGCCAAGGATATCTTCACCACCGCCGATGCGGGCCCGATGTACCACGTACCGCAGGACCCGTACTCGTTGGGCACCGATAAGCAACCCTGGGCAGATGCATGATGGAGTCCGACGATCCCGTTCTGCGCCAAGCACTTCGGAAGATGACCGACATCTTCGACACTATGGCCGAGACCCGCGCCCGCGTCCAGCGCACCCCGCTGCCCTCGTTCGACCAGCCACGCATGGTCGACAGTTCGATGATGTACGACATCGCTTCACTGCCAGGGGCGTCCGCGGAACTGAAGGCCTATGCGGAGCGGGTGGGTGCGGGCGAATGCCGTTGGAACGAAATCGAAACCCTTTCCGTCCCAGTGCCACCGGAAGTCGCCGAGTTGAAGCTCGACCCCATGCTCATCTGGTTCCCCGCATCTGCTCCGTCCACACCCGACGACGAACTGCCCTACAGAATTCCGTGGCAGTAGTTCCTCCTACTCGGCGCTCGGGAACACGCTCCGGTACTCCCACATCCGCTGTCCCAGTTCCCGTTACCCCTCGCCGTAGTAGTGGATCTCGGTCTCGCTGTTGTATAGATTCCTCGACCCGGGGACGTAGACCACCGATGCCCGACGCCGCGGGGTATCGGCGTGCACCGCGTCGATTACGGGGTGACTGTGCTCAGCGACGGGTTGCCCACCATCATGGATTTCGGGCCGGTCTTCGTGCACTCGCTGCGTGACTCCGGAACCGACCCCGCCGACTCCGAACAGAACTTCGGACTGCTGCGGGCGGACTTCACCCACAAGCCGGCATTCGACGTGGTGCGCGGGTCGTAGCGCTGCAACTGTCGCTCCACTCTGGGCCCTATGTGGCGGAATCCCCGCTGCTGAACCGTCGAATGGAGCATGAATTGCCTCGTGCGGGAATTCGAGATCGCCCCAAGTTGGTCATTGCGGCACCGGCTACCCGCATTCAGGCATGGAACACCGTTCCAGTTGTGGCAGGATTTGCGCATGCCTGAGAAGAAGCCGACACCCGCGCGACGTTCCGATGCACTGTCCAAAGTGCGCATCGTGCAGGCAGCGATCGAGATGCTCGACGAGGGTGGCACCGACGCTTTGACGTTTCGCACCCTCGCCGCACACCTGTCCACTGGTGCCGGGGCGCTCTATCACCACGTCGGGAACAGGGAAGATCTACTTGCGGCAGCGGCCAAAGCCGTCATGGCGTCGGTCTTGGAATCCTCGCCCGAGAACGAGCCGACAGAACAGGACATTCGGGGCGTGATGATGAGGGTGTTCGACATGATCACCACGCGGCCATGGGTGGCGACGCAACTCGCCGGCGCACCGTGGCAGCCGGCCGTCATGCATCTGTTCGACCGCATCGGAACCGAACTGGACGTCCGCGGAATTCCGGAGAATGAGCAGTTCGATGCCGCGTCCGTGCTCATGTACCACGCTCTCGGGGCTGCGAGCCAGCGCAATGCCGGGAGGCAATTGGCCGCCACGGTGACGGACCGCGCGACATTTCTCGACTCCACACGCTCCGCGGTGACGGATACCGGCGACTATCCGTTCCTCACCCGAATCGCGTCGCAATTCGCCGAGCATGACGACAGAGAACAGTTTCAGGCCGGTGTCGACATCATCCTGGCCGGTATCGACCGCAGTTGAGTCAGTCGCTAGCGCTTACCCCGCTTGACAGCTTTGGAACAGTGTTCCATTCCTAGTTGGAACAGTGTTCCAACTAGGAGCGGAGACAGTCATGGGTTCATCCATCTCGATCATCGGTGCGGGGCTCGGCGGCCTGGTGCTGGCACGGGTACTGCACGTGCACGGAATCGCCGCGACGGTCTACGAGGCCGACGCCGCGCCTGACGTGCGTACCCAGGGCGGGCAGCTCGACATCCACGAGGACGACGGGCAGGTCGCCCTCGCCGCGGCCGGACTCACAGAACAGTTCCGCGCCATCATTCACGAGGGAGGCGAAGCGACTCGCGTCCTACGCCCCGACGGCGAGGCTCTACTCGACGAACCCGACGACGGCACCGGAGGTCGACCGGAAGTACTGCGCGGCGACCTGCGACGCATTCTGCTCGACTCACTGCCGGCCGGCACCGTTCAGTGGGGGCACAAGCTCACCTCCGTCCGCCCCTTGGGCAATGGACAACACGCACTCGAGTTCGCGAACGGAACCACGGCGGTCAGCGATCTGCTCGTCGGGGCCGACGGCGCGTGGTCACGAGTCCGATCCCTGCTCTCGGCTGCCCAACCCGAATACGTGGGTACCGTCTTCGTCGAGACCTACCTGCACGACGTCGACGCACGTCACCCCGCGACGGCACGCGCAGTCGGCGGCGGTGCGATGTTCGCCCTCACCCCGGGTAAGGGAATCTCCGTGCACCGCGAGGCCGGCGACATCCTGCACACGTACGTTCAGCTCAATCGCAGCGTCGACTGGATCGACGCGATCGACTTCACCGACGCCGCCTCGGCCAAAGCGACGGTCGCAGCCGAATTCGATGGGTGGGCACCGGAATTGACTGCGTTGATCACCGATGGCGAGACCGCGCTAGTTCCCCGAAAGATTTTCACGCTCCCCAACGACCACCGCTGGGATCCCGCGCCGGGAGTGACCCTCGTGGGCGATGCCGCACACCTGATGCCTCCCTCCGGGGACGGCGCCAATCTGGCGATGTTCGACGGCGCAGAACTCGCTCGCGCGATCTCCGATCACCGCGGCAACATCGATGCAGCCGTGTCCGTCTACGAGAAGGCCATGTTCATCCGAAGCGTAGTGGTGGCCATCCAGTCACACGAGACGCTCGACCTCTGCCTCGGGGAACGCTCCCCGTTCGGGATGATCGACCTGATCACCGGAGTCACCCCCGTCATCTCGGCAAATCCCGAAGCGCGGGTGTTCTGTCGCGGTGAACGCTGAGCTCAGGATGTCGTCGTCTGTCACGCACTCCGTCATGATGTACCGGTGCCATCTATCGATCCGTTCCATGCCCTCGTTCTGATGAACGCCGTATTCGCCTCAGCAGCATGGTCTCTGGCCAGGCCGTCGTGGCCCGCGGCGATATCACTGGGTGTCGTCTCGGTGCTGTGGCTGTTCTTCAACGCCCCTATCGAAGGCCGAACGTTGTACGTGCTCGACGCAGAACGGGGTCTCACCGAGTCCGACTTCATGACACTCGCCGGGTTGGTGTTGGCAGCGGTGACGATTGTCAGGGTCCGGCGCGGGCGGCCCGATCACGCACCGAACAGCAGGAACAATCCACCGAATGTGTAGAGCACCATCACGACCATCATGGCGAGTTGACCGGTGGCCGCGTGTTCTTTCGGCAGAGTTTGCAGCGACGCGTCGTGGGCGAGGATGATGCCCACCAGGTGCCCCACCACGACCGCCAGGACGGCGATACCGGCGACAACCGGCGGGTGGTTGGACAGGACGTAGGAGACCGATGCATCCCGCAGCCCCAGTACATTCGCACCATTACCGAGTGGATCCGACAGCGAAATGATTGTCTGCTGGCCCTTTTCGACGAAGTACGTGAGGTAGTGAGCCGTCATGTAACCCACCACGATCGGGATCAGGGAATGGGCGAGCAGGCCGGGTAGCGCGGAGCGACGACTACGTGACACTCCTCCGGTGGCACGGGCCGCACTCCAGAACGCCGCGCCGACAACGCAGATCACGGCAATCAACCCCAGAGTTCTCGTCGGCACCGATCCGAGAGCGGATTCGTCGACCAACGAACGCCATGCCGGTATCTGCCCGATACTGTCGAAGGCGGTGGACCCGAGAAGAACGGCGAGCACTGCCACCGTGCCCCGCTGCACCGGCAGGCTCACCGCACCGTCGAGCGGTGACCGCAGCGCCAGAAGGCCGGACGCGGCATCTCGGGTGAGTGGAGACAACCGGGACAAGGTGTCGCTGTATACCTCGAAAGGGTCTGCACAAGAGAACCATTCGTCGCCGAAGATCGCCGCACCGACCGCCATCGACACGACGTACACCGCGCACCACAGACGAACAGCCGGTACCGAGCCCGAGTCGGGTGAGGCCAGTTCGAGCCAGACGAACGCGAAGAGACCGACAACTGCTGGTACGCAGCCCCATTCGCGACGGTAGGCGACTATCGCCGACGACGTCGGACGACGCAACAGGCCGCACACGACCCGGTGTAGTGCCCGCATCGGAGACACGATCCGCCAGAACGGCCCGAACACCAGCGACGCCGGAACGATGCCCACCCACACCAGAACGTAAAAGGTGCCGAGCAACGCGTTGCTGGAATCCTGTGGCCCCCAGACCGATGCTAGGGCGACAGTGCCCGCCAGCAGCACCGACAAGGTCCAGACGAGCCCCCGGACCACCGCCGAATCGGCCACCACCGTCGTCCGCGGCAACGCCACGACGACACGCGCGGGGTCGAGCCTGGGGCGACGCCACGCGAACAACAACAGCACGAACGACGCCGCCAGCGCCCACGCCCCTCCGATCAGGGCGTAGGTGACCGGGATCGGCAGATCGGTCGACCCGCCGAGGCCGTGGGCGAGAATCACGGACGAACGACGAGCGTGGCGACAGTGCGATCGCTATGGTGCAGTTCGATATCCACCTGTCCGGGCACGTCGACGGTGAACGTGAACAGCTGATCTTTACCCGGCTCGATCTCGTAGGTGTGCTCGGGAACCGAATGCACGTGCAGTTCGTCCGTGACATCACTGGTGATGGACATCGAAATCGTCTGCCCCACAGAGGCGTCGAGGCGCTGATTGGTCGGCTCGACCGTGCCGCCGTCGATCGACAGATTCATCCGCAGGATATCGGGCTGCGCGGACACCGACGCGGTGGAGTCGGTGCTGGGCACCGGTTCTGCCGCGGTGGGCGAGGTACCGCCGGACGACGATCCGCAGCCGGCCACCAACGCCACCGCTGCACATCCGATGATCGCTGCCCGCAGTGGCGACAGTCCCATGTCAGTGCTCTCCTTCTTGTTCGAGTTTCTCTGCGCGCTCCGCCCGGCGGTCCTTCCTGACGACGTACAGCACCGCGGCCACGATGATCAACGCGGGCGCGACTGCCGGAATGGCCAACACCACAGAGTGATCGGCGAGATAGACGACGTCGGATGCTGCCGTCATACGGAGCTCGAATCCAGCGTCCTGCGGGATACCGATGCTCCCGGGGTCTCGGTACTGATGCGCACTGCGCCCCACGACAGAGCCCAGATCAATGCCAGAGTGCAGACGAGCACAACCAGTGATGCGGCACCGAACAGCCACGCCGGGTGATCGAAGCTCCGCTCACGCTGCAGCAGCGCGGTCTCGCTCTGCAGCTGCCGTGTGAACTGGGCGTCGGCCGAGACCTCGGATGCGCCGATGCCGGGATCGGCCGCCATGAAGATCGGCGTTCCGGTCAACGTTCGACCGTCCTGGATACGCAGGAACGTCTTCCACGTTCCGTGCGCCGGAACCGGACGGGTCGACTGATACATCCCGGGCCCGGTTCGTTCGAGACGATCGACGACCAGACCACGCAGAGTGTCACCGGCTCCCTGCCATGCCAGGATCGCCACCCATTCGGGGTCGTCGGACACCAGATCGGCTGGATCGAGACGGACCGTCGCCGTCACCATGCGGCCACCGTCCTGCGGCGCGGCATCGGCGAGAGTGACCGTCGCCGTTGCGTTTTCCGGTACATCGATCATCAAACCGTTGGCTGTCGCGCCGCCGAGTACGAGTACCAACGCGACGACGATCGTGCGCCGGACAGCAGGTGCCGGCAGCCCGTCACCGCTGAGCAGTTGCGCGAACAGTCCCGCCGTCAGCCCACACATGACGCCGACGGGTATTGCCATCGCAAGCGTCTCGACCCACATCGACGTCGGCCACGGGTAGACGAATACCGCGTCAATCCACAATGATTCGAGCCACAGGCCCACGGTTGCGGCAGCGAATCCTGCGAGCATTCCGAATCGAAGTCTGTGCACCACGAGCGGAGTGAGACCGACGAGTTCGACCACCACCGCGATCCCGAGGAACAGCGCGAAGACGTTGTGCGGTTCACCCAGAACTGGACCGACGACGAATGCCGTCAGCTCGCGAATGACCGCGGCAAATGCGACGACGAACAGAGTCGCGCCCCGTCCCACGACAAGTCGTGCGGCGACGAGTGCGAACGCGCCGGCACCGACGATGAGCATCGGTTGGAACACCAACCGGAACTGCTCGACTCCGAAGTCGAATTCGATCTGGAACACCGACAGTCCGATGAGGAGGCCACCGAAGGCGCTGGCCTTGAGAATCCAGGACAACACCGAGCGCCTGGGGCCCTGCGCAGTTTCGTCCACCTCGTCGGGGGAGGTCTGCCGTGCTGCGGCGAGCGCCAGTCTGCCTTCGTGCTCGAGCAGCAGGACGCCGATCAGAGACAGTCCGGCACCGCCGATCAGCATCAGGTGCGTCGGCCCCCACAGCGTGACGTCCTGGCCGAAGATGCGGTGCCAGATGTCGTCCAACGGAAAACCGATGAGCGCATACAGACCACTGCCCGCGATCAGCAGACCGCCCGTGGGCGCGTACCAGGTGCGGGTGATCTTGACGGCCGCACGACCGGGCTTCTCGTCGAGCGGCAGGATGATCGCCAGCGCGCCCGCGATGAACAGGAAGAACAAGCCGACCAGGATGAAGTAGTGGGCCGGGTTGGCCAGTGGTCCCTCGTCGCGCCCTCGTCCGATGTGCAGGCTCACGTCCCAGATGAACCCGAAGAATGCCGTCAGGATCGTCGAGACGAACAGGACCAGCGGAAGCGCAGCCCAGCCGGGCAAGTTCAGTTTCGATCCCGCGTAGTCCGCCAGCCTCGCCAGCCACGTGATGCGGCGAGTGCGGTGCATGAATGCCAGGTACAGCAGAAACAACGACACGACGGCCGCGGCTGCCGTCATACCGAAGACCTGGTCCAGCGCCGCGCCTCCGCTTTCCGACTGAGCAATGACGTTACCCGTCGTCACACTTACATTGACCATAGCCAGAGTATGGACCACAGGCCGCCGTTTCGGTGAAGTTCGGGACAATCGGTGGCGCGCTGCTCCTCGACCTAGTCCTACAGAGTGATGTGCGCCCGAGCTCTCGGTGATTGACTCTCGTCCGTGAGTC
Source organism: Rhodococcus sp. KRD175 (assembly GCF_017168275.1). Lineage (NCBI taxonomy): Bacteria > Bacillati > Actinomycetota > Actinomycetes > Mycobacteriales > Nocardiaceae > Rhodococcus > Rhodococcus sp. KRD175. The sequence continues at coordinate 368,468 of NZ_JABFAQ010000004.1, forward strand.
ACCCAATGAGTAAGCCCATCCACCGCGGCCGCTGGTCGATCGTTCTGTTGGCATGTGCAGGGGCATTATTGGTAGCCGCGTTCATTCTCGGACCGGCCGCTCTGCTGCGCGGAAGTTATCCCCAGTTCCAGGATCAGTCCGCCATGAGCGAGCTGCTTGGCCGTGGATTGGTCGAGTACTGGGGCAGCGGTGTTCGCACCTTTCCTCCCGGGTTGGCGGAGATGGTGGACTACTGGTTCGCGTGGCACGCCATCAAGATCGTCATCTCGGTACTGCTGGCCGCCGTTCTGGGCCTGCTGGCAGCGACGCTGTGGAGGCGATCCCTGACTGCCGGAATGGGTTACGTGATCGCTGCGACCAGCGCGACCGTGCTGACACTGTTTTCGGTGTTCGTGGCCGTGATCAACATCCAGTCGACGGTCGCTCCCGTCGTCGCCCTGCTTCCGATGCTCTCCGACGACGACGACGACGCGGACGGGAAGACGGCGCAGTCACTGATCGACAACGGTGTGCGGAGCGGAGATACGAGGCCGCCTCTGCTCGAGCTGCTCACGCAGGTCGAGCATTACAACTGGGCGGTGATCGTCGCGACGGGTGTGGTGATCGCCGTTGTCGGTACCGGAACCGTGATCACCTTCCGAGGCTACAGATCGGCGGACACGACAGACGCTGCTCACCGTCGAATGTTCGTCACCCTCGGGTCACTCGGCGCGCTGATGACGATCGGGATGGCGCTGCTCTTCGTCGCTGCCGTCGTGGCGGTCGTCGATCCGGGCGAAGCACTCCTCGGATCAGCCGGCTTGTAACTACTGCCGGCTGCGGTCGCGGGCACGCGCGCGGAACTGTCCGATTGCGAGGACGGTCAACGCGACCCCCAACAGGGTGAGGGGGATTTGGGCGCGGGGCGCGTCGATATCGAGTACCAGGATCTGCCACACCACCCACCCGATGGTCACCAACCCCACGAACACGACACACGTCGGAGCGTCGTATGCATCGACGAGCACAGCAGCAACCGAGATCAACGATCCGAGTCCGAGAAAAATCAGCACGAACAGCCCGGAGATGCGGTAGTCCCAGGTATGCCACGCAGGGAGCATGTCGACATCCAAGCCCAGCGACCGCCCGGTGGGGTCGGAGGTCAACGACATTCCGTTGAACGTTCCGGCTGCACCCAACAGGATCAGCAGTGCCACCGTCGATAGCTTGTTCACGGTGACGTCATGTGTTCGTCGTCCTTCGGTTGCGGCCGCACCCCGGCGTAGTTGTCGATTCTGCCAGAACAAGTCCGATTGGTCTCGTTCTATTCAGACCAGTTTCAGCTGCGCCCCTGTGTACTCTGCCTGCGGGGCGGGTTCGGGCAGAACGTCGCCATGGACGGTCGAACCGAAGGAAGCCATGAAGATTCGCACCATCTTGATTCTGCCTGCAGCGGTGGCAGTGTTCGGCGGCGCGGGACTTCTCACCCCCATCGCCGACGCGGCACCGGCAACGTCCATCGATGTGCTTCCGCGGCTGATCGACGGTGCCGCAGCGGGTTACGCACTGTCCTACGCAACCACCGACGAGCACGGGCGCGGCGCGATTGCCCGCGGACAGGTCTACCTCCCCTCCGGCACACCACCACCGGGAGGATGGCCGGTCGTGTCGTGGGCCAAAGGGACCGTCGGCGTGGGTGATTCATGCGCCCTGAGCACAGCACTCGACGACGGTGCCGCCGAGGACCCCATGGCCGTCGAGCTGTCCAAGCCCCTGCTCACCCAGCTGCTACGAAGCGGCACGGCCGTTGTCTCGACGGACTACATCGGACTCGGAACCACCGACGCCCACCACTACCTGAACAGCATCTCGGAGGCCAACGCCGTCACTGACATCGTCAGCGCTGCCGCAGACGAACTTCCCGAGCTGTCGCGCACCTGGGTTGCCGCCGGACACTCTCAGGGCGGCGCAGCAGCACTCACCACCGGGGCTCGCGCCGACATCTACGGAGAACGGTCGGATTTTCGCGGGGTGATGTCGTTCGCACCGTCGTCGAACCTCGAAGCCGTCCTTCCGCTGCTCTCACCCACCACTCCCCGAATCGCACCTCTCGACAACATCACGGCCACCCTGATCTACGTCCTGTACGGGCTCAGGGATTCTCGGCCGGATCTCGACGTGAACAGCTATCTCAGCGAACTGGGGCGCGACTACCTGGCGCATGCAGAGGACAATTGCATCAGCGACCTACGACAGAAGGCCAGTGGCGTTGCACCACAACAGCTCCTGGCTCGATCGCTCTCCGACCCCGCCATGACCTCGGCTATCCGCGACTACTTATCCGTACCGACCACCGGTTACACACGGCCGGTGACCATCGAGCAGGGGCTTGCCGATACCGTCGTGCCGCCGGCTCTGACGACCGCCCTCGCTGCGGAACTGGCGGCACAGGGCATCCGCGACGTGACCTACCTGCCTGTACCCGGTGCCACTCATTACGACGTCATTGCCGCAACCGTCGACGACGCCCTGCCCCGCATACTCGACATGTTGCGCTGATCAGCCACCGACATGCGGTGGACGACGATCACTGCCGAGCACGTAGTCCCGCTGGGTCGCCGAGCCGGCGGCACGAAGGACTGCGTCGAGGGTGGAGGACAGAACGGAGCGATCGATCCCTGCCGCCCATCGAGGCCCAGTGGCAGTGCGATATTCGAGCATCGAGACCGCATCACTGTCGTTGCCGGCTCGCACACTGGTCTGCGTCAGACCGAGGATGTCCACGTGCCGGCCATGGGCGGACAACGCGTCGACAAGTGCCTCGACCGGGCCGACTCCCGTGTGTGATGTCTCGAAGGACGTGCAGTCGATCTTCAACGTGATGCAGGTGTCGGCGGACCCGTCGTCGTCGTGAGAGTCGAAACCGATCAGGGCTACGTCGGGTTCGGCGACACCGATGTACACCTCCTGGAAGACGTCCCAGAGTTGCTCTGCCGACAGTTCGGTGCCGATCGAATCCGTCCGGGCCTGCACGTGCCGGGCCAGGTCGATCTGCAGGCGACGCGGAAGTTCGATGCCGTAGTTGGTTTCGAGGAGGTACGCGATTCCTCCCTTGCCCGACTGCGAATTCACGCGAATGACCGCGTCGTACGAGCGACCGATGTCGTCGGGGTCGATCGGCAGGTACGGCACGCGCCATTCGATGTCCCGCTCGGAACGGCCTTCGCTCAGCGCCCGAGTGCGATGCTCGACGAAACCCTTCCTGATGGCGTCCTGGTGCGTACCGCTGAAGGCGGTGTGTACGAGGTCGCCGACATACGGATGCCGCGGGTGAATCTCGAGCTGGTTGCAGTATTCGACGGTGCGTCGAATCTGATCGATGTCGGAGAAGTCGATCATGGGATCGACACCCTGTGCGTGCAAATTCAATGCGAGAGTGGCGATGTCGACGTTTCCGGTGCGCTCGCCGTTGCCGAATACGCAGCCCTCCACCCGCTGCGCTCCGGCCAGGACGGCCAGCTCGGCGCAGGCAATGCCGGTCCCGCGGTCGTTGTGTGGATGCACCGACAGGATTACGCTGTCTCGTCGCGCAAGGTTGTCGTTCATGTACTCGATCTGGTCCGCATAGACATTCGGCGTCGTGACCTCCACTGTGGCAGGCAAATTCAGGATGACCGGCCGCTGCTGCGTCGCGTCCCACAGAGTCGTCACCGCATCGCAGACATCGAGGACGTAGTCGGGTTCGGTGAGATTGAAGACCTCGGGTGAGAACTCGAATCGCACGTTGGGCAGGTCGCCGGCAAGTTCGAGAACGTCGGCTGCGCCCGAAAGTATCAGTGAGCGAAGCTCGTTGGCCTCCCGGCCGAGCACGACCTCGCGCCACGTAGGAGCCGTGGCGGTGTACATGTGGATCACGACGTCGTTGGTGATTCCGCGGATCGACTCCACGGTTCGCTCGATCAGGTCGCGTCGAGCCGGGGTGAAGACGACCACGGTGACGTCGTCGGGTGCCAGATCGGTGTGTGCCAGCAGCCGCACGAAATCGAAATCGGTCTGCGATGCCGAGGGATACCCGACTTCGATTTCCTTGTAGCCCATCGCAACCATCAACTCGAAGAACTGTTTTTTGCGGGCAGGATCCATCGGCTCGGGCAACGCTTGGTTGCCGTCGCGCAGATCGACCGGCACCCACAGCGGCGCCTCGGTCAACCGTCGCTCCGGCCAGCGACGCCGGGTCAGCGGAATGTCGACCTTGGCGTAGACGTCACGGTAACGATGCGACGGCATCTGGGAGTGCCGTTGCCGATTCCAGGTGGGCGCGCCGGCAGGAACGGGTCCGGCGGGAGTGGACAGAGTGGGGAAATCTGTGCGCATACGAGCAATGTAGCACCACTCCTCAGACAAGCTGAGGAGTATTCTTCGACTGTGACCGCGATACGCCGAACCTCGTTGGCCGATCAGGCCGCCGAACTGTTGCATGCCAAAATTCAGTCCGGTGAGTGGCCGGTCGGCACCAAACTGCCAGGTGAAACCACCCTTGCCCCCATGTTCGACGTCGGCCGATCGACGATGCGCGAGGCCATCAGACAACTGGCGGGGCGCGGAATTCTCGTCACCCGGCAGGGATCCGGAGTCTTTGTCGAATCGATCGACGAGGCGCGGACGGACTGGGACAGAGTTCTCCAGCGCGCACACATCACCGCGGTCCTCGAAGCCCGCCTCGCCATCGAAGGTGAGGCAGCAGCTCTCGCCGCAGCCCGACGCACTCCCGCCGACCTCGACGCGATCCGTAGCTCACTCGAGCTACGCAACACCGCCCGCGCCGACGCGGTCGATCTGGTCGAGGCGGACATGGCTTTTCACCGCTCCATCGTGGTCGCATCACACAACGACATCCTGCTCGAACTCTTCGACTCCATGGCTCCACGGCTACGGACCGCCATGATCGACATGCTGAAGATCAAGGGCGTGTTCGGAGAGGACACAGACCACGACGCCCACACACACGTCGTCGAGGCTATCGCCGCACGCGACGAGCACCGCGCACACACGCTCACCCGCACACATCTGCGGGAGTTGTCGACGACCATCGCTCCACCGACGTGAGCAAAGGCCAGTTAAGGCCAGCTACTAACACCGTCCGAGTACAGAATCCGGCTAGACTTCCGACGCCTCGACCACCACCTTTGGAGTCTCCACATGCCCCAGCTGAAGACCGTCAGCGAATTCACCGGCAAATGGTTTGCCCTGATCGTCGTCGCGGCGGGTGCTCTGGCCTTGATCACCCCCGACACGTTCAGCGGCGGGACACCCGCGGTTCCGTGGTTGTTGTCGATCATCATGCTCGGCATGGGAATGACGTTGCGGCTCTCCGACTTCGCCGTGGTGGCGCGTCGCCCATGGGCACTGTTGCTCGGCGTCGCAGCGCAGTTCATCGCAATGCCGCTCCTCGGTCTCGGTATCGCGAATGTGCTCGGTCTGTCCGCAGCGCTCACTGCCGGGATGGTGCTCGTCGGATCCGCACCGGGCGGCACCGCGTCCAACGTGATGGTCTACCTCGCCAAGGGTGACACCGCACTGTCGGTGGCGATGACGTCGGTGTCCACACTCCTCGCGCCCATACTCACACCACTGCTGGTTCTATGGCTCGCAGGCGAATACCTGCCGGTCGATGCAGGCGGATTGTTCGTCTCGATCCTGCAGATCGTGCTGGTACCCGTCGTACTGGGAGTTGTACTGCGGCTGCTGTTCCCGAGGATCATCGATCGCATGCTCGACGCCTTGCCGCTCGTCTCGGTCGCCGGAATCACCGCTGTGGTTGTCCTCGTGGTGTCCGCCAGCGCGCCGACCCTGCTGTCGATCGGTGCCCTCATCGTCGTTGCCGTCGTGCTGCACAACTCGCTGGGGCTCGCGGTGGGCTACGGAATCGGTAGGGCATGCGGACTCGATGTCGCCAGCCGTCGTGCGATCAGCATCGAAGTCGGTATGCAGAACTCGGGCTTGGCAGCGGCACTGGCCTCGGTACACTTCTCACCCGCTGCAGCACTCCCCGCGGCGATCTTCTCGGTGTGGCACAACGTATCCGGATCGCTGCTGGCCAGCTACTGGTCCAGACGGTCGACGGGTGCCGAGAGTGAGCAGTCGTTCGAGCTCGGCGTCCTGATCTCGATCGGTTGCATTGACGTCGATGTGCAGTCGAGGTTTCGCCGGCTCGGGATTCTCACTGGGGATGAAGATGATGGTCGGCTGCGAGCCGCCGAAACCGTCGCGCGCACCGATCTCGACGGAACCGTCACCCTCCCTGTCCAATACGACGAAGTCCAACACCTCACACCAGAACGATGCCAAGGCCTCGGGATCGCGACCTCCGAGTACGAGTTCACTGATTCGACATGCCATGGGCGGGAATTTACACCTGCCCCGGCGCCGAACATGTCGTGTTCACGGCCTTTTCGCGCGAGAAATGAATCCCCGTCGACCGAATGCTCGCAGGCGGTCCTTCGCAGTACGCGAGCGCAGGGACGTGGTGGACGCACCCGCGTTGTCGCGCATACCCCGAATGACCTCTCGGACCACGTCCGGACCATCGATTCGCGGAGTCCAGTCCAGGTCCCGTCGAGCGCGGTCGGTGTTCAACATCGGGGTGGCGAACGCGAGATCGACCCAACCGTGATGGACTGCGGACACGTGGGTCTCGAAGCCGAGGCGCGCAGCAGCGGACAACACCCGAGAGGGCACAGGCACGATGCGGGCACCGAACGCGTCGGCCACGTCGTGGGCTCGTACGGGCGTCGGGCCGCCGAGGTTGTAGGGCCCGGTTGCACGCCTATCCAGCACTCGCACGATGGCATCGGCGACATCGTCGCTGTGTGCGGCCGGAACAGCGAACGACCTGTCGATGGGCAGGATCGGAAGATGATCGACGATTGCCGACGGCACGAGATCGGGTAGGGCGTAACGCAACAGCGCGCTTCCGAACTCGTACTGCCCGATCAGGCCCGGCCTGATTCGAGCGACCGCGACATCAGGATGCGCTGCCTCGAACTCATCGAGCACATCCTCGGCGGCAGCCTTGTCCATGCTGTACGTCGACGAAGACACCCCCGTTCTCGGCCACGACTCGTCGACCTTCTCGCCGTACGACCCCGGTGCGTACACCCCGCCGGAAGACATGTGCACCAGATGAGGAACTCCGGCGTCCGCACAGGCAGTTGCCACCGTGCGCACTGCGTCGACATTGACTGCCCGCAGATAATCGCGATCACGCATCGGCTGGAAGGCGATGGCCAAGTGGACGACTGCATCTGCATCACGCATCACCGCGCGCAGGCGATCCGCGGCGTCGGCGGCCGTCACGTCCAGCGATACCCACTCCTTTGTCGGGAACGGGGATTCAGTTTCCGGTGGACGCCGCGCGACCCCGACAACCGAATCGTTCGGACGATCCCGTGCCAACGCTCGCAGCAGGGCCGTACCGGCATTTCCGGTTGCTCCGACGACGACTGTTCGCATCTTCTACCTCCGGTGATCGCCCCCAGTCGAAGTGCCCTCGTGTGCGTCGATCGAAACCGACGTGATTCACGAGTTTGAGCCGCCAACCTCCCGGGCATCGAATAACCATGACTGAAAACAACGAACCGACCCTCGACGACGTCATGATCCCCACCGAGGATGCTCACCCCGACCACAAAGAGCACGCCAAGACGCCGAAGCATCTCGACGACAGCGACCTCGAGTCGCGTACCGAGCACGAGCGCAACGAAGTGAACTGACGACGCATCGAACCACCGCCATGGCGGTCGCATTTCCCGGTTTCCACCGAACAACCCCGGGTATGCGACCGCCATGGCCGATTCAGCAGCATCACCCGCACCCACCGAGGCAGATCCGGACGACCCGCGCAAAGCGGACTCTCCCGCCGATCTGACCAAGCCGTCGTGGATCTATGTTCTGAAGAAGACTGCCCGTGAGTTCTCCCGGGATCAGTGCACCGACCTTGCAGCCGCGTTGACCTATTACGCCGTGCTCTCGCTCTTCCCCGCCATCCTGGCCATCGTGTCGTTGCTGGGCGTGTTCGGCCAAGGACAGGCCACGGTCGACGGCGTCCTGCAGGTCGTCGGCGATCTCGGCCCGCAATCCGCTGTCGACACGTTGCGTCCGACCATCGAACAGCTCGTCCAAGCGCCCACTGCCGGGTTCGCGTTGATCATCGGTATCGCAGGCGCACTGTGGTCGGCGTCCGGTTACGTCGGCGCATTCGGCCGCGCGATGAACCGCATGTACGAGGTGGACGAGGGACGGCCCATCTGGAAGCTGCGCCCTGTGATGCTTCTGGTCACGCTCATCGCCCTGGTCCTCATCGCGCTCGCCGCCGTCATGCTGGCGATCAGTGGCCCCGTGGCCAAAGCTGTGGGCGACGCCGTCGGACTGGGCGACACCGCGCTGACGATCTGGAACATCGCACGGTGGCCGCTCGTCCTGATCGTGGTGGTACTCGCCGTCGCCATTCTGTACTACGCAACGCCGAATGTGCAGCAGCCCAAGTTCAAATGGATCAGTTCCGGTGCCGCGGTCGGCATCATCGTATGGATTCTCGCCACCGTCGCGTTCGGCTTCTACGTTGCCAACTTCTCCAGCTACAACAAGACCTACGGCTCCCTCGCCGGAGCCATCGTGTTCCTGCTGTGGCTGTGGATCACCAACTTGGCCTTGCTGTTCGGTGCCGAACTGGACTCCGAACTCGAACGCGGCCGCCAACTCCAGGCCGGAATCGTCGCCGAAGAACGCCTGCAACTGCCGCCCCGCGACACCCGGGTATCGGACAAGAACGACGAAAAGGATGCGCAGGCTGTCGAGGAGGGTCGCAAATTGCGGGAGGAACACAACCGGACTCCGTGAATCATGCCGTACGCCACCGACCGATCGATGAAACAGTTCCGCGTGGTGCGCTGATCGGGTGTCGAGGTTCGGATAACACAGAGAGGCAGGGCAAAGTGGCGGAGGAAGAAAATACGGAACAGTCCCGACGCGTGCACGCCCCGGACTCGGATAGCTTCGGCGCGCCGATGTACGGACACCACTTGGAGGGGGTCGTACGAGTCAGCAAGAGGTGTGTGACCGACGCCGGCGCGGACGGGGCCGCGGTCGCCATCCTCACCGACGATGCCGATGCTCGGGATCTGCTGTACGCCACGAACTCCGAAGCTGCCCGCATCGACGAACTCCAATTCACCACCGGCGAGGGCCCCTGTATCGATGCCTTCGTCACCGGGGAGCCGCAACTACACCCGGACATCGGTAATCGGCCCGATACCACGGGATGGCCGTCGTTCGCGTCGGAAGTTCTTCAGGAGCTCGACGTGCATGGGGTGTACGCGTTCCCATTGTTCAGTGGTGGTGCTCGACTCGGGGTCCTCGAGCTCTACACCCAAAAGTCAGGAACGATGACGACACAACAGATCGCCGCTGCCCAGGCTGCGGCGTCGACCCTCGGTGACATCGTCGTCGGAGAAGTGGCAGCCCGACCGAATTTTTTCGACGAGTCGACACTTCGACCACCCGAGGGCGCATTTCGCTTCGCTCGGTCCGACATCAACATTGCGGTCGGTGTGTTGGCCGAGCGTCTGCATGTGTCGCTCGACGAGGCAACCGCGCGGCTGCGTGCCCGTGCCTACGCCGATGCCCGCTCGATCTCCTCCCTCGCGTTCGACATCGTCCGCGGAGACGGCTTGTTCTACGACGACCCGGGGAGCGCGTGACATCGAAGCCCACCGTCCATCGACCACGAACGTCCGAGTTGACAGCTCCAACAACGAAAGAAGGCCGAACATGCCACCCATCCCTCGCCCGGATCAATCGTCGCCGGCACCCAACGGCCCGACCGGAGCTCGCGATACGAGAGCCCAAACCGGTGATTTCCTGACCACTGCGCAAGGCGTACGTCTACCCGACACCGATCATTCGCTCAAGGCGGGCGATCGAGGCCCGACGTTGCTCGAGGACTTCCATCTTCGCGAGAAGATTACCCACTTCGACCACGAGCGGATTCCGGAGCGCGTCGTGCACGCACGCGGTGCCGCCGCACATGGAACGTTCGAGTCCTATGGGTCGGCGAAGACCGTGACCAAGGCAGGATTCCTCGCCCAGAAGGGTAAGCGGACACCGGTTTTCGTGCGATTCTCGACCGTTCTCGGATCGCGTGGTTCTGCCGACACGGTCCGCGACACCCGCGGTTTTGCGGTCAAGTTCTACACCGACGAAGGAACCTTCGACCTGGTCGGAAACAACATGCCCGTCTTCTTCATCCAGGACGGCATCAAGTTCCCGGACATCATTCACGCCGGCAAACCGCAGCCCGATATCGAACTGCCGCAGGCTCAGTCGGCACACGACTCGTTCTGGGACTTCGTCTCGCTGCACACCGAGGCAACTCACCACGTCATGTGGAACATGAGCGATCGAGGTATCCCGCGCTCGTATCGCACGATGGAAGGCTTCGGCGTCCACACGTTCCGCCTCGTGGCCGAGAACGGCGAGACCAGGCTCGTGAAGTTTCATTGGAAGCCGCTCGCCGGAGTGCATTCACTGGTGTGGGAGGAAGCCCAGATCGCCGCGGGCGTCGATCCGGACTTCCATCGACGCGACATGTCCGACGGCATCAAGGCCGGTGCCCCACTGGAATACGAATTCGGAATCCAGGTCATGCCCGACGACGGCACCGAGACCTACGAGGGTATCGATCTGCTCGATCCCACGAAAATCGTTCCCGAAGAACTGGTTCCGGTGCAACCCATCGGCAAGCTCACCCTCGACGCGAACCCCACGAACTACTTCGCCGAAACCGAGCAAGTCGCGTTCCACACGGGCCACCTGGTGCCGGGCATCGAAGTCACCAACGACCCGCTGATGCAGGCGCGTCTGTTCTCTTACCTGGACACCCAGATCACGCGTCTCGGCGGCCCCAATTTCTCGCAACTGCCGATCAATCGACCGAATGCACCTGTCAACGACATGCTGCGAGACGGTATGCACCAGACCGCCGTTCACACCGGCCTTGCCCCGTACCTCAGCAACTCGGTCGACGACGGAGAACCAGCGGTAGCAGGTGAGAAGGACCACGGTTACGTGCAAACTGAACGCCTCATCGAGGGCCGCGCGGTACGAGCGAACCCCGCATCCTTCGACGATCACTTCACTCAGCCCACCATGTTCTATCGCAGCCTCAGTGCCGTCGAGCAGGATCACCTCGTCGAGGCATTCACGTTCGAGCTGGGCAAAGTGTTCGAGCAATCGATCAAGGAACGTGAACTCGAGGTTCTTTCGAACGTCGACGCCGATCTGTGCGAGCGCGTCGCCGCCGGTCTCGGCCTGCCTGCACCCGTCGGCACACCCGCTGAGGACGTATTGCTCTCCCCCGCACTGTCTCAGATCGTCGAGGCTCCGGGACCGATTGCCGGACGCAAGATCGGCGTCATCGCCGACGCCGGATCGGACCTGTCCGGAATCGGCAAGCTACGGACGGCAGCCGCGCGCCGCGGTGCCACAGTGCACGTCATCGCTGCGGCCGGCGGCATCCTCGGCAAAGGCATGCGCACTCAGGTGGTCGAGCGAACATTCCTGACAGTTCGTTCGATCGAGTTCGACGCCTTCGTCGTCGCGGGCGGAACGACGCCGACGAACGACATCAAGCTGATCCTGTTGCTGCAGGAAGCATTCCGTCATTGCAAAGCGATGGGTGCCTGGGGCGACGGAGCGGCACTGCTCGAGCAGGCCGGAATCGGTGCCGACGACGCAGGCGTCGTCATCGGCGAGACAGCGGTGAAAGCGTTCAACGACGCATTGTTCGCTGCGGTCGGACTGCACCGAGCCTGGGATCGTGCCCCCGCGGTGATGGCGTCGAACATCCCGCCTGCAGTCCCCGACAAGCCTGCTCGTAAGCGGGCAGCCAAGGCCAAGGCCAGGGAGTAGGGCTACCCCGACTGGGGCTCGGTCAGCATCGCTGCCATGTCGTCCAACTCGAAGTACTGGGCGATTGCGTGTGCCGATCGAGCTCCGGCTGCGGGGTCCGCGCCTGCCTCCAGCAACATCCGCACAATTGGCGTCGACCGACGAAACACCGCGGCCGCCAATGCTGTCTGGCCGTTGTCGTTCACGCGATCCACCGCAGCCCCCAGCGTGAGCAGCGTGCTCACCGCACCCGGTTGTACGTGATACGCCGCCAGAATCAGCAGTGTGTCGCCCTTGTCGTTGGTCAGGTCGACGGATCCTCCGGCCTCGAAGAACGACTGCAACCACGAGGCGTCACCGCTGCGCGCGCAGTCGAATGCATGCCGAAACACCGCCAGAACATCGTCGTCGTCCACCAACACATGATCCCCCGAGCAGTGAGGTTCCAACCAAGCATCGTCGATCTGAATCGACCGCTGATCCGTTCTATCGACCGCATGCTCGTGTAGTGACCGTGCGGAGTGTTCCCGCACGGAGCGAGACCTCGCGTACGGACCCACCGACGTGGGAGAATCGTGCGGTCCACGGACATGCGGCGTCTGTCGTGTCCGACAAGGTGGGGGGAGCGTCATGACCGGTCCGGTTGCCCAAGGTAGCGCTATGAAGCGGCGAAATCCCGTTGTGGTCTGGATTCTGTTGCCGCTCATCACTCTCGGCATCTACCACTTCGTCTGGTACTACCTCATCCACCGTGAGATGGCGGACTTCGACCGACGCAAGGTCGACCCGCCGGTCGTCGGCCCACTGCTGGTTCTGCTCCTCCTCGGCTGGACCATCATCGCGCCGTTGATCAGCTACTACAACACCGGAAACCGCATCGCCGACGCCCAACGCGCAGCCGGCCTTCAGCCGACGTGCAGCTCGGTCGTCGGACTTCTGCTCACGTTCGTCTTCGGCCTGCAGTCCCTGTACTACCAGCTGGAACTGAACAAGATCACGGCCCGATACAACGACGTACCGCCGGGAACCGTTGTGCCGCTCGCGGTGTGAATCCCGAAACCGAAACGACGAAACGGACACGATGACCACCCTCCATCACGCACCGCTCTCGCGCGTCGACCCGAGCACCCTGTACCGCATCATGGCGCTGCGGGTCGCGGTATTCGTGCACGAACAGAAGATCGTCGACGAGGCCGAACTCGATGGCGCAGACCTACTTCCGACGACCGAACTGTTCTGGATCCAGGACGAAAACGGAGAGGTGTTGGTCACTCTCCGAGTGCTCGTCGACGATTCGGTCCACATCGGCCGCGTCGCGACTGCTGCTGCGGGGCGTGGGCGCGGATATGCCGGACAGCTCGTCGAGGCCGCCCTCGATGCATACCCCGGAGTGGTCGAGATGTCCGCGCAAGCCCACCTCGAAAAGTGGTACGGCCGATTCGGATTCGTTCGGATGGGCGAGGAATACCTGGAAGCGGGAATCCCGCACGTGAAGATGTCCACCCATCCCAGCTGAATCAGCCCAGTGTCGGTGCGTGTGCAACTTGTGCTCCACTCTGGGCCCCGAGTCGGGGAATCCTCGCGACCGAGGCCCCGAGTGGAGCAAACCTCCCGTCAGCGAAGCGAGATCACTTCTTCTTCGGGTCGTGGCCCCAGTTCATCAGTGAGTAGCGCCATTTGGTGTCGGTGATGTCCCCGTCGGGCCGCTGCGCAAGGTGTCGTTTGCAGTAGCCGACGACCTTTCGCATGTGCTCGTAGTCGTCGTCGGACAGGTCCGCCTTCTTCGTCTTCAGGATTTCGACGATGCGGCGGCCGCTCTCGTGGCCCGTCGACTCACCGCCCTCCTTCTTTTGCCCGACGTCCTTCGAGTCGTCGGTGCCGAGAAACTCGTCGAGTTCCTTCGCCGTCATGTTGACGAGGTCATCGAACTCCGTCTTGATGTCACTGTCGTCATCGGCCATCAGTCCGTCTCCTTCGATTCACCCTCAGTGGTGGTGCCGCGTGTCTCCCGTTCGACCGCATCGGCCTTCGGAACTCGTCTCGTTCCTAGTCCGCCGCATACCCACAGTTGGGCGGTACTCAACCTGCTGGTCAGATCTGACTACACCGCCGCAGGGCGGCCCACTCGAAAGCCCTGCAGCAGGTCGGCCCCGATCGACGTGGCCGCTTCGAGGTCGTCGTCGGTCTCGATGCCCTCGAACACGCACCTGGCCTCGGTTTTTCGCGCGAACTCGAGCACCAGTTCGGCCAAGGCCGACTTCACGCGATTGCCTTTCATGCCGTGAACGACGAACGCGTCGAGTTTGATGATCTGCGGCTCGAGCACGACAAGCTGCCGCATACCTGCGTACCCGGATCCCACATCGTCCACTGCGACAGCGACGCCGCCGCGTCGAAGTTCGGCCAACACCGCCATCACCGCGTCCTCGTCGTCCTGGGCGGCATGTTCGGTGAGCTCGATTACCAGTGACCGTCGTCGGCCGAAGTCGAGCAGCACATCCACGAGGGCAGCATCGACCAGTAGCGTTGCAGCACTGAGGTTCACGGCAACGAAGCAACCATCCGGCAGACGCGCTGATTCTCCCAATGCCTTGACGGCTGCAGATCTGTCCAGAGCAGGACCGAGGCCGCACTGCGCTGCATCGGCGAACCACGCCTCGGTGTCACCGCCACCCGCAGGGAAACGCGACAGGGCCTCGTATCCCTCGATCACGCCATCGCGTGCACGGACGATCGGCTGAAAGACAATGTCCGGACCACCGCCGGCAATGACAACCTCCACCCGACGCCGCGACCGCAGCAGTGTCGAGCGCAGCGGTGTCGACGCGGCCCTAGCCAACGGCACGATTCCACACCCGAACCACCGGGTGGAGCCGAACAGGAGCCGCAACCGGGCGCATCGCGGCAAGGACGGCATCCGGATCCCGATCGCCGAAACTGGTCAGCAGTGCCCTGGCACGCTGTCCATCCGGCGGCCAGCCCAGCCCGAACGCGTCTGCTATCGCCACATAGTCATGGGCACGCTGCTCGACGGTCGAGGCTGCGGGACAACGATTTCGCAGTACAAATTCTCGCACCAGCCGCCAGCGCCTGCGGCCGCCGATCAGTCGATGGAGCATGGTGCCATGGGGACGTCGGCGAACCGATCCATCAGGAACGCTGCAGCGGCACCGCCGTACCCGTCGATCAGCTGCGGCCCGAAGTGGTTGGGCAACACCGCACCCTGCAGAATCGGCGGCAAAGGATTGGTTCGGAACTCCACCGTGGCACCTCGCCCACACCAATCCTGAGCCAACTGCCGGGCCTGACCGTACGGCACGGTGTCGTCGTTGAGTCCGCTGGTGATCATCACCGGTGCGTTCGGAGTACTGCGACCGATCCGCTGAGCCTCGAGGATGCGACCCGCCTGCGGAATGGTGCCCAAGTTCTCGAGCATCGACTTACCGTCCGCGGTCAACGATTCGGTTCGCAGGAACGGGTACTTCAGAATGGTGTCGCCGATGCACTGCGTCGACAGATCGTTCAGCACCGCCTTGCCGTGATCGGTGAGTCTCTCTTCGACGAGCGGCAGCAAGCTCGGATCCCGCTCGACGAACCCGTTGAGGGCATAGCCGATCACCCCTCCGATCAGCGTCCCGTCGACGGTCTTCAACACCTCGAGCAAGTCCGCTGTAGGTGCTCCGGCCCAGGTGCCCTTCACATTCAGACCTGGTGCGTACTCCGAGGCGAGTTCGGCCGCCGCGGCTGCCGCCCCACCGCCCTGGGAGTACCCCCAGATACCAACGGGTGCATCGGTATCACCGAGGAGCTCGTTCGCGGCACGAGCACCGTCGAGCACCGCATGAGCCTGCTCGACACGATTGACATAGGTGTGCACACCGGGCGTTCCCAACCCGATGTAGTCGGTCACGAATACGTTGGCACCCATCGATCCCCACAGAGTGGAAGACAACAACTCCTGATTGAACGAGATCGACAATGGTTGTGTCACAGCGTTGACAGTCGTCGGAAACGCACGAGAAGGAGCGCACTGATCGGCCTGACCCACCGTGCCGGGCGCGACGACGATTGTCGGCCGCGGGCCTGCACCGCGCCAGGGCACCTCGGTCTCGATGAACGTGCCCGACACGCCCACCGGCGTATCGTCCTGCGTCCGTGACGAGTACAGCACCCGCTGCGCCTGAACGGGGTAGGCACCGTCCGCACCTGGCAAAGCCGCGAACAGTGACATCGGCTGTGTCCGCAACACGGCCCCCGGGTCGTCGACGACCTGAACTGGAGGGACGTAGAAGTCGTCGACGGGGTCGGCATTCGCGGCCGAGCTGCCGAGCACGGTCAGGGAAGACGCGAGCACGGCGGTGACTGCGACGCCGATCATGTTGCGGTACAGATGCATCGGTCTCTTTCTGGTGGGGGTCAAATAACGGAGCCGATATCGTCGGCAACGATGTTGTCCAACGCACGTTCGGCCAGTGCGGCGATGGTCATGGATGGGTTGCACGCTGCGGTGGTACCGGGCATGAGCGCTCCGTCGAGGACATACAGTCCTCGCTGGCCGTGTACGCGACCGTCGAGATCACATACCGCGCCCATGTTGGCCCCACCCAACGGATGCCAGGTGGACGGGAACAGTGCATTGGTATCGGTGAGAACACTGCCCGATCCGGCGATACGACGCACCGTCGGATCGATCGAACCGTCCTGAATCCGGCTGTCGCCGTTGGCCGGCCAATGTAGTCGAACCTGGTCCATGGAGGAGTCGTAGCCGAAATGGCCGCGGCCGCTACTGACTCCGTATCCGACGAGCATCGTGCTGTGGGCATCGAACGACAAGGGCGGTATCGAGGCCTGGATGACGGTGTGCGCAGTGTTCGGGTCGTCCCAGTTCAGACTGCCGAATACCACCGGACCGCCCTGGGGCGCACCGAAAGTATGCTCGATGCTCGACCACACGTAGATGCGATCGGCATTGGTGCCCCAACCCTGTCCGAGCTGGTCCGGCAAGTCCGAGATCGCTCCGGTGGCACCGGCACGCACGAGCAGCTTCGTGGTGTTCAGGCTGCCCGCCGCCATGATCAATGCGCCGGCGGTGAGTACCTTGTTTTCCAATACCGTTCCGTCGGAGTCGATTCGATCGACATACACCGTCCAACGGCCGTCGTCACGCCGCTCGACACTCGTCACGTGGTGATGTGTCGCAACAGTGGCCAGCCCCGTCGCCTCGGCGGCCGCGATGTAGGTGACGTCCACGGAGTGCTTACCGCCGTTGTTGACTCCGAATGCGCCGGACCCATCGGTGTACGACGGTGCCATCACCCCGCGCGTCTCGTCGAGGGCGAAGTTCCAGTCGATCGGCATCGGGATCTTGGACACCGGCAGCCCCGCTCGACGAGCATTGGCCGCAAACACCCGCGCTGCTTGATAATTGGGCGTACCGATCAACTCGTCGGGAGCCTGCTGGAGCTGCAACATCCGCGCCACGCGTGGGTAGTGCACCCGATTCAGAGTCGGCCAATCCAGTCCGGTCGGAAAGTGTTCCTCGAACACCGGCTGCGATGGCTGCAGTGTCATTCCCTGGTAGATCAGGGATCCGCCTCCGACACCGGCCGCGCACAGCGCAGTCATGTTGTCCCCGGGGACCGCCTCGAGGAGGCCGACGTACGGATCGAACGGAACTGGCCTGCCGAACAGGTTGGGACTCGAACCGTGCCACAGCATCCGCTTGTCCGGTGACGTGGCATCGGGAAATGTGTCCGCATTCGGGCCTGTGTTCCAACGCCTTCCGCGCTCGAGCACCAGAACCGGCACCCCGGCTTCGGCCAGGCGCAATGCGGCGACGCCACCGCCGAAGCCCGATCCGATGGTCACCACACGATGATCCTCGCGGGTCAGCGGGATCTGGACGCGTCGCCCGCCCGCTGCTCGCGCCACCCCCGCGCCCGACAGTGCGGCCAATCCCGCAACCGCAGTCGCGCCGAGGAACGACCGGCGATTCAAATTCGACACGTACCCCCCCAATGGTGTGCAGCAGCGCGCATCGAGACCTGTGTCACGTGCACGTGCGAAGCAAAACTAGACAGATGCGGCTTATGGTGTCAAGTTTTGGGGGTCCGTCAGAACAGGAGCGGAATCAGCCAGCGCCGCAGGTATGACCGCAAACCGTCGTCGTCGTGGATCTGCGCGTCGTCGAACAGGATGACGGACAGCGCCACTCGAACCAGCACTCGCTCGATACCTTCGAACCGAGTCGAATCGAATTGTGGGTTCCGTTCGATGTAGCCATCGAGGAATTGACGCGCCACCGGCTCGGCCCGATCCACGACGTCCGGATCGAACAACGGATTTGCGTTGCCAGAACGTAGCAGCGAGTTGAGCACAGGCTCGCTGCGAACGAGGTTGCGTGCGGACACGATCATCTCGACGATGAACTCCGATGGCGTTTCGGCTCGATCGGCCTCCTCTCGGATGCCACCGATGATGCCGACGACAAGGCCGACCATCGCCTCGGAGATCATGTCCTCACGGGTGGTGAAAATCGAATACACCGTCTGACGCGTCACGCCCGCAGCCCGCGCGGCCGCGGCAATGGTGACATCCTCGAACCCACCCTGGACGATGAGCCCGAGGGTGGCGTCGAGAATCTTCTGCTTCGAACGCATGGTCCGAGTATGACTGCATCGCCGGCTCGGCGAGTCATCCGATGAGAGGCCGCCGATTCTTCGTCAATTTTTCGAGCTCGGCCTGCATCGCCCCGTGCACCCGCCCCGCGAACTCCTCCGCCGATTCGTCGGCCTCGGGGTGCATGGGCGCGAGCACCGAGGTCTCGAGTTTGGTGGGAAGCGGCAGGTACGGAAGAAGCCCAACCAGACCGAGATTGACGCCCCACGGTATGGACACCGACAGCGGAAGCGTTTTGAGCCGCAGTACCTTGTCCAACCTCAGCGCCTTCGCCAACCGCTTACCACTGCTGAGTACCAGCAGGGACTCCCCCGCTCCTGCTGTGACGACGGGGACGACCGGCACCCCCGCCTCGATTGCCAAACGGGCGAACCCCGTCCGACCCGAGAACACTATGTCGTTGCGGTGCCGCCACGAGTTCAAAGCATCGACGTCACCGCCCGGGAAGACCAGGACATTGCTGCCCTCCGCAAAAGCGTCCAGGGCCGTTTGTCGCCCGGCGGGCCTGGCACCGAAGGGTTCGATCAGCTTCTCTGCATGCAGCGTCCACGCGATCTGGTGCGTCAGCGTGATCAGCTCGCGGTCGATCCCGAGCTCGTCGTATGCGGCCGCGAATGCGAACACATTGAGATCGATGACTCCGCCGAACCCGTGGTTGGCGACGAACAGCACCGGGGTATCCGGAACCGGTTGCGCTACGGTCACTTCCAATCGGTTGTAGAGGCGAACAGCACTGATGCTCGCCGCGCGAACGACTCGAGCGATGTTGTCCACCGCCGACTACCGGTCCAGTTGCAGGTCTGCCAGCGCGCCGGCGATCATGAAGCCTCCGGCAATTGCACAGCCGGCTGTTCTCGTTCGTTGCGGCAGGTGAGCGGTGAGCGCGAACGCCGCGGTGTCCCAGACGTCGACGGCCACACCTGCTCGCAGCAGAGTGCGCACGGCCTTCGGCGCGAGCCGAGTTGCCGCATACAGGCCGCCGCCGATGTAGATTTCCCGAATTCCGAAGGTGCGAGCCGCAGCTCGCGTCGTCGCCACCGCCGCGTCGGGCCCGGCGAGGAGTTCGTTGGCGCGAGTGGGCGCAACCATGTGGGCGATGCCGATCGCGGCCCGAGCAAGCCCGACCGCCTCGGGAAGACGACGAACCAGACCGGACGCAGAGCCGAAAGCCATGAAATTCCTTACGTAGTGGGAACAGCGGAGTCGCGAGCAAGCCGTCGGAGCAGGCCGACGGCCTTCTTCATGCCGTAGGCAACGATGGTCGTGCGGCCGTTCTCGTGGTTCCACTGCAGCAGCGCCGATCCGTCGTCGACGGAACCCTCGAGCACGGTCGGATTACCCAGTAGCGGAGGAGGACCGACGACCTTGATGGACAGTCCCAGAATCTCGGTCCAGAAGTAGTCGTCGGCGGGCGCACAGGTGGGTTCGAGACCGAGCGCGGAGGCCGCTGCGACCTTGCCCTGCGCGACGGCATTCGACCAGAACGGCGCTCGACCGGAACCGGCACGGGAATACGCGACGTCGCCTGCAGCGAACACGTCGGGAACTGCTGTGGCGCAGCGCTCGTCGATGGCAACACCTCGATCGTCGGCGATTCCGGTGCCGTTCAACCACTCCGTCTCGGGCACATCACCGGCGCAGGTGACCACCACATCGGCGTCGAGGGTGCGGCCCGCGAACTCGATCCCGGTAACGGGTTTGCCCGTCAACGTAACCGGGCTGTCCGCGCGGAGAAACTCGACCGACGCGGCCTCGGCACGCGCGGTAATCGCGTCGGACAGGTAGGTACCCAGTAGCCGTGTCAACGGAGGGTCGACGTCCACGACGGTGACTGCGATTCCGCGAGAGACGCACGCACTGGCTAACTCCATGCCGAG
This sequence comes from Rhodococcus sp. KRD175, assembly GCF_017168275.1. Lineage (NCBI taxonomy): Bacteria > Bacillati > Actinomycetota > Actinomycetes > Mycobacteriales > Nocardiaceae > Rhodococcus > Rhodococcus sp. KRD175. Next base: position 388,948 of record NZ_JABFAQ010000004.1, read on the forward strand.
AAATCCGGCCCCGACGACGATCGCCGTCTGCGCCGCATCGAGTTTCGGGCGTAGTGCCCGAACATCGTCGAAGGTCCGCAGCACCGTCTCGCCCCTTTGCCCGGGAGCCGCAATGCGACGTGCAGCCGCTCCGGTGGCGACGATCAAGCGATCGTACGCAACATCGGTGCCGGCCGCGGTCGTGACTGTGTGGGCCTCGGCATTCACCGATACGGCCCGATTACCGATCGCCTCGATCCCGAGGTCCGACAGATCCCACGTTTCCGCCTCGGCTGCTTCGCCTTTGAGCACGTGCTTGGACAACGGCGGCCGCGCGTAGCAACCGTCGGCATCGGCCCCGATCATCGTCAGTGGACCTTCGTGTCCGCGGGCACGCAGTTCGCGGACAGCGGTGCACGCGGCTATGGAGTCTCCGACGACGACGATCCTGCTCTCGAGAGAGCTCACGCCTGTTCTCGCAGTGCCGCCACCGGACACACGCCGACCGCAGACCGGGCCGAGGCCGCGAGGTCGTCGGGAATGTCGTTGCCATCGAAGGCGTAGTGCAGTTCGCCCTCGTCATCGAGGCTGAACACCTTGGGTGCCTGTTCGGCACAGATGCCGTGGCCCTCGCAGCGATCCCAATCGACGTCGATCCTCATGGCCGTGTCCCTTCTGCTGCCACCAATTTGAGCGGCAACCGTTCGTATCGATGAATGACGTTGTTGACAGCTCGTATGGGTGTTCCTGCGGGAACGAACTTCTCGACCCGCTGCGCCAGCACCCGGAGCATGGTCTGGGCTTCGAGACGAGCAAGCCCCTGACCGGCGCACCCGTGCACGCCGGAACCGAAGCCGAGTTGCCGCGCGGCGTCACGGGTGATGTCGAAGGCGTCGGCGTTGTCCCATTCACGCTCGTCGCGGTTCGCCGACGCGTAGACCACCAGTACGCGAGCACCTTTCGGGATTCGTGATCCGTCGATCTCGACGTCACGGACCGCTCGACGCGAGAATGCTCTGATCGGCGACTCGTATCGAACGACCTCGTTGATCGCATTCGGTATCAGGTCCGAGTCCTGCCTGATCGCCTGCCACTGCTCGGGGTGCCGCGCGAACAGGTCGAGGGCACCGGAAATCGCTCCGATGGTGGTATCGAGCGAGGGACCGAGGTAGTCGATCATCAACGCGGGACATGCCGACTTCTGAATCTTGTTGTCGTCGGCGGCCTTCAGAACGTCGTCGCCCATGCTTCCCGGAATCACCGATCGATCTCGCACCACGCGCCGCGAAAAGGCAAGCATCTCTGCGGCACCCTTGACGGCGGTGATCGAGTGTCGATTCACGGGGCCGAGGGAGTCGAATGTCGCACCAGCCCATCGGAGTAGATCCTCGCGGCCGTCCTCTGGCCACCCGACGAGATCGGGCACGATCGACATCGGCAGCGCTGTCGCGAGATCGTCGACGCCGTCGACGAACTGTTTTTCCAGTGCCGCGTCGACGATGCTCTCGGCCTTCTCCTGCACCGCCGCCTTCATCTTGCGCACGGCCTTCGGAGTGAGCCGAGGCGCGAGCACCGATCGCTTGATCGCATGCTCGTCGCCGTCACTGTTCAGCGTCGTTCCGCGGCCGAGCCGATTGGCGACGGGATTGAGCGCCACCCCGTCCCCCGAGATGAAGGTCTCGTCGTCGAGCAGCACCGCCTTGCAATCCGCGTAACGCGAGACGGCGAACACCTGCTGGCGCGGCAGCCACACCACCGGGCCGAGGGCGCGTAGCCGGGCATAGTGGGGGTACGGATCGAGAATCGCATCGGTGGAGTACAGATCGGTGCGGTACTGCGGGATCGTCGCGTTCGTCGTCATGAGGTCCTTCGGTGCCGCCGGAAGTCGATTCCCCTGCCGTCGCAAGGTGTTGACGATATCGTCACTCATGGCACGGCTGTACGTCAAGGGGTTTTGACGAATTCGTCATCATTGATTCGCGATAGGCTGCGCTCACTGACCCACAGAGCAGGAGCAGATCGTGACCGAAGGCAACCGCGTCGAGCGCCGCAAGGCACGCACCAGAGCCGCGCTGATCCAGGCCGCCCAAGGGTTACTCGCCAACGGGAACACCAACGCACCCGTGCTCGAAATAACGCAGGCCGCCGACGTCAGCAACGGCTCGTTCTACAACTACTTCGAGAGCAAAGAAGAACTGTGGCAGGCCGCCATCGACGCCGCTCTCGAGTCCGTCGGCGACTACCTCGATTCGCTCACCGTCGGTTTCGAGGACCCGGTCGAGAAATTCACCCAATCGTTCAGACTGTCCGGGCGCCTGTTCCGCCTCGAACCGCAACTGAGCCGCGTCCTGCTCAACTCCGAGGCCGCCGCATTCGCCGCGGCCGGTGGCCTGGCACCACGGTCGCGTCGCGATATCGAATCGGCCGCAGCGCAAGGGAGATTCGACGTCGACGACCCGGATCTCGCCCTCGCGATCGTCGCCGGTTCGCTGCTCTCCATGGGCCGCCTGCTCCTCGCACAGCCCGACCGCGACGAAGCGGCGACGGTCGACGGCACCACCGAGCGAGTGCTCCGCGCACTCGGAATTTCGACCGACGAGGCACGCACACTGTGCAGCAGTCCACTACCGGCGTCCTACAGCGGCGACGTCCACGCGGCCGTCGCACCCACTGCGCCGCACTGAGGGACTCCCCCTGGGTTTGCCGTCAGGCTCTCTGGTGCCGGGGTGGGCCGTGCACGGCCGCCGGGTCCGGTGCCGGCCGAGCAATGGGCTCGTTCTTCCGACTCCCCCCGCCGGTATCCATGTCGAGAAAATGCTGAAGTTCGTCGTGAATCGGTGTGTCCGTCATAGGCCTTGACCTTCTCGACCTTCGGAGATGCAGATCGTTCGGCTTCGCTGAACCATTGATGGTGCTCGGTGGACCGTGTGACCCCGACACTACGGCCCTTCGGCATCCTGCCATCGGTCGACGGAATCGACCATCCGAGCCGCCAACACGGCAACTCGCGTGTTCTCTCGCTGCGATTGCTGCACCAACGCGGCGAACGCGGCTTCGGGAGTGATCGACTGCGTTGCCATCAGGATGCCCTTGGCCTGCTCGATGGTCGCCCTGGTCGCCATCGCCGCACGAAGACCGACGACTTCCTGCTTCGCCTCCACCGTGTGCCGGGAATTCCATACTGCCGCTTCGACCGACGTGACGAACATCTTCACCACCACTTCGTCGATATCGTTGAAGCCACCGGCATCGAAGCCGTAGATGTTGAGCGAGCCTGCATGCTCGGAGTCGACTGCCAGCGGTGCCGACAGGTAACTCTGCACTCCGATGTCTGCTGCTGCGGCTGCGAATGCGGGCCAGCGAGTGGTGATCTCGTCGACTCGGACGCACACCAACCGATCGTGGCGCGCCGCTTCGAGGCACGGACCCTCGTCCGCGCGGTACTGATCGGCATCGATATCGACCACGCGCGCGTCCGAGAATGCAGCGGTGGCGGGATTCTCCGAATCATGATGCAGCAGGGTCACTCCCGCCATATCCGCCCCGGGAATTGCCACGACGGCCTGCTCGCACAGGCCCTGCAGCACAGTCTCGAATCGGCTGTGCTCGAGCAATATTCCGCGGAACACGTCGAGCGCCTCGAAGGTGTCTTCCGCGAAATACGTCGTCGCACCCGGCATGTGTGATTGCCTCGGGAGTGCCGCCGCGATCTGCTCGTCGAACGCGGCTGCGGCCGCTCTCTCGGCAGCCGAATCGTCCGGCGTTTCCTCGGATGTCCGATCGGTCACGTGGTCCCGCCCCCATACGATGCGGCCATCACACCCTTCGCCGTGAACGAGCAACCTACCGCGTTGGCCCTCGCCGAATGTTACAACCGTACGCCCGCTGTCAATCGGAACTGGATGATCCGGACACCGTATTGATCTATTGACTTTCGATAGATTACTGTCGATACTCGCTCCATGCTGAGTGGATATCGAGCGGTAGTCCTGTTGCGTCTGTTTCTCGCGGCCCTGTTCGCGGTTCTGGTGCTCATGCAGGTCATGTCGCTGCCCGGGCAGTTCGCCCACATGGCTCAGGAGTCTCCCGAGTCCGCATACCTGCGATGGCCGCTGACCATCGTGTCCATTTTCTGGGTGCTGTGCATTCAGGTGGTCGTGGTCGCGACGTGGAAGTTGCTGACGATGGTCAATCGCAATGCCATCTTCACCCGCTCCTCCTTGGTGTGGGTCGACACGATCACGTGGTCGATCCTCGCCGCATGGGTGGTGCTGGTCGGGGTATTCCTCTACGTCGGATTCGGTGCCGACGACCCAGGCCTGCCGCTGCTGCTGTTTCTACTCGTCGTGATCGTCGCGGTAGCAGCGCTGTTGATGGTCGTCATGCGCACTCTGCTCCGGCAGGCCACCGACCTGCGGACAGACATGGACGCAGTCATCTGATGGCCATCGTGGTACGCATCGATGTTCAGTTGGCCAAGCAAAAGATGAGCGTCGGCGAGTTTGCCGAACGCGTGGGGCTGACGCCCGCCAACATCGCAGTCCTCAAGAACGGACGGGCCAAAGCCGTGCGCCTGAGCACCCTCGACGCCATGTGCCGGGTGCTGCACTGCCAACCCGGAGACCTCTTGGAATGGGTGGACGAATGAGCACCCGCGGCACTACTGACCGGTGACATCCAGAGCGGCACCGACTATCGAATCGGTGTCGATGTGATGATGCTTGTACACCTCGTCCAGAGAGCCCACCTGACCGAAGTTGCTGACGCCCAACGACGTCGACGCCACGCGGTTCACCGTGGCCAGGAACGCCAGCGTGTGCGGATGGCCGTCGAGGACGGTCACCATCGGTGTCGCCCGATCGGCCGGCAACAGCTGATCGAGAATCCACGACTCCGCGTCGCCGTGTCCCTGTCGAGCCTGGACGGCTCGATAGAGCTGGCCCGGACTTGTGATGCACAGGACGTCCGCGACAATGCCGATGCGCTCCAAACGTGCTGCGGCGTCGAGAGCTTCGGGCATGAGCGCACCCATCGCCGCGATCGTGACGGTGGCACCGTCTCGTCGGACGAGCGGGTAGCCGCCGGCCACCACCTGCTTGCGCCTGCGTTCGCGGGCCGCCGGATCGCTGGGCACGTCGGCCAACGTCTGATCGACCGGCCGGGTCGACAGGCGCAGGTACGCCGAGGTGCCGTCGGGACGACCCAACTTGGCGATACTGGCGAGCAACGTCCACTCCACGTCGATGGCGAACGCCGGCTCGTACGAGATGCACCCGGGCTGCTCCAGACCGATCGACGGAGTCTTGATCGACTGGTGCGCACCACCTTCCGCGGCCAACGTGACACCCGACGGCGTACCGACCAGAATCGACTGACCGCCCGCGTAGATGCCGTACGACCACGGTTCAAGGGCGCGTTCGACGAACGGGTCGTACATCACCCCGATGGGGAACAGCGGCTCTCCCCACCGACTCCACGTTGCGCCCAGCTCGCCCATCAATCCGACCAGATTGGTCTCTGCGATACCGAGTTCCATGTGTTGACCGGTAGGACCCTCACGCCAGTGCATGATGGTTTCGGCATCGTCACCGAACCAGTCGTGCCGCTCCGACGACGACCAGACACCGACCTTGTTGACCCAACCGCCGAGATTGGTGGTGGAGCTGACGTCGGGACTGACCGTGACCACGCGCCGCGCCGCATCCGGGGCCTCACGCGTCAGGTCGATCAGGGTGCGGCCGAGCGCGGCCTGCGTCGTGGCCGTGCCCTTGGGAGTACGTCCGATGTCGGTGGGAACTGCAGGCGGTGCCGAGACGGGCACCGGCTCGCGGCGCAACCGTTCGGCGACATCGGCGCACAACTGCCCTGCGGCTGTAGCGTCCTCGAAGCGGCCCCAGGGAGAACCGACGTCGGTGCCGAGAGTGTCTGCCAAAGCTGCATATTCGTCGACAGTCAGCAGAGACGAATGGTTCTGCGGATGCCCCTGAGTAGGGAGGCCGAATCCTTTGACCGTGTAGGCGATGATGACTGTGGGCCGGGTGTCGTCGATCTGCGCGTAGGCCTCGCGCAGCGCGTCGAGATCATGGCCGCCGAGATTGCGAATCGACTCGGTGAGAATCAGATCGTCGAGGTCACCGATGAGCGCGGTGATCGCCGCGGCATCGGAACCGTTGCCGGGCAGCCGATCTCGCAATTCGGACGCCGAGCACCGCAACAGCCGCTGATACTCGGGATTGGGCATGTCGAGGATGCGACGCCGCAGGGCGTCACCACCGGTACGCGCGAACAGGTTCTCGAGCAGCCGACCGAAACGCACGGTGATGACTTGCCAGCCTGCCGCGTCGAACATCTTCTCGAGGCGACGCGCGGCGATGTTCGGCACCACTCGGTCCAGGGACTGACGGTTGAGGTCGACGATCCAGACGATCTCGCCCAACTCCCCAATACCCGGATCGATGACGGCTTCCCACACGGCACCCTCGTCGAGCTCGGCGTCTCCGACGAGCGAGTACTGCCGGCCGCGAAACCCAGTCGGGGTGTCTTCGGAAAATGCGGAGTCGACGAAGCGGCGCGACATTGCGCCCCAAATAGGTGCCGTCGCACCGATACCCACCGATCCCGTCGAGTAGTCGACGGTATCGGGATCCTTGGCGCGCGACGGGTAGGACTGCAGACCACCGTACGAGCGCAGCGTCGTCAAATACTTCTCGTCCAGCTCACCGAGAAGGTAGTTGATGGCGTGTAGCACCGGCGACGCGTGAGGCTTGACCGACACTCTGTCGCCCGCTTCGAGCTGCTCGAACCACAGCGAAGTCATGATGGTGACCATCGACGCGCACGACGCCTGATGACCGCCCACCTTGAGGCCCGTCGAATTGGGCCGGACTCGGTTGGCGTGGTGGATCATCGACGTCGACAGCCACAGCACCCGCTCGGAAATGTCGTGCAGGGTTTCGCGCCCCCCGGTGACCGAATCACCGTCGGTCGAATTGCCGGTGGTCGAGCTGAGGCTGGTCATGGCGAGCACTCCTGAAATAGGCGACGAAAGATTGCATCGAGTGGACGTGGCGGGACCGGATGGGTCCCGTCACTCCATGAGGCAAGCGTTCGGATTGCGAAGCGCCGAGTCAGTCGCGTCTGTGATGCAACCGGCGTCAGTCGACCAGAACCCGGCGGGCTGCGCAATAGAAGTCTTCGATATTGAGCAATCTGCGCAATTTTCGGAATCAGCCTTTTCGGTTTCTGGTCGACCTGATCACCGCGACCCGGCACCTCGACGAGTCGCGGAATCGACGACAGCTTCGAATGCGTCGACGATCAGCGCGACCGACTCGTCCAGATCGAGATCCGCCGTCTCGAAGAAGGCATCGGCGGTTCGATCGAGAAAGCCTGTCCACCCCGAAATCGCGACAGCAACCAGTGGTGGCAACGGATCCGGGAGTTCGGCCAGGGCTGCGACCTGACGCTCGCCCTCGGCCCGAGCCTGCCGGAGGGCGCTCTCGACGCCTGCCTCGCCGAATTCCTCCTCGCGCACCACCCGCAGGTACAGCGCGCGGTGATCTCGCAGGAACTCGATGTGCCGTCGGACGAATCCTTCCAGCCGAGCTCGGACGGTCCGCTCCTCGGACTGCGGCCCCTGCGCGTCGGACAACTTGCCCAGAACGTCGGCCAGTGCGGCCTGCACCAGGCCCTGCTTGTCGGTGAAGTAGTAGAAGAGCAACCCGTGCGCCACACCCGCTCGGCGCGAAATCGCCGCTGCACTGATGTCTGCGCTGGCACCTTCGGAAATCATCTCGATCGCGGCGTCGATCAACGCCTGACGGCGATCGCGACGTGGGCGGGCGCGCCGCCGCGACGGCTCTGCATCGTCGACGTCGTTCGAAGGCACCGTCCGAGACTAATGCAGATCGAATCGGCTGTTGCGTCGACCTCTTGCGTTATGTGCGGCTCATCTGCAATATATGCAACCGAGCCGGAGTTGCCGCGCTCACCATCGAGGAGGTCCGATGATCACAGTGACCAGTGCCGCAGGCGGGATCGGACGGTTGCTCGTCCGGCAGCTGACCGCGCAGAAGATGCCCGTCCGCGCTGTCGTGAAGAACGACAGTCAGGCTGCGACCACCCGTCGAGACGGGGCAGCCGAGGTCGTCGTGGGCGATCTGCGGTCGCCCGACACGCTCGACAGAGCTCTGGCCGGAGCCGACGTGCTCTATCACGCGGCACCGACCCAGGTCATCGACGAAAGACCGATCATCGAGCACCTGATCGCGTCAGCACCTGCAAGTAGGTTGCAGCACATCGTCTTTCACTCCGTTATTCACCCGAACCTGCACGAGCTGACGCACCATCATCAGAAGGACATCGCCGAAGGCCTGCTCCGGGAGAGCGGGATTCCCACCACGATTCTCAGGCCCTCGCACTACATGCAGAACTACTTGGAAGTGTGGGAGTTCCTGCAGGCGGGCGTCATGCCGTACCCGGTGTCGCCGGACAGCATCATGGGTGTCGTCGATCTCGCCGACGTCGCCGAGGCCGCGGCGAACGTACTGATCGACCCGTCGCCGCACACCGGCCGCACCTACGACCTGTCCACGGTCGACCTCACCCGACACCAGATGGCCGAGATCTGGTCACGCGTGCTGGGGCATGCGGTGACCGCCATCCGAATCCCGCCCTCGTCGTTGACCAACTCGCTCGACGTGCTGCCTGCACTCCCCACCGTCATCGGTCACGCCGTGCGATCGACGAAACTCAATTCGCTCGGGCACCTCGTTCGCGGCGCGCAGGCCGCCTCGAACCCCCGCGACATGAAGAATTGGCCGGAAGACGCACGTCAGGCGTATGGCACGATGATGACCCATTACGACGGCCACGGTCTGCCCGCGGGAGACCTGACGGTTCTTCCGACCCTGCTCGGACGAGCACCCACCTCGTACGAGGAGTTCGCCCGGCGCTCGGCCGCTGAACTCGGACGCACGGAACGATGAGCCGCAGGGCTTTTCGCTACAGTCCGGGCCGCTCGCTGGTCACCGGCGCGAGTTCCGGAATAGGCGCCGAGTTCGCGCGAGTGCTGGCCGCCCGCGGCTCCGATCTCGTGCTCGTCGCCCGACGGGAAGATCGTCTGACAGCGCTGGCGGACGAGCTCGAATCGACCTACGGTGCGCGCTGCCGAACAGTGCCCTGGGACTTGTCGGAGGAGGCCAGTGGTCGGCGGCTCCGCGCCATCGTTCCCGAGCGCATCGACCTCATCGTCAACAACGCAGGATTTGCGGTCCAGGGACCGTTCGTCGACGGCGACGCCGACGATTTCGAGCGGCTCGTCGCCGTCGACATCCGCGCGGTCGTGGACATCTGCTCGGCGTTCCTGCCGGACATGATCGCCCGCTCGGCGGGCACCATCGTCAATGTGGCCAGCACGACGGCATTCCAACCTGTCCCGACTCTTGCCGTGTATGCGGCCGCCAAAGCCTTCGTGCTGAGCTTCAGCCAGTCGCTGTGGTACGAATCAGCGCAACACGGAGTCAGAGTGTTCGCTCTCAACCCCGGCCCCACCCACACCGAATTCTTCGACGTCATAGGCGATTCGGCCACAGCCACCGGTACCTACCAGACACCGGCCGACGTCGTCGCCACCGCCATGAAGGAACTCGACGCCAAACGGTCACGGCCACATGTTGTTTCGGGTCGCCGCAATGCTCTGCAGGCGGCGACGGCGGGTATCGTCCCCGCACGAGTTCTACTCCCGGCCCTCGCACGAATGCTGCACTAGACTGTCACGATCATGGCCAGGGTCTCGAGATTCACACTCGCCGATCGCCGAGAGGCGGTGGCACGGGCATTCGGGGGTTCCGAAAGCCCGGCAGCCGTGGCCACGGACTTGGGCATCCACACCACCACGCTGTACCGCTGGGCCGGGTCGTCGGCCACGGACGAACCCGGGCCCGCACCTACACGCCTCATCGAGGCCACCCAGGAGCTGCTTCGGCACGCCGACTACGCAGACATCACGATCGAAAGTGTCGCTGCCCGATGCGGTCTGGCACCCCGAACGGCCTTCCACCACTTCCCCAACAAACGCCAACTCTTTCAAGCCGCCGTCGACGACGCCGCCACCGTTCTGGTCGAACGCATCCGTGAACGGTCCGCGGACGCCGGCTGGCCGAGCACCCCACTCGAGCAGCTGCAGACATTTCTGCGAATAGCCGCCGAGAGCATCTACGAGACACCGCGCACGCACGTGCTGTTCCGCAATCTCGGAGTCCCGAAATCCGAAGGCACAGCGGAGCGTTGGCACGACAGCTTCGTCGATGCCATCACCGAACTACTCCGCGCCGCTGCCGAAGCAGGTCAGATCGACAACGCCACGGACCTCCCTGCCTCAGCCCGACTGCTCACCGGTGCCATGCGCGGCATCCACACAGCGGTGTTCGACGGTGCCGACGCCGACACGGCATTGGCCCTCGTCGGCCGCGTTCACCTTCTGATCCCGCCCGCCTGATTCCAGGACGTCTTCTCACCTACGGCATCGGTCGACGCTCGCAATCTACTGACTGCCAGTCAAATTATTGACTGGCAGTCAAACTGCACTTAATCTGGATCACACTCCGATCGCGACGAAAGGTCGATTCATGAGCGCAACGCACGAGGCACCGACGATCGAGACGCAACGGGTCGCGCCCGACTACATCGCGCATTGGGTCGTCAAATCTGCGCGAACCGAGGAGATGGTCCGCTGGTACGGCACGGTATTCGGGGCCGAGATCGCCTACCAGGACGACGAGATCACGTTCTTGACCTGGGACGACGAGTCGCATCGACTCGCGATCATCGCAGTACCCAAGCCGGTGAAGTTCCTGTTTCCCTTCGCCAAGCTGCGGCGCAAGGCCTACGGCATCGACCACATCGCCCTGACCTTCCGATCGCTGGAACGACTGCTGGAGAACTACGTGCGACTCAAGCGCCAGGGCATCCTCCCGGTGTGGTCCATCAACCACGGACCGACGATCTCGCTGTACTACGAGGACCCCGACGGCATTCGGCTGGAGTTCCAAGTGGAGAACTTCGACCCCGACAACACTGCGGCCTTCTTCTTCACCGAGGAATTTGCGCGCAATCCCATCGGCGTCAACATCGACCCCGACTACCTCCTCAGCCGACTCCGCAACGGAGCGACCCACGATGAACTGCGGCAGCGTGAGGCCGGAACCAGGCCCGGCCGGCCGGTGATCGCCAACAAGAAGACCATCACACCGAAAACTTTGTGACAGATTGCTAGGGGGGATCGAAAGCTATGCCCATCAACATCATTCGAACCACGGACGGCTGGTGGCGTCTCGACGGCGACCAGGCCGTCAAGATCGACACCACTGAGCAGACCACCCGTGAGCTACTGGCCGACCGGTCGGCCATCGACGCCGCGTCGGGGGCCGGGACGAATGTCGCCGAACTCGAACTCCTCTCACCCATCACCGCACCGTGCCGAGTGGTGGCGCAGTTGCTTAACTACCGATCCCATGCGATCGACGCCGGCTCGGACCCGAAGACCCTGCAGCCGACGTTCTTTCGTAAGTCGTCCGCGTCGATCAGTGGCCCGAACGATCCCATTCGGCAACCGCCGGAGGTAGCCCTGCTCGACTACGAGATCGAGCTGGGCGTGGTGGTCGGTGCCGATATCCCCATCGGGACAACCGTCACCGACGACAACCTCGCGTCCTACGTGGCCGGCTTCGTCGTGGCCAACGACGTGTCGGCTCGTGAGATCCAGTTGACGAAAGTGCAGGTGTACGAGAGCAAGTCGTATCCCACCTTCACCCCGCTCGGCCCTCGGCTGGTGCTGCTCGACAACGACGAGCTGCGACGACTGCCCGAGCTACGCATGACACTAGCGGTCAACGGGGAGATCCGTCAGGACCAGACCATCGGCGACGACCTCATCACTCCTCCCGCCGAGGCCTTCACCAGACTGGCCCGTTTTCAGAACATGACCGCAGGCGACGTCCTGTTGACCGGAACGCCGATCGGCACGGCAATCTCCGCGCCGCCCAAAGCAATCCAGAAGATCGGCGAACTCATCCCGCCGGCACTGAAGTGGAAGTTCTTCTTCGCACGCCAAGCCAAGAACCCGAAGTACCTTTCGGTCGACGACGTCGTCACTGCCACCATTCGGACTCCGGACGGGTCGATCGACCTGGGAACCCAGGAAACCGTCGTCCGATGAGCACTCCTGTCGTCATCATCGGTGCCGGTCCGGCGGGGACCACTGCAGCGCTTCTGCTGGCGCGCAGGGGTATTCGAACGGTACTGCTCGAGCGTCGAACCAGTCCACTGTTCCATCCGGCGGCTCACGTCATCAATGCTCGGACACTGGAGATCTGGAACGAGTACAGCCCCGAACTGGCCAAGTCGATAGCGGCGATGTCGCCTCCGCACGAACAGGTGAATCTGATCAGCTGGTACGGCGACCTGGCCGGTGACGCCATCGGGTCGATCGATCTGCTGTCCGATCCCGAGCGCAAAGCCATCGTGGAAAGCCAGAGCCCGTACATGGTGTCGCACATCGGCCAGCACATTCTGATGCCCGTGCTGTGGGACGCCGTGGACGCCGAACCGTTGATCGAGTTTCGCCGCGGAGTCTCCGTCGAATCGGTCGAATCGAACTCCGGTGACGCGCGCATCGCCTTCCGCACCCTGACAGGTGACGTCGACGAACTCGGTGCGCCGTACGTCCTTGCCTGCGACGGTGCCAACAGCGCGACCCGCGACGCAGCCGGGATATCGCTGACCGGACCGGTACTCGCCAACATGGGCAGTGCGTTCTTCACGTCGAACACATTGTTTCCCGACGACGCGCGTCCGCTGTTGAGTTGGATCTACACCCCGGACCTGTGCGGAGTGCTCATCTCGCACGCGGATCACCGCTACATCCTGATGACGGCCTATCTGCACCCAGCGCAGGAGATCGCCACGAACGGCCGTCGATTCTGGGAGAAGACGCTACCGAAGGCGTTGGGTACGAACGACTTCACGCTCGAGTCGACGGGCACGTGGGTGATGACGTCACAGACGGCCGACACGTTCCGCCACGAGCGGCTGCTGTTGCTGGGCGATGCCGCTCACCGCTTTCCGCACACCGGCGGCTTCGGGCTCAATTCGGGAGTGCAGGATGCCCACAACCTCGCGTGGAAGCTCGATGCCGTGCTCTCTGGTGGGGCAGGCCCGGAGTTGCTGGACACCTACGACACCGAGCGCCGCCCGGTGGTGGAGAAGTTCGCCGAACAGAGCGTGGCCAACCACTTCCGCATGGACGACATCGGCAAGCGCGTTGGGATCACCAACGCCATGCTGGCCAAGGCAACTCAGGCGGTGGGGCGGGCACCACTGAACAAGATTCCGGGCAGACTGATCGCGCCCATCGCGGCTGCAGCAACCCGCAAGCAGATGAGTCGGTCACGAAGCCTGCGCCCGGACGTCCCCGGGTCGGCGGAACTGCGTGCCGGAATTGCCGCGGCGATTCCACTGCAGTTGGAGCATTTCGTCTCCACCGGCCTGCAATTCGGCTACCTCTACGACAGTCCGCTGATCGCCCAGGACGCGTCGACGAAGCCCGTGGAAGATGTTGTCGATTACGTGCCCACCACGTACCCCGGTGCGCGATTGCCGCATGCGCTCGTCTCGGTCGACGGGCAACTCGTCTCGCCGCACGACGTGTTGGACCCGAACATGTTGACGCTGTTCACGTTCGATGGTTCTGCGTGGGAGCCGGTGGTGGAGAGTATGCATGATGCACGCCCGGGTATGTCGCTCGTCGTGCTGGACGCACCCGTCGGCGTCGATCGCAACGAACTGATATCGCTGTACGAGGTAGGTGAGACCGGAGCGGTCCTCGTCCGACCCGACGGTCACGTCGCCTGGCGTACCAACGATTCGGGGAGTTCGCTGTCCGACTTCCTCGAAACGCAGTGGCGGAGGTACTACGCCGCCTGACGGACCGTCGACCGCCGTGATCGGAGCCTGATTCCCACCGTCACGACGGCGACGATCGCTGCGGCACATACAGCCGTCCATCCGACCGTGGCGTTCGCCAGCTCGCCGCCGAGACGCCCCTGTGCCAGCCATCCCAGTCCCCACACGATGGCGAGCATCGGAGCGATCGCTCCGTTCGAGTAGCGCGCCAGAGTCACCCCGACCAGTGCTGCGACGGCCAGTACGACGACTGCCCAGACCGTCGCGCCACCGGTGACTCCGAGATCGACCAACCACGCCGAGATGTTGGCGATGGTGGCCACGCACACCCACCCGAGGTAGAGACCCATCGTGCCGTCGGTGATCACCGCGTCGGCCACGGATTCCGGGCGTTGCTGTTGCAGGAGTACGAACACGCGCACGAGAGCAACCAACAACGCAACGATGACCACCACGCTGAGCCACACCTGCCCGAACTGAATCGCGAGAATCCACGCCGGATTGAGCAACATCGACGCGATAGCCGGTGCCCGCAAGGCGTCGTGACGTGCAGTTCGACCGGGTAAGAACTGCCAGACGGCATAGACGATGAGACCGGTGTAGATCACCGACCAGATCGAGAACGCGGGACCTGCCGGAGCCACCAGCGTCGACGTCGCACTGAGCGCACCGCCGGCCGCCTCGGCAATGGGCGTCCCTATCCACGCGCCCGACCCGAGAAACGACACCACAACCGCTACGACCGCACTGACAACGACGCCAATCCTCATGGCTGCGATAGTCCCCGAAAACCTGAAGCGACAAACCCTGAACTGCGATGCCGCTACGTTGTGCTGATGACATGGCGATGGACGGTGGGACTGATGCTCGTCGCCATCACCGCGGTCACCTGTGCGTCGCCGGCGTCGCTGAGTCCCCACCGGGTCGTCTCCGAAATCGGATCTGCAGAGGCATTTCGGTGCGACCCAGGGCCCCAGATAGACGAGCCGCGACCGAGATTCCCTCGGCCCACACCTGGGACAGTGCCTGACGATTTCGTTCCAGTAGCCGCGATCGTCTGCGACCAAATCGACGAGGGGGTCGCCCCCGACACCGTGCCGTACCGCGAGCACAGATACGAAGGCGACCTCACGGAGGTGATCCGCCTACTCAACGCGCCGTCCGAAAGCATGCTGATCCGCGGCTATTGCCCGACATACAGCGTCGTCGAGCCGCCGCAGATATGGCTAGTCGACAACCGAGGGCGCGCAATGGAACCGACTCTCCCTACTGGGGAATGCGGGCTGCCGAATCACAGCGCCATCGCCGAAATTCGGACACTCGATATGGTTACCGAATTCGAGCACGACGTATCGGTGATCAGCTACGACCGGCAACGAGTCTCGAGCTGCTCCCCCCACTACTCCGAGGTTCTCCTCGGCGATGAGCGCGCACCGGGTCTGACCATCGGCTACACGTACTGCTTGTTCTCCGGCATCGAATTCACCGGAGTCACCGGCGAGATCGGGATATCGATCGAAGACTTGGCACCCGCCGGGCCCTGCTCGATGTCCGCAACGCGGACGGCGGTGACGACTTATGTTGCTGACTGGCCGTCGAACATTCGTAATTTCACCATCGAACTCGACGGATGCCGTCGCGTCATTCCCGACGGGTATGCGCCGCTGCAGGCGACCGACGAGTTGTTGGCTGCGTTCTGGTAGACACGCGACATGCCCGCATCCATTGCCCTGTCGTCTCGTCGAGTCTTCGCAGCTGCGTGCGGGCTCACGCTGTTGACGGCCGTCGGATGCAGTTCGTCGCCCGCTGCGCCCGACTCACCCGCGCCCGCAACGACGTCTGCAGCACAGTCGCCGTACGAGCTGACGGGCACTCCGGGGACGGTGCTCGAATCGGAGGATTTCGGGTCCCGGTCAGCCACACTCACTGCGACGGGCGCGACCGTCTATCGCTTCGTGTACGAGTCGACATCCGGTGTCGATGATTCTGCGACTGCGGTCTCCGGCGTCGCCGCTGTCCCGCCCGGCACACCTCCCGCAGGTGGATGGCCGATCGTCGTCTACGGCCACGGCACCACCGGCGTACAAGCCGACTGCGGGCCCTCCCTGTACCCCGACCTACTCGGATTGGACTCCACGGTCGAGGCTTTCACCGAACTCGGCTACGTCACGGTGCTACCCGACTATCAAGGACTCGGCAGCGGCGACGGCACCCACCCGTACCTGGAGCCCCGCACTGCGGGCCACAACATGATCGACGCGGCTCGCGCCGTCCACAACGCCCTGCCCGAGACCTCTGCTCGGTGGGCCGCCGTCGGACTGTCACAGGGCGGGCAAGCCGCATGGGCTGCAAACGAATTGAACTCCAGCTATGGGCAAGGGCTGGAACTGATCGCCTCGGTCTCACTGTCCCCGCCCACGGATCTGGCACCGCTGGCGCGCGCCGCCAGCGACGGCACCCTGACCACACCGCAGAAAGGGCTGCTGCCGTACCTGCTCTACGGGGCGCAACAGGTCGATCCCACCCTCGACCCTCGCGACTACAGCGGCACGGTGGCCCAGACCAACGCAGAACTGCTACTCGCGTGCCAGGGCACGAACACCGCAACCAAGGAGCGCGCGGTCAGCGAGATGGCACCGACGGAGTTCGCACCGAGATCCCCCGAGGCAGAACAGAAGCTGTTCGATCTGATCGGCCGCTACACCCTCCCTCAGGTACGAACCACCGTGCCGATGTTCGTCGCCTACGGTGCGCGCGACGACATCGTGCTACCGCAGTGGACGGCCGACGCCGTCCGCGCAGCGTGTGCGCTCGGCGATCGGGTTGTCGCTCAGGAACAACCAGAGCAGGGACACAACGTGAGCGACGACTCGGCCATGCAATTCCTCGCCGCCGAATTCGCCGGTGCATCGGTTCCCAGCACGTGCTGACCAACGAAAGGATCCTTCGGTGAGCGAGAGGATCGCACGCTACACCCATGACGGACTCGAGTTCGACGTCCTCGACCAGGGACCTCTGGACGGACCGATTGTATTGCTGCTGCACGGCTTTCCCGAACGTGCCGCGTCGTGGTCCGCAGTGATGGACCAGCTGAACGACGCGGGCTTTCGAACAATCGCGCCCGATCAGCGCGGGTACTCGCCGGGTGCCCGACCCAAACGCCGACGCGACTATCGCGTCGGTGCGCTCGTCGACGACATCGTGGCCCTCATCGACGAAATCGGTGCCCCGGTGCATGTGGTCGGCCACGACTGGGGAGCGATGATCGCGTGGGTCACCGCAGGCCGACGCCCGGATCTGGTGTCGTCGCTGACGGCATTCTCCGTCCCGCATCCGGGGTCGTTCATGACGGCTCTGCTCACCTCGCGACAGATACTCCACTCCTGGTATTTCGCGTTCTTCCAACTGCCGGTGCTCCCCGAGAAATGGATGACGCGGCCCGGCCAGAGGGCCGAAAATTGGTACGAGAGAAGCGGTATGAACGCGGACGACCTGGAGCGCACGCGCACGGACATCGTCGACTACGGCGCACTTCCCTACGCTGTCACTTGGTATCGCGGACTGCCGTTCTTCAACCCTGGTATCGGCCGTCTGCGCATCACAGTGCCGACATCGATGGTGTGGAGTGACGGCGACACTTTCATCGGCCGATCGGCCATCGAACGCGCACAACAGTACGTCGATGCCCGCTACACCCTGACTGTGCTTGCCGGAGTGACGCATTGGATCCCGACTCAGGCACCGACCGAGGCCGCGCAGGCAATCATCGCCAACGCCTCATAGATGCCTGCGGCATACTGGAGTCATGGATTCCGTCGGACTTCTCACCGAACTGGTCACCCAGCCCACTGTGTCGGGTGATCCCCGTCCCCAGCGCTCGTCGATGGACGCAATCGTGTCCGTGCTCAGGGCCCGCGTCGGTGACCTTGCCATCGACGGCGATCCGGATGGTCCCCACCCATGGCTGTTGATCACCAATCCCTCCCCGCCGACGTCGAAGCGGTTGATGTTCGCGTGCCACGTGGACACCGTGCCGGCGGGTGATCTGTCGAATTGGCAGTTCGATCCCTTCGCTGCAGATATCGAACACGGTGTTCTCCGTGGCCGCGGCACCTCGGACATGAAGGCCGGGCTTGTTGCCGCCACCGCTGCGGTGATGGACGCCTTCGACAACGGGGTTCCTGCCGCCCTGTTGCTCACCAGCGACGAAGAGATCGGGTCACTCGGTGCGCGTGCCGCTCGCCACGCCGTCGCCGAGTGCGCCGTAGGAGCGGTCGTGGTTCCCGAGGCAACGGGAAATCGCGTCCATCTGGGGCATCGAGGTGCGTTGTGGGTCGACGTAACCACCAAAGGCATTGCAGCACACGGAAGTACTCCGCATCGGGGTGAGAGTGCAATCATGAAACTGGTCGACGTGTTGACACGAGCCCGCACCGAGCTCCCGCTGTCTACGGATCAGTTCCTCGGTGCCGAAACGTTCAACGTGGGATTGATCGACGGCGGCTCGGCACCCAACATCGTTCCCGACACCGCACACGTCGTCGTCGACCATCGCACCGTCGGGGACGGCTCGGCACTGCTGTCCTGGTGGCGTGATCAACCCGAGGTCGATCACGCCGACGCTCGCATCGATCTGCCAGGAGTTCGCACACCCCAAGGCGACCGATGGGTGGATGGCCTTCCGCATACCGTTGCTAAAGAACCGGTCACGTACTTCACCGACGCGTCCATCATCGGATCCGCTGCCCCCGGTGCCCCTATTGTCGTGTGGGGGCCGGGGACGCCGGCACTGATGCACGCCGCCGACGAAACCGTCACGCTCGACGAACTCGATGCGGCGATCGTGGCCTACACCGCGGCGACGCGTGCGTGGCCGACCGTCGACTGACGGACCACCAACTCCGGCTGCAACGCGATGTGCGCAGTGCCGGTGTGATCGCTGTTCATGGCCTGATCCAGTAGGCGAGTGGCCTCTTCAGCGATTCGTTCCTGCGGTTGCCGGATGGTGGTCAGCGGCGGATTGCTCAATGCAGAGAACGGAATGTCGTCGAACCCGGTGACCATCACATCGCCCGGAACCGACAACCCGAGAGCCTGACAACTCTGCAGCACCCCGAGGGCGATCAGGTCGTCCGCGCCCACCACCGCATCGGGCCGCGTGGAGGCAGCGAGGATCGAGCGCGACGCCTCACGCCCCCAGTCGATCGAATAATCACCCAACAACGTCCACTCGTCCCGCGTCCGAATCCCCACGCGCTCGGCATGGCGGAAGAAGCCCGCCCGCCGCAACTCCGTCGACGAATTGGTCAGCTCGGAACTGATGAATGCGGCACTCCGAACACCCTGTGCAGCAAGGTGATCCATGATCAGACCCTGAGCGGCATCATCGTCGACGCCGACCCAATCGGTATGAGTATCGAGAGCGAAGCGGTCGAGCTGAACCACAGGGATCGCACGGGCCGACGCACGAACGGCCTCGGCGGAACGTTCTCCATGGCACGGGCTGATGATGATGCCGTCGACCTGACGCGAGACCAGACTACGTAGCCGTTGCGCCTCTACTTCAGGATCCGATCGCGAATCGCACAGGAACAGCTGCAGTCCACGCTGCGAGAGAACGTGTTCGACGTTGACGACGAGCGAGGTGAAGAACGGGTTGGCAATACTGGGCACCACCATCCCGACCGTGTCCGTGCGGTTGCGGCGCAGAGAGCTGGCGATGATGTTGCCCGAATAGCCGAGTTCGGCCGCCGCCTGCCGAATACTCGCGGCAACGTCGTCCGACACCGGACGTGACCCCGAGAGCGCCCGAGACACCGTGGCTGTCGAGACGCCCGCGCGCTCCGCGACGTCACGAATGGTTGCTTTGCGCATCCAACTCCTACTCTCGCGTGTGAACCGAGGCTAGCGAACCGCACGGTCGCTTGCGATGCTGTTTACACAGTAGAGGTAATCGTTTACATAAACGACTCAAGAACTCCTTGACACGACCCGGTGCCGATCGCCTACGGTGCATACATACGAGGCAATCGATTACATCGCCTTGGTCGACGCCCACACCAGAGGAGCTCCTTACGTGAGTACGTCCCCGTCGGATCCGAACCCCTCAGCTTCGCTGGGGGTATTTCCGACAAAGCCGTCGGCGCTGGCCGAGATGTTCACCTCCGCACCCGCACTCATCGGCGCGATCCACCTACCCGCACTGCCGGGCAGCCCGCACTACAAGGGCCAGCCCGTCTCCGAGATCGCAGGCTTCGCCGTGGAGGAGGCGCACGCGTACATCGACAACGGATTCGATGGCGTCATCGTCGAAAATCATTGGGACATACCCTTCCTCAAGCCCGGAGAGCACGGATACGAAACAGCGGCCAGCATGGGCGTCGTCACCGCCTCCGTCGTCGGTCAGTTCGGCAGCAGAGTCGGAGTATCCATCCTGTCCAACGCGGGCGAATGCGGCGTGGCCGCAGCGTGGGCCGCCGGAGCGAGCTTCGTGCGGGTCAACCAGTGGGCAAACGCCTACATCGCCAACGAGGGATTCATCGAAGGCCAGGCAGCCAAGACCACCCGCTTTCGCCACCGCATCGGTGCCGACCCGGTCAAGATCTTCGCCGACGTTCACGTCAAGCACGGTGCCCACGCCATCGTTGCCGATCGCACCATCGCCGAACAGACCGAGGACGCAGAATTCTTCGACGCAGACGTGCTCATCGCAACCGGCTCGAGAACCGGTGACGCCGCCTCGGTCGACGAGGTGTCGGTCATCAAGAACAACACGGTCCTCCCCGTCATCATCGGATCGGGAATCACGGCGGCCAACGTCGCCGACCTGATGAACGAATGCGACGGTGCCATCATCGCTTCTTCGGTGAAGGAGAATGCACGCTGGTGGGGCCGGGTCTCCGGCGAGAAGGTTCGCGACGTGTCCCGCGCAGCCGGGAAGTAGACGATGATCGTATTTTTCGGCTACGCCAACAACGATGTCACGGTTCATGTTCCGCATGTTCCGACCCTCGGAGAGAGGGTGCAGGCCACGACGATCGAGTCGATCGACGGCGGCATGAATGCCAACGCCGCAGTGTCGGCAGCCCGCATGGGAGCCCGCGTCGCGTTCGCCGGCGCGGTGGGCCCGGACATTCGATCCTCCGAATTCCTCGCGGCCCTCGAACGCGACGGAGTCGACACCAGCTGGGCACCGCGCGACGCATTCCTCTCCACCGCAGTGGTTCTCATCGCCGACGGCGGGGACCGATCGATCATCAGCCAGGACGACGCCAACGACGCAGGCAGACTGCGCACGGTCCTCGACAAGCTCTCGATCGACGGTGGACGCGTGTTCCTCGACGGCTACCGCGCATCGATGCTCCCACCCACGCTCCCCGGCAACGTCGGCCTCGCCATCGACCTCGACGGCTGCGACGACGTCGACGCCGCACTGCACGCATTTGCCCTTGCCGACCACGTCATCGTCGGACGCAGTCTGTGGCAGAACAGCTTCGGCATCCCAGCCGAACGGTGGCCGATACTGACCGCCGAGCACGACACCCACCTCGTCGTCACCGACGGCGAACGCGGGTGGACTCTGGTCACACCCTCGGGTGAGACCCTGACAGAACCGGCAGTATCGGTCGACGTCATAGATGCCGTCGGAGCCGGAGACTGCTTCTGCGGCACCTACATCGCCTTCATCGACGCGGGCGAACCCCCTATCCACGCAGCCCGAATGGCGGGAATCTCGGCAGCACTCGCCTGCGCTACAGCCGGACCACGCGGATGCCCCACTCCAACCGAACTCGCCGACTTCACCTCCACCCTCGCCACTGTCGATCTCCAGGAGACCCGATGATCAAACGCGCACTCCCCCTCGTTCTCGGTGCCGCACTTGCGCTCACCCTCACCTCGTGCGACTCCGCATCCAGCAGCGACACCGCGGGCGGAACCGACGCAGCCGCGTCGAGCATCCCGGATCCGAGCCGCGTCGCCGATTCGTGCGACGGCAAGAACGGCACCCTCAAGGTCGGTCTCGTCACCATCAACCTGCAGGCCCTGTTCTTCAACCAGATCAACAACGCAGCCCAAAAGATCGCCGACCAGACCGGCGTCGAACTGCAGATCATCAGCGGCAACGACGACTCGGTCAGCCAGGCCAACGCATTCGACAACCTCATCGCCTCGGGCGTCGACGCGATCATCGTCGATGCCATCGACACGGACGGCATCAAGCCCTCGATCGTCAAGGCCGATGCTGCGGGCATCCCGGTCGTCGCCGTCGACGCCACCGTCGACGATCCTGCCGTGGACACGCAGGTCGGCACCGCCAACGCCGAAGGCGGCGTTCAGATCGGCGACACCCTCACTGCGTTGGCGAACAACACCGGCACCGTGGGAATCGTCGGCGCACTCAACAGCACCATCCAGCTCGAACGTCAGAAAGGCTTCACCGATACCGTCTCGGCGGCCGGGATGACCGTCGGCACCGTGGTCGACGGCCGCAACATCCAGGAGAACGCGCAAACCGCGGCCGAGAACCTGCTCACCGGCAACCCGGACATGCAGTACGTGTACGCCACCGGGGAGCCTGCTCTGATCGGATTGGTCGCCGCGGTGAACAGCCAGAACGCCCAGGACCGAATTCAGGCCGTCGGCTGGGATCTGTCCGATCAGGCCGTCTCAGCTCTCAACGCAGGGTGGCTGAAAGGCGTCGTGCAGCAGAACACCTTCGAGTTCGGCTACGAGGCCATGAATGCCGCCATCGACCTCGGCTGCGGACGGACCGCACCCGCTGACATCCCGGTACCGACCCAGATCGTCACTCCGGAGAACGTCGGCGACTACATGTACTACCTGGAGAAGTAGCCCTATGGCACAACAAGACCTGACGGTCGCGCCACTGATCGAACTCTCGGGAATCACCAAATCGTACGGCCCGGTGAAATCGCTTCGCGGAGTCGACCTTCGACTCGGTCGCGGCGAAGTACTCGGGGTCGTCGGAGACAACGGCGCCGGCAAGTCGACGCTCATGAAAATCCTTGCCGGCGCCGTCCAACACGACGGTGGGGAGATGCGGGTGAACGGGGAACCGGTGCGCTTCTCGACACCGCTGGACGCGCAACAGAAAAAAATCGGCATCGTCTACCAAGACCTCGCCCTGTGCGACACCTTGGACGTCGCAAGCAATCTGTTCCTCGGCCGCGAGCCACGCAAAGGGCCGTTCCTCGATCGCCACGGGATGCATGAACGTTCCGCCAAGATTCTGGCGGACCTGCACGTGAAGGTGAAGTCGACCTACCAGGAGATCGGGCAACTCTCCGGTGGGCAACGCCAGACGGTGGCCATCGCACGCGCGGTCTCGTTTCGACCGGATGTGTTGATTCTGGACGAACCCACCGCCGCTCTTGCTGTGGCAGAGGTCGAATCGGTCCTCAAACTCATCACCGACGTCGCAGCCCAAGGCGTCGGAGTCATCCTGGTGACGCACCGCCTACAGGACCTGTTCCGGGTCTGCGACCGCATCACCGTCATGTACGAGGGACAGAGCGTCGACGATGTTCCGATCGGCGATCTGAACATCGAGTCGCTCGTCGGATTGATCACGCGCACGCCGGTTCCCCAGCGTTCACCCTCCTCGCCGGAAGGCCGCCCATGATCACCGTGGACAAGAAAGCCCAGCCGACCGTGGAGAAACTGGCGGCACGCCCGACTCTGTGGCAGCAGACCAACAAGCCGACCCTGGCCATGCTCGCGGTCACCATCGCAGTGGCCCTGGTGTTCTCGGTGACGACGTCCTCGTTCCTGACCTTCACCAACATCTCGAACCTCGCGACGCAGATCGCACCGGTTCTCATCATCGCCGTCGCCATGACGTTCGTGATCACCACCGGTCAGATCGACCTGTCGGTCGGAGCGACGGTTGCCTTCGTCGCCGCGATGAGCGCCGAACTCATCCAAGCCGGAGTCGACTCGTCGGTGGTATTCGTCGCGGCACCTCTGATGGGTGCCGCATGGGGCTTGGTCAACGGTTGGCTCGCCGCGTATCAGGGCATTCCGCCGTTCATTGTCACCCTGGCGACCCTGTCGATCATTCGCGGCATCGCGTTGTACAGGACCGAGGGCTTCTCGGTACCGATCACTCCCGGTACCGCCTTTGCGAAACTGGGTACGGCGTCGTGGCTGGGCTTTTCGGCAAGCGCATGGATTGCTCTGGCCGTAGTGATCGTCGGCGCTGTTGCGCTCAATCGCACACGATTCGGCCGCTACGTCACCGGAATCGGCTCGAACGTCGAATCCGTCCGACGCTCCGGCGTCAACACCCGTCGCGTGCTGATGATGACCCTGGTGTTCACCGGGCTCGCCGCGGGCATCGCGGGCCTATTGATCGCTGCACGACTCGGATCGGGATCGGCCAACTCCGCCAATGGTTTCGAGCTCACCGTCATCACCGCAGTGGTGTTGGGAGGCACCAACCTGTTCGGCGGCCGGGGAACGGTCATCGGCACCGTCATAGGTGCAGTGTTGACCGGCATCATCGCCAACGGCCTGACGCTACTCGGTGTGAGCCCGTTCCTGACACCGATCATCACCGGTGTTGTTCTGCTCGTCGCCATCTGGATCAACATGCGCGGGCACTCTCTGGCTTCGCTGTTCAAGCACCTGCAGAGCGCACCGGGTAAGCAATGATCGTCCAGACCGTCACCGGGCCGATCGACTCCAGCGAACTGGGACTGGTGCTACCGCACGAGCATCTGCACAACGACGCCTCGACCGCGTATTCCGAAGCTGCCGACCCGGCTCTGGCGCAGTTGCTGTCCGGTCCGGTATCGGCGGACCGGGCCTGGCTGCTGCACGACAACCCGTACCACAGCGCAGACAACTGCCGAGTGGACGACGCGGCGGCCGTACTCGACGACCTGAAAGTGTTCGCGGACAACGGCGGTACCACGGTCGTCGACCTCACGCCGCCGGGCATCGGGCGGCGACCCGAGATCCTCGAGCACTACTCACGCGAGTCCGGAGTACGCGTCGTCATGGGTTCGGGCTGGTATCTCGAACCCACGCACCCGCCCGAGGTCACCGCGCTCGGTATCGACAACCTCGCGGCCCGGCTCATCGCCGAATTCACCGGCGACGGGCCGCGGCCGGGGGTGATCGGTGAGATCGGCGTTTCGCCGTCCTTCACCGACGCCGAGGCCAAAGCACTGAGAGCCGCCTGCATCGCCCAAAGAGAAACCTACGTCCCCTTGTTCGTCCATCTCCCGGGCTGGCAACGCAGAGGACATCAAGTCCTCGACATCGTCGTGGACGAGATGGGTGTCGACCCGGCAGCTGTGGTGCTCTGCCACATGGACCCCTCGGGCGACGACCCCGACTATCAGTGCGCCCTCGCCGATCGCGGAGTCTTCCTCGAGTTCGACATGATCGGCATGCCCTTCGAGTTCGCAGGCGAGGGCCAGTCGCCGTCGCCCGCCGATACCGCGTTCGCGATCTGCGGCCTCGTCGGCGGCGGCTATCGATCCCAGTTGCTGCTCAGCCACGATCTGTTTCTCAAGTCGATGCTCCGCAAGTTCGGTGGCAACGGATTGGCCTACGTTCCAGTCTCTTTCGCAGCGCGGCTGGTCCGCAGCGGAATGGACGCACACCACGTCTCCTCGCTCATGCAGGACAACCCCAGGTCGCTCTTCGAGAGCGCCGGAAAAGGATAGAGAACCACCATGGGTAAGAAAGTTCTGATCGCCGGCGAAAGCTGGATGACCTCGTCCACCCACGTCAAAGGCGTCGACGAATTCACCGTCCATTCCTACGTAGAAGGGATCGGCCCCCTGCGCGACGCGCTCACCTCGCGCGGGCACGAAGTGGTTCACATGCCCGCGCACCTCGTTCCCACACAATTCCCCGGCACGGCCGAGGCACTGTCCGAGTTCGACGTCATTGTGCTCTCGGATATCGGAGCCAATTCGATTCAACTCGCGCCCAACGTGTTCGACCGCTTCCAGGCCGGCGACGACAGGCTCGCCGCACTGCGTGAGTGGGTGAGCAGCGGAGGAGGACTGATCATGATCGGCGGGTACCTGTCGTTCTCCGGTTTCCAAGCGCGCGCCGCGTATCGGCAGACTGTGCTCGCCGACGTATTGCCGGTGACACTGCTGGCCGAAGACGACCGAGTCGAGGCTCCCGGCGGAATGGTTCCCGATGTCGTCGACAGCACGCACGCCGCACTGGGTGCCAGCGGAACACAGTGGCCCGCCTTGCTCGGTTACAACCGAGTGGTGCCGAAGGAGGGCGTTACCGTGCCCGCCACCATCAATGGAGATCCGCTCGTCGCGGTCGGCGAATACGGCTCGGGCCGATCCGCGGTCTTCACCTCCGATTGCTCGCCGCACTGGGCCCCGCCCGAGTTCTGCGAACAATGGCCCGGTTACACCGACCTGTTCGACGGCTTGATCACGTGGGTTGCCGGCGCGTGACCCGCTCGCAGCAACTCGTCGAGCGTCAACAGCCCAACCTCGCTGCTGCTCAGCAAGTTCGGTTCATCGTGCAATCGACGGACGGATCACTCTCCGATGAGGACTTTCGAAGGTACCTGGTGATCGAGGAGGCGTTCGTACTCACTGCAGTCCGCATTCTGGGGCTGGTCGTCGCCGAGTCGACGTCGTTGGACGACGCGTCGGATCATGTGATGTCGATGTCGAACCTCGTCGGAGAACAGCGAGCGTACTTCGCCGGTCTCCGCGAGAAGTTTCCGTTCGACGGCAATACCGAAGAGTTGATCGCGAGTTCCTCGGCGCTGTCGGACTATGCCCTCGGACTCGCGCAGCGAGAGGGTAGAAGTGCCGCTCTGGTAGCGATGTTCGCCGCCGAGACCCTGTACCTATCGTGGTGCCGAACAGCGATGAAGTCCTCCGCTGAACGTGAACCGGCACTTCAGGAATGGATTGCCATGCACGCCCGGTCGACCTTCGTCGCTCAGGTCGACGCACTGGCCCATGAAGTCGACCGCATGGACGCCGTGGACGACGAGACGCTCGACAGGTGGTTCGAGGGGATGCTGGCCGCCGAAAACGAATTTCACGACGCAGTGTGAGTGCCTGCGGCAGTGGTGCGGCTATGTGCCCTGGGCGGCGCTTTGCCGCACCACTGCGCGAAGCGCACTCAGCTCTTCTGCGGCTCGATGGTCTTCTGCGTGTTGTCGTGGGCGATCTCGATCTTGCGCGGCTTCGCACGCTCAGCCAGCGGGATGGTGACCGTCAGGACGCCGTTGTCGTAGGAGGCCGAGATCTTCTCCGCGTCGACGCCGTCTCCCAGGGAGAGTTGCCGACGGTACGTTCCGGCGAACCGCTCCGACGAAAGCCACTGCACACCATCACTACTCGGAGCGGTGCGATGCGCAGTCAGAGTGAGTGTGCCGCGGTCGATGTCGACGTCGATGGAGCCGGGATCGACGCCGGGTAGGTCGGCGTTGAGTACGTAATGGTCGTCGAGCTTGTACAGATCCATCGGCATGAATCTGGGCGCACGGTCCGAACCACTGGTCGCGCCGAGCATGCCGGCGGCAATCGAGTCGAGGTCACGGAACGGATCGAAGCGAAGCACAGCAACCACCTCCTGTACGACGAAGCGTCCGCCCCTGTGGCGGGCCGCCCTTCACTGTGCAGAACCCAAATTAGCACTCTCCACCGGAGAGTGCCAATAGGGTACTTCGATTTTTTTGCGTTCAATTCTGTTGCAGTGGTGCAGCTATGGGCTCAGCTACACCACTGCGGACATCTCAGGCTGCGTCGGCCAGTCTGACGAGATCGCGCCCCTTGGTTTCCGGTGCCAGGTAGGCCGACACCAGCGTGATCGCGGAGTAGATCACGAGCATCGCCGCGATGGGCCACCAGCTACCGGTCCATGCGGTGAGGCTGGCCGCGAGCAGCGGTCCGATGGCAGTGGCGAGGATGCCGCCGATCTCCTTGGACAGCGCGAGCTGCGTGAAGCGGGTACGTGCGCCGAACAGCTCCGCCATCGTCACGCTTTCGAGCGAGAACAGGCCCAGCACACCGAGGTTCAGAGCAAGAACCATTGCGACGACGAGGGCTATGGTGTTGCCGCTGGTGACCATCAGCATCAGCGGGAACGCGAGAATCATGGTGAGCGCACTGAGCACCATGTACATCGGACGACGGCCGAACTTGTCGCCCAGGATGCCGATGATCGGAATGGTCGCGAAACCGATGAGCGAGCCGTAGACGATCGCGCTGGTGGCGATGGAACGATCGATCAGCAGCGTCGACGCGATGTAACCGACCAGGAACGTCTGAATCAGTCCGGAGTTGCCCGCCTGACCGAAACGCAGACCCAGCGCGATGAAGAACGCGCGCCCCTTCTTCTGCTTGAGACCGGACTCGAGAACGCTGACCTTCACGTCCTCGTCGGTCTTCTCGATCTCGTCGCGCGAGAGAGCCACACCGTCGACCACATCGGCACGCTCCTCGAAGACCGGGCTCTCCTTCAGGTTCGAGCGCAACCACACCGCGAAGATCATCAGGAAGAAGCTCGCGAGGAACGGCACTCGCCAGCCCCAGCTGAGCAACTGATCCTCGGACAGGACAGCGAGCAGCAGGGCCCAGATAGCCGAGGCCGCAAGGGTTCCGGAGTTGGTTCCCAGGGAGACCAGCGATGCGATGAGGCCTCGACGCTTGTCCGGTGCGTATTCGACCAACATGACCGTCGCCCCGGCGATTTCGGCTCCGGCACCGAAGCCCTGGATCAGGCGGAGGGCAACGAGCAGGATCGGCGCCATGATGCCGATCGCGTCGTAAGTCGGCAGTGCGCCGATGAGGGTGGTGGATGCGCCCATCATCGCAATGGTGATGAACAGGACCTTCTTTCGACCGATCCGATCGCCCATCCGGCCGAAGTAGATGGCACCGACCAGGCGGGCCACGTAGCCGACTCCGTAAGTGGCCATGGCGGCGATCAAGCCGATCGCCGGGCTCACGTCGGGGAAGAAGATGCGATTGAAAACGATCGCGGCGGCGAGCGAATACAGCTGGAAGTCCATGAACTCCATTGCCGTACCCAGCCAACCGGACATCGCCGCCTTGGTGAGGTCTTTAGTGCTGCGAGTCGGGACGGCGGTGTTACCGCGATCGTCCGTCGACTCGTTGGTGTCCTGTGACATCCGAAGCTCCATTGCTGGTGATGATCGATGAGTTCATGATGCGAGTTCGCCGCGGTCTCCGCGAGACCTGTGCCTCATCGAGGAGGGTTGGTGGCGCTCGCCACAGTGATATACAAGCACTGTTATACCAATACGTCAATGACCCTTCGCGAACCGAACTACGCGGTGCCGAGCGCACTCGCAGAACGGGCCAGTTCCTCTATCGCGGCCCAGTCCCCCGCCTGCACCAGTGAGCGCGGCGTGAGCCAGCTACCGCCGACGCACACCACATTCGGCAATGCCAGGTAGTCGACAGCGTTCTGCGGGGTGATCCCGCCGGTGGGGCAGAACGTCAAGTGCGGCAACGGGCCTGCCAGCGCGCCCAGTGCCGCTGCGCCACCGGAGAACTCGGCGGGGAAGAACTTCATCTCGGTCGATCCGGCCTCGGCAACGGTCATCGCCTCGGTCGCAGTCGACACGCCCGACAGAACAGGCACCGGTAGCGTGCGTACCGCGTCGAGCAGACCCTTCGACGATCCGGGTGAGACCAGGAACCTCGAGCCGGCATCCACCGATCTCATGGCATCGTCGCGGTTCAGCACAGTTCCCGCGCCGATGACCACTTCCGGCACGTCCGCAGCGATCGCCGCAATGGCACCGAGCCCGGCCTCGGACCGCAATGTCATCTCGATGATGCCGATGCCGCCCGCATAGAGTGCACGCGCCAGCGGCACTGCATCCTCCACCCGATCGATCACGACGACGGGAATCACCGGACTCACGCGTAATACATCTCGGGCAGTGAGGTTTTCGAGCAATGTTTCGTGTTCGGAGGTCATACCAGCACTCGTTTCCACTCGCTCAGCGAGTTGGTCCGTAGGAAGTCGGTCCACGCAACGACCTGCGTGCCGAACGGTGACGTGGGCCCGAGATCGGACCCGAAGATGGACTCGACAGCGAGAAGGTCCGACGCCGACCCGGCCCGAGCCAACTGCGCCGACAACGGATCGTCCAGTGCACGTCCGGCTCCCGTCTCGGCGAGAACGAAGGCGCACCAGGCTGCGACGGCAAGGGCGAGCATGTCCGTCGAACCACCGGCGTCTGTGGCGTCCCGCACGGTTCCGAGAAGGCGCGGTCCGAGCTTCTGCGATCCGTCCATCGCCACCTGCCGGGTGGTGTGTTTCAGCGCCGGGTTGGCGAATCTCGTGCGTACCTCGTTGCCGTAGCCGACAGCGTCCATTCCGCCGGTCGTCGTCGGTGCCACGTCTCGGAGAACCATGGCCCGGCAGATCTCGTCGAGCTCCGAATCCTGGACCGCCTCCGCGATGGTGTTGTGTCCACGCAGAATTCCGAGGTAGGCCAACACCGAGTGAGTGGCATTGAGGACGCGCAACTTCATGGTCTCCCACGGCTCCACGTCGTCGACGAACTGCACGCCCACTCGTTCCCAGGCCGGACGCGGACCAGCGAAATTGTCCTCGATCACCCACTGCCGAAAGGGTTCGCACACCACCAGGGCGTCGTCGCGCAGTCCCGTTCGTCGTTCGTTGTCCGCCCTGTCCTCATCGGTGGTAGCCGGCACGATTCGATCGACCATGCTGCTGGGGAATGCGCCTCGACGCGAGATCCATTCGGCCAGGCCGTCGTTCATGCCGCGTGCCTCAACGAAAGCACTGACGAGTTCGGACAGAATCCGCCCGTTCGACGGTAGGTTGTCGCAACACAACACCGTGAGAGGCGCATCGCCCGCCATGCGTCGAGCCAAGCCCGCCACCAACTGTCCGGCAACGGTGCGCGGCGGCCTGCCGGCCAGATCCGCCGCGATCTCCGGATCGTCCAGGCGCAATCGACCCGACGCGGGGTCGAGTCGATAGCCCTTCTCGGTCACCGTCAGCGTGACGATGTGCGTTGCGGGATCGGCGATGGCCTCGACCACCGCGTCGGGGTTCGCGGCTGCGTTCCGTACGTCGAGCATCGAACCGACGACGGTCGCCGTCGTCTCCTCGGTTCCCTTCTGCACCAGGGTGAACAACCCGTCCTGTGGGGCAAGCTGTTCCACCACGGTGTTACTGCGCTGGGTGAAACCGGTTATGCCCCAATTGGTCTCACCGGTCAGCAGCGCCGCCTCGTAGGTGAACGCGGCCTGATGCGCCCGATGGAATGCCCCGACGCCGAGATGCACGATTCCGCTGGCGGTGGGACGAACGACCTCGGCGGACGCATCGGACAATCGCGTGGCCACCGTCATGTCGTCACTCGTTCTCTGTGACGTCGGATTTCGGACAGCGGTGCGATGAGACCGGTGCCGCCCCGCCCGCCGACGCTCAGCGATGCCGCAGCAGCTGCCATGGCCGCCGCCTCGCGAAGATCGTCGCCGAGAGCGAGACGCGCCGTCAGGGTGCCGGCGAACACATCACCGGCACCGGTCTGATCGATGACCTCGAGCGCGGGGATCACCGGCTGGTGCGACGTCCCCGCAGCGGTGAAGATGCTGGACCCTTCGGACCCTCGCGTGACCACCACGGAACGTGCACCCCAGCTCATCAGGAAAGCTGCAGCAGCCTCCGGTTCGGTTGTGCCCAGGAGCAATTCGATCTCGCTCGGTGCCGATGGCACCATCACCTCGGTACAGGGAGCAACGCTCTGCAGGAATGCGCGGGCCTCGTCGGCCGTGGTCAACCTGGGGCGAAAGTTGGGGTCGTAGACGAATCTGCCCGAGCGCTGCGCCGCGTGCAGCATCGTGCGGGCGAGCGTCGGCGACAGTGCCGCAGCGATTCCGCCGCCCAGCACGGCACCTGCCTGCTCGATCACACCCTCGGGCAGGTCCGCCACATCGAGCTGACTGCCCACCGATCCGGATCGGGCATAGGAGAACTGGCGATTCCCCTCCGGATCGATGTGCAGGAAATAGACACCCTGCTGTCCGGGAACTCGCCGAATGTAGGTGTCGTCGATACCGAGTTCACGAATACGCCGACAGACGGCATCACCGAGTTCGTCGTCGGATACCCGCGCGATCAGCGCTACCGAAGCACCTGCAGCAGCGGCCGCGGCACCTGCGTTGACGACGTCTCCCGACACCCCGAGCGCAGCACCTACTCCGTGCCGGAAGGCCTCGGTGGTCGAAACCTCCACGAGGGGCTCGCCGAGCAGGACGACATCGAATTGCGTTGTGGTCATGTGGCGCTTCACCAATCGTGCATGCTGCCGTCGAGACGGCGATTGACGGGCAGATACTTGGGGTTGTACGGGTACTTCGCGGCGGCCTCTTCGTTCACCTCGACGCCGATGCCCGGCTTGTTTCCCGGGTGCATGAAACCGTCGGTGAAGGTGTAGCTGGTCTGGAACACATCGCCGGTCGGGTCGACGTGACCCATGTACTCCTGCACGCCGAAGTTCGGGATCGACAGATCGACATGCAATGCGGCTGCGAGGGAGACGGGCGAAAGATCGCCCGCACCATGAGATCCGGACCGAACGCCGTAGAGATCCGCCAACGAGAAGATTCTGCGCAGATGGGTGATGCCGCCGGCGTGTGAGACCGACGCTCGGATGTAGTCGATCCACCGGTTGGTGATCAGATCCTGGCAGTCCCAGATCGAGTTGAAGATCTCGCCGACGGCAATCGGGGTGGTCGTGTGTTGGCGAATGGTGGCGAAGGCACTCTGATCCTCGGCTGGAGTGGGATCCTCGATCCAGAACATGCGCATCTCTTCGAGGTCGCGCCCGAGTCGTCCAGCCTCGATCGGGCTCAGACGGTGGTGCACGTCGTGGAGCAGGTGAAAGTCGAACCCGTGACGTTCACGCACGGCACCGAGCATCTGCGGTGCGAACCGCATGTACGGGGCGGTATCCCACGAATCTTCCTGCGGCGCAGCGCCGGAGGCTGGTTCGTAGAAGCCGTCGACCGGAATTCCGTAGGTCTTCTTCAGGCCAGGAATGGCCGACTGAGCACGAATTGCTTTGTAGCCCTTGTCGAGATGCGCTTGGACGTCGTCGAGCATCTCTTCGATGCTACCGCCGCTGGCGTGCCCGTAGACCATGATTCCGTCTCGTGCAGCACCACCGAGGAGCTGGTAGACCGGCATATCGGCGGCCTTACCCTTGATGTCCCACAGTGCGACGTCGACGGCTGCGATGGCCGTCATGGTCACCGGGCCACGTCGCCAGTACGCGCCCTTGTACAGGTACTGCCAGATGTCTTCGATCCGATGGGGATCGCGTCCGATCAGAAGTGGCGCAATATGGTCCTTCAAGTACGACTCGACTGCGAGCTCGCGTCCGTTCAGCGTCGCATCACCCCACCCGACGATGCCCTCGTCGGTGGTGATCTTGAGCGTGACGTAGTTGCGGCCCGGAGCCGTCACGATGACGGTGGCATCGATGATTTTCATTGCGGTCCTTGCGAAGTGGTGTCGATGACGATCTTGAGCTGGGTGGGGTCGGTGAGCGCGGCCTCGAGCGCTGCGGCAGATTCGGCCAACGGGTACGTCGATGTGACGAGCGCCGCGAGGTCCACTCGAGCCGATCCGGCGAGTGCGATTGCGTCGGCGAATGCCGAAGGGCCGTAACGGAAGCACCCGCGGATGTCGAGCTCCCAGCGTTGCACTGCCCCGATCGGGAATTCGGCAGACGCGCGTCCGGGCACGCCGACGAGCGCCAGAATTCCTGCCGGGCCGAGTGAGCGTGCCGCGTCGGCAATGGCTCCGGGATGTCCCGAGCAGTCGAAGGCGATGTCGAAAGCGCCTTCCGGCAGTGCGTCTTCGCCGGAACGCAACGTCGTGGTGGCACCCAGCGCTGCCGCGACCTCGAGCCGAGCGGGTGCGACGTCGGTGATGGTTGTCTCCGACGCGCCCAGGGCAATGACCGTCTGCAGAACCAACAGACCGATGGGCCCGGCACCGGTGATCGCGATGCGCTTGCCCAACACGGAGCCGACTCTGGCGGCAGCCCACGCTGCGACGGCCAGGGGCTCGATGAGCGCTGCGACATCGTCGTCGATCGAATCCGGGAGTGGGTGCGCGAATTCGGCTGCGAGAACGACGGATTGCCGCAGCAGTCCGTGGTTCGGTGGGGATCCGAAACAGACAACGCTGGGGCAGACGTTGTAGTGACCGCTCAGGCTCAGCGGTGAGGTGCCCTTCGGAATCGCGGGTTCGATGGCCACTCGCTGGCCGATCCGGTCCTGGGACACGCCCGCGCCGACCTCGGTGACGACCCCGAATCCCTCGTGGCCCAAGACGGTGGGCTGCGTCAGCGAGTTGGAGCCGTTGCGGCCGTCGGCGTAGTAGTGCAGGTCCGAGCCACACAGGCTCACGCCGTGTACCTCCACCCTCACCTGGCCGTCGCCGACCTGCATACGGTCGATCTTCTCGATCCGCAGGTCACGTGGACCGTGTAGGACGGCTGCCTCGTCGTTGCCGCTGATCACTGCCATCGCTGTAGAGCCTCCGCCGTAGTGCCTTGAATATCAGTACTACCATACTAGTGACGGGCAGCATTTCGTCAAGGCTTCGGCCCTGTGGGTCACCCACGAGGTCACGTTAGTCTTGACCGGTGAGCACACAGAGCAGCAGGAAAGTCACCGCACGGGAGCGGGCGTACCGAGAATTGCGCCTACGCATCGTGTCGCTGACGCTCCCCCCGGGTAGCCCGCTGTCGGAGAACGACCTCGCCGAGCAGATGTCCGTGAGCCGCACACCCGTCCGCGAAAGCCTGATCCTCTTGGCCGAAGAGGGTCTGGTTCAGGTCTTCCCACAACTCGGCACCTTCGTCTCGCGGGTCGACACCGACCGTGTTGCCGATGCCCAATTCGTCCGTGAGGCAATCGAAACCGCGTCTTTGAAAGATGCAGTCAACTCTCGCTCGGACGAGGACCTCGCTGCGTTGCGCGCCAATCTGGCAGCGCAGGACGAGCCGGGAATCGACATGGACCAGTTCTTCGACTTGGACGAGCAATTCCACCAGCTACTCCTCGCAGCCGGAGGACATTCCGCCGCATGGCGATCCGTCGAATCCGCGAAAGCTCATCTGGATCGGGCCCGACGACTCGGTCTGCGCGACACCCGTCCCATCCCCGACCTCATCGAACAACACACCGCAATAGTCGACGGCCTCGAAGCCCGAGACTTCGAGGCCGCCGCCCAGTCGATGCGCGAGCACCTGCGCGCCGTATTCGCCGACGTCGAATACATCAAGAGCAAGAGCCCACACCTGTTCTCCAACAGCAACGAACGCCCGACGCGCAAAGTCGTCTCCAGCTGGGAATGAGTGCGGCGCTGCCGCTCCGGCGGGTAGCTTGACCACCATGGACGATGAATCGAGCATCGAACCTCAGGACGACCCGCGGGCACAGTGGCGACAACTACCGGAGCCGGTGGAACCCACCCATTAGGGCCAGACCCTCGAGTCCGATACATCCATTTGGGACCACAAACCCAAGAACGACCCGAGCATGGACATCGTTCGCTGACTCGCGCAAGTGCCTTCTTCGGGTCACACCGCCTCGACGGCGTGGCTCAGCCGACACATTTACGCCCCTAGCAGCAATCCACACCCCCCACACGCGGCGTAAATTCCGAACAGGGGCGTAGATTGCAACCCCCACCCACACATCCACGCCCCCACCGACACATCAGCTCCCCACATTCGGAAACCCGACGCCGATCGGAGTCAGAAATCCGAAACCGAGGAGCCGATACGCGGCAACAGGCTCAGCCCAATTGCACTGTCGCAGTAGCGCGGTGGCCGAAGATTCGCTTGCCCTCGAAGGTCGCGCCGATCGAGATGACGGCCGTACGGGACTCCTCGTCCTTCGACTTGATCTTGCCGCCGAAGACGATTTCGGCCGGCTTGTGTGTGTCCACCGGGATCGGGGTGGTGAATCGAACGGTGTAGTCCTTCACCGCGCCTGGATCGCCGAGCCACTCGCTGATGAATCCGCCGCCGACACCCATGGTGAGCATCCCGTGCGCCAGGACGTTCTCGAGATCGATCATCTTGGCGAACTTCTCGTCCCAGTGGATCGGGTTCGCGTCACCGGCGACGCCGGCGTAGTTGACGAGATCTCCGCGAGTCAAACGCACTGTGCGCGTGGGCAACTCGTCTCCGACGTTCACCTCGTCGAACTTCCGAGTGGGCTGACCCCGGTACTCCTCGACGATGAGCGGCTCGTGCTCCTGGGGAGTGGACAGGGTGTCGTGCTCACTCGCCTCGGCACTGCTGGTGTCGGTCGTCGCACCGAACATCACGATGTTGCGAGCCGCCTCGGAGATGGCCGGATCGATCTCGCCGGATCGCCCGACGAGCAGCGTGGTGTACGTGGTCTGCACCAGTTCGTTCTTCTGGTTGGACACGACGTTCTTGGTGATCATCATGTCTCGACCCATGACCGTCTTGAACGCGTCGAGGGAGACATCGCAGGTCAACTGGTCACCGGCCAGAATCGGCTTCTGGAACACCAGTACCTGATCGGTCTGCAGAATCTGGCTGAGGTCGTAGCCCTCGGCGATGGACTGCAACAGCTTCTTCTGCGCCAGAGTGCCGACCAACGACATGAACGTCAGCGGGGCCACGAGAGCGCTGTGGCCCAGCGCTGCTGCGGCATCGCCGTCCCAGTGGGCGGGGTGGAAATCCTGAACGGCACGGGCGTACTCGCGAACCTTCTCGCGGCCCACCTCGTAGTAGTCCTCGGTGCGGTAGTGATACCCGACCATGCTGCGCGCGTGCTCCGCCGGATCGAATGCTCCCGCATCGGATGCTGCTGCGCCGGACTCCGCTACCTGCTCTGCCACTGTTGCCCCACCGTCTCGTCCCTACTGTTCATCATTACCCGAGCAACCTACCCAACGACGACGCACGTTGGCCAGGAAGGGGCTCAGGCAGAACGGTGCCGCGGGGCGTCCCGGTACCCCACCATGCCCACCATCGCGGCCGGCTGCGTCAGCACCGACGCACTGCTCATCGCACCGCGCGGACGGTGTTGGCGCGACGCGACCGCATCGATTGCCATCAGGGCAGCCCCGTGCGCAGTGAGGGACTCGGGATTGGCAGGCACGACGACGGGCAACATCAGATCGCGTCGAAACATCCGACGAAGCGACGGCAGGTTGGCGCATCCGCCCACCATCACCAACGCATTCACGGCGCAGGGTGCGTCGACGATGATGCTGGCCACCCAATCTTCCAGTGATCGGATACTGCGCTCGAGAACATCGTCGAACGTGTTGCGCCACAACCGGACCGGTCCGCCGACGAACGGCCCGGTGACCTCGGCCACCCGCAGGCGTGACAGCTGTTCGCGTGCCGTGCGAACGGACACCAGCAACTCCGCGCGGGCCCGTTCCGAGGCCAATTCGTCTGCCCCGTAGACGGACAGAAGGTAACGCGAGATCTGGGCGTCACACCCGATCCCGCCGAACAACGTGGTGCGGACCGAACTGTGCACCGCTCCCGTGGCGGGGTCGGCAATGGACACGGTGGTTCCCGACGCCCCGATGTCGCACACGGCCACGGTGCGCGCACCCTCGAGCATCCCCGTGCCGCGTAGATACCGAAGTTGTGCCCCGAGCTCCGACGCCACCAGCAGACGATCGGCCTCGTACGTCGAATATGCCGACGTGCGTCCGCGCGCACCGGGATCGTCCGGAACGGCGAGAACGATGTCCGGTCGATCCACCGTCTGATCCCGCGACATCGAATCCAACAGATCGAGCGCGACCTGCAGATGGTCGTCCGGATCGAACGATCGCACGACGTGCGCAGAACGTACCGACTCGTCCGACGCATCCAGGGCTACACCCCGGGCAATGGCTGAACCCACCGAGACACCAAGGACAGATCTCATGTTCCCTCGACTCGCCTAGCTACTCCGACCTGGCGATCGTAGCGCCTCGAACCGTCGAGGAGTCGGTAAATGCCCTGTTCTATTCAACTTTCGGTTTGTTTTGGGATTCGTTACAACAACTCGGACCACGAGTTGGGTCAGGCGACGTGCCCGAACCCGTCCCGACGGTCGGCGAGCAACGAGCCCCACTCTTCCTGCGCCGACGACATTGCGGCACAGCCCACGCCGTTGTCGGAGTCCATTCCTCGTGCCGCAGTGACGATGGATCGAGCCGACTGCACGAGAGAAACATCGAAACGGAAACTGTGCGCTGCCAATTCGGCGAACGCCTCATCCGGACTGCAGCCGCGCAAGGCAATGAGGACACCCACCGCCCTGTCGATGGTCGTGCGCGTCACCGGTTCTACTGCGGATTTGTCGGTCATCGAGAACTCACCGTCTACTGGTCGATCACCCGATGGTAGCCAGGCTCGAGCAGAAGTTCAGGTGTCCGAGTCGAATTCACACACCTGTCACACCACGGACTTTTCGAAGTAGCGAACCCGCTCGCTCACAACGGATTATCGACAAAATCGTCACTCGGCCGGATCGATGACAGGTGGTTCCTCCGTCCGAGGCGCGGGATCCGTCGGCCCCGAAGGCTCCGTGGGTTCGGTCGGCTCCGTGGGCTCCACGGGCTCGGTCGGCCCCGTGGGCTCCGCCGGCTCCGTGGGCTCGGTCGGACCCGGTTCCGTGGGATCGGGGACGTCCGTATCGGTGGGAGCTGTGGTTTCGTCGTTGGTCGGCGGAGTCTCGGTCCCGGGCTTCGAGATCTCTGTTTTCGTATCCCGACCACCGGGGGCGGAATTGCCGCCACCCGAGTTGCCCCGTCCCGTCGACGACGAACTCGGTGCGTTCGACGTCGCACTCGGGGCGGCCACCGGGACCGCGTCGATCCAGACGTCGCCCGACCCGGAGCGGGCGGTCGACACATCCAGAACACCCGCGCCGATCGGTGGAACCGCGGACGGCCCAGCCACAGGAACAACCGGCCCGGCGCTCGACGCCGGCCGACCGGGCGTCGATGGGGCGATGCTGGAATCTGCGGTATCGAGTACTGCGTCCTGAGTCGGCGCGGGCGAGGAGAACGCCCACACGGTTGCCCCACTCAGAGCAGCCAGCACGGCCACACCCAATCCGACCATGGTCCATCGAGATCCCCGCGACGCAGCATCGTATTCTCCGGCCCGATCGTCCCAGTCGGGTTGCCCCGCAGCGATCTCGTCACCCGACGGACGGCCCGTCCTGGACGCGGCACCGACGACGGCGGCGGCCACGTCCAACGGGTACTCGTCGGGCAACCGCGGATCGTCCATCGCCAATACCTCGACGTCGACGACGCGGTGGTCGGCCAGCGCGGCCCGAACGATCTCGCCGTGCAGAAGGTTGTCGCAGACCACGGCGGCACCGTCGACGATCAGGTCTCGTTGAGCTGCCTGTACACGCATGATTCCGAGAACCGTCGCAACGGCGTCACCGATTCCGCCGGGGGCAGCGGCGATCGACACGGGTCGCGAGGTAACCGGGCCCAGACCCGGCAGATCGGTTTCGACCAAGACGGCCGAGATCTCATCGGTTCCGACGTGAACGCCCAACGCAACGGACATACCCGTCGACACCCCCTACTCGATTCGGTCTCATAGTACACTTCGAGGGTTTAAACGGGGAAAACGACGGTTTGTGTACTCGGTCAGAACTCCAGCTTGCTCGCCTCGTCACGAGCCAGTTCGGCTGCACGGCGCTCACGCTCGAAGAGGAGTCCGAACGTGAACCCGTTCTCGCCGGAGGTGGTTCCCGCTCGAGCCCCGAGGGTACGCAGAATCTCCGCCGCGATGACGGCATCCTGATGCTCGCCCAGAACTTCTTGAATCTGCTTGTATCTCTTGATATTCGACTTGGACACCTTCTTGTCCACGACGGGTGCCACCAACTCGGCCGCATACCGAGCCCGCTTCGAGGCCTTCCTCCCGCGGTGCAGTTGCTCATCGTCGGTGCCTCGCACAGCCTTCTCGGTGCGGTCTACGGCCTTCTTACCGGCCTTGCGCGCCAGCTTGATCAGCAACCGCTCGCTCACCTCGCCGTCGATCGGCAATCCCCTCGACCAGGCAGCCACGGTCGTGAGCATCTCTCGGTACCGCTCGCCGTCGAGCTCGGCCATCGCAGCTTCGCGGTGGCGGATCTGCTCGGCGAGCAGGTCGTTCTCGATACGCGACGCCACCGGGCCCAGAACCAGTTCCGACGGAAGGTCTCGCAGCGCCGCTGCAAACCGCGCCCGCTGCACCTGCCGATCTCGCACCTCGCCGAGCAGGCTTGCATACCAGGACAATTCGGCTTCGAGTGCGGCCGCGGGCTCGTCCTCGAACACGCTGCCGAAGACGCGAAGCGTACTGCGGTAGCGCCTGATGGCCACCCGCGTGGAGTGAATCGGATCCAGTCCGCGGCGCAGATACACGTCGCCGGCCACGATGGCCTGCGCTTGCTCGTCGAGATAATCGACGAGCAACCGAAGCCCGTCGTGCGCCGGCTCCTCCCGAACCACCGACAGCGCACGGTTCAACTTGGATGGATGTGCCGACGGCGTCGCACCCGACGCGCGAAGCACCTTGCTCGCCTTCTTCAGGAACGATTCCGAGCCGGCCGGCCCGAGCTCGACTTCCACCTCACGCCACTGCGGCCCGGTCGCGCCGCCGATCAGGACGACCGACACCGCGTCGTCGGCGAATTCGGCCACGACGGCTCCGGATGCATCGGTGACGGTACGAATCTTCCGACGCGTCGTCAGGGTGGCGACAGCCGACAACTGCTTGCCCATGACCGCCCCGCGCAGTACGTCGGCCAGCTCGTCGGGCACGACCTGCGGGTCGCCGTGACCGAGTGGAAGCCTGATCTCGGTTCGCGCCTTCTCCGCAGGAACCTTTGCGTGCCAACCGTTGTCGGAGTCTCCGGTGCGTCGCCGAAGGGTGATTCCCCGACGCAGCAGATCGTGACCGGTGGTGTCGAAATACTCGCTGACCAGTTCGATGTCGGTCTCCACCGCCGCGCCGTCGGCAGGAACGAGCGAGGTGAGGGAGGGGAACTCGAAGTCTGCATCGACATCGA
Source organism: Rhodococcus sp. KRD175 (assembly GCF_017168275.1). Classification (NCBI taxonomy): domain Bacteria; kingdom Bacillati; phylum Actinomycetota; class Actinomycetes; order Mycobacteriales; family Nocardiaceae; genus Rhodococcus; species Rhodococcus sp. KRD175. Next base: position 430,008 of record NZ_JABFAQ010000004.1, read on the forward strand.
ACTTGTCTTCGCGCTCGGTCTGTGACTCCATACCGACCATCCTGCCTCGAGGATGCTGCCCCGTGGCGGTCGAAACCGTAGATCTATCACCGCCACGGCGAAACGAACGGCGGTGTCTGCGGTCGCCGAGGCGTGGTTATCGTGGGTTTCGTCGGGGTCGAGGCGCGAGTGGTGTTGTGCGGCACCGTCGTTGTGGTCGGTGCAGTGGTTGTCGGCGCAGTGGTTGTCGGCGCAGTGGTTGTCGGCGCAGTGGTTGTCGGCGCAGTGGTGGTCGTGGGGTGAGTCGGAGCCGTCGTGGTGGTCGGAGCCGTGGTCGTCGTCGGAAGTCGAGTGCCTTCACGCGCGGGCCGAAGGACAGTGACGTCAGGAATCGTGCGGGTTGGAGGCGGTGACTCGGCACTGTTCGGCGAGGTGGGTGCAGGAGAGGACGTCGAGACTCCGGATGTCGGAGACGTCGAGGACGACGCGGCCCCGTCCGTGGCCGACACCGAGGGCGGCGTCGACACGGACGGTGAGCCGTCCACCGCCGGCATCACAGCCTGCGATCGGGCGGAGGGCGACGCGTTCTGGGAGGTCGCGATCGACGGTTCGGGGGTGTCGTCGGTGGTCCGGGCCGCTGCCGCGACCACGGTTCCGGCCACGCACACCGCAACGAGCGCGGCGAGTGCGCCCCCGACGCGGCGGGACTTCGCTGCCCTGGCCATTCGCCGAGACGGGCTGCCGCTGTGCCGCGGACGACGGGAGGGCACGGCGGTCACGGCGGTCACGGCGGTCACGGCGGTCACGGCGGTCACGGCAGGGGCCGGTGCAGGCCTGGCTCCCACGGTCCGCGCGATCCCGGCTGCCCCACGGGCGGCCAACAATTCCGGTCGTTCCGGAACGTAGACGGGCACCGACACGGCGTCGAACAGTGTCTGCCGAACGATCTGCATGTTGGCACCGCCGCCGACTGCGACGATCGCCTCCACGTGAACGCCGCTCGCGGCGACGGACTCGAGCACGTCGACGGCTGTGAAGACTGCCGCACGAACGGCGTCGCCGATGAGCTCGTCGAGGTCGTGTCGCCACAACGACGCGCGACCGCCGACGAACGGCCCGACGACAGAGACGCTGCGCAGGATCGACAGCTGGTGTTTGCCGTCTTGCACGTCGTGCACGAGCTGTCGACGAGCTGCCACCGTCAACGCCTCCGCCGCGCCGAACGTCTCGATCAGGTGGTCGCTGAGCACACGGTCGCACTCGTCGCCGCGGAGTTCTTCGGTGCGATGCGAGGCCAGGACGCGACCGGACTCGACGTCGACCACCGACACGCTGGTGCCGGATGCGCCGACGTCGAACAGCGCGACGCAACGCTCACCGGCGAGCACTCCGGTTTCTCGTAACGCGCCCAGCTGCGCACCCAGTTCGGATACGAGCACGATGCCGTCGGAGAAGTCCTCGCGGAAGGCCGTGTCGGGATCGCTCTCACGAAGGGCGAGCACCGGGTAGTGGCGAGTGGACGCGTATTCGTCTGCCGTGCTGTGCACCGATGCGACGACGGCATCCCAGGGATCCGGGGCGAGACCGTTGGGCGCGGGCCCGGTGGCAACCGGTTCGAGGACGTGGAGCACCGTGTCGACACCCGAGCTGTCGCTGATCACACTGCGGACGCCACTCGACCCCAGGGAAGCGCCGAGGACGGTCGGATCGGGTACCGCGGACACGAGAAACCTCATTCTGGTAGGCCCCAACCCACGTTCGAGCACCAGAATACCGCTACAACCGGGAACTCACCAGGTTTCGTCCAAGAAAACAGACCGAACGTTGGTCTATGTCACGTCCGACTGGATGAAGTTCAGATACGCCTTCGACGGAGTGGGACCACGCTGCCCCTGATACTTGGAGCCGACCGCGGCGCTGCCGTACGGATTCTCCGAGGGTGACGACAGCCGGAACAGGCACAGCTGCCCGATCTTCATTCCCGGCCACAGCGTGATCGGCAGGTTGGCGACGTTGGACAGCTCCAACGTGATGTGACCGCTGAATCCCGGGTCGATGAATCCTGCCGTCGAGTGCGTGAGCAGTCCCAGCCGGCCCAGAGAGCTCTTCCCCTCGAGTCGACCCGCCAGATAATCCGGCAACGTCGTCAGTTCGAGAGTGGAACCGAGGACGAATTCCCCCGGATGAAGAACGAACGGCTCACCCGCTCGTGGCTCCACCAACGTCGTCAGCTCGTCCTGCTGCTGGGACGGATCGATGTGGGTGTACCGGGTGTTGTTGAACACCCGGAACAGCTTGTCGAGTCGCACATCGACGCTCGACGGCTGCACCATCGACGGATCGAAGGGATCGATCGCCAGGTTGCCCAGGGTCACTTCGGCACGAATGTCACGGTCGGAGAGCAGCACCACTGCAGGCTACTGGTCCTCACGGGCTTACGCGAAGCACCCGAGTGACCACTTCCACAGGTACGTGCGGACCGAACAGTCGGACAATCGATCGGTCACACCTCTCACATTCGGTGACACTCCCTCAGGAAGAGCCCCTATGTACATTCGACCCGAGCACATTCGAATCGACGTTCCTTCGTACTTCGATCACCCCTCCCAGTGCCACATTCTGGCCACGACTCCCACCCGAAGTCCCGCTTTGTGGACGCAGTTTCTCGACGGTGCCGAAGAAAGCTATCGACGCCACGACGTGACACCAGCGCTCGAGATATCGACAATTCGCGACGGCGGGACCACCGCATTGTTCTTCGCCGCTCTCGACCGAACCGGAACGATCCTCGGCGGAGTTCGCGTTCAAGGGCCGTATTCTTCGGCCGATCAATCTCACGCACTCGTCGAATTCGCCGCGCATCCCGAGGGCCGACACCGCGTTCGCGCGATGCTCGACAGCCGCATCGAGGACGGGGTCGTCGAGATCAAGTCGGCGTGGGTTGCCCCGGGAGCACCCCGAGGCCGCGCCGTCACCACCATGATCGCGCAGTCACCGGCGTACAGCACAGCACTGCTGGGCGCTCGTTACGCGCTGGCCACTGCCGCCTCCCACGTCCGCGCCGCGTGGCTGCGCACCGGAGCAGCGATCGCAACGCACATCGAACCGGTGCCCTACCCCGACGACCGATACCGAACCGAGGTGTTCTGGTGGGACCGAACGACTCTCGCGTTCGATGCCGAACTCGAGACGTGGCGGCGCATGAAACGCAACACGGTCTCGCTGCTCGCACAGCACGGCACGTCGAAGAACCTGCACTCGGCGGTGGCGTCGTGACGATTCCCATCACTGCCGAATACAGCTGGCAGCCTGTGATATTCGACGAGACGGTCGCCACACAGCGGGCCGCCCTGGACGAGCTACGGGGTGACACCTCGATCACCGTTCTCGACGAACGCGCCACCCAGCGAGCCGGACTGCATGCATTGTTGCCGAGCCCCGAGCAGAGCCTTCTCGACGAAAGCGACAGGTGGGTCTATTTCCCGTGGCGCAATACCGTCGTCGCCGTTCTCGGTCCGAATTCGTATCGGCACCTCCGACTGGACCGAAACAGAAACAAGATAACCCTCGAGGAACAGCAGAAATTGGGAGATCTCACGATCGGCGTCATCGGATTGAGCGTCGGACACGCCATTGCGCACACTCTCGCACTCGAGGGAATCTGCGGAACTCTTCGCCTCGCGGATTTCGACGAGATAGAACTGTCGAACCTCAACAGGATTCCGGCGTCGATCATCGATCTGGGTGTCAACAAAGCGATCGTCGCCGCCCGGCGAATCGCCGAAATAGATCCGTACCTGACGGTGGAGGTCTTTCGGAACGGGATCGACGAGACCACGATCGACGAGTTCTTCGACGGACTCGACCTGCTCGTCGAGGAATGCGACTCCCTCGACATCAAGGTCCGCGCACGAGAGGCGGCCAGGTCGCGTCGAATCCCCGTACTGATGGAGACCTCCGATCGAGGTCTGCTGGACGTCGAGCGATTCGACCTCGAACCACAGCGGCCGGTGTTTCACGGCGTACTCGGCGACATCGAGTCCGCCGGCCTGCACGGACTCGGAACCCGCGACAAGATTCCCATCGTGCTCGATCAGCTCGACGCCTCCCTGCTCTCGGCTCGGATGGCGGCCTCGATGGTGGAGGTGGGCGAAACGATCGAGACGTGGCCCCAGCTGGGCGGCGACGTCCAACTCGGGGGTGCCACCATCGCCGCGGCGGTCCGACGCTTCGGGACCGGAGCGCACCTACCGTCCGGACGTATCCGCATCGATCTCGAGGTGCACCTCGACGGGCTGAACACGCCGGCCCCCACCCGCAGACAGGTCTCGGGTGATGCGGCCGGTCCGCAGAGTGTGGATTCCCACGACTCGATACTCGAAGCGGCACGACGAGCGCCTTCCGGCGGAAACAGTCAGCCGTGGACCTTCTCCTCGAACGGGCGAACCTTCCGGATCGACGTCGATCGATCCCGAACGTCCACCCTCGATATCGCGTACCGCGGCAGCTTCGTCGCTGTGGGCGCAGCCGGATTCAACGCGCGCGTGGCCGCCGCCGCCCAGGGCACGCTCGCCGGCATCGAGATCACCGACGAGGCGGTCGAGCTGTCGTTGCGCGACGGCACCGCCGGGCCGATCACCGATCGACGCCTCCTCGACGCCGTGCTCACCCGATCCACGGACCGAGAGCTCGGGTCACCGTCGACGCTGGACGATGCGGTGGTCGCCGATCTCGTTGCGGCCGCAGCCGCCGAAGGCGGACGTGCCGTGCTGTTGACGACGCGCGAGTCCATCACCGCGGCAGCGGACATTCTCGCGGCCGCCGACCGGATTCGGTATCTCACGCCGCATCTGCACCGCGAGATGTTCTCCGAACTGCGCTGGGCAGGCGATCCGGACCCGGATCGGGGCATCGACGTCGCCAGCCTCGGCATCGACGCCGCAGACCTGTCCACGCTGGACATCATCGGGCGGCCCGACGTCATGGCGCTCGTGGCTGCCTGGAACGCAGGCGCTGCCCTGGCCACCGACATGCGCGATCGCGTATCGGCGAGCTCCGCGCTCGCAGTGATCGTGGTGCCCGGATCGACTCCGGCGCATTACATCCGGGGTGGATTTGCAACGGAGAACGTTTGGGTGACTTCACATCTGCACGCACTGGCAGTTCAACCCGTCTCGCCACCGTTCCTCTACGCGCGCACGACGGACGAGCACCGGGAATTGTCTCCGACCCACGCAGAGACGTTGCAGCAGTTGAACTTCGAGCTGCGGACGTTGGCGAAGCTGGACGAGGCCGAGTCGATCGCTCTGGTGTTGCGGCTCGGTACTGCGCCACGAGGCGCGATATACAGTCGCAGAGTCGCGGTTTCGGCGTCCTTACCGGGGTAGAGTCCGGCATAGACCAGGGGGAACAGTCCTGCACTGCGTCTACAGGAGCGGTTCACGAGACCGCGTCGACGAGAGGCGGGAGTAGGGCCCTGGAGAACAGTCGGACACTCGAGGTCCTCGTCACCGGCGTCGCCACCGAGCTCATGGGCGTCGACGCGGCGACGGTGCGAGAAGCATACCTGTCGGTACTGCGTCAGCTCGTGGACTACCTCGGCATCGATTTCAGCTTTCTCCGGCACCACGATTTCGATGCCCGGGCAACCAGACTCACCGCGGAATGGCCACCGCGCCTGAGCGTGCCCGATCCCGACCCCCTGGCCGTCGTCTACTTCGACGAGGCCGACTCGGTCTTCGCGATGGCCGAAACACTGTCCGAACCGGCAGTGTTTCGGCCCGACCCGGAGCAGGAGGACTATCGCCGACGCGTCGAGACCGCCTCGGGATTGAGCGCCACCTCGATGGCCGTCGTGCCGCTGCTGCACTCCGAACGCACCACCGGAATTCTGGGCTTCATCAAAGTGGGAGACCGGAGTTGGTCCGAAGCAGAACTGAACGCCCTCAAAGCAATTGCTGCTCTGCTGTCACAATTGCAGGCGCGAGTCAGCGCCGAGGAACAGATCAGGTTCTCGGCCTTGCACGACGGTCTCACCTCACTCCCGAACCGCACCGCACTCACGCAGCACCTCCGTGACCGACTCGATCCGTCGATGCCCGGTCCGGTGGCGGTGTTGCACATCGACCTGGACCGCACCAAGGCGCTGAACGACTTTCTCGGACACCTCGCCGGCGACCAGTATCTCCAGGCTGTCGCCGACCGTCTGCAGGCGTTCGTCGACGAATCGGCGAGTCTCGCGGCCCGCCTGAGCGGCGACGAGTTCGTCGTGGTCCTGGCGGGCCCGTGCTCGCACCGCGTCGCCACCGACCGTGCCCGCACGATCGCCGAGTCGATACAGGCACCGGTCACTCTCGGTGTCGAGAGAATCGGTCGCAGCGCCAGCATCGGAATCGCCTTCGGCGAGCCCGGCACCCACACCGCCGACTCTCTGCTCCGGCAAGCAGGGCAAGCCGCTCTGGTGGCCAAGCGTGCTGGTGGACATCACATCTCGCTGTTCACCGACGAGATGCACGCGCAATCCGAACTCCGCAACGACGTCGAGATCCATCTGCGTGACGCCATTGCAGGCGACTCGCTGACGTTGCACTTCCAACCCGAGGTCGACCTCGTCACCGGGCGCATCACTGCGGTGGAGGCACTGGTTCGGTGGCGTCACCCCACCCGCGGGCTGCTACCACCGTCGGCCTTCATTCCAGTGGCGGAGGAGACGAACCTCGCCGGCGAGCTCGGTCGGTGGGTTCTCGACCACGCGTGCCGGACCTTGGCGGCGTGGCAACGGGACATCCCCGGCCTCGACATCGTGATGCGCGTGAACATCTCGCCCGTACAGCTGGTCACCACCGGCTTTGCGGCCACCGTGGCGAGCGCCCTCGACGAATTCTCGATCGCGGGCTGCAACCTGTGCCTGGAGATCACCGAAGTGGCCGTCGTACAGGATCTTTCGCGTACTCGAGTGACTCTCCGAGAACTGCGGGACCTCGGCGTGCAGGTGGCGATCGACGACTTCGGTACCGGATACAGCTCACTGTCACACCTCAAGGAACTGCCCGTCGACGCGCTCAAGATCGACCGCGCGTTCGTCACCGACCTCGGATCGGGAGCGACCGACGACCTCGCGATCGTCCAGTCGATCATCGGGCTCGCGCACGCGTTCGGCCTGAGCATCATCGCCGAGGGCGTCGAAACCGAGAGTGCCAGGAGCACATTGGTGGCCTTGGGCTGCACCCGCGCTCAGGGCTACCTCTTCTCCGAACCGGTGCCGGCCGAGGACGCCCAGGCCCTGCTGCACGGTGTACGCATCGACGTCGGGCCACCCTGCTAATCTGGACGCCGCACCACACGCCGGTGTAGTTCATTGGTAGAACGCGACCTTCCCAAGGTTGAGAGGCGGGTTCGATTCCCGTCACCGGCTCCACGTTTTCCTTGTCGGCGGTAAACCCGTCTTTCGATCGATCCCCTGCGTCTGCACCCTCGCCGTCACCGGTAGCTCGGTCGGCAATCGGCATGCGACACAAAAATCGCTACAGAACTATTGTTGTGACTTTTATGCGTTCATGTCCGAATTCGTAGGGACATTTCACAACTGCAGGAATACCGTGTGATCATGCGCGGACCACGCCGAAGTCTGATTCTTCTCGTCGTCGCACTCACCGCTGCACTGTCGGCCTTGTCGACCCAAGCGGCACCACTCGCACATGCCGGCCCGCTCATGCCCATCGCAGTTGCACCGCCGCAACCCGACCACGCCGATGCCATTCGGTACGCGTCGACCAACCGCGACGCCGCCCCGCCCGGGGCCAACGACATGAGCTGCGTGCCCTCTGCCGAGCACCCCAATCCTGTCGTTCTCGTCCACGGCACCGACGCCACCGCCTACTCCGATTGGGCCGGCTTCTCCCCCATCCTGCAGGCCGCGGGCTTCTGCGTCTTCGCGATCAACTACGGCGCGTCGCCGGACGGTAAGTCCAACGGCTACGGCGTCATCGAAGACAGTGCAGCACAACTGAAATCGATGACGGCAACCATCCTCGACGCGACCGGCGCCGCGGCGGTGGACGTGGTGGGCTACTCGCAGGGTGCTGCCGTCGCCCGATACTTCGTCAACAGGCTCGGAGGGGCCGATGTCGTCGACCGATGGGTGGGAATCGCGTCACCGACCTACGGCGGCACCATGTACGGAGTCGCCCCCGTCGTCCAGGCCGTGCCCGGCGCGACCGGTCTGGTAGCCGACGAATTCGGCCCTGGCCTCGCCCAGTTGATGGCCGGATCGGACTTTCTCGAAAACCTCAACGCCGGCGGCGACACCGTCCCCGGCGTCGACTACACCTCGATCGCCACCAAGGTCGACGAGGTCATTCAGCCGTATACCAATGCGCTGCTGCGAGATCCGGGAGCGCACAACATCGTGATCCAGGACGTGTGCCCCGACACCGAGGTCGCCCACTTCACGTTCACCTACGACCCGACCGCGCTGCGTCTGGCGCTCAACGCACTCGACCCCGCGAATGCACGTCAGCCGTCCTGCGTTCCGGTACCGCTGGGAACGGGAATCCTCGACGTCGTGCTGGCCAGCCACTGACCCGTCAGGTCAGTAGTTGGTGGGCTCGAAGCCCGACATAGAGTTCGGCGGCCTGCACGGGATCACGGAAGTCGCGACCGGTGAGTTCGGCGATACGCCGCAATCGGTACAACACCGTATTGCGGTGGTAGTGCAGCTGTTCCGCGGCATCCTTGGTGGAGCCACCGCACGAGAACCACGCATCGAGAGTGGCGAGCAGACTCGTCCGCTCGGCGCGGGGCAACGCCAACAGATCGCCGAGGATCTGACGAGCCGCGATACGGCCGGATTTCGGGTCGCGCGCGAGCAGTAACGGCACCGGGACCGAGTCGTAGCGCACCGGCGTCGACGGCACAGAATCGGGAAAGCTGCACGACCGGGCCAGACGGGCCTGCCCCACGGCGTCACCGATTCCCGACGGCGACCGGAACACCGAACTGACACCGATCCGCCCCGGGCACAGTTCTCCGAAAGTGGCCAGTGCCGTATCGATGTCGGATTCCCGAGCGGCACAGAACAATCCGATGCTTCCGTCCACCTCGGCATCCCACACCGACTCGGTTCCCGCGGCCCGCAACCGAGCGACGACGCCTTCGATACCGAGTCCCGTCGACGAGGGTTCCTGGGATACCACCGCAAAAAAGCCGCGATCCGGAATTCGGAACGCACGCAGGGCATCCGCCGCCGCGGCCGGATTCGCGGCGTGATCGGCGAACAGCACCCGAATCAGCCGGCCGCGGGCTTCGGCGCTCTCGCGGGCTCGCATATCGGCGCTCTCTCGATACGCCTCGGCCGCCTCGTCGGAATACACGTCGACCAATGCCCACACCTGCGCCGCCATGTCCAGCAGCGCGTGGCTGGCCCGGCCGTGCGAACGCACCATCAACTCGTCCCAGACCAGCCGACCACCGAGCCGGAACGCGTGCAGCAATGCCGCCAGCGGTACACCTTGCTCGGCCTTGAGCCTGCCCGCCTGCTGCGCCGACTCGAGCCGAACCGGTGCACGCCCGGACAGCTTGCCCAACATCGAGGCCAGATTGCTGCGAGACGCTTCGTGGAGTTGATCCGCGGTGAGCAGCGTCGCCTCCAGATACGCGTGCTCGGCTCCCAGGATGCGCCGGACCAGTTCGCTCGCCAGCTCGTCGACGTCGTCGAGCATCGCCGCCGCCAGCTCGGTCGGTGACGGATGCAGAGCGGACTCGGTGGTGGTCATGACTGAACCATAGCCCGGCCGATGTAAGCCACACCACACCGAAACTGTGCGACGGCACAATCCGCTGCGCTCGATTGACAGCGGCGGCCCATAGCCTGCCGCCCCGAATGCGACCAGAATCACACTCGAAGCCGTGTATCCGAACGACGAGTGGAGACGAAAAGTTGACCAGCGAAGTCACCCCGCATCTGCAGCCTGTACCGACGAACGGACCGGACGCCTCCCTGGCGGTCGATACCGCTCTTGCCGACCTCGACGCAGGCGAGCAGACCTGGGGCAGGCTCGGCCTGGCCGACCGCCGGGCACTGCTCGAGCGCATGCACGCGCTCACCACGACGCACGCGCAGGAATGGGTGACCGCCGCCGCGTCGGTCAAGGGCCTCGACCCCTCGTCCAACCTGCTCGGTGAGGAATGGCTCTCCGGCCCGTACTCGTTTCTCGGCGGTCTCGGCACGCTCGCGCACACCCTCTCCGCGCTCGAGGCAGGCGGTAGCCCGCTGGCCGGAGCGAAGTTCGGAACAGCCCCGGGCGGACGAACGACCGTATCGGTGTTGCCGCTCAACAACTTCGAGAAGCTACTGCTCAACGGGTTCAGTGCCGAGGTGTGGCTCCGGCCGGGAATCGACCGTGCCACCGCACAGCGCACCGCAGGCCTCGCCCAACTCGACCCGACGCGCACCGCGGGCGTCGGCGTCGTCCTGGGCGCGGGCAACATCACCTCGATCGCCCCGCTCGACGCCTTGTACGAACTGATCGCCTTCAACCGCGTCGTCGCGCTCAAGCTCAACCCCATCATGGACCCACTGCTGCCGGTCTTCGAGAAGATCCTCGCCCCACTGGTGGACATCGGCGCACTGCGTCTGCTCACCGGTGGAGCCGACGTCGGCACTTACCTGGTCAATCACGATCGCGTCGACCACGTCCACATGACGGGCAGCGCAATCACCCACGACGCCATCGTCTTCGGCCCGGGACCCGACGGTGCCGCCCGTAAGGCGGCGAACCGGCCGATCCTGAACAAGGAGATCTCCAGTGAACTCGGTGGCGTCTCACCCACCATCGTGTTGCCGGGCGAGTGGAGTCGCGCAGACATCGAGTTCCAAGCCGAACACGTAGCCACCCAGCGACTGCACAACAGCGGATACAACTGTGTCGCTTCGCAGGTCGTCGTGCTGTCCTCGGAATGGAAGCAGCGCGACGAGTTCATCGCAGCCCTGCGCGCCGCACTCGACCGGGCACCTGCCCGCGCCCCCTACTACCCGGGCAGCGACAGACGGGTGTCCGACGCCACCGCCATGTACCCGTCGGCCGAACGGCTCGGCGACGGCGGTGGCCGGGTGCTCATCACCGACCTCGATCCGGGCGAGTACGCACCGCTCCTGCAGACCGAGTACTTCGCACCCGTCATGGGCGTCATCGAGTTACCCTACAGCGGAGCAGCATTCGCCGCCAAGGCCGTCCAGACGGCCAACGAGGAGTTCACCGGCACCCTCGGCATCAACATCATCGGCACGCCGAGCACCATCAAGGAACTCGGTGAGAAGTTCGACTCCATGCTTGCAGACCTGCGGTACGGCACCATTGCCGTCAATGCCTGGACCGCCCTCGGATTCCTCACCGCATCGGCCACCTGGGGCGCGTTCCCCGGCCACACCGTCGACGATGTGCAGAGCGGAATCGGCATCGTGCACAACGCATTACTGATCGACGGTGCCGAACGAACCGTGGTACGCGGACCCTTCCGCCCACTGTCGAGGTCGCTGATCAGCGGGGAGATGTCCATCTCCCCCAAGCCGCCGTGGTTCGTCACCAACAAAACCGCAGCATCGACCGGGAAACTGCTCACCGCATTCGCCGGAGCACCGTCCTGGACCAAACTCCCGGCAATATTCGCCTCCGCCCTGCGCGGCTGAGCAGCGTCCAACGACAGCTGCCGACGAACCCTGAGGACAATCATGAGCACACAGAACACAACCGCCGACTACATCGTCGTGGGCGCGGGCTCGGCCGGCGCAGTGGTGGCCAACCGGCTCAGCGCCGATCCCCGCAACAGCGTGATCCTGCTCGAGGCAGGCCCGGAAGACAAGAACAAGTTCGCCCACATCCCCGCCGCGTTCTCCAAACTCTTTCGTACCGAGGTCGATTGGGACTACCTCACCGAACCGCAGCCGGGGCTACGCGACCGCAGCATCTACTGGCCGCGCGGCAAGATGCTCGGCGGCTCGTCGTCGATGAACGCCATGATGTGGGTACGCGGATTCGCCGCCGACTACGACGAGTGGGCGGCCAATTCCGACGACTCGTGGTCGTTCCGCAACCTCGTCGGATACTTCCGCAAGATCGAGAACATCGAGGGCACAACAGAACTGGACGCCGGCACCGGCGGGCCGCTGATCGTGTCCCACCAGCGCAGCTCACGCCCGCTCACCTCGTCCTTCCTCTCCGCCGTCGAGGAAGCCGGCTACTCGGTGGAAACCCCCAACCTGCCCGAACCCACGGGCTTCAGCCGCACCATGGTCAACCAGAAACGCGGTGCCCGCTGGAGCACCGCCGACGCCTACCTTCGCCCGGCCAAGAAGCGCACCAACCTCACCGTCCTCACCGAGGCACAGGCCACCCGGGTTCTCTTCGAGGGCAGCGCCGCCGTCGGCGTCGAATACACCTCCGACGGCGTCACGCATACGGTGCGCGCACACAAGGAAGTCGTTCTGTCCGGCGGAGCCATCAACACACCGCAGCTGCTGATGCTCTCCGGCATCGGAGACAAGGAGCAGCTCGCAGCCCACGGCATCACCGTCCGGCACCACTCGCCGGACGTCGGGCAGAACCTCCTCGACCACCTGGCCGCCCTCATCGGATGGAAGACCGAGAAGGACTCCCTGTTCCACGCCGAGAAGATTCCCGAACTCATCAACTATCTCGCGCGCCGACGCGGCATGCTCACCTCCAACGTCGCGGAGGCATACGGCTTCATCCGGAGCCGCGAAGATCTGCCGCTGCCGGACCTCGAACTCATCTTCGGACCGGCCCCGTTCTTCGACGAAGGCCTGATCGCCGCCGACGCACACGCCGCGGTCATCGGCACAGTCCTGCTTCAACCCAAGAGCCGAGGCGAGATCACGCTCCGGTCCGCCGACCCCCTGGCCAAGCCCATCGTCGAGCCGCGTTACCTCAGCGACCCCGACGGAATGGACCGCAAGGCCATGATCGAGGGACTGCGCGTATGCGTCGCGCTGTCGGAGACCCCGTCCCTGAAGGGCCAGCTCGGGGACGTCGTACGCCCCAGGGTGGCGTCGAACATCTCCCCGGCGGATCTACTCACCGAGGCCCTGGAGCAGAACGCGCACACTCTGTACCACCCGGTGGGCACCGCGCGGATGGGCAACGATGCCGGCAGCGTCGTCGATGCCGCGCTGCGGGTTCGGGGTGTCGACCGACTCCGGGTCGCCGACGCATCGATCATGCCCAGCATCATCCGCGGCCACACCCATGCACCGTCGGTGATCATCGGCGAACGAGCCGCGGATCTGATCCTGGGCTGAGCCGAACGTGAACATGTCTGGTTTGACCGTTCACACCGTGGGGTAACAGGTCGGCACCGCTTCAATGCAGGCATCGCGATGAAGACCCATCCGATCGGCAAGCAGCGCCGAATAACCCACAACGCTCGAGAGACGAGCACGGAAGGTTGACCGACATGTTCACTGTTCGTAAAGCTTTGGCCGCCACCGCAATCGGTGCACTCACCATCGTCCCGCTCGCCGCGTGCTCCAGCGACGACGCATCCAGCACCACCGACGCAGCCACCTCCTCGGAATCGTCGGCCATGGAGACCACCGAGAGCACCCCCGAGCCCGCAGCCGAGGTCGCCGACCTCAGCAACGGCGTCGACACCGCAGTTGCTCTCGACCCCGGCTTCCTGGGCGCACTGACCACCCTCGGCCTCACGCCGGGCGTAGTCGGAACCGCAACTCTCGCAGACGGTTCCATTCGCTTCCCGATCACCGGTGGCGACGTCAAGTACTGGGAGCCCGGCACGGTCGACCCCTACGTGCAGGGCGAGATCAACCACGACGGCAGCGGATTGTCGCTGACCGCAGGCGAGACCGTGGTCGAGCTGACCAACTTCGACATCGACCCGGGCACGTCGCTGCTCACCGGTGACGTCACGGTCAACGGCGAAGAGGCTGCTGCCGACGCCGTGCTGTTCGACCTCGACGGCCGCACCCTGCAGCCGTTGGCAACCGGCCCCGAGAACACCGCCATCCTGCAGGGCACGCAGGTGAAGATCTCGGAGACCGCAGCCGGACTGCTCAACGACACGTTCAAGACCGACGCTGTCACCCCGGGACTGCTCGTCGGCGTTGCGACCATCACGGTCAAGACCGCCGCATAATCAGCTCCTGAACCCGTGCGCGGGCAGTCACCGACGACGTCGGTGCTGCTCGCGCTCTGGTGCTTTCACAGACGTTTCGTAAAACGCGACAGGGGACCGGGAATGAGAGCCTTCCGACGGATATACGGTGGCCACCCTCTGCATGCCGTCGGCCTGCTGCTCTCTTTCGCGCTGGTCGGCTACGTCGTCCACATCGCCGGGCCGAAAACGTTGTGGAACAGCGACATCTGGTGGCATTCCATCGCCGTCTGGTTCTTCGGATCGGTACTGCTGCACGACGCGGTCCTGTTCCCGCTGTACTCGGCGGCCGATCGCCTTCTCACCGGGCTCGGACGACTACAGCTGACCGTCTCGCCCATCAACTACATTCGCGTCCCGGCCCTCGGCACAGCGCTGACGTTCTTGATGTTCTTCCCCGGAATACTGTCCCAGGGCGCGGAGACCTATCGTGCGGCAACAGGTTTGACCCAAGACCCCTTCTTGGAACGATGGCTGGTTCTGACAACGGTGTTGTTCGCCGCCAGCGCCGTCGTCTACTTCATTCGCTTCACCGTGGTACGGAGCCGAACATGAGCGTCACCACAGACACCCTTTTCCACCGCGCCGCCGCTGGATTGCCTTGCTGGATCGGCGATTCCGACGGCTCGAGAGAACGTCTGCCCACGGCCCGCTGGATGGGCGGAAGCGCATCCTCGGAAGAGGATCGCCGAGCCGACCACGCCATGATCAGCCGATGTACCGGGTCCACCATCGATCTCGGATGCGGACCCGGCCGGCTGACCGAAGCTCTTGCCCGACGCGGACTCTCGGCGCTCGGCGTCGACACGTCGAAGGCTGCCGTCGACCTGACCATCGGCCGCGGCGGAAACGCCGTTCTCCGTGACCTCTTCGAGCCTCTGCCCGGCACCGGCACGTGGTCGTGTGTGCTGCTCGCCGACGGCAACATCGGCATCGGCGGGGATCCGGTGCGCCTGCTACGCCGAGCCGCCGATCTGCTGGCACCACACGGAGCCATCATCGCCGAGGTGGACGAACCGAGTGACTCCGGGATTCGGCACCGCACCGTCCGCTGGGAAACCGACACCATGGTCGGCGACTGGTTCGCCTGGTCGAGTGTCAGCGCCGACGCCACCGCCGACCTCGCCCGCGCCGCCGGCTTGCAGATGGTGGACGTGGCTCCGATCGACGGCCGCTGGTTCGCGCAGATGACTCCGGCTCAGCTCACCAATTCGTGAACAGCAGATGATTGACGGCCAAGGCCCCGATCACCTGCAGCGCCAACCAGAATCGATGTGTTCGACGCGGCAGCACCGCCGGGGCGATCAACATCCACATCGCGAACGGCAGCCAGATTCGCTCCGTCTCCGCTTTGCTCAGTTGACTCAGATCGGCCATCACCACCGCCGCGAGGCCGCCGAGCACCAACAGGTTGATCGGCTGCACCCGCGCGGCGATGCGTGGGAACGCCGCGGGCACAGCGATGCCGAGCGCGCAGAACAGTGCAGCGAAGTTCGCCCAGCCCCAGTACTCGAACGGACGATCCTTGGCGATGCCCTGGTAGTACCGCTCCTGCACCAGCTCGTACCCGTCGTACCACCAGAATCCGTACGCCGTGAAGATTCCCGCAACGAGCAGGGCACCGATCACTGCACCGAGGAACGGCAGAACCTTTCGGCCCGCTATCAGCACCGCGACCGCCGGCAGACCCATCAACACCAGGCCGTAGTTCAAATAGATTCCGAACCCGAGAAGCACTCCCGCACCGATGGATGCGGGCCACAGCCAGCGCTTCGTCGAGACCGCCAGCAGCGCGATACCCCACGCCGCGACCCCGGCATAGAACGCGTCGGCGGAGACGGCGATCCAGATCGCTGCCGGTGCGATCGCCACAAACGGTGCTGCGCGCCTGGCCATGTCCTCGTCGCCCAGAACACCCAGCGTGAGAACCACAGCAACTGCGGCACTGGTTCCCACCAACACGCACAGCGTTGCCGCCCAGGCCCCGCCGCTCAAACCGAGACGGTCGAGCCAGACGAACGTCAGCAGCGCACCGGGCGGATGGCCCGAGACGTGAGTGGTCCACGAATCCGCCTGGTAATCCAGAATGCGCTCGGAGAATCCGCGCAGTGTCGCGGGGATGTCGGTGATGCCGGGAACCTCGTGCAGGTACTCGTCCGTCGAGGCCAACCGGTCGACGAACCCACGCTTCCAACCGTCGACCATCGCCAGCGCCATCGTCCACGCCGCCGACGCACCCCAGACGACGAACAACAGCCGCGTCCAGGACAGGCGTCGAGCCACGGTCGGTCCCCACAGCACGGTCGCCACCGCGATGAGGACGGCGAACGGCGTTCCCCATCCGACATGAACCTCACGAAAACCGAACAGCGGTGCGGCGTCGGCGAAATCGCGCACCTGCTGCGGTGTTCTGTTGATGATCGGGGTGACGATCTCGTTGCCCAGATACGGAACGACGAACGCGACGGCAACGAGCACGACGGCCAGCGCACCGGCGACGGCTTCTCTCCAGTAACGGATAGTGTTTTCTCCCTGCGGACTTGAAGACGAACACGGTTTCGGACCAGCATATCGACCGACGGTGATGGAGGATGGGTAGATGAACACGCAAGCGGAGTTACAGGCCGAGATCGCGGTGATCGGCGGCAGTGGCTTCTACTCGTTCTTCGCCGACGACGCCGAAGAGATCGAGCTGGACACGCCCTACGGATCACCGAGCGCACCGATCACCGTCGGCGAGGTGGAAGGACGACGAGTTGCCTTTCTACCTCGACACGGCCGCGCTCACGAATACTCGCCGCACACCCTGCCGTATCGGGCCAACATGTGGGCGCTGCGCATGCTCGGTGTCAGTCGCGTGTTCGCCCCGTGTGCCGTGGGATCGTTGGTGGCCGAATACGGTCCGGGAACCGTCGTGATTCCGGATCAACTCGTCGATCGGACGTCCGGCCGCACTCAGACCTACTTCGACAACGGCGGCATACACGTCGAATTCGCCGATCCCTACTGCGCGGAGTTGCGCAGCGCGGCCGTCCAGGGGTCCGCGGTCGACGGCGGTGTCATGGTGGTCGTCGAGGGTCCCCGGTTCTCCACTCGCGCCGAAAGCCAATGGTTCGCGCGCCAAGGTTGGACACTGGTGAACATGACCGGTCATCCCGAAGCCGTCCTGGCCCGCGAGCTCGAACTCTGTTACGCGCCGATAGCGTTGGTGACCGACCTCGACGCCGGGATCGAATCCGGTCAGGGAGTCAAGGCAGTGGACGTGTTCGCCGAATTCCAGAAGAACATCGAACCGCTCAAGGCGCTCGTCCGATCCGCAGTGCGCGACGCGCCGACCGGCGAGTGCCCCCACTGCCGGGTGCACGCCGGAGTCACACTGCCGGTCGAGCTGCCATGACTCGCGTACTGCTCACCGGCGCAGCCGGATTCATCGGGGGCCACATTCTCGACGCAGCGCGCGACACCGATCTCGAGATGGTTGCCGTCGACGCCATGTTGGGTTCCGCCCACGGACCCGGCTCGACAGCCGAGGGCATCACCGAACTGGATGTGCGAGACAAGGATTCACTCGTCGAAGCGCTACGCGGTGTGGATGTCGTGTGCCATCAGGCTGCTGTCGTCGGAGCAGGCGTCGACGCCGCGGACGCGCCGGCATACGCCAGTCACAACGACTTCGGAACTGCAGTCCTGCTCGCGGCGATGTACGAGGCAGGGTGTTCCCGCCTGGTACTGGCATCGTCGATGGTGGTCTACGGCGAAGGGCGCTACCTCAATTCCTCCGGCGAGACCGTCGTCCCGCGACCGCGTACCCGAGCCGATCTGCACGCCGGGCTGTTCGACAACCGAGACCCAGCGTCCGGCGAGCCACTCGATTGGCTACTGGTCGAGGAGGATTCACCGCTGCAACCGCGCAGCACCTACGCAGCGAGCAAACTGGCGCAGGAGAACTACGCCTCCGCGTGGGCACTGTCGACCGGTGGTTCCGTCGTCGCGCTGCGCTACCACAACGTGTACGGCCCGCACATGCCGCGCAACACCCCGTATTCCGGTGTGGCGGCAATGTTCCGGTCCTCGCTCGAACTCGGGAAGCCGCCCACGGTCTACGAGGACGGCAAGCAGGCCCGCGATTTCGTCCACGTGCACGACGTGGCAGCAGCCAACATCGCGTCCATCTCCGCCGAACTGAACGGCTTCACCGCGCTCAACGTGTGCTCGGGTCATCCGATCACCATCGGGGAGGTGGCGTCCGTTCTCGCCGACGCGAGGGGTGGGCCAGCTCCCGAAATCACCGGCCAGTACCGAGCCGGGGACGTACGGCACATCGTCGCCAGTCCACAGCGGGCAGAACAGGTTCTGGGATTTCGCGCGCAGATCCTGCCGCAGGACGGTCTCACCGCGTTCGCCGACGCACCGTTGCGCGACGCCGAGGGAACGGGCCCACCCCGTGTCTGAGCCCGGATCTGTCACCGTCGTCATTCCCTGCATGAACGAAGCCGAATCGCTTCCGGCCGTGCTGGATTCGATCCCGCCGGGATATCGAACGATCGTCGTGGACAACAATTCGACCGACGCCACCGCCGCGGTGGCAGCCGCCCACGGCGCGGCAGTGTTAGCGGAAACCGTCCCCGGATACGGAGCCGCCGTGCACGCGGGCGTCCTCGCCGCCGACACCGATATCGTCTGTGTGCTCGACGGAGACGGCTCGATGGACCCGCGCGACCTACCCACCCTGGTTGCTGCACTGGACAGCGCAGACCTGGCCGTCGGCCGTCGCCGGCCCGCCAAGGGAAGCTCCCCGCTGCACGCAAAAATCGGCAATGCCGTTCTGTCTCTTCGACTTCGGACCAAGTACAACTTGCCCGTACACGACCTCGGTGCCATCCGAGCGGTCCGCCGACAAGCACTACTCGACCTCGATGTCACCGACCGACGCTCCGGCTACCCGCTGCAGCTACTCGTGCTCGCGGCCGAGGCCGGCTGGACCGTCGTCGAACACGACGTGGACTACCGACCACGAACCGCAGGCACGTCCAAGGTCTCGGGCTCGGTCCGCGGCACCATCGTGGCCGTGCGCGACTTCTGGAAGGTGCTCTCGTGACCGTCACCGCCCTCGTCGTGGCCAAAGCACCCGTTCCAGGACTTGCCAAGACTCGCCTCGCCGCCACGATCGGCGACGCGGCCGCCGCCGAGGTGGCAGCTGCCGCGCTGCTGGACACCCTCGACGCCGTCGCGGCAGCGGACGTCGACCACCGCGTCGTGGCCCTCACCGGCCATCTTCACGACGCGGCCCGCGCCGAGGAACTCACCCGAGCCCTCGCGTCGTTCACCGTGATCCCGCAGCGCGGCGACGGACTGGGCGAACGGCTGGCGAATGCGCACGCCGACGCCGCGCCCGCAGGTGCGGTACTTCAGATCGGAATGGACACCCCGCAGGTCACCGGGCGACTGCTCAGCGACGCAGCCGCGTTGCTGGCCGACACCGATCTACTCGGTGCCGCCGAGGACGGCGGTTGGTGGATCCTGGGTCTACGGAATCCTGCTCAGGCCCGGGCATTGCTGAACGTACCGATGTCTGCCCCGTCGACGGGTGACGACACTCGGGTGGCACTGACCGCTGCGGGAGCCGAGGTCACCATGGTGTCGCAATTGCGAGATGTGGATTTCGAGTCCGATCTCGATGTGGTGTCGAATATGTGCGCACCGAACAGTCGCTTTCGCCGAGTCGTCGAACAATTACGCAAAACTCATTGATTTTGTTTTCGAGAAGGACACGAAAACAATCCGTCGGGTCTCTACATCTGTTGGGGAACAAGAAGCTTCACTTTGTCGCATTTGCCGGACCGCACGCGATGTATATCGAACAGCAACACTTCATAACCACCGTTTCACGGCGATTTCTCAGACATCAGTGCTACAAAGTGTCCATGACCGGGTTGCTGATAGGCGTAGTCGTCTGGATGGTGTGCGCTGCAATAGTCGCCACCGTCCTCGGCCGCGTCGCGCACCGAGGAGATTCCGAGGAACTCGGATCCACCCTCGAGTGGAATATCGACGGTCTCGATCGCGAAGTTCAACACGAGAACTGACGGTCTCAGTCGACTCGATCGATCAATTCGATCAGGATTGCCGACGCTGCGGCCAACGTTTCCCGCTGCCGAGCCGACAACTCGTCCAACTGTTCGGCAAGAGCGATTTCGCGAGACGCCACTTCGTCGCGAGCAGTCGCAACGCCCGCCTCGGTCAACTGCAGCACCACCTGCCTGCCGTCGGTCGGGTGCGGCTCACGGACAATCAGGCCGGCCTCGACCAACTGATGCGACGACCGCGACACCGACGGCGGCTTGATTCGCTCCCGGGAAGCCAGTTCACCGGTCGTCATCGGGCCCTCACGAAGCAACGTCGTCAGAATCGACAACTGAGCCACCGGCAACCGGTCGCTCGAATGCCGCAGACGCAGTCTCCGATTCAGCCGCATCGCACTGACGGACAGATCCCGCGCCAGTTGGGTATCGGGTAGATCACTCACGGTGTCCAGATTACGACACGGAGGTGCATTCGCCCGATTCGCGAAACCGGGCTCGAGTCGATTTAACCCACCTATAACAAACCGCTGCTGTGGTTCCGAGGTGTTATCGGGGAAACACCATGAAACGGGGCAATTTTGACACGCGTGGGATCCAGAGTCCTGACAGTCGCAGCACTGACGGTGACCGCATCGGTGCTGGTCACAGGACCAATGGCCCTCGCCGACCCCAACGCGATCAACCCCATCGCCGGTCTCAACGGAACATTCGGATTACCGCAACTGCACGGCCGCGCACAGGCCGTCGCCCAGGTGACCGGAATGTCGAGCCCGAACATGACCCAGAACGTCAACATGATCGGCACCGACCTCGGCATCATGTGGGACAACGGCCGAGGCGAGGTCCTGACCGCCTTCGGCGACACCGCAGGCGTCGGCGTCCCCAACCTCCTGCAAGGCAGCCTCTGGTCCTGGCGCAGCAACGCCATCGTCCGCAGCAACGACCGAAACCTCGCCGACGGCATGAACTTCGACAGCGTCGTCAAGGATGCCGTCGGACAGACCAAAGAAGTCGTCCCCAGCCCCAAGATCCCCTTCGTCGAAATCAGCCGAATCCCCACCGCCGGAGTCGCCGTGGGCGACACCCAGTACCTCAACCTCATGTCGGTCAAGAACTGGGGACCCGCAGGTACCTGGGACACCAACTTCTCCGGCCTCGCCGCCTCGACCGACAACGGAGAGAACTGGGCCGCACTACCCGAGACCCACAGGCCCAGCGCCGGCGGAGATCGAAACTTCCAGCAAAGCGCCTACCTGAAGGACAACGGATACGTCTACCAGTACGGCACACCGCCGGGTCGCTCCACACTCGGCCACGTCGCTCGCGTCAGAGAGGCGGACATCACGAGGCTCGGCGAATACGAATATTGGACGGGTAAGGAGTGGAAGAAGGGCGACCCTGCTGCGGCCGCCCCCATCGTCGACGGCGTCGGCGAACTGTCGGTTGCATACAACGCCGCTGTGGGCCAGTACCTGATGATCACCACCGACAACGCCAATTCCATTGTGCTGCGGCGCTCTTCATCGCCCGTCGGACCGTGGAGCCCGCCCGAGGTACTGGTCGACACTCGCGAGATCAGCTCGATCTACGCCCCGTACATCCACCCGTTCTCGACGGGCCGCGACCTCTACTTCCTGGCGACGGTGTTCCAGAACTACAACGTGCTGTTGCTGCGGGCCACGCTGTAGCAGTTCCCATTAGGCTTCCGGCGTGGACGCTGCCGAATGGGATCGCAAGTACGAACGCCGAGAACTCGTCTACGGCGAGGCTCCGAATGCGACGTTGGTCGAAGTCGCGACGACAATCCCGCGCGGTCGAGCCCTCGATCTGGCGGCCGGCCAAGGTCGCAACGCCATCTGGCTCGCGACGCGCGGCTGGACCGTGGACGCCGTCGACTTCTCGTCGGTGGCATTGACGCGGGCGAGTCGAGTGGCCGAGTCGGCCCCGCGGTCGGTGCGCGAGCGCCTGACCTGGATACACGCCGATGTGACGAAGCTGGCAACCGAGCCCAACTATGACCTGGTGCTCATGTTCTACCTCCATTTGCCTCCGGACGAGCGACGCCGAGCCGTATCGGCTGCGGTGTCGGCGTTGAAACCTGATGGAATCCTCATGATTCTCGGCCATCACTCGTCGAACATCACCGACGGCGTCGGCGGTCCACAGGAACCCGAGATCCTCTACACGCCAGAGGATCTGGCGGCGGACGTCGGGGACCGACTCACCGTCACCACGGCCGAGAACCGGTATCGAGACGTGACCGACGGCACAGCGATCGACGCTCTATTACTGGCGAGTAGGTCCGCCCTTGGCAGCGGAACCGATCGGGGGTAATATCCGTTAAGTTACCGACGAGTAGCTAACTTGGGCGGTACTCACGAGACCGCACCACCGACTGGAGAGCGAACGAGCAATGGGCCATTACAAGAGCAACCTCCGGGACCTCGAATTCAATCTCTTCGAGCTGTTCGGCCTCGACGAGACCCTCGAGGGCGACAACTTCGGCGACATGGACGGTGAAGTAGCCCGTGACATGCTGCGCGAGGTAGTACGCCTGGCCGAGGGCCCCCTGGCGGAATCCTTCGCGGACGCCGACCGCAACCCCCCGGTCTTCGATCCCGAGACCCACAGCCTGAAGCTGCCCGAATCCTTCAAGAAGTCCTACAAGGCCCTCGCCGACGGTGAGTGGTGGCGCGTCGGCCTCGACGAAGAGGTCGGCGGCATGGCAGCGCCTCGCAACCTCTTGTGGGGCATCAACGAGATGCTCCTCGGCTCGCAGCCCGCCGCCTTCATGTACTCCGCAGGCCCCGGCTTCGCAAACATCCTGTACCACAACGGAACCGACGAGCAGAAGGAATGGGCCAAGGTCGCCGTCGAGCGCCAGTGGGGTGCCACCATGGTCCTCACCGAGCCCGACGCCGGATCCGACGTCGGCGCAGGACGCACCAAGGCGATCAAGCAGGACGACGGCTCCTGGCACATCGAGGGCGTCAAGCGCTTCATCACCTCGGCCGTCTCCGACGACCTCTTCGAGAACATCTTCCACCTCGTGCTCGCCCGTCCCGAAGGTGCCGGACCGGGCACCAAGGGCCTGAGCCTGTTCTTCGTTCCGTCCATCCTCTTCGACTTCGAGAAGGGTGAACTGGGAGAGCGCAACGGCGCCTTCGTCACCGGCGTCGAGCACAAGATGGGCCTCAAGGCCTCCGCCACCTGTGAGCTCACCTTCGGTGGCCACGGCGTCCCCGCCAAGGGCTGGCTCGTCGGCGAGGTCCACAAGGGCATCGCGCAGATGTTCGACGTCATCGAGCACGCTCGAATGATGGTCGGCACCAAGGCAATCGGCACCCTCTCCACCGGCTACCTCAACGCACTCGAGTACGCCAAGGAACGCGTCCAGGGCGCCGACCTGACGCAGATGACCGACAAGACCGCACCGCGCGTCACCATCACGCACCACCCCGACGTGCGCCGCAGCCTCATGATGCAGAAGGCGTACTCCGAGGGCCTGCGCGCGGTGTACCTCTACACCGCCGCACACCAGGACCCGATCACCGCCAAGCAGGTCTCGGACGCCGACGAAGACATCGCCTACCGCGTCAACGACCTGCTGCTGCCCATCGTCAAGGGCGTCGGCTCGGAGATCGCTTACCAGGTGCTCGCCGAATCGCTGCAGACCTTCGGTGGCTCCGGCTTCCTGCAGGACTACCCCGTCGAGCAGTACATCCGCGACGCCAAGATCGACTCGCTGTACGAAGGCACCACCGCCATCCAGGCGCAGGACTTCTTCTTCCGCAAGATCGCACGCGACCGCGGCGTAGCCCTAGCTCACGTTGCCGGACAGATCAAGTCGTTCATCGACAGCGAAGCAGGCAACGGACGCCTCAAGGCCGAGCGCGCACTGCTCGCCACCGCCCTCGAAGACGTCCAGGCCATCGTCACCTCGATGACCCAGCACCTCATGGGCGCACAGGACCAGCCCACCGAGCTGTACAAGGTCGGCCTGGCGTCGGTGCGTTTCCTCATGGGCTTCGGCGACCTCCTCATCGGCTGGCTGCTGCTGCGTCAGTCCGAAATCGCCATCGCCGCACTGGACAACGGCGCAGAGGGCAAGGACAAGGCGTTCTACGAGGGCAAGATCGCAGTGGCCTCGTTCTTCGCCAAGAACATCCTGCCGCAGCTCACCGCCACGCGCGCCATCCTCACCAACATCGACAACGACATCATGGAACTGGACGAAGCAGCATTCTGATTCCCTGAAACCTTCGACGGCCGCACCTGTTCACGGGTGCGGCCGTTGTTGTTTGTGGGCCGTCGGTCTCGCCTCGGTTGCCGGCCTGCGTAGCGGCGCAAACGCGCGCGCGTTTGTCAGATGCGCGCGGATTCTGCGGAATAGTTAGGCGATTTCGCGCGCGTTCGGCAAATGCGCGCGCGTTTGCGACCTAGCCGGGTCCGATGGACTTCACGCGCCACGGTCACCGAACCCGACCCACGTAGACGCTCCCCCGTAGAC